>JAQTHZ010000002.1 GCA_029433365.1 Orbaceae bacterium ESL0721
ACGTATTGCTAATTATCTAAAAAAGAACTCAACAGCACCTCCATGTTAAAATTGCGCTGATTTTATCAAGAAAACAGTTATATCAAAAAAACTACAAAATAAAACCCAATAACAAAAACCAAGGATGAAAAGGAATAGATGTTTCACTATCAATTAGTGTCAGCCGATGCGTGGCAGGATGAGCGCGCGTTTAGCCGGTTTTGGACTATTTTAGTCGCCCAAAACGGATTAAACATTTTATGATTCAGATTACCGCGATGTTATTAAAAAAGTTAGTTGCCGATCCAGAGTCTTGTAAAGATTTTTATCAAGTATTACAACAGGTTGGACTCCCTTACCAAACTTACTACCACAAAATCCCCGATAAAGTTGCACAAAGTTTTAGCTACCGCGCTATTTACTGAAAGCGCAATTCTGCTAGAGCTGCCACTACCAAGTTGGATTTACAATAATTCAACATTTAACAGCGCTTACGTTAAGAAAAAGTTTAAAAAAAAAGACGCCGCTTTAACCGTACTTGCAGCACAACTATTTGACCTGCTAATCTCAGCTACTGCCATTAAAAGAGCTCGAGTTCGATTATAGATAAGACTTTTTAAAAGCGTGCGTTCATTGAGTTAGATATTTTTATTGTTATTGTGACCCGTTTTGGCAGGTATCTGAAAGTGCTGTTAGATTTAAGTGCACCTATTATTGAATTTAATAATCAAGGGATACCGATTTAACGCTATTTATAAAAAACGCAGCTAAACGTAAAAACTCTGATTTAGGCGTGGCTTGATAAATTAAGCAAAATAGTTGCTCCCAGGTAACACTGATAAACAAGCGTTAACAAGATGAAAGATTGGCTACGGAGGTAGTGATTACCTGCGTCCTGCAGAACTTCAGCACCTGTATAACTATAATAGTGAGCCGCCATTTCGCCCCGACCGAGCAGATAGGTGAGCTCTTTTTCCCAGATGCTACTACTCTTAAATGAGACTAAATTTATCACAGCTGTAGGTCGTTCATTGGTGATTTGGGTAGTGATGAGAGTGAACTGCTTTTGATAACCCGTGACCCTACATTACTAAGGCAAACTATTAAAATCTATCCTACCATCCACCCATAGTGAAGGGTTTGATAAAAGTGATTACAGTTATAAGAGTGATAAACTTGCTAGAATTGCTAATGAGTACCTAAGTAGTCCGCTCGTCCTTGATGGCAGCGGAGGTGAAAAAGATTACGAAACTAAACTCAAAGAGCAGATTAGTCTTGATGTATAAAACCGATGAGCTTAGCGATATCGAAAAACCTCTACCCACTTCACCGCTATTAAACTCAATCTAAAACAGCTTCGCACACCCAGTCTCATTAACGTGAATTTTGAAACTCGCCTATTCATATAAACTCAAAGCCAAAAAATTAACCTATCAACATGTTGAGTTAAACCAGCCGATGATTGAACTGACGCTTAATAAAATTATAAATATAAGATTACAGCAAGAGATTATGCTGTAATGCTGTTGCAGTTTGATACGAATAATAGAGTTTTTCATGAATCAAAGTCAAAATACCTACCAGATGGTTTGCTCACGTTAAAACTTGGGATTTAACAGCAACGCCTGTTGAAAATCATTTTATAGATGAATTTTACCAAGATGGGGCCTTAAAAACTCAATATCAAAAAAATGTTATCCATGCAAGACTGTTTACCGTTGGTGAAAGCATAATTTTTTTGCAGGGATTGAGACGATGCGAAACATCATGGGGGAACCAGAAAGACCATTACGCAATCTCGCCTCTACCATGCAGATAATGGGTGGCGCGGTTAATCTATATATTGCGGCAACAATTGGCGCGACAGGTGTTGGTACGCCATTAGCTGCCACAAACACTTTTGTTGGGCTAGATAATATACAAGCTGGTGTCGTTATTCTCTTGAAGATTCACCACAAATTATGGTGCACAATTTTTAGAGTGGGCGGTACTCCCTAAAGCTCTTTATCTAACATTTTTTACGGTTTAACAAAATCGGTAATGTTTCGCCCAACAATTAGGCGCTAGTTTTGCTTTGCAGTTGAAAAGTAAAATTGTCAGTTTAGTGCACGCTGAATTTGGTGTGGACTTTCTCATCAAATTATGTTGAAGAATAGCCAATCAGCAAATATTGATTCCAAATTCGAAACAGTTAACCTAGCCAAATCTGGGCAAATAGCAACACCGACTGAAATAACAATCACAGTTGAGAACATCAGCGTAAACCAGAGAAATGTGATTAGTTTGAAGAGTATTTACGATAAGTTACTTTTTGGCTTCAAAAGAGCTATTGCAAACAAAACCAATATATTCACGAGTACCTAATAAATGGATAGAAGAAGGGGGTAAAATTGAAATTTTGGATAATAATTGGACTTATATTAATAAAGATGGAATATCTGTCACATATGAACTTAAAAATATAAATGGTAAAGATGTTAAACTACCTAACTTTAGTCGTTATTTACACCCTGATAAAAAAATGGCTGAAGTTGATATTGGCGTTTTCTCAGGTAATAGAGATAAGGACACTAAAAAATTTTTAGAGCAGTAATTTATCCCTAAAGGGATTACATCATTACAGCCCATAATGGAAAATGCAGTTAGTTGAAACAATCACCCATGAAGAATAATCCCTACCAATAATCCAGACATCACGCCATCCTAATGGAAAAATGCGGCGAATTAATCTATTAGTAGCACCTAAAGTCTTTAAAATGGCGATACACGCTGTTTACCCATGTTGAGCGGTCACAGTTTATATAAATAGGAGATAGATAATGTTACTCATTTTTTTTTAATTTCGATAATTCAAATGTTGCCGAAAAAAATAGAGCTATTTGAACGGGCACTCAGTATAACATTACCCGCACCGTATGCTGATTTTTTAAAAAAATATAATGGTGGATACACCCCTAAAACAAGTTTTGATATAAATGGTGAAAGCAGTGATATACGATACTTCTATGGTTTTGAAGAGCAGAAAATACTGTGATTTTTCTTATTTAATGAACAGAAATAGTTTTACTTCTGCAATAGAAAATGGTTATCTGCCGATTGCTGAGGATAGCTTCGACAATTCTATTGTTATCGGTACTAGTGAGTTAAACTATGGGAAGATCTATTTTTATGATACCTATAACTACTTATGGATCACATGAATATGTGAAATAGATACCTATAACTACTTATCTTTAAAGATTTTATTTCACAAATTGAGAGTCATGAATATGTACCACTCTCTATAGAAGAGAGAATACAGGGAATGAAGGAGAGAAATGGTGATGCGCAGGTTGATGACAGTTTAATAAAATTATGGCAAGCAGAAATAGATAAATATGCAAATCTAAAACAGGAAAAGTGGAGCTATAATATAGATCTAGATAGTAAATTGCAATCTACTAACTATTTTTGTGATATTAATCTTATAAAAAAAATTCAAATTAAATAACCTCTAACAATTTTTTTGAGGGTAGCGAGGCTGATTAAGCTACTCCTCAAAAATACCAAACTCAAAGCCAAAAAAATTAACCTATCAACATGTTGAGTTAAAACCAGCAGAGGGTTCTATCTCAAGTTCCATAAAGACCATAAATATGCCATTACATCGATTAGTTAGTGTTTATTGGGGCATAAGTTTAAAGTACCCCAAAAGTGCGTCGATTTTAATCCGCAGGGTCTCGCAGATATTGTACCCCAAAAAGTGGGCACATATTGATGATTGGCAACTTGAAGTGCGGTTGATGTCTCTTTTATTGATGAATATTTTAGCCATATCGAGCCACAAAACCTTACTAATGCAGCCGAAGGGGCAGCGGTAGGTCACTCACTACTTGGCGCATCTGGCGGTCTGATTGGTGGTATAACCGGTTACCTTTATGGCGATACCATCAAATCGACCTACACTAAATATGAAAACCAGATTCTAGGTGGCGCACAAGTAGCTGGTGGTCTACTAACCTTAGCCGTTGCTGGTACAATTGAAGGGGCATCGCTTGGCACAGGGATGGCTGTTGCGGTTGCTTTAGGGTTTATAGGCAGTGACAATATTGCTGCCGGCATGAGCCGCATCTTAACAGATGCAGAGGTGACAACACTTGGGGAGGATGCCATTGCTTGGTCGGGACTTGTGCCAAGGGTATGAAGGATTTATTACTAAATTACGGACTGGTTGATTTAGCCCTTGGCAGCAAAACAATGCTCCTAAATAAAGTACCATCTGCTGCCCACAATATTGTCTCAATCAAATATGCGACCCCAGCAGGGCAGAAGCCGTCATTAATACGAGATATCAAAGTCTATATTGAAAAACTCTCAAAAAACAGATTAAGGTATCGGCATGTTATAGAACTAAAAGAGCCCACTTTTAACCCATTCGGCTCGGTTGGCGCAGCTAATGGAAGTGGTGCTAGTAAACCTGTTAAAAAACCTAATACTGGCGAAGAAAATATTATAAATAAAGTTGAAAGTGACGTTGTTGATGCTAATAAAATTGATAGACTAGAAGACTTATCAAATAGTAAAGCTAAGCCATCTATAGGAGCTGAAAATGCTGTAGACGGTTCTAAGTTAAATGCGCAATTAGTTGGTAAAGAAATTGCAGGTGGACATGCATTTGAAAGCATGTTTTACAACAAGGTGAATTCAACTCATTAGATATTAGAACATATAGAAATACGTAAACAATTTGCGGCACATATAGAAAATATTGTTAGTAATCCAACATCAGTAAAACAATTTAGTGGAGGAAGAACTGCATACTGGGATCAGTCAACAGGAACGATTGTTATTAGAAATCCTAAGACTTCTGACGGTGGTACTGCTTTTAGACCTGTAAATGGACGAGATTATTTTGATAACTTGAGGTAATTAAATGAAAATTATAGATATTATAGATAAACATGCAAATATATCGTTATCATACGAAGAGTTGCTCATGTTAAATGCCATTTTTAATGAAGTGTGTAATGGTATAGATGTTTTTGAGTTTGAAACTAGAATTGGTGCAACAAAAGAAGAAGTTTCTTATTTATTAAGACAAATAGGAAATATTCTCGATAAGATGGAAAAAAATTAATTTAGATAGATTCCACGAATATTAGATCTGGGATCATTTTATCTATCTTTAACATAGTACCAGCGAGACCATAAATTATGAAAATTAACAATTTTTGACAGAAATAAGAAATAAAGTTAATCAAAGTATAATGTATAGTTTAATCGATAGAGCTACAAAAATGCGAGGAGTTACAGCTGATTTAAATAAAGATAATATACTAACAATAAGAATGATTTTTGATAATAAATTATTAGATGAAGAAGAGGAAGAAATGCAGATTGCAAATACAGAAGTTGTAGCAGATTTTTAATGATTTTAAAGATATTTATCTTGATCTCTTAATTGTATCCGAATCAATTAGTATTTATGAAAAGAAAGGAAATTTAGGCTGGTTCTATTTGCGTAAGGAATATTAAATTAATTGAAAAGATCCTAAGCCAAATTTGGATCTTTTCCTCATCGCCCATGCCATCCTTGGTGCTGCTGGCATGAGCCGCATCTTAACTGATGAGAAGGTGACAACAGATGATTCCATAGTCAGGACTTGTGCCCAAAGGATATGAAGGCATCACCTACGGACTGGTTGACCTAGCCCTTGGCAGCAAAACAATGCTCCTAAGTAAAATACTATCCTCAGCCCACAATATCGTCTTTTAAGACAATTAAAACTGAGTTTGTGAAAAATACAACTTTTAAAAATACCCAAGAGCTACAACAACGTTTTCTGCTTATGCATATTGGTACAAACGATTGCACTCGTCATTAGGATATTTGACACCAATGGCATTTTGTAAACAGATACCCCTTAATTTTGTTGTATGAAAATGGGTAGATATTCCAGAAAAATAACTAACTCTTTAATAATTACTTTCAACCCTAAAACATTTCTATCCTTGCTGCTTAAAGTGATCTTTAATTGATATTTTATTTTTAATAAAATCATTGACTTAGTTACATGATATTTATACGATACATCTGCTAAATTATTCAGCGCTATTTTTTCTGAATAACTCTTTTTTACTAAAACTATTTTTTTACCACCTAATTAAGACGTTGAAAAATAGTTTTTGTATTGTTTAAACAGCGTCAATGCAAAAGCAATAAAAATAACTATAATAATCATTGACATACATAATAGAGGAATTATACAATGCACGCACCAACGCACCAACGCACCAACGCACCAACGCACCAACGCACCAACGCACCAACGCACCAACGCACCAACGCACCAACGCACCAACGCACCAACGCACCAACGCACCAACGCACCAACGCACCAACGCACCAACGCACCAACGCACCAACGCACCAACGCACCAACGCACCAACGCACCAACGCACCAACGCACCACTAATAAATATAGATCGCCAAAGGGTGTATTACGCCTATTAATCAATAACTCATCTAAAACGATCCTAAAAAGATCTTTTTACTTTAATTTTTACCCCTTTCTTAATCTCATTACCAGCTTACAGTGCACTCACTACTATTGAGACCCAAAATATTATCCACGGCACCGTCCCCTATTTAACTTTTGACAATGGTAAAACTAAAGCGACCGATGCATCGTCACTCTTAAGCATAAAACTCAGATGGTAGAATATTCTGAAAATAAAGATGGTAGAATATTCGCCCCTGAAAATAATCCATCAACTCCTGATAATCCTATTGAACTACCTGATGGCACTCAATCACTTGCTGATATCCAGATGTTTATGCCAGTTGGTAAAACATCGATAAGTCTGAATGAGTTAGTTAACGCACCTTATAATTATGGTGTGGATGAGAATGGGGATCTGATAACTGCAACGGGTAACTTAACATTGGATTTAAGAGATTCACAAGATATAGAGGTTAACCTGAGAGATAAATTAATACCTTGTAGCCCTTCTGATTATCCCATTAACTATTACTCAATAAATTTGAGTAATAACGAGGGTAAATTAACGACCAAATATGGTTACCCTAATACCACCTCTTTTAATGCAGCAAATGTGATTTACTACGTTATACCAAAACCCATTGTCTGTTATATTGCTCAACCTAATGGCATTATTGGAGATGATAGTTTTCCACAAATTGATGGACCTGCTAGCCAGTGGGTCAGACACCGTGGATATTTACCGCAAAATATTGAAGATCCCGCAACGAATTTTCCTACAACAGGAACCCATGGATTGAATTTTAACTTAATGTTAAGTAATGGGGTAAATTGGCAGAATATAAGTTACGATAAGAGTCCGAGTAGTTCAGGATTAGATATTGTTTTGAACGGAGAATATTCTTATTTTGGTGGCGTTAATATATTTTTATCGGGTCCCAACGGGGGAACTAATTATGGTCATCCTGATCCGATTAATAATAATCCACCAGAAAGCGCTGTCCCAACCACTTTTACTATCTATTCAGATAAAGCAAAGACCAATAAGATATACAGTTTTACGATTAGTAAATGGTTTATTTCAAAAATTGATAATAATTATGAAACCTATGATGCTAATTACTGTAATAACCATTACGGCAATCGTTATCGAATACCAATTGTGAGCGAATTAACTAATGCTAATGGAGATGATTGGCATGGCGGACTAGCTGGTCAACCTAACAATTACCAACGGCGTATTGGTGGTGGACTCTATACAGAGTGGGGTTATATAGACACGGAATTCTATTCTCATGTTAGTTTTTCATGGTACGGTATGGGCTACTAATCCGCAAGGAACTAAGCACTATAATGTCGCCCCTTGGGGAGGTGAAATCAATTCTCACAGTAATGAAAGTGAAACAATTCTAGAATTTATTTGCGTCACCCCATAATAATTAATTTGATCCAAACAGATCACCAATAAAAGTGCATTTTTATTTGTGATTCTTAAAAACAGCCTCTACAATATCCTTTTTTTTGGGAATAAGTAGGTTAGGCATATGGCAATTGCAACCATTGAGGTAGATCGTAACGCTATATTGCATAATGTTAACTATTTAAAGCAACTCGCGCCAAGTAGTGAACTTATTGCAATTATTAAAGCGAACGCCTATGCACATGGTAAATTGGGTGTGGCAAAGCTATTGGCAGATAAAGTGGATGGATTTGGTTTGGCGCGTTTATCTGAAAGCCGTTGAAATCCGTAATGCCAATATCTCAACGCCGCTCATCTTGTTAGAGGGCTTTTTCTACATGATGACCTTAACCTACTGATTGATTATAATATTCAGACCGCCATTCACTGCGATGAACAGATCGACCGTTTACAGTCTGAAGCGGGTCAAAATCTGTTAACCGTCTGGTTTCAGTTAGATACGGGCATGCATCGGTTAGGTTTTCGACCGGAAGAGGCTATCGAAAAATTTACCGCTCTAGCCAACTGCAAAGTTGTACGTAAGCCGATCAATATAATTAGCCACTTTAGTTCAGCAGATGATCTTACCTCGTCACAAACCACAAAACAGCTTGCCCAGCTAACCCACTTTTTAGATTCCATTGCGGATAAAACCCTTATTGGCAAATGTTCTATCGCGGCAACAGGGGGGCTATTAGCTTGGGAGCAGTCACATAAAAATGTCATTAGACCAGGCATTGCACTTTATGGTGTCTCACCATTTGATTACCCAATACCCGAACTAAAACCAGCGATGACCTTTAAATCAGAACTGATTGTGATAAGGCAACATAAAGCGGGTGAAGCGGTCGGGTATGGTCAGATCTGGACGAGTCCAAAAGATACTAAGCTTGAGTAGTTGCAATGGGATATGGTGATGGTTATCCGCGCAATATCCCAGAAAATACCCCAGTATTAATTAACGGTCGACGCGTGCCTATTGTTGGGCGGGTCTCAATGGATATGATAGTGGTTGATTTAGGTGCAAATTGCCAAGATAGAGCGGGGGATGAAGTGATTTTTTGGGGTAAAGGACTCCCTGTTGAAGAGATTGCAAAACATACAGGTATTAGTAGTTATGAACTTTTAACCCGCCTCACATCGCGTGCACAAATTCACTATATTAATGATGATATAAATTAATGATTTTATAAATAATGACAATATTAAGTATCTGTTAATTGGTAGATCGATTAATTAATAGATCTATGAATTAACAGATACATAGAATAACAGATACATAGAATAATAGATAAATTGATTAATAGTTATATTGGTCAATAGAGAGTAAGTAATAGACGTTTAATTACATTGATGGTTAATTACCCATGATAAAAAAAATAGTACTTTATATTTTTGCGATAACCTTTTTCATCGCTGCCTGCTCGACTGCTATCATCTACCATGCACTAGAAAAATTTAGCAATCAACATCTACATCATACCGACAAACCCCGTATGTTTATCTTAAAAAAGGGACGACATTACCGCAATTAGTGACTCAACTAAAACAGGAACAGCTATTTGATAGAACCTATCTGCTCCCATTTCTCTATAAGTTAGAACCAGAGCTAGCTGCTATAAAGGCGGGTACCTATCAATTTGATTCCCATATGACGGTACATGAATTTTTAACTTTACTGACAACAGGAAAAGAGAGTCAGTTCACAGTAAAATTTATTGAGGGGAAACGGGTAAAAGATTGGTTATTGGTATTACAAAATAGCCCCTATATTGAGCATACTTTACAAGATAAATCGTTAGATGAGATTAGCAAACAACTTGGTATTGATGGATCGATCGAAGGCTGGCTTTCGCCAAATAGTTACCAATATACGATGGGCACCACCGATCTGGCTATTTTAAAACGTGCCTATTTAACTATGAAGAGCAATTTACAGAGAATTTGGGATAGCCGTGATCCTGATCTCCCCTACAGCTCCCCTTATGAGATGCTGATTTTGGCATCAATAATTGAAAAAGAGACTGGAATTAATGCAGAACGCGCTAAAGTTGCTTCGGTTTTTGTAAATCGACTCAAAGCAAAAATGAGGTTACAGACTGATCCAACCATTATTTACGGGCTTGGTGATGACTACAATGGTACGATTCGCCGCACACACTTAACTGATGGCAACAATCCTTATAATACTTACGTAATTACCGGTTTACCACCGACGCCAATTTCTATGCCGAGTATAGCCTCATTAGAAGCGGCCGCGCATCCAGCAAAAACCGACTATCTCTTCTTTGTTGCTAATGGCAATGGTGGACACACTTTTACCACCGACTATATTAATCATCGACAGGCAGTTAATCATTACCGTAAATTATTACGTAGCCGTAACCAAAATTAGATGGATTGCTTAGGTTAAAAAACAGATTAAGTTATAAGGAACCTAATTTAAAACAACCTAATTTAAAACAACTTAATTTAAAACAACTTAATTTAAAAAAAAGTTATTCGAATTAAAAAGATAATAGCGCAGATAAACATATTTTACCTGCGCTATAGTTAAGTTGAATAAATTGATGTGGATGACTATTAATGGATAATCAGATAATAGAACCTAGTTAAATTATTTAATGCAATGTCTGGTTGCTATCTGGTTCACTATCTTCAACACCTTCATCTTCGCCATCTTCAAAATAGGTGCCCCAACCATCATAACTCACACTAAATTTGGTTGTAAGTTCAATAATTTGCGCGATTTGGCTATTGATAAGATCACCGTCTAGTGGAATTTCAGAGAGGATATCAAACGAGATGATAGGATTACCGTTCTCATCCACATCCTCTTCTGGATCGGTCGCTTCATAGCCAAGTTTGAAGGCCTCAACTGCTACCTTTTCTAGCGTATCAAAATTATCAGAAGAGATATGATGTTCGATGAGATAAAGTGCATCGGGATCGCTACCATCAGCAAGGAGATCCTCAATAATGGCTTCTGTCTCTTGCATGGCAAGAAAAATTTGCTCTTTCATAGTATACCTTTTAGTGATCACGTTATTTGTGTGGTATATTACACGCTTATATGCCGTTTTATAAATAGTTTCGAAAAAAATGATTTATGATTTACATTCTCATACCACCGCATCTGATGGCGTTTTAACACCTACAGCATTAGTTAACCACGCGGCAGAAAGAGGCATTAACTACTTAGCTATAACGGATCATGATACGATAAAAGGGGTTGCTGAAGCAGAATCTGCTATTCAAAATAGCAATCTTCCCCTCAAATTAGTAACTGGCGTCGAGATCTCAACATTATGGAATAGTTACGAGATCCATATAGTCGGTCTACAGATTGATTTAGAAAATTTCGACCTCAATAAACTACTCCTCCAACATGAAGATAATCGCCTAAATCGTGCCTATGCAATTAGCGAAAAACTGGCCAGAGTGAGTGTCGCAGATGCCTACCAAGGGGCGAAACAGTATGCGCAAGGTGATATTGTCTCTCGTGCGCACTTTGCCCGTTTCTTAGTTGAGCAGGGGTATGTAAAAGATATAAAACGTGCATTTAAAAAATATCTAGCAAAAAGTGGTTATGCCTATGTGGCGCCAAAATGGTGCACAATTGCCGAAGCAATTAATGTTATCCATGCAGCAGGTGGGCAAGCGGTTTTAGCGCACCCCTCTCGTTATGATATGACGGCAACCAAACTCAATCTATTACTTACCGAGTTTAAAGAGTTAGGCGGTGATGCCATGGAGGTATCGCAAAGCAGACAGACAATGGATGATTTACGAAATTTAGCCAAATTAGCCACTAAATATCAGCTTTTAGCTTCACAAGGTTCCGATTTTCATGGGCTTAACAGCTATTTAGATCTGGGTAAAACTACGCCACTACCTGATTCAGTGCAACCGATTTGGCATAATTGGACTTTATAGATCAATTTGATTATGTATAATTAAAAGAATCAATGAATTATGTCACTGCTATAATGTTTTAGTGCTAATAGCGGTATATATCATCAGCATCTATCAGCAGGAAAAGTAGTAATAATAGTAGTAATCATGGTAGTTATCATAAGCGTACATTAGTTGGTAAGTTGTCATTTTTAATTGATAATCATTAACTTATCATCTTTAATTTATTACAATTAATTTATTAAAGTTAATTTTTTAATGTTATATTTTTAATATTAAATAGTTAATATTAAATTGTTTATATTAAATAAAATAGCCCGATAAGATCGGTATGAAGTAGAAGAAGAGAGATTATGCCTCAAATTTTTTGATTCACCCTGACAATCCCCAAAAGCGGTTACTCAATCAAGTTGTTGAAATTATTAATGATGGTGGCGTTATTGCTTTTCCAACAGATTCTGGCTATGCACTTGGCTGCCTTTTAGGTAATAAAAGCGGTGTTGATCGCATCTGCCAGATTCGTAATCTCCCTAAACAGCACAATTTTACTTTAATGTGTCAAAATATCTCTGAACTATCGACCTACACCTATCTTGATAATGGTCTATTTCGGTTAATAAAAAACAGCACACCAGGACAGTATGTCTTTATATTACCTGCCAATAAAGGGGTGCCTAAACAGCTAATGAATGAGAAACGTAAAACGATTGGTTTACGTATTCCTGATAGTAAAATTGATTTGGCCTTGCTCGATGTTTTAGGGTTGCCCCTAATAACAACAACCCTAATCTTACCTGGTGATGATGTTGCGCAGTCTGATCCCAACGAAATTAATGATAAGATTGGTCACCAGTTAGATGCGATAATTGATGGGGGCGTAATTGGTGAACAGCCAACAACGGTGATCGATTTAACCGCAAATTACCCAGAAATAGTACGAGAAGGTAGTGGTGATACAGCACCATTTACCGCAACTTAATTCTTTATAATGACTTAAACCTTGTTTAGTTTAAGCATAATTTAGTTTAAATATAGTTTAGTTAAAGCATAGTTTAGTTTAAACATATAGCAGATGAAAAATAGTGCAGTTGAAAAACAGTTCAGTTGAAGCTTTGTAGAGTTTAAGCTTAACGATTTAATAGTCTATCGATCTAACATCTATTGTGCTAATAGAGTATCGATTTAATAGTAGTGTGATACCTGAGAAGGTAACAGTGAGGATATAATGAAAAGTTCCAAGTTTAGTAAAAGAGATAGTGCCAAGCCGAAATTTACCTCGACAGCTCCCCAAAAATCAGCAAATGGATCAAACCGCCGCAAAAAAGATGTTGGTAGTGAAAATCTCACCAAAAAACCTTTTACCAATAACCGATTAAAAACCTCAGAAAAAAATGATATCAAACCTAAACCGGTTACTGGAGTTAAAAAGGGTAGTGTGAATGATGGAAGTGAAAAGTTACAGAAAGTGTTAGCCAACTTAGGACATGGATCAAGGCGTGAAATTGAGTCGATGATAACTGCAAGGCGCATTAGTATTGATGGTAAAATTGCCACGTTAGGTGATCGTGTTGATGTCAATAATAGCCCTAAAATTCGAATTGATGGTCACCTTGTCCAAATTCGTCCAAAAGAGCGCGAAGTGTGTCGTGTTCTTGCCTACTATAAGCCAGAGGGTGAGATCTGCTCACGCAGTGATCCGGAAGGGCGCGCAACCGTCTTTACCCGCCTACCACGTCTACAAAATGCCCGTTGGATCAATATTGGTCGATTAGATATTAACACTTCAGGTCTGCTGCTATTTACGACCGATGGTGAGTTAGCCAACCGTTTAATGCATCCCCGTCATGAGATAGAGCGTGAATATGCGGTGCGGGTATTTGCTAAAGGGGGGGCAAGTGAGTGATGAACAGCTTTGGCAGTTAACCCACGGCGTGCAACTTGAAGATGGACCTGCGGCTTTTAAATCAATCTCTGCTCAAGGGGGGGGGAGGGGTTAAATCAGTGGTTTAATGTCACAATTACAGAGGGTCGTAATCGTGAAGTGCGTAGAATGTGGGAGGCGGTCGATATTCAGGTGAGCAGGCTACTACGTATCCGTTATGGCAATATTTTGCTTCCAAAGAGCTTAGCACGAGGCAAATGGATGGAGCTTGATATTGAATCTGTCAACTACCTTCGTGATCAAGTAGGACTGAAGCCGGAAGTAAAAAGCTTTGTGTCAGTAACCAAAGATAAACGTGCCGTAAGCCTAAAACCAACCAAACCAGCTTATCAACCTAAAAAACGGAGTAGGCGGTAAATAGGAGAGAGTAGCCGGTAAATTTTACCTAGCTAGCCATCTTACAACTAGATCTTTTATCTACACAATTTTACTCTTTTTTACATTAGCAAAACTGTGTAGATAAATCTATCAACTTAAAATAGGTAACTTGAAAGAGAGAAGGTCAACTAAGCTAAACCTAACGCTTTTCTACCATTAATCGTTGCAACGTTAATAATATTATCTAAATCAGTGTATCGGCAACCAGTTACCAACAATTTTAACTCCTCCCACATATTACCGGTCGAAAATGGCAACATATAGTCACTAATATTATCGGTACCAATTGCAACTGGAATGCCTGCCGCAGCTAGTTCATCCACTGGTGTTAGCGAATTGCGGGTTGGGCCTTGCTCTTCACGGCGCGGGCTGTCGATCCAAGCAAATGGGCAAGCTATCACCATCATTTGCGCTTCACGCATCTTTTATATAACTTTTGACGATACTCTAAACTATGAGCAGTGATAGAGATGCTATGAATAGCCACAACTTTGCCATGCATACCGTGCTCTAACGTTTTGTCGGTGACCTGTTCGGTCTCAATCTCATCTGGCGAATTGAACTGATCGACATGGACATGCACCATTTTGCCCAACCTTTTACCCGTATCCATTAACACGTCAAGATGTTTAAGCCCCATTCCCTCACCATGATCACGCTCATCACGCCTTGGTAAGCCGCCTAGAATATCTACCAAATCAGCCCCTTTATCAAACCAGTAACGCGCCTCTTTATCAATAACCCCTTTTAGAGTCTGATTGATCAGTTTGATCGTAATATCTTTTTATATGCCTCTCTCGCTTTAAGCGCACCACGTATAGCACGCTCCTCTGCTATAGGATCAATATCAACAAATGACCCTGCTGCTGTTACACCTTGCTCAATCATTCTTTCAACAGCCATACTAAAATGGCGATAGTAATCATCCTCACTCATCGATGATTTTAATCTATCTAAGGTATCCCACTTCTCAATTAATGTCTGTTTCTGGTAGATATCAAAACTGTCAGTGGTGATGGTAAAGGCGCGGTCAGCATGCATATGTGCATTGATCCAACCGCCATTTTCGCGGATCTTTTTTATTAAAAAAGCTTTCAAGCTCTGATCGCGACTGGTTAATAGCAAGGTTTTGTTATCAGACATAGTAGGGGTTCCTCGGATCGTTTATTGTATTAATTACGTTAAAATATCGAATTTGAGACAAAAAAAATCCCCCAAAAAGGAGGATAAAAAGCTAATCAGAAGATCAAGATAGAGATTTACCGATTTGCTGTAGTACGTCATATTTGCTCTCTTAACCTATTTAATCATTTAATTAAACACCTTATTCATACATCTCTATCACAAGAGTCATTAAAAAACAGTAAGTAAGATGTTGTATGCAAAAAATAACTCTACACATTTTAATAAAAAAACGGTCAAGATCAAGTAGTATAAAGCTAAAAAATGGTAATTAAATGAAATAGTTAAAGTATTATTTTCTAGATTAATTAATCAAAATTGTTCAGTTTACCAATTAAATTGACTGTTCAATCCAATTATTAAATATAACTACTTGTTTAATATTATTAATTACCAATCAAAAAAAAAAGAGATTATCCAAAAATATAACTCAAATTGATTCTTAATATAACTCTTCTTTATCAACTATTTCATTTTTACTAACTGGTTCACTTTTGCTGACTACATCTTTTCAACTGTTTTAATACCTAACATATCTAAACCCGTTTTTAAGGTTTTTGCTGTTAGAGCAGCCAGTTTTAAACGGCTCATTTTTACTGCTTCACTCTCTACGTTTAAGATTGGGCAATGTTCATAGAAGCTTGAGAATAGCGTAGCGATATCATATAGATAAGCACAAAGTAGATGTGGCATTCCTTCGTTTGCAACCGCGGCAACTGTCTCATCAAATTGAATGAGTCTTGCAGCTAATGCACGCTCTTTATCATCATCTAATAAAATTTTACCTGTCAGTTGAGAGGCAGTGAGATCCGCCTTTTTAAAGATTGAGAGTACGCGCGTATAGGCATATTGCAGGTAAGGTGCGGTATTACCCTCAAAAGAGAGCATATTGTCCCAGTCAAAGACATAATCGGTGGTTCGTTTTTTCGAGAGATCGGCATATTTGACCGATCCAATCGCCACAGCTTCAACTACCTCTTTTAGCTCATCGCCAGTTAACTGTGGATTTTTACTCTGAATTAAAGCAGTTGCACGCTGCATTGCCTCATCTAACAGATCATTAAGTTTAATGGTATCGCCGGAACGGGTCTTAAAAGGTCTGCCATCTTTACCTAACATCATTCCAAACATATGGTGTTCGAGTTTAAGAGATTCAGGAATATAATCCGCTTTACGCGCAATCATCCAAACCTGCTCTAAATGTTGATGCTGCCGAGAGTCGATATAGTAGAGGATACGGTCAGCATGCAGATTTTCGTAACGATATTTAAGGCAGGCGATATCAGTTGTAGTATAGAGGTAGCCACCATCACTTTTCTGGATGATAACGCCTATCGGTTCACCCTCTTTATTCATAAACTCATCTAAAAAGACCACCGTTGCGCCGTTACTTTCAACCGCTAACCCTCTCTGTTTTAGATCAGCAACAATGACCGGTAACATACTGTTATAGATGCTTTCACCCATGGTGTCAGCAAGCGAGAGAGTGACATTTAACCGTTTATAGGTGGCAATATTTTGTGACATGGTAATATCAACCAGTTTACGCCACATAGTGAGGCAATACTCATCACCGCCTTGTAGTTTAACCACATAGTTACGCGCTTTTTCGGCAAACTCGGCATCTTCATCATACATTTTTTTAGCTTGGCGGTAGAAGGACTCTAAATCGGAGAGCGCCATATCATTTGCATGCTCATTTTGCATCTTCTCTAAATAGGCAATAAGCATACCAAACTGGGTACCCCAGTCACCAACATGGTTGGCTCGAATTACATTATGCCCTAAAAAGCTCAGTACTCTGACCGATGAATCACCAATAATGGTCGAACGAAGGTGACCGACATGCATCTCTTTTGCAACATTCGGGGCTGAGTAATCAACAACCACTGTTTGAGGTACTTCTGGTAAGGTGATATTAAGTTTATCATTCTGTAATGCCAGCTCATTTTGTGCGGCAATCCAACTGTTATTTAGGAATATATTGATAAAACCAGGACCTGCAATCTCAACTTTTTCGATTACATCGCCAAGATCCAACTGCGCTATCACTTTTTCTGCCAATTGACGGGGTGGGAGACCTAACTTTTTCGCAGCAGCCATAATACCGTTAGCTTGGTAATCGCCAAATTGCACTTTGGCGGATGGTTTTACTAATGCATCTGCATTGCTACCTACAGCCACCATTGCTTGAGAAATTTTTTGAGATAAAAGTTGTTGAATATTCACATTAAACCTAGTTGAAAAAAATTGAAAAATGGGAGACAAAATAGTGTCTATCATACCGTTAAAGCAGCCATTTGTCACTTCCGAGTTGCTGCCTAATAGTGATGATTGTTAACGATACTAATTAAGCATGAGGCATATCTTTTATGTCCAACATAGTACCATCAGATCTATTTCCTAGCAGTAAATAGCGCTCTAAGCGGTGCAGGGTAGCCTTCGACAGTTTTTGTTGGATCATCGGGATTTAGGAAATCCGCCAGCGACTGTTCCGACGACCATGCTGTGGTACGCTGTTCATCATTAGTGGTTGGAGAGATGTCGACCATTTTCACCTCTTTAAATCCACACCTCTCTAACCAACTAATCATAGTTGGCACTGACGGAATAAAGTAGACATTTCGCATCTGCGCATAGCGATCTTGCGGCAATAACGCTTGATGCAGATCACCCTCAATAACTAAGGTCTCTAAAACCAGTTGACCGCCAGAAACCAGCTGATCCTTTAGTTGATAAAGGTGATCAAGTGGCGATCTTCGATGGTAGAGCACCCCCATCGAAAAGACGACATCAAAAGCATTTAATTTAGGCAGCGCTTCAATTCCCAATGGTAAAAGATGCGCCCTCTGATCACCTCCAAGCAGTTTACGCACCATCTCAAATTGGCATAAAAAGAGCGCCATCGGATCGATACCAACCGCTAAGCGCGCGCCAGCACCCACCATACGCCAGAGGTGATAACCGCTATTACAGCCAACATCTAAAACCGTTTTACCATACAAATCATCAATATAGGGCAGAAGTCGCTGCCATTTGAGATCAGAACGCCATTCGGAATCGATAACAACACCATGCAGATCAAAAGGGCCTTTGCGCCAAGGGATTAGATTTTTAGCAGCTTCTCAATTCGCTGCTGTGCGCCAACCGATATCGGCGTCTCTGTTTTTACTGTGACGCCATTTGTGAGATCAACCTCGATTGGCTGATTGATCTCTGGCAGGTGCGCAATGCTATTAACCCAGTGGTTAAAACGGCTATCCAGATTCTGTTTTTTCCAGTTAGCTAGCTGAGTTGGCAAAATCTCTAGCCAACTGCTTAGATCATTAGTTGGGCGTTTTTGGGCGATTAACTTATAAAAATTGCCAAAATCTATCATCTATATTTTCTCTTAAAAAATTCTTTATAAACATCGTTTTATAAACATCGTTTTATAAACAGCTCTCTAGAATCTGTTTTTATAAACAGCTAGCCATCTTTAATAGCAATGATGGAGCCAAAATTAAAGCACTGAAACCATGTCTCTACATGGTTAAATCCAGCGATTTTAAGTCGAGATTTATGGGTTGCAACTGTATCGGTTAACATTACATTTTCTAGCATTGTCCGCTTTTGGCTAATCTCAAGTTCGCTATAACCGTTAGCTCGTTTAAAATCGTGATGCATATTAAAAAGCAGATCATTAATTTTACTATCATCAAAGCTAAATTTTTCTGAAATGACTAAAATACCGTTGGGATTTAAAGCTTGGAAGATCTTATCAAGCATCTGCTGTCTTGCTTTAGGGTTTAGGAACTGTAAAGTAAAATTAAGTACCACCATCGATGCATTTTCCATTGCAATATCAGCAATATCAGCACAGATAACCGAGGCAGGTGTCGCCGCTTTATAGGCATCTAGATGCTGCTTTGCGCGCGTTACCATCGGCATAGCGTTATCAACAGCGATGATTTGGCAGTTGGGTTGGTCAATATTTCGTCTAATCGATAGTGTCGCTGCCCCCAACGAACAGCCTAGATCATAAATGTTGCTATTGGGCTGCACAAAACGTTTTGCGAGCATTCCTATCATAGCAATAATATTTGAGTAACCTGGTACCGATCGTTGCACCATATCAGGGAAAACCTCGGCTACTTTTTCATCGAAGGTCCAATCACCCAACTTTTCAATAGGGGTGGAGAAGAGGTGGTCGTGATGTCTATCCATATTTTTAATAATGACTATTTTTAACAGTGGAATTTATGAAAAAATTTAATAACCTAATCTGCAATTATTGATCGGATTATTGATAAAATATTGTAGTTCAACGTTATTAACATTTTACTTCGAATTTAATGCGTTTTAACAACGTTAGCTGTCTATATCATCAGCTTTAAAAACGACTAAATTCTGTTATGATACCACCTTTTAACCTCTTTTTAATAGGATAATCATGTTAGAAACTTATCTATTTTTTGCTGTCGTTCTTTTATTTATAGTCACTATTGTATTTCCTTATTATTTAGGAAAAAGACTACAATTCTGGTTTCAATTTCACCTAACTAATTTTGCTAATAGTCTTTATTGGTTTGCGCTCTATTTTTCAGCATTTTCACAAATTATTGTTTTAAAACTCCACAGATTAATAAACATATACATTTACTTTATAGGTTATAAAATTTTTGGACTATTTTTCTGTTTTACGCTAATTCTAATGATTTTTGATCTTATCTATATTTTGTCTAATAAACGGTTTAAACCAAATAGAACAACCCAAATAGCTTATATCATAAGTTCATTATTTTTTTACCTTTTCATCTATGAACTCCTGATTTCTGCCATGATGTTTTTTCCACAAATTGCATTTCTGATTTTTCCAATCGCTCAAATATTAGGTCTGTAAAAATGTAAGAGTTGAATCTTAATATTTTAGGCTTGAAACGGCAATTGTTGTGTGAGCTATGTTAATCATAAGCGATTGCCTTCGTTCCAGAGTACGCTAAACTACAGTTTAAAAAAGGTTGTTAGCTATAAAAGTTAATTATTATCAATTGATTAACGGTTGGCAAAAAACGTTATTAGAATACACTTTGTTAAATAGTTAGATTCATTTAAAAAGAGGGGTATATCTATTTTGGTATTTTTCTCAGTTTTGTATTTATGTTATTTATGATTTACGCTATTTGCTTTCATATAAACGTTTTAAACTTAATCTAAAAACTATATTCGCCTATATATTTTGTTCTCTACTGTTCTTTATTTTTATCTATAATCCATATTTGGTTTATAAATTTATAAGTATTCTTTTTTCTTGATATTTTTACTGTTTAAAAATGCTAATAGCTAAAATGAAGATACGTTAATATGTATCTCTAACTTCTTGATCAGTTCTGTTAAACAAAGCTCTCTTCAACAACTGACTTTACCAAAAAATATTGATGATAAACAACTATTTTTTAGCGTCAATAATTCTGATATGATAACCATTTTCAGCAATTAGTTGATAGGTTTATCATGATTTTCGTGCAAATCGCAGCGATAATTGTCAGTTTTTTAATTACCTTATATGTTGGTAAAAGGTGGCAATTTTGGTTTAAATTTCAATTGACGGGTATCGGTTCTGTTTTTTATTGGATTACTCTATTTTTAGTAGGATTCTCATTAGTTTTATCAAGATTATTGGGTGATCTCTCCAGCTACTGGATTCCGCTTATTGGATCGATTATCTTTGGTATTTTTATCTGTGCGTTCTATATTTTAATCATATTTGATATCCTATATCTCATCAGCTTTAAAAATTCCGACCAAACCTCGCCAACAAAATTATCTATATTATCTGCACAGTCGCACTCTTCATCTACGGTAATGATCAAGCAATTAATCCAAAAATTGTTAAATATCAGGTGAAAATTGATAAGCCGGCAAAGCAGGAGAAGTTACGCATTGTGCAACTTACTGATATCCATATCAGTGAAATAGTGACACCGCAATTTATTCAACAGATGGTAGATAAAGTGAATAGACTTAATGCCGATTTAGTTGTTATCACTGGTGATACTATCGATTCGCGAATAGATCCTTTTATTCTGCTTGGATTTAATAAACAGTTTCAACAGTTAAAAGCCAAATATGGTACCTATATCATTTTTGGTAACCATGAATACGCCAGTATTGATAAACCCAATAATAGCCTTGAGAACATTGCGACAGCCTATAAAAGTGCCAATATGCATCTCCTTAAAGATGATGTTTTATATGATGATAAACTCGGTATCACCCTAATTGGACGTAATGATTATATTACTGAAAAACTTAAAACAGCGCGGGCATCGCTCGATGATCTCTTACTATTTACCGATCCTGATGCACCAATTATTTTATTGGATCACCAACCGCAAGATCTTAATGAACCGGCCGAGAAAGGGGTAGATCTTATGATATCAGGCCATACCCATGGTGGGCAGATCTTCCCAGTAAACTTGGTTGTTGACTATCTTTATAAAAATCCACATGGTATCTATGTCGATCCCAACCATAAATTTACCAGTATTGTGAGTAGCGGCTATGGTCTTTGGGGACCGCCGATTCGATTGATGACCCGTTGTGAGATTGTTGTTATCGATCTCACTTTTGATAAACAAGCTGACACATTAAATAAGGGCGAAAATTAGACCATGAGTTCAACTTATAGAATAATTAAAACAGATGAAGAGTTGACTAACTATTGTAGCGGTATCAAAGATCGTATTGCTATTGATACTGAATTTATCCGGATTCGCACTTTTTATCCTAAACTTGGACTAATACAGCTTTTTGATGGCGAGAGCATCGCGCTTGTCGATCCGCTAACGATTACAGTTTGGGATCCTTTTGTGGCTCTATTAGCTGATCACCATATCCAGAAATATCTTCATGCTTGCAGTGAGGATATTGATGTTTTTCAACACTATTTTGATCTCATTCCAACGCCTATCATTGATAGCCAAATTTTAGCCTCATTTTTAGACAATCCACTTAGTACTGGTTATGCCACTTTAGTTAAAAAAATATCTTGGTGTTGAGCTGGATAAAAGCGAAGTGCGTACTAATTGGCTACAGCGACCATTGACCGATAAACAGTGTGCTTATGCTATTAATGATGTGCTCTATCTCATCCCTTTAGTGGAGAGACTCAAAGCCTTGCTGCTTGATAGTGGTTGGCTTAATGCGGCCTATGAGGAGTGTGAACTTGCAGTTGATCGCAAGCGAATTGTCATCGATCCTAATTACGCCTATCTACAGATTAAAAATGGTTGGCAGCTAAACGGTAAAGGGCTAGCGCTGCTGCAAAGATTAGCTAGTTGGCGTTATAATCTTGCCAAAAGTTGTAATATAGCCCTCAATTTTGTTCTTCAGGAGGAGCTATTATGGAAGATAGCTCGCTACAAACCCTCCTCACTAGCAGAGTTGGCAAGTTTGGGGCTAAAAGGTAAAGATATAAGACTCTACGGCGAAAAAATATTAGCACTCCTCTATGAACCTATCATCGAACTCCCCCCCATTCAACGCATCAACACTTACCCAAAATATAAAGAGACCACATTATTACTCAAAGAGGCAGCACAAATTATTTCAAAACAGTATGGAGTTAGTGTCGAGCTACTTATCTCAAGGCGCTTTATTAACCACTATGTAAGGTGGCAACAAGATAAAACAGCCCCTCTTCCTGAGATATTAACCGGCTGGCGAAAACCGTTATTTGAACCTCTGTTGTTAAACAGATAGATCAATTTTAAAGATAGATCTCATCTGTTTTGCAAATTTGTTTTAGGGTTATGGTTGTTTTAAGCAAAATATGGTTAGAAAATTTGGTTTTTAAAAATTGAGTTGTTTATTATTTAGTTATAACAGTTCAATTATACAAATTCAGTTATAACAATTCAGTTATTAAAACTTAGTTATTAAAACTTAGTTATTAAAACTTATTTATTAAAACTTGTTTATTAAAAACAGAAGAGGGCTTTTAACCAAGCCCTCTTATCAAATAATTTATGTTTATAAACGACTAATCATCAACCACTAAAAATCATCTTCCATATCGTCATCTATATCTTCTTCTAAATCGTCAAAATTATTTAAAAACTTCTCTTATCCATCTTGTTACCATTTATATAAACATTGGGAGCAGTTTTCTGATAATTTACATCGGTAAAGAACCCTTTAACGCCATCTTTTTCGAATAGAATCATATCTGAATGGTTGAAAAAGAGTTGCCCCATCATCTGAACATAACTATCCATATTGTCAACTTGGCGACTAATGACGCCATCTTGGCTAGGGTTGTTCCACTGAGCTAATATTTTAGCAATCACTCTAGATGGCGCATCAAATTTAAATTTCATTGACTCAATATTGTCCATACCCACATCCGCGTCAAAACTATTGACACCTGTCAACGCTAAATTAATGACTAAATTGATATCACCTTCGCTATTGTGCCAATTTAGTTTGTCTATATTAAAGATTAATGGTGCTGGCTTTGCATTATCATTCGGTAAATTATCTTGATCGAAGTAACTATATAGATCTATCTCTTTAAAATTTATCCCCTTAAAGTCCATATTTAATACGCCACTACCAATATTTTGTTTGCCATAATTGAGTGAACCAACAGTGCTTTTAAAAGAGCCATCAACATATTTTGACTGTTTTAACTGATATGCCTGTTCAATGGTTAAATCATTAATGAGAAGTTCACTGTTATTTGAATCAAAGAGTGGGTAATTTATACTAATTTTATCCGCTTTTGCTTTATAAGTGACATCCATATTTATATTATGGATACTACCTTGAGACTGTAAATTATTAATCGCAATTCCTACTTTGGCACCAATTAACTTATCAGGGATATTGATGTCAAAGTTATCCGCTTTAAATCGATATGTTGTGGCACTATTATCGCTATTGGGTTGTACAGCTAAGTGCCAATTTTCAAAATTAATTACGGGTAAAGCAACCCCTTTAACAAGATAAGCGAATTTATCTAAGTCGATATTTAACTCCTCTATAGCAAAGTTATGACGGCTTTTAAGGGTCATCTCACCAGCGGATAAGAGTAACTGTTCATCCTCTTTATTTTGGTAATCAATCGGCCTACTCATCACGTTAAGGTTAATTGCATTCTGGTAACTTACACCTGCATAAGCGGTAATAAATGGCTTATTACCAGCTAACTGCCACAGTTTCGGCGATGCTGCTTCAGTTGTGGTGTATTCAATCCAGCTCTTCAATGGTAATAGGTGACCTTTGGTAACGGCTGCAATAGGGAAGGGTCCGTGATAGATGGTGATATCATCATCAAATATAATATCGTCAAATTCTTTCGAATTTACTCTTTGATTAACTTCATCTTCTTTAAGGTGGGCATTGATCGTAAGATGTAATTTGGTTGAAAAGATCCCTTTTTGGTAGTTGCTATAGCTTATTTTGGTATCAAATAGTTTAGTCTGGCTGTTTAACTGATCGGTAAATTCTGCAAGGCTATTATCAATATTATCTTCAATAACTTTGCCGGTGTACCATGAGGCACCAACATACCCAGCGGCTAAGATAGCAATTGTGGTAACTGCAATTAGACTCTTTTTCACTCTTTATCCTTCCTTTATTAATTGTTCTGATTTATTAGACAGTTGAATCTGTCAGATTAATTATAAAATTTTTTAATATTAACGAGTTAACTAAGCTCGATTCTCCGCAAAGGTCGTTAATAATTTTTTAATATAATCGATACGTTCAGTGCGCGGTAGCTCAGTAGTCAGCAATTTTAATCTATTTTGACCCTCTAAACGATATTTTTAGGCTCTTTCTGGATGATCTCTATTAAATAATCTATCGATACACTATTTTTGGCACCAAACTCAATAAAACCGCCTTTCTCGCCAAACTCTATTTTAGTGATGCCAAGCCGAGCTGCTTGTTGACGAATCTCTGCCGTTGCTAGTAAAAAGAGCACCGGATCTGGGAGCGGCCCGAAGCGATCGCGCATCTCCACTTTTATTTCAGTTAATTCATCACCCTCTTCACTGCTAGCTATCCGTTTATAGAGTGATAGACGCATATTGACATCGGGTACAAAAGTGTCAGGAATTAAAGTTGGCAGCCGGAGCTCAATATCGGTCTGTTGACTGGTTAACAGTGACTCTAACGTTGGCTCTCTCCCCTCTTGTAGCGATTTTACAGCATCCTCTAATAGCTCAATATAGAGATTAAAACCGATCGATTGAATCTGCCCACTCTGATCACTCCCTAACAGCTCACCGGCACCGCGGATCTCTAAATCATGGGTGGCTAAAGCAAATCCAGCACCAAGATCCTCAAGTTGCGCTATCGCCTCTAACCGTTTTTTTTTGCATCTTTACTCAGTAATTTAGGGTGAGGGGTCAAAAGGTAGGCGTAGGCCTGATGGTAAGAACGACCGATTCGCCCTCGTAGTTGGTGCAACTGCGCCAAGCCAAACTTATCGGCACGCTCAATAATAATCGTATTGGCATTTGGGATATCAATACCGGTCTCAATAATCGTTGTACAGACCAGTAGATTACTGCGTTGATGGTGAAAATCGTTCATAATGCGCTCAAGATCGCGTTCATGCATCTGCCCATGGGCAACAGCCAGCCTTGCTTCTGGCACCAACTCGGCAAGTTGATCCCGAATTTTTCAATCGTTGCAACATCGTTATGGAGATAGTAGACCTGCCCACCGCGTAAAATTTCACGCAGAATCGCTTCACGAATCATCATATCATCATATTCACGAACAAATGTTTTCACCGCTAAACGGCGAGCCGGTGGCGTGGCAATGATTGAGAAGTCGCGCATCCCACTCATCGCCATATTGAGTGTTCGTGGAATAGGGGTAGCAGTTAGCGTTAAAATATCGATATTGGCACGCATTGCTTTGATACGCTCTTTTTGACGTACCCCAAAACGGTGCTCTTCATCAACAATCAAGAGCCCCAAATCACGCCACTTCACCTCCTCTTGTAGCAGTTTATGGGTACCGATTACAATATCCACTTTCCCTGTTTGAGATCCTCAATAACTGCCTGCTGCTGTTTAGCAGTTTTAAAGCGCGATAGGCTCTCAATCCGGATAGGCCAGTTGGCAAATCGATCACAAAAGTTTTCGTAATGCTGTTCAGCAAGTAGGGTAGTTGGGACTAACAGTGCCACCTGCTTATGGTTTATCACAGCAAGGAAGGCAGCACGAATTGCTACTTCGGTTTTACCAAATCCAACATCGCCACAGACGAGACGATCCATCGCTTGCGGTGAGCACATATCACCAATTACAGCACCGATTGCTCGCTAGTTATTGATCTTCCGTCTCTTCATAGGGGAATCCTTGGCAAAATAGTTCGTATTGCTCTCGATCTTGCACAAACGCAAATCCTGGTTTGCTCTCCCGTTCAGCATAGATATCTAATAGCTCCGCCGCAACATCTCGCACCTTTTCGGCCGCTTTTTGGCGCGCTTTACCCAACTATCAGTACCAAGTCTATTAAGAGTGACATTCTCAGCATCACCACCTGAATAACGGCTAATAAGATTAAGTGAGGAGACAGGTACATAGAGTTTGGTCTCGTTAGCATAGATAAGCAGCAGATATTCCGCCGTAATACCGTTGGTCTCAATGTGTTGTCAAGCCAGCATATCTACCCACCCCATGTTCAAGATGGACAACCGGTTTACCGGGGGTCAGCTCAGCTAGGCTGCGGATAAGCAGATCACTATTGATAGTCTGCTTTGACTCTCTTCTCCGCCTAATGATCGATCGCCCAAATAGCTCATTTTCGGTGATAAAAGCGATCTCATCCTGCGTATTAATAAAGCCCTGTTCACTAGAGCCAATGGTTAAAAAGAGATGATCTTGATCACAGTTCGATATTAACGAAAGATCATCTAAATTGGGTAAAAAAGTGGGATAGATCTTTTTACGTGCTAACACCTCTTGCAAAGCTTCCCGACGCCCTTCGGACTCTACTGAAAATATGATTTTACCGTTAGCATATTGAGCCAAAAAATTGGTCAATAAACTGTTGAAATCGCTGGTAAGGATCGCGCTGCTGAATCTGTATTGCCATCTCCGGTAGTGTTGCAAATGGCAGATTTAGTTGATTTGCTGACTGTTTTATACTCTCTGTCGATAAAACCACACGTGGGTAGTGCTAAAGTGGGCAATCAGCTCATCGGTACGGAGCCAAATTAGGTTAGGCGGTAAAAGCATGGACTGAGGATTGTATGCGACATTTTCGACTAGCAAAACGCTGCTCGATATCTTGCCAATATTTATCGGCATACTGCTCAATATGGCGGGTATTACCGCACAAAGGGCAATCCCTAAAGCAATACCCGCTCATCAATACTTTTCGAGAACGAGTGTATTATCAGGGAAGTAACTAAATAATGGCAATAAAGTGGATCAGCCAAACGGTTTTTTTTAACCTCGGCCAATACTCGATACCCGTTGGCAAAATATGTTTACTCACCTGCTGATAGATACTCTCTTGATCTAAATCGCACTTCAAGATTGTCGCAATAAGCCAATTTTTCCGAAATAGTTCAATTGCATTTTTATCAAAAGGGAACTCATGGGCGCGTAGCAGCTCGATGGCATCAACCTCGGTAATAGTGCGCTGGGTCTCAACATCAAAGGTGCGAATGGTCTCTATCTCATCGTCAAAAAATGCGATCCGAATAAAGGGAGTGTTGTACTGCCCATTGGGTAGAGATCAAACAATATGATTAACAGCGTCGCATATTCACCATGCTCCATCACCTGACTCACAGCGCGGTAACCAGCATTTTCAAGTTGCATGCGGAATTATCTCGACTAATCTTCAAAACCCGTTTTCATAATGAAAACTTGCTCAGTTAAAGTAGTTACGCGGGCAGACCTTTGCAAGAGTGTATTAATAGGGAGAATTAACGCCCTTTTTGAATATGCGTTAACTGGAAGAGGCAGGCAAACATTAAAGCGATAATATCCTGATGGGGTTAAAAACTGTCATAAGGCAGCGTCTCCCAATCTGGAAATAGCAGGGATCCAAATAGAAGGAGATCTGTTTTGACCTCGTCATGTCAAACATTCTATCGATTATAGTGTTGCCATATCGTTTGTGACAATAACCAGGATTAGTCAATTGGTGTGCACCATCTCCAATTTCAGCAACAAACCAACCGTTACCAATTTGGAACAGTTTCACCAACATGCTTACCTAGCTGCTGCGCACAACGGCATTTAAAAAGAGGGTGAGTAATGTCCAGTCAAGATATTCACGTTGATCATTAAGGACAATTGGCAATTTTTAAAACGGTTAGTAATATTTATAACGCAAATATAGCCGTTGGCAACCGCAGTTATTAAATATATTGGCGATTTTTAATCTGATATGATCATCTAATGATCGGGAAAAACAGGGCAATAGTTTGCTTTTAATCGGTTACCGATTTGGCTGTTAATCAGCTAAGCTATAAGAATTAATAAAATTAAGACATTAATTAAGAATAACCACAAAGGGTTGGGGGTTGTTCAGTTACTATGGCTTTTTTAAATTGTTTAGCGCAACAATCCTTTTTACGGTTTCAGGGAAGATAAGCGGCTGCTTAATTAGGGTTGTGATATCCACTTTTTCACCCTCTTTTTGACTAATTACCGCTTTAAGCAGATCGTTAACCAACATTTAATAGATGCCGATCTTTCTCATTAAAAGATCTGTTAATGTGTGGTTATTCACGTTTATCGGGAGGTGGATTGGGACAAAACGGAAGATCTCTTCAACGGAATCGCCGTTGGCAATCCAGCAGTTATTATCGATATATTGGATATCATGACGCGCATCAATATCTTCATGATCGCTCGGAACTCGCTAGCAATAGTTTCAATAATGTTGAGTTCTTTGGTGGTTAAAGAACACCACTATTTTTAGGCAAAGTGAGTTTTGACTTTTCAGCAAATTGATCTTCAGCGCAACTTTTAACAGATACGGTTTCAGGGAAGATAAGCGGCTGCTTTGATTACGCGGCGACGATTAAAAATATAATTGATTGAAAAATTTTCACCGAGAAGCCATCGCGGCGTTGATGTATCTAATTACCGCTTTAAGCAGATCGTTAACTTTGATAATACAGATCGGCTCAATCGATCATTATCGGTTACAACCAGACGGGAGTAACAGAAGATAACATGTAGAATCGTTTGACGATCTGGCTAATTGGTTTACTACATCTAGTCTTGAGGTCATAATGCTACCCCATCGCTGCAAGACGGCAATAATCATGTTGAGGAATATGTTCAAAAGACACAACTGCGGTAATCACTCGCATCAGAGACTAAATCAGCAGTATGGCTATCTAGATCCTCTTCAACATCCCCTTTTAACAGATGTAAAGAAGTTTTACGTTCGTTCGCTCTCTTGGGCACCACCTTACGCGGCGACGATTAAAAATCGATAATTGATTGAAAAATTCTATCATAATCGAGAAGCCAATCGCGGCATAATGAGTTGACGGGCGTTAAAACCTGATCCTTCCAGATAAGCTAAAACCGATCGGTTAAGGTGAACTAAGGCAGAGGATAACATTGGGAATGGCTCGCATCAAATATGCTAACGGTTTACTGGCAACCATCATGATCCCCATCGCAACACAGACGGCAATAATCATGACTGGAATATGTTCAACAACACCAACTGCGGTAATCCAGTCGATATGAGAGAGAAGACGGCATCTAAGGCAACTATTTGGATAACAAATTTTGTCTGCAATCGATTTTTAATCAATTTTCCGCTTCTGGGCACCACCTTCTTTTGCGTGATTTGGTCGCCCAAAATTTAAGAAGATCCCACCAATAAGCATAATGAGTTGACTATCGTTAAAATGAATCCAGATATGGTAAAAAGGGGGGAAAAATAGGTGACAAGCCAGCCGGTGAACATTAATAGAATAATTCGCATCACGAGTGCTAATGCTAGACCGATTAGGCGAGCTTTATCGCGCTGTGCTGCGGGGACTTTTTCGACCAGAATGGCAATAAATACGATGTTATCAATTCCTAAAACAATCTCAAGGATAATTAATGTTGATAAACCAATCCAGATTGTTTAATTTATGATCCATTGTTATAACATGATTACCTCAAATAACAGCACATGGTGCGAATCTAATTTTGTCTGCAATCGATTAAATAATCAATAAAATATTTTCTGCAAAATCTTTTGCGTGATTTCGTCCCAATGTTTTAGGGTTGTACTAGTATATTATTGCTATTTTTTAATGAATAAAGAATCGATCTAAAAATAGGTGTAAGAAATTTTATTCTTTAAATTAAACGGATTTACGTGGCATGTAGATTTTGAAGCTTAGTGATAATAGTTATCATTACGCTAAAACCTTTGTGGAACAAGCAAATTTGACCCTGTTTTTATTTGCATCTAACGTTAAAATTATTATAAAATCCAGTTAAACAGTTTAATTTATAAACAGATTGTTATTACATCATTAAAATAGGATAACAGCAGATCCGATATGAGCGGGTCAAAACAGAGTCTACGTTGGCGTGATTTTCTGCAAAAATCGATCGGTTAAAGTGGCATGGCAGCAGTTGCAAATAGTATGCATCTACCGTTTGCACAGGCGCAACCAGATTCAGTACCTATTAGCCGATCAAATTCAATAGAACAAACCCGTTATGGTAATAATCCTACTCTGAAGAGAATATTTTATAGGCACAACTTGTCAATAATGTCTCTAGGGCGTAATGCCTTAAAAGTCGGTTTAAAAACGGTATTATTACCAAAATCTCGGAAGAGGATGGGGTAGATGAGCCCAGTAAACACCAGATCCGCCCATGTCTGCGCGGGCAGCAAATACGTTGGCGTACTTATGATCCTGACGGTTAAAGTACCCACTATTGCGGGTAGGTAAACGTGGTGAAGGTAAGTTTAAGAGGATCCTTGGGATGAAGCGATCACCCTATTAGCCGATAAGTTAAGCTATACCATTAACCGTTATGGTAATGAGGCGATCTACTACCAATATGGTACTGGCACAACTGGTGCTAATGTCTCTGGGCGTAATGCCTGTCAACGGTTTTTGTACTATTGGTGGCTATTTAAACTACCATGGTGACTACTCTAGTGGGCAGATTACAGCTATTCGCCCATATGTTTATGGTTCAGCAAATGACTCTCTGCTTGATCAGATTAAACACTCCGATTTAGTTGTGATGTTTGGGCACAATATTGCAGAGACCCGCATGTCAGGAGGCGGGCAGGTTACCGAGACTTTACCATGCGTTAGAGGCGAGCAATGCGCGGGTGATTATTATCGATCCCCGCCACTCTGAAAGTGTTGTCGGTTACCATGATGAGTGGACATTATTCAAGGCACCGATGCGGCATTAAAAAGCAATCGCTTATGCGCTGTTAGCGGAGAACCTTATTGATGCTTTAGATATTGTTAAATAAGCCATTGCGGCGTTGGAGCGCCGGGTATGGGGTTCAACGTTGGCAAAATGGTGAACACCGGCTCGTGAATTATGATTTTGCCAATCATCACGGGGCAATTGGCTTTAGATATTGTCAATGCCAAAGCGGCGTGGCCTTTTAGCGATTACAAATCCTATATTGTCGGTTTAGGTGATGATAGAACACCCAAAACACCTCAGTGGGCAGAAAAAATTACCTAATTGTTAAAACGCAGTATCCCATTGGCTTTAGATATTTCAATGGACCAAGGGTATGGGGTTCAACGTTGGCAAAATGGTGAACACACGGCTCGTGCAATTATGATTTTGCCAATCATCACGGGGCAATTTGGTCGGGCAGGTACCAATATTGGCGGTTAGTAACATTGCCTATCCAGTTCCTCATTTTAAAATTCCTAATCCCGTTAAAACCAGTATCCCATTCTTTTTATGGACCAGAGCGATTGAGGATGGACCTTCGATGACCGCCAAAAACGCCTATGTAAAAGGGAAAGAGCGGTTAGATGTTGGGATTAAGTTTCTCTGGAACTATGCCGGTAATGTGCTTGGCAATCAACATGCAGATCTCAATCGAACTCATGAGATCTTACAAAATGAGTCTAATTGTGAATTTATTTTAGTGTGGGATACCCATATGACCGCATCGGCAAAATATGCTGATCTGATATTGCCAGATGCTTCGTCGGTTGAGAATAGTGATCTGATTAATAACTCTTACTCATCAGGGGCTTATAACTATCTTATCCGTCTGCAACCAGCGATAAAACCACTGTGGGAGAATCGCCCAACCTATGATGTGCTAGCAGCGCTCTCTAAAAAAATGGGGGTTGAAGCGCAGTTTACCGAAGGGCGCAGTCAGGATGAGTGGATTGAGTACCTCTACAATAAGTTGCGGCAAAGAGAGCAATATCTACCGCCATTTTCTGAGACCGATGGTATGGGGGTGATTGATCGAAGGTTAGCTGATAGTGATGCGTTTATTGGTTTAAAATCGTTCCGAGATGATCCGGTTAAATATCGATTAACTACCCCATCAGGGAGAGTTGAGATCTACTCAGAAGCGTTGGCAAAAATTGCCAATGAGTGGGAGATGGCGGAAGGGGACAAACTCTATCCTATTCCCGCCTATTTACCAGCAATTGAGGGTTACCAAGATCGCACTGAAAAGTACCCATTACAGATGATCGGTTTCCATACTAAAGGGCATGTCCACTCAAGTTATACCAATTTACCGCAACTACAAGAGGCGGTTGCTAACAGTGTTTGGATCAATCCAGTGGATGCAAAGTCGCGTAATATTAAGCATGGGCAGTTAGTTGAGATCTATAATGATCGGGGTCGATTATATATCACCGCCAAAGTGACACCGCGTATTTTACCGGGCGTTATCTCGGTTCCACAAGGTTTGTGGGCAAAGACCAATGATGAAGGGTCGACATTGGGGGCTGTATCAATCGCTTAACCTCACAGCGCCCAACTGTGCTGGCTAAATCCAATCCGCAGCATACCAATTTGGTGGAGATAAGACCACTGAATGCTACCAAATCCAAATTATGATGAGAGGAGATGATCAAAATGCAATATGGTTTCTACATTGACTCCTCGAAGTGTACCGGTTGTAAAACTTGCCAGATAAGCTGTAAAGATGAGAAAGATAATCCGTTAGGGGTTAACTTTCGCCGAGTATATGAGTATGGTGGTGGTGCATGGCAACAGGTGAATGGTCTCTGGAAAAATAGCACGTTTACCTACTACCTTTCAATTGCTTGTAACCATTGTGATGAGCCAACTTGTGTCGAAGGTTGCCCGACTGGCGCTATGCATAAACGACAAGAGGATGGACTTGTCGTGGTTAACCAAGATGTCTGCATCGGCTGCCGTTATTGCGAAATGCGTTGCCCCTATGGCGCACCGCAATTTAACCCTCAAAAGCGAGTAATGTCGAAGTGTGATGGCTGTTATGAGCGTGTCGCTGAGGGGTTGAATCCTGTCTGTGTCGACTCTTGCCCACAACGGGCATTAGAGTTTGGTGATATCGATGTGCTGCGTCGTAAATATGGTCATGAGCGGGATATTGCCCCCCTGCCACACTCAGAGTTAACCAAACCAAATATTGTGATTAAAGCCCATGTTGATGCTAAACCATCAGGTGATGAGTTAGGTGAAATCCTTAATCCAGAGGAGATTTAAGATGCATGAGTTACCGCTGGTCTTTTTTACCGTTTTTGGGCAGTTAGCTGCGGGTATGGTATTAATTACTGCACTCTGCACTTTTTGCTATCCTCAAAGATCACAACTTGAGAAGATTAATTGGATTGCTTTAGTAGTGATGGCAATTGGTATGTTTTTAGCCTCGTTCCATTTAGGAAAGCCGCTCCGAGCTTTAAATGTAATTTTTGGGATTGGGCGCTCGCCAATGAGTAATGAGATCTTCACCTTTGGACTGCTCTTTGGTGTGACCTTTGCAGCCCAACTGCTTGCCTATTTTAATCAACCTAATCAAGGTGCTCGTTTTGGTTGGATCAAAAGATTAGCCATCAAGATCAACCAAATTCCGCATCTATCAGTCATCATATCGATCACGCTGATTTTATTGACGCTCTTTTTTGTCTGGACAATTGTTTTAACCTACATGTTACCGACCGTCAAAACATGGGATACCCCGTTTACCATTATCGAAATGTATAGCGCAATGTTCATATTAGGTGGCGCTGCAACAGCAATGTTAGGTCTATATAGGATCGGAACATGGCTATTTTTAATTGGTGCAGCCGTTACGCTTATCGTTAGGATTCCCTATTTTAATCTGATGCGCTCCCTTGCCCCTGAACTTGCAAACGCCCAATGCGGTTGGGTGGTTGCGCAATCTCTCCTCTTAATTTTAGCAACTATTTTGATCATTTTTAATGGTTGCTGTAGGCAGAAACGATCAACATCACTTTATCTCATAGCCTTCTTCTGTACACTCGTTAGCACACTATGTGGGCGTATCCTCTTCTATAATCTCTGGATAATACCGATGTGATGTTCGACGCTTTAAACAGGGAACTATTAACTTAACAGTAAACAGTAGTAAATAGCAGTAAACTTATCGATGAACAGCTAATGATTAAGGTGAAAATTACAAAATATTTTGTAGTTGGATGGTAGAGCTTAGATCTAACAGTACAAATTTCAAGCAAACAGTTCATTTTTTCTTAAAACCGGAAATCAAAAGCAGTTCACCGTTTTTACTATTTGCTGTCTATTAATGAAAATCTATTTCTATATGATATTTAGTTGCTGTTTTTTAAAGAGATAGTTAAATTATCTTTATGAAAAAATAGCTTAACCCTAAAACATTTTCAGGTAAAAGCCACTTTTATCCTCTCACTTATCTTTTAAATAGAAGCTAAAAATCGTGCTTTAAAAGGTAATCACTACTCAAAAAAAGATTTGTGCATAATCTTGTTAACGCTCTGTTTATCAGTGTAATTAAATCAACTATTTTACTAAAAATTAACCATTGACGCCTAAATCAGGAGTTATTACTATTCTGCGTTTTTTATAAATAGCCATTAAATTCAATTACTAATTTCAATTATTAAATTCAATACTAAATTTAATCTTAAATCTAACTATAAATAATCAGATACCTGCCAAAAAAGGCACCCATAACAATAAAAAAGGAATACCTCAATGAACGCACGCTTTTACCGTCTTATCTATAATCGAACCCGAGCTCTTTTAATGGCAGTAGCTGAGATTAGCAGGTCAAATAGTTGTGCTGCAAGTACGGTTAAAGCGGCGTCTTTAGTTAATAAAAGTTTTGATGGTAGATTAAAAGCGGTCACCTTAAAACCGCTCACCTTTAGAACCTACCTAGCGCTTGGGCTTGCCACTATCTCGCTCCCATCTCTCTTATTTACCCCATCAGCTTTTGCCTCAACAATTATTGCTGACAGTAGCCATAAAGAGCAGCCGATGGTGATTAACAGCGCTAATGGCACTACGCAAGTTAACATTGTCACCCCCAATAAGCATGGGCTTTCACATAATAGGTATTCACAGTTTGATGTCTCTGGTCAAGGGGTGATTTTAAATAACTCGGGTAAAAACAGTAAGACGCAGTTAGCAGGCTATATTGAGGGGAATCAAGCTTTAATGCAGAGCGGGGGCGCTAAAATCATCTTAAATGAGGTAAATAGCAGCAGGCCTTCAGAGTTAAATGGCTATATTGAAGTTGCGGGGCAAAAGGCGCAGGTGATTATTGCCAATAGTGCTGGTATTACTTGCAGTGGCTGCGGTTTTATTAATGCGGGCAGAAGCACCTTAACCACCGGTAAACCGGTCATTAATGAGGGGCAGTTAACTGGCTATCAGGTGACAAATGGCACCATTAATGTTGAGGGGAAAGGGTTTGATGCGAGCCGCTCTGACTATACCGACTTAATTGCGAGAGCTGTGCAAATCAACTCCGCCATCTGGGCAAATGAGGCGAATGTGATTACGGGGCAAAATGAAGTGAGCCTTGATACCAAGACAGTTACGCCACTAGATATTAGTTCAACTAATCAGACAGATAATAGTAATAATAACAGCAACATAACTGATAGACCCGAATTTGCAATCGATGTTGCAGCGCTTGGCGGGATGTATGCAGGTAAAATCAGGATGATAGGCACCGAGAAGGGGGTTGGGGTTCGAAGTGCAGGTGAGCTTGGTGCCTCTGCTGGCAGCATCACCTTATCAGCTGATGGTAAGATTATTAACCTTGGCGCCATGCAGGCAAACACGGCTATCAACCTTAATAGCCGCGGGGATATCCAAAATGAGAAGCAGCTCTATAGCCACGGCGATATAGCGCTTAGTAGCCAAAAAGATATCAAAAATAGTGGCTCAGTTGTTGCTGGGCAGAATATCACTTTAATAAGTGGTGATGCTGGTAATGGTAATAGTAATGGTAATAGTGATGGTGCTAATAGTTATGGCACTATCACTAGCAGCAAAGGCAGCACCCTTGCCGCCGGCGTTGATGATAAGGGGCGGTTAACTAAAGCGGGCAGCATTTCGGCTCACGCGGATAATATCACGCTACATGGCAGTAACCTTGCAACTAAGAGTATAGATTTAAAGAGTCAAAATGCGCTTGATTTACAAGGCAGTGAGGTTCAGACCGGCTCACTTACGGCTAACGCATCTAAAATGGCACTGCAAAATGCATCGATTAATGCCAAAGAGGATATTAACCTAACTGCTGATACTATTAACCATAAAGCAGCTACTTTGCTTGGTAGTAATCTACATATTACAGCTGATAGCCTAAGTGGTGATGGCAAGCTACTTGCTGGGCAAAACATCACCTTAAACCTGAAAGAGGCTTTCACAAATCAGAGTGATATTATTGCAAACGGCAGTATCAACGTGAATCATGAAAATAGCCTTATCAACGATGGGCGACTACTTGCAGGTGACAGCCTTACACTTAAAACGCTAGCAAGTTCTAAGCGAATGCTTGCCACCATCACCAATAAAGGCGAGATGGAGTCTGAGAACATCACAGTTCTTGGTGATACACTAACTAACTATGGGATGATTAATGGCGGCGCAGTTAAGCTCACTTTAACGGGGGACTTTTTAAACCTTGGCGCTGCCCGCTTTTATGGTGATGATATCTTAATTAATGCAGTAAATGTTAAAAACCACGGTGATAGTTTAGACACCAAAGAGGCGCCAACTGTTGCTGCTAGGCAGAAAATGGTGATTAATAGCCAAACAGTTGATAACGATAACCACGCCCTGCTGCTTAGCCTTGGTGATATATCAATAGTTGCTGATACTGTTAATAACCACTCAGCAACCATCGAGTCACAAGGTGATATGGTAATTATTGCTGACACGATTAACAACATCAATGACCGCTTTATCACGGAGATTGCCGAAATAGATAAGGTAGATGAGATTAAAGAGTACTCCCCGTTTGGCTCAGCAGACCGCTACAGGCCTGATGAGGTAAAAATTGAGGTTAGCAAGAAAAAGAACCACCGTGAGTGGATAATGACCACGAGTGATGGCAGGTACTCTGGCTATAAGTTCTATGAGTATAACTATGATAAAACTGTTTATGAGACCTTAATCACCGAGACCAACCCCGCAAATATTATGGCGGGCGGGAATCTCACCATCAAAGCCAAAACGGTTAATAATGAGAACAGCAAAATCTTAGCCGGTCAAAACCTACTCTTAACGGTGACTGATTTAAACAACTACTCCACTGCTGGCATTAATCGAGTCGAAGATATCGGCACAGTCACCTACCACTACCGTAAGAAAGAGAAGAAAGCTGCTGGTACTAAACATACCTATAAACATAAAACCTCAACCTCTGCATATCAGAACATCACCGAGACCACCATTGATGTTGGCAATAGTGAGATAAAAGAGCACGCTATCACGCCAAGTAGCAGCTTAAATGATAAGGCACGAGATAAGGTTAATATTATCAATAACGTTGCAACTATTGAGAGTGATATCAAGCTCCCAAACAGTGCCATCTACAGCGTGAATAAAGATGTTGATAAGAACTACCTAATTGAGACCGACCCCAAATTTACAAGCCACCATAAGTGGCTAAGCTCAGACTATATGTTTGATAGAATGCGCCTCGACCCTAATAACATCCAAAAGCGGCTTGGTGATGGCTACTATGAGCAGCAGCTCATAAAAGAGCAGGTGGTCGCATTAACCGGTCAGCGCTACCTTGGCAGCTATCAAAGTGATATGGAGCAGTATCAGGCGCTAATGAACGCTGGGGCGACTTTTGCTGATATGTATAACTTAACTGTTGGGGTAGCCTTAACTAAAGAGCAGATGGAGTCGCTAACAACTGACATTGTCTGGTTTGTGAGTAAAACTGTTGAAGTTAATGGCAAGAGAGAAGAGGTGCTTGTCCCGCAGCTCTACATAGTTAACCGCCCCAAAGTGAGCGCAACTGGCGCACTAATTGCTGGCAGCAATGTGGTTATCCAAAGTGATAGTGATATTAATGGCAACGGCAATATCAACTCAACTGGTGCGATTAACAGTAAAAAGCAGCTAGTAATAACTAGCGATAACATCACAAACAGTGGCGTTATAAGTGGTGGGCTTTTACAGATGGCAAGTCAAGGTTCAATAATTAACCACGGCACCATTTTAGGTTCTGATGGAGTTAACCTATCTGCTAAGAACGACATTATCCTTGAGAGCAAAACCAAAACCACCACCACAAACTACGGGCAAAATAGCAGCAGTAATACCGCAATCGATCGCCCCTCACAGGTGATAACAACAAATGGTGATATCACCTTAACTGCGGGGCACGATATTAACCTTGCAGCGGGTCAAGTTGTTAATCAGAGTGATAAAAATAGCAGCGGTAAAATAACCCTTACAGCCGGCAACGACATCAAACTTGATAGCATTGAAGTAGAGAACAAGCAAGAGATTCACACCAGTAAAAACAACTACCGCAAATCGGATATTAAAGAGCAGGTGGGCTCAACTATCCAAGGTAATGGCAATATTGCCATTAATGCAGCTAACGATATTAAGGTAACAGGTAGCGATATTAGTAGCGAGCAGAACCTTAATCTGACAGCTGGCAACAATATCGATATCAACAGCAGCAAAGAGGAGACGCAGTTAACTGACCATAGTAAAGTGAAATCAAGCGGCTTTTTAAGTAGTGAGACAACTATCTCCCATATTGAAGTAGATAATGAGACGCAAAAGGGGAGCTACTTAACTGGCGAAAATGTTACCCTTAATGCCGGTAACAATATGTCAGTTATTGGTAGTGATATTATTGCTGACTCTGCCCTTAACCTTACAGCAGGTGGAGATATCAATATTGATGCGGCTAAAGAGATTTACCACCACTATGAGCAGAATATTACTAAAAAGTCGGGTTTAATGAGTAGTGGGGGTCTTGGAGTCACTTATGGTAGTGAGTCATCAGACCTTAAGCAGACAGATAATGAGGAGGCTTACCGTGGCAGCACTGTTGGCAGCTTAATGGGGAGTGTCAATATCAGCTCTGGTAAAAATCTCACGATTAATGGCAGTGATGTGATTGCGAAAGAGGATATTAAGCTACAGGGCGAGAGTGTTGCCATCACCGCACAAGATGCAAAGACCACCTATGATGAGAACTACACCTATAAAAAGAGCGGGCTAACGGTTGCCTTAACTGGCACAGCGGCTGACCTTTATGAGGCAGGTAAAGCAGTTAAAGAGAGCAAAAAAAGGGGCAATGATAAGTTAACTGCGCTGCAAGCGATAAAAGCCACCTTAACGGGTGCTGGCGCTCTGCTTGATAGTCAGACCCAAAATGATAAAGGGGAGTCACAGGCCTCAATTGGGGTGAGTGTGATGGTAGGCAGTCAAAAAACTGAGCGGACAGTAAAAGAGGAGCAGCACAGTGCTAAGGGGAGCACAGTTAGCGCTGGGCGAGATGTTACCATTACAGCAACAGGGAATGCCAACAACGCAAATAACAACACAGACAATAGTAACAACACAAATAACACAAACAACACAAATACCAACAACTCAAACACCGGCAATATCACCCTAACTGGCAGTGAGATTAAAGCAGGTAACGATGTTAACCTAACCGCTGCTAACAACTTAAATGTGACTGCTGCCTTAAATACGCAGCATAGTGATAGGAAAGAGACCAGCAAAGGTGGCAATGTTGGTATTGGGCTCTCGTTTGGTGGTGATGAGAGCGGTTTTCGGTTTAAAGGGGATGCGAACTTTAGCCGTGAGCGGGAGAGGCAAGATGGTAGTGCTTGGAGTGAGGGGGTAATTAGTGCCGGTAACACTTTAAATGCAAATATTCAAAATGATGCGAACCTAACAGGCGCCATCTTAAATGGCAATACGGTTAACCTAAATGTTGGCGGCAATCTTAATCTTACCTCACTACAAGATAGTGATGATTATGACTATGATAAAATCAGTGCCTCCATTAATGGCTCTGCTGGCTTTGGTGGCGCTAGTGGTAACCTTGCATTTGATAGCACCCAGATGACCAGCCACTGGCAGAGCGTTACTGAGCAGACTGGCATTTTTGCAGGCAGTGGCGGTTATAACATCACCGTAAATAACAACACGAATCTTACTGGTGCCGTGATTGCATCAGAGGCGACCGACAGTAGCAAAAACACTTTAAATACCGGCACCTTAACCTTTAGTGATATAAAAAACAGTGCCAACTATAAAGTAGACCATGTCTCACTTAGTGTTGGCACGAGTAACAGCTCACCAACAGCTGGCGCCCCTGCCATCTACCATAAAGAGGAGAGCAGTAAAAACATAACCCACTCAGCAATTGAGAATGGCACTATCAATATCCATGACAAAGAGCATCAAACGCAAAACATCAACGAGCTAAGTCATGACACCGCCAATGCGCACCACACTTTAAAACCTATCTTTGATAAAGATAAAGAGCTTGAGAAGATAGAGATTATCGACTCAATTCGTGATATTGCAAACCAAGCGAAAGACCTCGCCCATAAATATGACAAACTACAGGCGCAAAAAGCGGTAGATAAGAACGGCGTGCCGCAGAAATTTAAGGATGAAGCAGCAGCTGCGCTCTCCCAAAATGGCAATAAACCAACAGAGGCAGAGATTAACCAGCTCGCCTATAATAACGCCGTTAATGACCATATTATTAACCAGAGTCAAAATAACCTTGGCACCATGGGTGGCAGTATTGATAAAGGGATAACAGCTGCGGCATCAATTGCAACAGGCATCATCACCGGTAATATCGCCGGCGGACTTGCTGGCGCAAGTGCCCCATACCTTGCAACGGTTATTAAAGAGCAGACCAGCTATATTGATAAAGATGGCAACAAGCAGACCGATAAACAGGCAAACCTCATCGCCCACGCAATCCTTGGTGCGGCTGTTGCAGCCACCCAAAACAGCTCAGCCATTGCTGGCGGGCTTGGCGCTGCTGGCGGTGAAATCGCCGCCGACACCATCCGAGACCTGCTCTATAACGGCAAACCAAACAACGAACTGACCGAATCTGAAAAAGAGAACATCAGCGCCCTAACCCAGCTTGCCCTTGGCATTGCAACAGCAACCGCCACCGGCGGCGACATGGATGCGGCTGGCGCTGCGGTGCAGGCTGGGAAGAATTCGATTGAAAATAATAATATATTTAATGATTGGATTGATGATTTATTTGATGCAATCAACCTGTCATCAAATAGCGACTGTTATATAGATGGATATTGTGATGACTCAAATATTAGTGATATACAAAAAGATAATTATATATCACATCTAAATAATCAAAAATTACAACAGGTTGACCAAACATTACAAGCTGGATTAGATGGGGTGATTTTAACGGGAACTACAATTGCGACTGTTAGTACAGCAGGAATTGCCGGTGCTGTAACAGCTGGAAGTGTAGCTTCTGGCGCAATAACAGTAGGTGAAGTTGCATCTGGCGCAGCAATGAGCGCAGCTATTAACGGTGGTTATCAATTAGTAAGTAAACCATTAGATCAGTTCAGTATTCCTGAAAATATTATATCTGGTATTGTAGGTGGTGTTAGCGTACCGGCTGGTTTATGGGGTAATATTTTTAATAATGCTGCTGGTGGTGCCGCAACATCTATTATCAATGGAGATAATCCCGTATCAGGAAGTATTGGCTCTGCTATTGGAGGTACCAGTGGAAATATTATTGGCAATATGTCAAAACCAATTATAGGTAATATTGCTTCAGAAATTATAAGCAACAATACAACTACTTGGATGAATTCGCTTTTGGACAAAGATAAAGAGACCAAAACAAAATGATTGAAAAAATTTATTACATTCTTTTTTTAATGCTTAAGACAATAATAATTGGTGTTTTATGTGTAAGTTTAGCTTTAATAAGTGAAATTATTGTCATCTTATGGTTAAAAGGAATTCTATTTAAGATAAGTTTTAACGATTTTATAATCGCCATCTATTTATCAATGAAAAATATTTTAGTTGGTGGGATCTTCGCAGGTTTAGGTGGGTGGATGATGAGTATGTATTATTACAATCGCACAGCTAAACTAGGTAAAAAAACATTAATTATATTTAGAAAAAATGGTTATGATGCTGAAATTAATGAAATATCACCTGATCCGAAGGTTCCTTTTTATAAAATAGATGGTGAACTATTCTATTTAGCTGATATTGCAAGCGTGAATCAGACATTTAGAAGTGCAAAACAGATAAGCAAACATGCCAATCCTAAAAATATTGTGTTTAATTTAGAACAAATAAAAATAAGTTTAGATAAATTTAAACAGAAAATTATAGATGATTTTGGGAGTAAATTTAATAAAATTCTTATAGTTGATAGGTTTGGTAAAATTACCAAACTTAAATAGATAACATTTTTTTAATCATCTATAACAGCAAACCAAACGACAAACTGACCGAATCTGAAAAAGAGAACATCAGCGCCCTAACGCAGCTCGCCCTTGGCATTGCAACTGCAACCGCCACTGGCGGCGACATGGATGCGGCAGGTGCTGCGGTGCAGGCTGGGAAGAACTCTATTGAGAATAATGATTTAGGCTTAGGTATGGGTAATGTTTTAGGATTTTCTGACACCACAAGCCAAGCTTATGAATCTATCGGTTACGGCAACTCAGCCTATATAACACAAGAAGAAGCGATTCAAATAGCGGCAGATATCTCAAATGGGAAGGGGATGGATAATGGGAGTGATTATGCATTTAATTGGGCAATACAAACACCAGCAATCGCAGCTTCATTCCTTGTAAGTGGCGTTGAAGGAGTTTTTGTTATAGCATCACTTGGTGGTGGAACCAATGCCGTTTATCAAGTTTCATCAAAACCGTTATCAGAATATGAGCCTGTTGACACATTAATAGCTGCTGGCACAGCTGCTATTAGTAAAGGAAAAGGCGTTATATACACTGGCGTAACTAATAGTGGTGGTGCTTATATTGGCAGCAGCATAAAAGGAGAAGAGAAATTACCTGCGGTTATAGGTGCTGCACTAGGCTCCCTTGCTGGTAGTAGTGCAGAAAAAGGTATAACTAATGCATTAAAACCAATTAAAAATCAAAAAGTTTCTGAGTTAATAGGGCAGTTTGGAGGAAATATTATAGGAGAAGCTGTATCTGATAAAACACAAAATAAATTAAAGGAATAGGTATATGAAATTTAAAAAAGCTTCGTGGAAACTATTAGTTTATTTAAATATTTATTGTATTTTTATAATGATATTAATGTTTATTTTTATAGCCAATAGTATTGTTTATTTTTATATTTATTATAAAACAGGTGTTTTTAAATGGTCTTTTAATGATGTTTTTGATGATATAAAAAATGGAACTATAACAGGTATATATATTGGCACATCTATATGGATACTTATTAAAATAGATCAAATAAAAGGCATAAAAACAAATATACCTAAAAAAAACAATAATTTATTTATTTGCCCATGCTGCAAAAATTATGTATTTCATAAAGAAGGAAAAGGTGAAACTTGCCCTATTTGTGGATGGATCGATGATCCATTACAATCATTAGATCCTAATTATAAAAACGGATGGAATAAAATAAGTTTAAATCAGGCAAAAGCAGAGTTTAAACAAAAAGATAAGTGATATTTTTCTTAAGTAACTATGATAATTCATCATAGATGTAGAGTTGATGCCACCAAACCCTAAAACATTACCTCATAATAAAAAATGTTTTAGGGTTAACATCTTTTTAAATTATCTATAACGGCAAACCAAACAATGAGCTCACCGAAGCCGAAAAAGAGAACATCAGCGCCCTAACGCAGCTTGCCCTTGGCATTGCAACAGCCACCGCAACTGGCGGCGATATGGATGCGGCTGGTGCTGCTGTCTCGGCTGGGAAGAATTCGATTGAAAATAATTTTCTTGATTCAAGTGGTAATTTCTTACCTGGAGTGGTTCAACAAGTTGGCACTGTGAATGAAATCATAAAAGAGAGCACTATGCAATGTGGTGATGATATTGAATGTTTTAATAATCAATATACTGAAAAAATGAAAGATACTGGATTATTAAGCGGGGATAAATTATCAGTAGAAGATAAAGAGTTTTTAAAATTATTAACATACTATATTCCAGGAATTGGACTAGTTTATGCACAGCATGATGCTAGAGACCAAAACTCAATTGAGCCACTAGTTTACGGTGGATTAGGTCTAGTACCTGTATTAACAGGTTATAAAGTAACTATAGGAACTGGGGCAGCTTTCTCTATGGGCGCAAATGCCACGTATCAACTTGCAACAAAACCTATTGAAAATTTTAATATTTTTGATAACGTAACCGCTGGCGTTGTAGGTGGCGTAACTGCAAATAAAGGATGGTTAGGGACTATTCTATGGAATTCAGCAGGTGGCGCTACTTCCGCAGCTGTTAATGGTGATAATCCAGTATCAGGTGCTATTGGTGGGGCTGCGGGAGGAGGCAGTGGATCATTAGTAGGTAGTTCTATAGGTCAATTTAATGGTTCTATTTTTGGTGAATATGTATCAGATAATATAAAAGATTTATTCAATAAAAAAACAAATGACAAAAATAAGGAGGTAAAATAATGAAAAATTGTAAATTTTATTTTTTTCTTTTAATTAAAAATATTATTTTATCAATAATTATATTTTTTTTCTTTGCTCCAATTGTCGTATTTTTTATAATGAAAATATTTTATATAAGCGATATTTCGTGGGGTGATGTTTTTGATTCTTCGGATCAAAAAAAAATACTTATAGGTGGAATTATCGCAGGTATCGCTGGATGGCTCCAGTTTATATTTAATCACAAACACTCTACAAAACTAGGGAAAAAAGCTGTTGAGATATTAAATAAACAAGGATATCAAACTGAAATTAATGAAATATCCCCAGATATTAAGATCCCTTTTTATAAAATAGATGGTGAACTTTTTTATAACTATGCAACATATACTAAAAGTATGGAATTCATGCTTAGTGGTATAAAAAAAATAACCAAACGAGCCAACCCAAAAAACCTAGTTATCAATATGGCTGAAGTCTCAATAAAGCTAGATAAACTAGAAAAGAAAATACTTAAAAAATTTGGTAATAAACTTGATAAGATTCTGATTATTGATAAGTCAGGTAATGTTATCAAACTTAAATAGATAATATTTTTCTGTGAATCAGCACATTTCAACATCACCAAACCCTAAAACATTACCTCATAATAAAAAATGTTTTAGGGTTAACATCCTTTTAATCCAAGAAAAACAGTATTTTAAATATATCACCTTCACCTTTAGTGATATAAAAAACAGTGCCAACTATAAAGTAGACCATGTCTCACTTAGTGTTGGCACCAGTAACTGATCTGCCCCTAATTTAGTGGAGACTTTTTAACACTAAAAAAGTCTCCACTATGAGTAAAAAAATGATCCGTAATTTAAATAAGAAGCTATCAACTTAGCACTAAATAGCAAACAAACTTATCGACAAACAGCCAATGATTTAGGTATAAATTACAAAACATTTTGTAATTGGATCTATTAAGCGATGAATAAACCGACCCACCAAGCGATAAAATCAAACAAGAAACCAGACTATCAAGAGCTGGAGCGCCAAAATAGAGCGATAAAAAAAGAGCTTGAGCTGCGTAAAAAGGAGATTGAAATCCTAAAAAAGCTGGCTCACTACTTTGCGAACCTGAAAGAGTAAGGTACGAATTTATTAAAAAGGAAAATAGACTATCGAAGCAGCGTCTATTTCATCTATTTGACGTGTCAAGTAGTGGTTACTATGCCTATTTAAAACGGTTGCCATCTCAGAGGAAGTTATTTAATGAGCAACTTGATAAAAAAGTTAAAGCACTATTTGAAGCGCATCGCTATCTATATGGTTATAGGCGGTTACATGTCGAACTTTTGGAGAGCGGTTACTGCTTATCACGTGAACGTGTTCGCCGGCGAATGCATAAACTTCATCTTAAAGCAAAACAACGTAAAAAGTATAGACAAACAACGGACAGTAACCACAATAAACCGGTAGCTAAAAATATTTTAAACAGGCACTTTTCAATGAATTCACCAAATCAAGCTTGGGTATGTGATATTACCTATATTAAAGTGAACGAGCAGTGGCTATATCTTGCTATTGTGCTCGACCTTTATTCTCGTAAAATCATTGGTTGGGCGATGGATACGTGTATGGCAAACGCACTAGTTTGTCGAGCCTTAACAATGGCTTTGCTTCATCGAGGTTATCCAAGTAAAGTGATTGTTCATAGTGATAGGGGTAGTCAGTATTGTTCTGATGATTATCAATCTATATTAACGGCTTATGGTTTAACATGCAGTATGAGTCGCAAAGGTAACTGCTTAGATAATGCGGTGGCGGAAAGTTTTTTCCATACCTTAAAAACGGAATGGATTTATAGGCACAAATTAGAGAATATGGCTCAAGCCAAATCGAAGATCTTGTGGTACATTGAGGTGTACTATAACCGAATAAGAAAACACTCTTATTTAAACTATTTATCACCTGTTCAATTTGAAGAAAAAATGGGTTAGTAATTTGAAAATAACTCTCCGTTAAAATGAGGGCAGATTATATGAACTTGGCAACTGTTGCGCGGGTGCTTGGTGCCTTTTTTTACTACTCACCTGATAGCGCTATCGCCAAACCGCTAATCCCTGCTCTATTACAGATTGATCAGCTGGCTAACTGGCAAAATCGGTCACTTATTACAGCGCAGTGTCAGACATTAGCAAAAGAGATAGGTAATCCTGAACTTAGCTACCATTTCTCGCTCCTTTTTGAAGGGCAGGGGGGGATGTCAGCACCACCATGGGGTTCGGTCTATCTTGATCGTGAAAAGTTATTAATGGGTGAGTCTACAGAGCGTTATCGCCTCTTTTTACGTGAAAATGGACTAAAACTTGATACAGGTATAAATGAGCCAGAGGATCAGTTTGGTTTAATGTTAATGGCTTTTGCGCTGTTACTAGAACAGAATCAGATCGCAGCAGCAAAATCTCTGATTGATCACCATCTACGCATCTGGTCAAATAGTTATTTAACTCAATTTATTGCCAATGAGGTGAGTCCTTTCTATCGCGCTTTAGGGGTGATTGCCGAGGCGTTTTTAACATTGATTTAACGATTTTAACCTTGCAGCTTTTGGGCTAAACGGTATAATTCTTGCACTCTTTATCCTTGAGAATACGCAATAATGCTAGCCTATCTTCAACTTATGCGATTGGATAAACCAATTGGTACACTGCTTCTGCTTTGGCCTACACTCTGGGCGCTCTTATTAACCAAAACTACTTCAATCTCACTTATCGCCGTTTTTATTGCGGGTGTTTTTGTTATGCGGGCAGCTGGTTGTGTACTTAATGATATGGCGGATCGCAATTATGATAGATTTGTGGAGAGGACACAGTATCGACCACTGGCTAGTGGCACTTTAACGGTAAAAAATGCCTTTTGGACATTAATTGTACTGCTGTTTATTGCCTTACTGCTGCTATTAACTTTAAATATGGTAGCGTGGTTTATCGCCTGTTTAGCACTCTTAACTACACTCATCTACCCGTTTATGAAACGGTTTATTCAGTTACCACAACTGGTGCTTGGCATCGCATTTAGTTGGAGTATTCCATTAGTTTATGCCGCAACTATTGAACAGTTCCCACTGACTTGTTGGTTACTCTGTTTGGCTAATATCTGCTGGACAGTTGCCTATGATACCGAGTATGCGATGGTTGATCGTAATGATGATCTTAAAATTGGGATTAAATCAACCGCCATCTTGTTTGGGCAAAATGACAAGTTGATTATTGGACTGTTACAGATTATTGCTATAGTTACACTTTTGCTAGTAGGGGTAATAAACCATCTCTCTCTATATTACTATCTCGCCCTTTTTGGTGCAGTAGCACTGCTATTTTACCAACAGTGGTTAATTAAAGATCGACAGAGAGCGCGCTGTTTTAAAGCCTTTTTAAACAACAACTATGTTGGGCTGCTCATATTTATTGGCTTTATTCTTGGTTAATCACCTTGTCACTCTTCTACTCAGTACTTGCAATAGGCATATTGCCCAAAGCACGATTAACGGCAGCATAAGCCTGTAGTACTTCATACTTGCTATCGGCAAGTGCAGTACGGGATTGGATATAGTTACGCTGGCTATCAAGCACATCAATAAAGCTGATCATACCACCATCAAATCTCGCTTTAATCAGTGACCATGCGCTAGCTGCACTCTGTGCCCTTACTGTCTGCTCCTGCCACTTTTGACGTGCAGCGGTATAGCGGCTTAAAGCATCGTCGATCTCCTGCCACGCCTTTAATACGGTCTTGTGAAAATCAACCGCAGCCTGCTGCTGCTCTATTTTACGTAATGTGACCACTGATTTACGTTTACCATAATCAAATAGCGGTAGATCAAGGCTTGGACCAATAGACCAAGTGCGGCTACCCCACTCACCAAATTTATTGGACTGGTAGGTGTCATAACCGAAGCGTCCGCCTAAGGTGATATTTGGATAGAGTGCGGCAGTGGCAATACCGATGCGGGCGGTAGCGGCATGTAGTTTGGCTTCTGCTGCTTGAATATCAGGTCTATTTCGCGCCACCTCAGCCGGCAGACCGGCGGTTAGTTCTGGTAGGGGTGGCAGCTGATCTAGCGGCAGTAGTTTTGCTGTCAGCGCCTGTTGCCAGCCCTGTTCGCCTAGTAGCAGTAGTAGCTGGTTAATGGCTTGACCCTCCTGCTTACGGAGATCAATCAGTTTGCTCTTAATTGACGCAAGCTCTATGTTCTGCCTCTCCTTGACTGTCTCATCTAGTTTGCCATGCACATTTTGTACGGTGATGATATTCAGACGTTCCTGTACTGACGCCACATCCTCTTCTGTTAGTTGAATATCCTGCTGAATATTGCGTAGGGTAAAGTATTGGTTAACCAGATCCGCTACAATACTCAGTTGTGCCTGTGCTAATAGTGACTCTTCTCGTCTAATATTGGCATCACTTGCCTCTACTTGGCGGCGCACATCTCCCCATAAATCTAGCTCCCATGAGAAGTTAACACCAGCCTGATACCAGCTATAGGGGTGACCAACAATATTTAATAACTTATCGGGATGATCATAAACACTGTTGACCATGCGCGAGGTAGAGCCCGCTTTACTCATTTTTTCACGGCTCATTTTGCCAGATAGACTCAATTCAGGCCATTTTGCTGCATCAATCTGCCCTGCAGCTGCTTTCGATGCAGCAAAATTGAGGGCAGCAGAGAGTAGGTCTGGGCTATTTATTAGGGCATTTTCGATCAATTTATTCAATAGATCATCATGATACGCTTCCCACCAGATTGGGTTACTGATGGCCGTTGTGAGGGTATTTTGCAGCGAAACATCGCCACTGTGCAGGTCAGACCAACTATTGGGTGCAGTTATTTCCGGTATTTTAAAATCTGGACCAACACTGCAACCAGTGAGTACAGCCGCTACCATGAGTAGTTTTAACGGTAAAACTAGTGGTTTCATCTGTTTGCTAAAAAGATTGTGCATCATTATAAGGAACCTATATTAATAGAGGCGATTACGGAATAACCACGCGGCGAGTGGCAGCGTGATGATTGCCATGATCAGTAATGGGATAAAATTAAATGCAATATCAGAAAATTGAGCCCCTTCCAGATAGACACGCCTCACTAGGTCAATAGCAAAACGCAGTGGATTAGCATAAGTTAATATATTGAGCACTTTTGGCATGGTCTGTACTGGAGTTAAGAGACCAGAGAGCAGTGTCAGCGGCATAATCAACAAGAAGGTGTAGAGCATAGCCTGTTGCATGTTAGTTGAGATAGCAGATAGCGAAAGCCCCAACCCGACCGCAGCGATATTGAAAAACAGCAAACCAGTGTAGAGAAGCGCCACTGAGCCATTCATCGGTACTTTGAACCAGAAATAGATGATCAGTAAAATAATGGTTGATTGAATCAAACCGATCAGAACTGGCGGCACCGCTTTACCTATCAGAATCTGCATCGGCGTAAAAGGGGTGACCAGTAGCTGATCAAAGGTGCCCTGCTCCCTTTCGCGCGCAACAGAGAGTGCCGAGAGCAGTAGTGTCTGCATCATGCTGAGTGCTGCAATCAGGGTTGGCATCATGCTCCAGCGAGACTCTAAATTGGGATTGTACCAAGCCTGCGTCTCTAATGAGATGGCAGGAGCTGCGCCAGCTTGTTGTTGATTGAAGTCTGCAACTACTGCGCTAATATAGTTCGCAGCGGCACCCGCAGTTGATGAGTTACGCCCATCAAGGATCACCTGTAATGGTGCACTCTCGCCACTACTTAGCCGTCTCTCAAAATCAGGCGGAAAGGTGATAACTAATAGCGCCTTACCATCACTGATGATATCCGGTATTTCGGCTGAGGAGTTTAAGGTGGCTATACGGTGAAAAACGCCGGTACCATCCAAATGAGTAAGCAACTGAGAGGAGGAGTGGGCATGATTCTGATCCAGTACTGCATAGTCCACATTATTAACATCATAATTAGCAGCATAACCAAAGAGCAGTGCCTGCATGAGCGCGGGGGCAAATAAGATGACCCGATTGGCAGGATCTTTTAATATGGTCAATGCTTCCTTCCAGATCAGGAAACCGACTCGGCGTAACCAGAAAAACAGACTATTCATACATACCTACTTTAATCTTTTACGTAAAGAGAGCCGTGCGGCATTGATCAGCACAACTGCATAGAGCAGCATAATCGCGCACTCTTTGAGTAGTAATTTGGTACTGCCACCATCCAGAAACAGGCTTTTAATCAGCGACATAAAATGGGTGGCTGGCAAAATCTGACTGATCACCTGAATAACCATGGGTAAATTTCGGGTATCAAAGACAAAACCAGAGAGCATCATTGCGGGCATAAAACTGGCTATCAGTGCGATTTGACTTGCCTGAAACTGGCTCTCTGCATAACCGGAGATGGTAAGACCCAGCGCCAGAGAGACCAGCAGATAGAGTAGAGATGAAGCCATAATGGATAATAATGAGCCGCGTATCGGCACCTCAAACAGCCAGTGGGCGGCAATCAGACAGATGACCAGATCAATAAAGCCTAGGATCATATAGGGGACGAGTTTCGCCAATACCAGTTCGAGCGGCCTTACCGGTGTGACAAACAGTGATTCGAGTGTGCCGCGTTCCCGTTCACGCACAATCAGTAGCGCCGTCAGAAATGCGCCGATCAGTGTGAGAATGAGCACAATCAGACCCGGCACCAGAAACCAAGTACTGTTGCCGGACTCATTAAACCACATCCGCTGCTCGATGGTGACACCGGCACCCACTCCATTGCGCCCCTGTCGATCTGCCTCGATGGCGGAAGCGGTAGCAATGGCACCCGTGACATAACTTTTTACTGATGAGGCGACACTAGTTGAGGCACCATTGAGGATTAACAGAATCTGCGCATTACCTGCAGCCACCTTTTTAGCAAAATCGGAGGGGATATGTAAAATGGCGTCTGTCTCATTATGGCGTAGCGCCTGTTCTGCCTCATCCATGGTTGCATAACCAGTGACCGAGGTATAACGGCTACCTGAGAGACCAGATAACACCGAACTGGCTTGTGGTGAGTACTGATCAACCACAACCGCAATACGGGCATTGGAGAGATCAAACGATAAACCGTAACCAAAAAGCAGGATGAGCACCATAGGCAATAGCAGCCCCACAGCCAGATTACTTTTATCGCGTAAAAGCTGGCGGGTCTCTTTACGGATCAGCGAGATAAGGCGCCGAATAAATGAGGTAGAGGTCATGAGCTGCTCCCTTCCTTTGCAGAGTGGGTGGCATGGCGGGCGTTCTCAACAATCGCGATAAATGCTCGGTTCATATCGGCATTTTCACCCATACCAGCTTGTCGCCGCACCTCATCGGGGGTACCGAGTGCCAAAATTTTACCGGCATCTTGAATCACAATGCGGTCACAATATTCCGCCTCTTCCATAAAATGGGTCGTAATCACCATAGTTACCCCCTGATCAGCCAGTTTACCAATGGTATACCAGAACATACGCCGTGCTAACGGATCAAGTCCGCTGGTGGGTTCGTCCAGAAATACAATTTCAGGTGCATGCAGTAGCGCCGCAGCGATGGAGAGGCGCTGTTTAAAGCCATTGGGTAGCTCTTCACTGCGTGCGCTGCCGGACAGGCTAAACTGTTCTTGCATCATTTTGATGCGTGATTTCAGATGTGCTCCTGATAAGCCATAGGCACCCCCAAAAAAGGTGAGATTCTCTTCAACGGTCAACGTGCCATAAAGTGCAAATTTTTGTGAAACATAGCCGATTTTAGCCCTCGCCTGTGCTCGAGCCGTGCGTAGATTCATGCCCGCCACTTCAAGGAAACCACTACTGGCCGGCAAAAGTCCGCATAACATCCTAAACGTGGTGGTTTTGCCGGCACCATTGGGGCCAAGCAGACCGAATATTTCTCCGCGCTCTACCGCAAACGAGGTTTTGTCGACCGCTGTAAAGTTACCAAAGCGGCGCACCAGATCACGCACCACAATAACCGGTTTATCCTGATCTGTAGCACTGCCTTGCTGCGTGGGCATGGTAATCTGTTTAAAATCGGTTATCTCTTGATCATCATAACCTTGTGCGGCATGCAGTAGCAGCATAAAGGCATCTTCTAACTCGGGCTGGCGGGAGTGTAGCTCATATTGATCCAGTGAAGGGCGCAGCTTATCGATATCTTTTTGCTGGCAACAGATAAAACGTACCCAGTCACCATAAGGAACCGCATCGGTGATATATTGCCTCTGTTCTAATAATTTAGCTTGCAGAACCCGCGTTTTCATTGCTGGCGGCTTACGCACAACCCAAGTCAGCCCATCAGCTTTACTTTTTAAATCGGCTGGTGAACCTTGGTCAAGAATTTTCCCCTGATGAAGAATAAAGACATGAGAACACTGCTCCGCTTCATCCATATAGGCGGTGTTGACAATAACAGATAGCTGCTCCTCTTTGACTAATTGACCGATGATCTCCCATAGGTCACGCCGAGAGAGCGGATCTACCCCAACACTTGGTTCATCAAGTAGTAGTAGTTCCGGTGATCTGACGAGGGTACAGGCTAGCCCCAGTTTCTGTTTCATACCGCCAGAGAGTTTGCCGGCAGGTCGATTCGTAAATGAGGCAAGATCAGTAATGGCTAATAGGCGCTGAAAACGTTTCTGGCGCTCTTCTTGCGGGACACCATGTAAATCTGCATAGAGATCAAGATTTTCCTGAATGCTGAGATCTTCATATAAGCCAAACCGTTGCGGCATATAGCTGATCTGATTCTGTACCGCCTGCGGGTTACGTGTGACATCAATCCCAAGTACGGTTAGAGAGCCCGAAGTAGGCAGATAGAGACCGGTGACCAGCCGTTGAAATGTGGTTTTACCCGCGCCATCTGGCCCGACAAATGCGGTCATTTTGCCGGCCTTGATCCGTAGGCTTAAGCCATCAATCGCCTTAATTTCAGGTGATTTTGGGGTCATCCCCGGAAAGGTCATGACCAGATTATTAGCCACGACAACATCACGTGCATCATCACTCATACTAGTTATCTACAGACGAAGCAACATTAATCCTAACCGTCGCCGGCTGCCCCATTCTCAGCTCATTTTGCGGATCATCAACCAAAATGCGAACCTCATATACTAGCTTGGTACGCAGATCCTCGGTCTGGACAGATTTTGGGGTAAATTCCGCAACGGATGAGATGTAGCTAACCTTGCCTTCTACCGCTTTATCTGGCCATGTATCGCTTGTCACGGTTGCCGGCATGCCGGTCTTAACGCGTCCTAGATCAGTTTCACTCAGCCAGACGCGTACCCATTTGGGGTGATCGAGCGCCAGTGTCAATACCGGCTTTTGCGGATTCGCCATATCGCCTGGCTCAAGCAGGCGAGCACGTACCACAGCATTAACCGGCGCTTTCAAAACACCCTGACTTATGCGGTAGTTGAGTAGATCAAGATTAGCCTGTAGTGCTTTGGTCTTGGCAATTGTCGCTTCACGCTGCTCCGAACGTACCCCTTCTTGCAACAGCTGCAAATTAGCATTACGCTCTTTTACTGTGGCTTCTGCCACCCGTAGATTACTTTTAGCACTATCCATCTCCTGCTGGCTGATGCCTTTTTCACCCGTTGCCTTTGCAATATTTTGTAACCGGCGCATATCTTGCGTCGCTTTTTGTAGTTGCGCCTCTGCCGATGCAAGTTTTGCGCGTGCCTGCGTGATCTCTTCAGGACGGGCACCTCTTTCCTGCTCAATAACTGACTGCTCTTGCGCGGCCAGATTTGCCGCTACCTGCCGTGCCTGTATCTGTAGTGATTCCGTATCAAGTAAGGCGACTATCTGCCCCTCCTGCACCCGATCACCCTCTTGCACTGCAACCGTTTTTATTCGCCCGCTCTCTTCAAAGGCAAGTGAAACCTGACGGATATCGACATTACCATATAATGTTACTTGCTGATTGTTACCTGAGGATCGATGTATTAGCCAGAATATAGCTATGCCAACACAGAGCAATATCACAACTGCTACAATCACTAATTTTTTTATGGACTCTTTTTGCATTGTTTTATTCCCAATTATTGAATTTAATTTTTCTTTTTTACTAATTATTACTGCTCTGCTTGTGTACATCTTACTATTTGCAGTGCTTCAAAGGTCTCTTTGACGTCATGAACACGGATAATCTGCGCCCCTTTCATTGCAGCTATGACAGCACATGAGATACTGCCTGCTGTGCGTTCTAATGGTGGGACATTCAAGATTTGGCCAATCATACTTTTACGAGACATCCCAACTAAAAGGGGAAGCTTAAAGTGGTGGAATTTTTCGAGCGTTGCTAATAGGCGGTAGTTGTCGTTGACGGTTTTACCAAAACCAAAACCGGGATCTAAGATGATCTTTTCACGGGCAATACCAGCATTGATACAGCGTGCTATATGGCCAGAAAAAAATTGATCCACCTCATCATAAATATCCTGTTGATAATGTGGTGCCTGTTGCATCGTTTTGGGTTGACCTTGCATATGCATAATACAGACAGGTAATTCGGTTTTTTGCGCAGCTTCTAGAGCACCAGGCTCTGTTAAGGCACGGATATCATTAATTAAGTGCGCGCCAGCTTTTGCTGCTTCAGTGATCACTTCAGGTTTAGAGGTATCAACTGATATCCAGACGTTGCAGTTGCTTGCAATCTTCTCAATTAAGGGGATGACCCGATTGAGCTCTTCGTTAGTGGAGACTTCAGATGCACCTGGCCTTGTTGATTCACCGCCTACATCTATAAATGTAGCGCCAGCTTTGATCATCTCATCAACACGGCGCATTGCATCGTTAAGATTATTGTATTTACCTCCATCAGAAAAGGAGTCGGGTGTCATATTGATGATGCCCATCACATTGGGTGAGGAGAGATCCATTATCTGATTGCGAAAATGAATTTCCATACAGTAATCCTTGTTTGTCTTAAATTGATTGTAAAGCGTGCATTGTAAACTGCGAACGTTTAAATGTTAACTATCTATAATGGTTTTAGGTAATTTATTTTAGGGCGGTTATTTGTAAAAAAACGCGCCGGAGCGCGTTTAGGTATAATATTTCAGATAAGAGTAAATTATTGTGATGGTGGGTTAAATCCTTCATTAGGGATCTCTTCTGACACTTTTTCCTCTTTTTCAGTCCAACCTTCTGGAGCCGATAATGGACGACGTTCAACTAATTCAGCAACCTGTTTAGCACCGATTGTTTCGTATTTCATTAGTGCATCTTTCATTGCATGCAAGACATCCATATTTTCAGTAAGAATTGTTTTGGCACGATTATAGTTACGATCAATGATCGCTTTAACCTCTTCATCAATAATGCGTGCAGTCTCATCCGAGATATCTTTTGGGCGCCCATAAGCTTCATTTTCATCCATTTCATAGAAGAGTGGACCTAAACGATCTGAGAAGCCCCATTGTGTTACCATCGCTCTTGCATAGCGGGTTGCAACTTTAATATCATTTGATGCACCAGTTGAGATCTGATCGGCACCATAGATCAACTCTTCTGCCAACCGGCCACCATATAAAGTTGCAATATTACCCTCTAGTTTTTCGCGGCTCTCACTGATGCTATCGCCTTCAGGTAGAAAGAAGGTGACACCAAGTGCACGACCACGCGGAATAATTGTCACTTTATGAACCGGATCATGTTTAGGCATTAAGTAACCGATAATAGCGTGACCAGCTTCATGATAAGCGGTTGAGATAAGCTGTTCTGGGGTCATTGTTAATGAGCGACGTTCAGTACCCATATTAATCTTATCTTTCGCATCTTCAAACTCATCCATAGAGACTAACTGTTTGTTACGACGCGCAGTGAATAGGGCTGCTTCATTAACAAGATTTGCCAGATCAGCACCTGAATAACCGGGTGTGCCACGGGCAAGGATAGATAAGTTGACGTCAGGAGCTAATGGAACTTTGCGGCTATGAACGGCAAGAATCTGTTCACGACCTTTCATATCAGGTAGACCAATTTGTACTTGCCGATCGAACCGACCTGGACGTAGAAGAGCCGGATCTAATATATCGACGCGGTTAGTTGCAGCAATGATAATAATGCCACTGTTAGGTTCAAAACCATCCATCTCAACTAACATCTGGTTTAGGGTCTGTTCGCGCTCATCGTGTCCGCCCATTGAGCCTGCTCCACGTTTACGCCCAACTGCATCAATTTCATCGATAAAAATAATACAAGGTGAGTGTTTGCGCGCTTGTTCAAAGAGATCACGTACGCGAGACGCCCCAACTCCAACAAACATTTCGACAAAATCTGAACCTGAAATACTGAAAAATGGGACGTTTGCTTCACCAGCTATCGCTTTAGCCAGTAATGTTTTACCTGTCCCCGGTGGACCAACCATTAAAATCCCTTTAGGAATATGACCACCTAACTTTTGATATTTGCCAGGTTCTCTTAGGAAATCTACAACTTCGGTTACTTCCTGTTTTGCCTCTTCATTACCAGCGACATCACTAAATTTGGTTTTGATCTGTTCAGGGGAGAGCATACGTGCTTTACTTTTGCCCACAGACATCGGTCCGCCTTTCCCGCCACCTTGCATTTGGCGCATCATAAATAGCCAGAAACCGATTAAAAAGAGGATAGGGAACCAAGATATGAGGATACTTACCAATAAGCTTGGTTTTTCATCAGGGCTACCAAAAACGCTCACTTTATGCAGTAGTAAGTCGCTCATTAATTGTTCATCGAGATAGGGAATATAGGTTACATAATTCCCGTTATTTTTTGTTGTAGCTACAACTTCTCGTCCATTTATATGAACCTCTTGAAGGTTTCCATTCGTAATATCAGAGTTAAATTGTGTATAATTTACTTGTGGTCCGTTATTTGATACAGAACTGATTTGAAATACAGTAATTAATACTACAGCGATGATCCCCCAGATCAACAAATTCTTTACCATGTCGCTCAAAAGAAAAACCCCTCACAGATAATAAATATTACGACTAAAATAGATAACCGCATGGTACTACAAAATTTTGCCACTGGCTACTTCATACCCGTTGCAACAATATAAACTTCACGCGATCTGGCTCTTGATGCTTCAGGTTTGCGGATTTTTACTGTTTTAAAGAGTGATCTAATCTCCTTTAAATAGGCTTCAAATCCCTCGCCTTGAAACACTTTGACAATAAAACTACCATTTTTGGCAAGAATGTCTCGGCACATATCTAAAGCAAGCTCAACAAGGTACATCGCTCTTGGAATATCAACAGCAGGCTGCCCACTCATATTGGGTGCCATATCAGACATAACCACTTGTACTTTTTTTTCACCAACACGTTCTAATAGTGTTTTTAGAACTGTTTCGTCCCGAAAGTCACCTTGTAAAAAATCGACACCAACAATAGGATCCATTGGTAAAAGATCACAGGCGATAATTCGCCCTTTATCACCTATTAAGGATGCGGCATATTGTGACCAACCACCTGGTGCAGCTCCTAAGTCGACCACGGTAATGCCTAGTTTAAATAGTTTATCGCTCTGTTGGATCTCCTCAAGCTTAAACCAAGCCCGAGAACGTAACCCTTTTTTTTGTGCTTGCTGCACAAAGCGATCATTAAAATGTTCCTGTAACCAGCGGGTAGAGCTAGCTGAACGCTTTTTGCTACTCATCTTTATAACTCATTGAAATAGAATTTTTAAAATTGTAACTTTAGATTTAATCGAATTTTAGTGAAGCTAAATTCTGCTCTCTAACTATTGCTAAATATCGTTGCTGATCAAAGCAGTTAGAGATCTAAAATTAAGTGATTAAAGGTTTGCACCTTATTAGTTTTCGCTATCTGTTATCTACAAAGAGCTGAATGATAAAGGCATACATCATGCATGGCAATAACTTTATATATAAGGTAGAATAACGAAATTACAACTTGCAATGATGAAAAAATTAATGAATTTATCTAATAAACAGAAACAATATTTAAAAGGTGAAGCGCACCATTTAAAACCGATTGTGATGATTGGTGGCAATGGTTTCACTGAGGGTGTACTTGCTGAAATTGAGAATGCGCTCAATTTTCATGAGTTGATTAAGATTAAAATTTCAGCGGAAGATCGTGAGACAAAACAGCTGATTTGTGATGCGATTGTGCGTGAAACAGGTGCATTACCGGTACAACTTATTGGATCAATATTGACACTTTATAGACCAACTGAAGATAAAAAGATCGCTTTACCTAAATAGCATTTATCTATCATGCTAATAGTAAAAAATAGGGCTTAGAGCCCTATTTTTGTTGATAACTTTTCGGTTAATATCTATTTTGAAAACTGAAATTTAAAGATACGCTACTTTAATAATATCAAATTCAACTTCACCACCTGGGGTTTTAATCTGAACAGTATCGTCTTCCTCTTTGCCAACTAATCCTCGTGCGATGGGTGAATTGATTGATATTAGATTATGTTTCAAATCTGCTTCATCATCACCGACAATACGGTAGGTGATCTCTTCATCTGTTGCAGTGTTAACCACAGTGACAGTTGCGCCAAAAACAACACGACCACTGTTTTTCATTTTAGTGACATCAATGATTTGTGCTTGTGACAGTTTAGCTTCAATCTCTTGAATTCGCCCTTCACAAAAACCTTGTTGTTCGCGTGCTGCATGATATTCGGCATTCTCTTTTAAGTCTCCGTGCTCTCTTGCCTCAGCAATCGCAGCAATAATCTGAGGTCTTTTTACATTTTTTAACTCTTCAAGTTCGGCGCGTAATAGTTCGGCTCCCTTAATAGTCATTGGGATCTGCTTCATCTCTATTCTCTCCAGCATAAAGTAAAAAATAATAATCCCTCATCCTAATTAAAAGAGAGGGATAAATTCCATTTTTATTGAAAAACTATTTATTTAAACAATATTTTATTAAAAGTTTTATATTGATTTTTTATCTAATTACATCCTATTTACTCAAAAAAAAGTCCATTTAAAAAAAGATAAAATTAAATAAAAAATTGTAATAGTTACACATATCTTAACTGTAAACATGGCTGAATAACAACTTATTTATAATGAAATTTAATGCTATTTGTTTTAAAATCGAGTATGGTAATAAGATTAATTTTGTCTATCTTTTTATTTATGCACTCTTTTCGAATATATTTATCTTTTCTGCTTATCATTTTTAGTTCTTCTGTGGCCTTTCTCTATTTTTTAGTGCAGACCAGTTGGGGAGCGGCAATTTTAAGTCAGCAGTTATCTAAGTATAGTGGCTATAGTATCTCAATTGGTCGTGTTCACCACTCTATTCTTCAGTTAGATCAAATAAGTTTGGATAATGTCATAATTAGTAAAAATCAATGTGTAGAACCTGCTTTTAATGCCTCTAAATTAATTATTGGATTAGATAAAGAGAATCCGTGGCAGCTGCAACATCTAAATTATATTAGTATCTACAATGGCGTTATTAAAGATCTGAATTTTTCGCAACATCTTATCTCTGCTAATAGTGTGCAATTTATCGATTCAACTATCTTTTTTCATTTTAACGATGAAGAGATTATGTTACAAAATGCCACAGGGGGCGTAAAACCTTTCTCATCAAAAGATGATGAGTATCAATTTGATCTATCAGCGCAAACAGTACTATTTAATAATCTCCCTTTCTCTTCACTCTTAATTCAAGGCTATCAGCGTGATGGCATAATCAGTTTTACTAATGTTGGTGGGAGTTTTAAGAGTGGTTTTTTTGTTGGCCGGCTGAATATTCTTGCTGATAACAGTTTAGATTTTAGTCAATTACAGATTAATAAACTCAATTTTCAATCAGCTGTTGAGCATGATGAGTTGAGCGATTTCTTTTCGATGTTACCTAAAATGCGTATTCGTCGCTTCTCACTTATCGATAGTAGTTTTCTCTCTCCCTATTTTGCGGTTGAAAAAGGGAATATTGAAGCATCTAATCTAGAATATGATAATGGTTGGCGTCTGGGTCAAAGTTCATTAGTTTTTAATGCCGAAAATTTAAGATGGCATAATCACCGTTTTACTTCGCCATTAATTCAGCTTAAGCGTGATGGTGATAAAATCATGATTGAAAAAGGCTTAGCTGTTTGGAATGAAGGCAATATCAATTTTACTGGCTCATGGCAAAATGATGCAGTACAGTTAGATAACCTTATAATGGCTGGCGCAAACTATGAATATGAGTTCTCCCCTACACCTTTGCCAGCCTTATTAAAAGAGATCTCAATTAATAATTTGATGATCTTACCCAGCACAATTTTGGCAACTTACCCAAATTATCCATTCCGTTTTACCAATTTTGAGATTTCAGGTAATAATCTGACAGTGGCTAAAAATAATCAATTAGGTTTATATTCTGGCTCTTTTTATGTTAAAGCAGAAGATGGAACATTTCAGGGAGTAAATATCAAGTATCCTGATTTGACTGTGAAAATTTTAGCTGAGAATCTAGGTGAATTTAACTTTAGCACTTTACTCGATCAGGGGGTATTAGAATCATCTGCTGTGTTGGATTTAACTGTACCTCATTTTTCTGCCTTAAAATTAAATGGTTATAATGTTGATAGTGCGATTTTAAAGCAGTGGCAGCTTGTAAAAAATCCACCTAGTACAAATAATTTCAGTGCCAATTTAACGGGTAAATTAGCCGCTTTTGATCTTTCAGGTAACATGTTTGCCAATAGCATTAGTTATGCTATTGTGCCACAACATTGAATTTCCTAATCTTACCCTTATATAGTTACTTCTATATATCTATATAGTTAAATATATATAGTTCGTTAAAATGTTTTAGGGTTAAGGTCGTTTTGGTATATTTTGCCTATATAGTTGTGATCTGTTGATCCCACAGTTTATCTTGAGCGCAAAATAGATGAGGACAAAATGGAGCCAGTTAGATTAGATAAGTGGTTATGGGCAGCGCGATTTTATAAAACCAGAGCAGTAGCTCGTGAGATGATTGAAGGTGGGAAAGTTCACTATAATGGTCAACGGACGAAACCAAGCAAAACTGTTGAAGTAGGCGCAACTTTACAGTTGCGGCAAGGGAGTGAGAACAAAGAGATCCATATTTTGGCGATCAGTGATAAGCGTGGATCAGCAGAGATTGCACAGCAACTCTATCAAGAGAGTGAAGAGAGTATTATCAAACGTGAAAAAATTGCCAAAGCTCGCAAACTTAATGCACTGACTATGCCCCATCCTGACAGGCGACCCGACAAAAAAGAGCGTCGAAATTTAATAAAATTTAAACATTCCCAAGATAGATAAACCGACTACATAAATGAGAGTTACGATGGATACATTAAATCGATTTTTATTTGATAATCACCCAATCCGTGGTGAGATAACACAGCTAAGTGAGACCTATCAAGCTATTTTAGAGACCAATAACTACCCCGTTGCTGTCCAAAATTTGTTAGGTGAGCTTTTGGTAGCCACAAGTCTTTTAACTGCAACCCTCAAATTTGAGGGTGATATTGCTGTGCAACTCCAAGGTGATGGACCAGTCTCTTTAGCTGTGATAAATGGCAATAATCACCAAGAGTTACGAGGAGTTGCCCGTTTAAAAGATGAGGTTACAAGCGCAACATTACCGAACAGCGCAACGCTTAAGGAGATGGTAGGTAATGGTTATATTGTCATCACAATAACACCAAAAAATGGTGAACGTTATCAAGGTATTGTTGGTTTAGAACGGGAGACATTAGTTGGCTGTATTGAAAACTATTTTATGCAGTCGGAACAATTACCAACAAGGCTATTTATTAAAACAGGTGTTGTTGATAATAGACCAGTTGCCGCAGGTATCTTATTACAGGTTCTGCCGAGTAGTGAAAATAGTGCTGAATCATTTGATCATTTAGCTACCTTAACAGAGACAATTACAGCTGATGAGCTTTTAAAACTTCCTATTGATGAGATCTTGTATCGCCTCTATAACCAAGAGGATGTGCGTCTTTTTGATACCCATAACGTCACTTTTAAATGCCACTGCTCGCGTGATCGCTGCGCTGCATCGTTAATGACACTCTCGGCTAATGATATAGATGAGATATTAGCGGAGGATGGCAAAATAGATATGCATTGCGATTACTGTGGTAATCACTACCTTTTTGATGCTATTGATATTGCAGAGCTTCGTAATCATTCCGTACCTACTTCATCAACTACCATCAATTAGATTTTTGCATAGTAACTTCTAACATGCAGCGCTTTTTTTTAAAGAAAGATGCATGCTAGAAGTCGCAATATTTTAAGTAACAGCCGTGTAACCCTAAAACATCTGTTCTTAAAACACTATTCCTAAAAAAGCTAACCCTAAAACATTTTTAAATGTTAATTGTGATTAACTTACTAATTGTAATCAAATTTACTTTACTTCTTCTATTTCAATAATATAAGCGCATTGATTAATTACCTGCCATCTAATATTAAAATGGTAAAGCGTAATACCATAAATGTGTTGATCATTATCCATTTTTTTATAGGCTGGGCGCGGATCTTGCGCAATGACTTGGCTGATAAGTTCAGTAAGCATTGGATAGGATTGCTGATGTATCCTTAATGTCTCTTTAGCTGCGGGCAAAAATTCAACTGTTAAAGTCTTTTCTGGTGAGGATTGTGCATACCCTGCTGATGCATTAGGATAGCTATCACAGTAAGGTAGATAGGGTTTGATATCGATAATGGGTGTGCCATCAACTAAATCTAAACTACCTAATTTTAATCTCACATCGCCATTATTAATCATCACCTCTTTCAACTCAACTGCCGAGAGACCAATATGGTTAGGTCGAAATGGGGAGCGGGTTGCAAATACACCAACATTTTTGTTACCGCCTAAGCGGGGTGGGCGTACAGTTAAATTCCATCTATTAGGATCAATCTGATCAAAGAGAAAAAGTAACCAAATATGCGAAAATTGCGCTAACTCTTTTACGCTATTTTGACTATTAAAAGGGGGAAGGAGTTGCAATTCACCGCACCCAGCTGTTACTAAATTGGGTTGCCTTGGTACGGCGAACTTTTCACTATAAGGCGAATGGATAATACCAATTGGTTCAATCTCATATTTACGCATTGGTATATTACTCTTTAAAAGTTATCCATTTAGCCAGAACAATATTTTTTACCAACCTTTTACAACACCTGAAAATAACTCTTCTGCTTTTTGGAAAACCGCATCAGTTTGATAAGATTTTACAAATTTCTGCACATTCTCATCATCTTTATTATCTTCACGAGCGACAATAATATTCACATAAGGTGAATCTTTATCTTCAACAAAAATACCATCTTTACTTGATGTTAAACCAACTTGACCCGAAAACGCATTATTAATAATGGCAAGATCAATCTGTGCATCATCTAATGAGCGCGGCAACATTGGTGCTTCTAACTCTATAATTTTATAGTTGTAAGGGTTACTTGTAATATCTAATACCGTTGGTAATAGCCCTTTAGCTGGATCAACAGTAATCATTCCTTCATGTTGTAAAAGTAGTAAAGCACGACCTAAGTTAGTTGGGTCATTCGGAATAGCGATAGTTGAATTAGCAGGGATAAAATAGGTTTCACCGCGTGGTGAGGTGACTTTAACACCGTTACCTGTTTCAGCATCTTTATCAATCGGTTTTAATTTATATGAGTAGCTTGCGATAGGGTAGACTAGTGTATTACCAACCACAGCCAGTTTATAACCGCGCTCTTTCATCTGCTCATCTAAATAGGGTTTATGTTGAAATGCATTGATATCTATTAATTTATCATTCAATGCTTGGTTTGGAGTGACATAGTCATTAAAGATAACCAGTTCAACATCTAAATTATAGAGATCTTTAGCTTGCTGTTTTACCACTTCAGTCAGTTCTTGATCGGGCCCAGAGATAACACCCACTTTCAGTGTACCCACTGGTTTATCTGTTGTGACATTATTGATATCAGTTCTCTTATCACAAGCAGTAAGGAAAAGTGTACTAAATAACGTTGTTATAAGCGCAAATTTTTTTAATTTTATATCTTTAAATAACATAAATTTCTCCAAAAATTAGTGATGAGTAACACGTTTAACGATCGTATTACCAATATATTGAATAATAAGCACAATCAGAATTAAGATACATACAACAGTATTCATAATAGCAGGTTTATAGCTATTATAACCATATTGAATCGCTAACTGTCCAAGTCCACCAGCTCCAACAGCTGCTGCCATGGCAATGTAACCGGTTAAGGTTATTAAAGCGATGGTCATGCTATTAATAATAAGTGGTAGAGATTCCGGCAGTAACACTTTATAAATAATCTGAAATGGAGTAGCGCCCATAGAGCGTGCTGCTTCTATCAGACCTTTGGGTACATCAAAAAGGGCATTTTCAACCATGCGAGCAATTAATGGTGCAACACCAATACTTAATGGAATCACAGCTGCCTCTTTACCAAGATAGGTTTCTGTCCCCGTAAAGATATTCATAGTGATACCTGTAAATGGAATAATCCAGATGATAAAGATAACAAATGGAATAGCACGGATTATATTAGTGATAAATGAGATGCCAAAATTGGCACTAGAACACTCTAAAATTTGCCCTTTACGGGTAGCATAAAGGAGGATGCCAATAGGTAAACCAATTATCGTCCCCCAAAACCCCGATAGCGCGACCATATATATGGTGGTATCGGTTGCTTCTGCAATTTTAAATAGCATCGCCTCATTAAATCCATTAAATGAGGAGCAGAATGCAACAAAATCAGTCCAGAAATTGTATTGGGATAGATATCTAAAGAGAGATTCAAAGGGTTTAAAAGATGGAATAAAATCAAACATAACCAAGAACCTCAACTGTCGTATTATTATCGCGTAAAAATTGAATTGCTGCTTCTGTATTACTGCCTTTTATCTCTGTTAGCATTAATCCAAACTTAACACCACCAGCATAATCCATCTGAGCACTGATAATATTGGCGTCAACAGCAAACTGTTTAGCAATTTGTGAGAGAAGCGGTGAGTCAACCGTTATTCCAGTAAACTCTAAACGAAGTAGTGGATTTAAACCCTCTTTTGGTTCAGCTGACAATCTTGCTTTATAATCATCAGGAATAGTAAGGTGTAAAGTCGATTGAATAAATTGCCGTGCAATTTCAGTTTTCGCATGCGAAAACATCTCACCAACAGATGCTTGCTCAACCAGTTCACCGTTATTAATAACAGCAACTTGATCGCAAATCTGCTTAACCACATCCATCTCATGGGTAATTAGCAAAATGGTTAATCCCAACTTCTGATTAATATCTTTTAGTAATTTTAAGATTGATCGAGTTGTCTCAGGATCGAGCGCACTAGTCGCTTCATCACATAAGAGTACTTTTGGATCGCTTGCAAGTGCTCTAGCAATGGCGACACGTTGTTTTTGCCCACCCGATAAATTAGCAGGATAGATATCCGCTTTATCTTTTAATCCAACCAGTTCGATTAAGGCATTAACTTTCTTCTTAATCACCGATTTTGCTGTATGACTTAATTCTAAAGGAAACGCAATATTTTCAAATACAGTACGTGATGAGAGAAGATTAAAGTGTTGAAAAATCATACTGATTTTTCGGCGAATAGAGATAAGTTGGCGATTACTAAATTGAGTTATATCTTGATTATCAAAAAAAATCTTTCCACTTGTTGGTTTTTCTAACAGATTTAAGCAGCGAATCAAAGTGCTTTTACCTGCGCCCGATTTACCAATTACGCCATAAATTTGCCCTTGAGGTACAGTAAGATTGATATCTTTCAGTGCATATATCGGGGTATTTTTATGTTCAAATACTTTAGAGATGTGTTGTAGTTGTATCATGTTGCCGATGTTTTATATAATATATATGTTCAAAATATATAAAGAGAGTTTTAAATAAAAAGAATAGTAAGACGTCTAGACATCTATGTCAATAACTATTGAGCATTCACTAACCACCAAATCACTACGAGAGTAAATTACTAATCATGAAACCAGCCATTTTTCTAGATCGTGATGGCACGATTAATATTGACTATAACTATGTACACACAATTGATAAATTCCATTTTATTGATGGTGTAATTGATGCACTCGCTGAACTTAAAAAAATGGGCTATTTATTGGTTATCACAACTAATCAATCAGGCATCGCCAGAGAGATATTTACCCAAGAGCAGTTTGATACATTAACTGAATGGATGGATTGGTCACTTATAGATCGTGGGGTTGAGCTAGATGGTATCTATTTTTGTCCACATGACCCTAAAACAACCGAATGTGAATGCCGAAAACCAAATCCAGGTATGATTTTAACTGCTGCACAAGATCTTAATATCGATATTGCAAACTCCTATATGGTTGGCGATCGCCTATCAGATCTGCTATCAGGTAAGCGTGCAGGGGTGAAGAAAACAGTATTAGTTAAAACAGGCGATACAATTACCCCAGATACCGAAGCTGCGGCTGATTGGATATTAGAAACGCTTGCAGATCTGCCTAATAAGCTAAAAAATGAGCAGTTAAAATAAAATTAAGCGAAAATCGATAAAAAAGTAAAAATGGGTGTTGACGAAGTAAAATGAGTTGTGTAGTATACGCAGCCCTTGAGACAGAGAAGTTAGGCGATAAGGTCTAATGATATACGAAAGTAGAAAAAGCTGTCAGCTCTTTAAAAACTAAGCAACAGACAATCTGTGTGGGCACTTACGAGACGAAAGATAAAGTCTACGGACTTAAAAAATTAAAGTCTTAATAAGTGACCTTGAAGATTCATTTGAAATGAAGAATTTCAGAAAGAAGTCAGGTTAAATAATTGAGCATCAAACTTTAAATTGAAGAGTTTGATCATGGCTCAGATTGAACGCTGGCGGCAGGCCTAACACATGCAAGTCGAACGGTAACAGGGGTGCTTGCACCTGCTGACGAGTGGCGGACGGGTGAGTAATGTATGGGAATCTGTCGAATGGAGGGGGAGAACAGTTGGAAACGACTGCTAATACCGCATAAAGTTGAGAGACCAAAGCGTGGGACCGTAAGGCCACGTGCCATTTGATGAGCCCATATGGGATTAGCTAGTTGGTAGGGTAAGAGCTTACCAAGGCGACGATCTCTAGCTGGTTTGAGAGAATGACCAGCCACACTGGAACTGAGACACGGACCAGACTCCTACGGGAGGCAGCAGTGGGGAATATTGCACAATGGGGGGAACCCTGATGCAGCCATGCCGCGTGTATGAAGAAGGCCTTCGGGTTGTAAAGTACTTTCGGTGATGAGGAAGTGTAGATATTTAATAGATATTTATATTGACGTTAATTACAGAAGAAGCACCGGCTAACTCCGTGCCAGCAGCCGCGGTAATACGGGGGGTGCAAGCGTTAATCGGAATGACTGGGCGTAAAGGGCATGTAGGCGGATAGATAAGTTAGGTGTGAAAGCCCTGGGCTCAACCTAGGAATTGCATTTAAAACTGTCTAACTAGAGTACTGTAGAGGGAGGTAGAATTCCACGTGTAGCGGTGAAATGCGTAGAGATGTGGAGGAATACCGGTGGCGAAGGCGACCTTCTGGACAGATACTGACGCTGAGATGCGAAAGCGTGGGGAGCAAACAGGATTAGATACCCTGGTAGTCCACGCTGTAAACGATGTCGATTTGGAGTTTGGTGCTACGGCACTGGGTTCCGGAGCTAACGCGATAAATCGACCGCCTGGGGAGTACGGCCGCAAGGTTAAAACTCAAATGAATTGACGGGGGCCCGCACAAGCGGTGGAGCATGTGGTTTAATTCGATGCAACGCGAAGAACCTTACCTGGTCTTGACATCCATAGAATTCTTTAGAGATAGAGGAGTGCCTTCGGGAGCTATGAGACAGGTGCTGCATGGCTGTCGTCAGCTCGTGTTGTGAAATGTTGGGTTAAGTCCCGCAACGAGCGCAACCCTTATCCTTTGTTGCCAGCACGTAATGGTGGGGACTCAAAGGAGACTGCCGTTGATAAAGCGGAGGAAGGTGGGGACGACGTCAAGTCATCATGGCCCTTACGACCAGGGCTACACACGTGCTACAATGGCGTATACAAAGGGAAGCGACCCTGCGAAGGCAAGCGGACCTCATAAAGTACGTCTAAGTCCGGATTGGAGTCTGGAACTCGACTCCATGAAGTCGGAATCGCTAGTAATCGTAGATCAGAATGCTACGGTGAATACGTTCCCGGGCCTTGTACACACCGCCCGTCACACCATGGGAGTGGCTTGCAAAAGAAGTAGGTAGCTTAACCGCAAGGGGAGCGCTTACCACTTTGTGGGTCATGACTGGGGTGAAGTCGTAACAAGGTAACCGTAGGGGAACCTGCGGTTGGATCACCTCCTTACGAGAGCTTGTAAGTGTTCACACAGATTGTTTGTTGATAGAAAAGAAGAGGCACTTAATGGGTCTGTAGCTCAGGTGGTTAGAGCGCACCCCTGATAAGGGTGAGGTCGGTGGTTCAAGTCCACTCAGACCCACCAATTCAAGTTAGAGGCCATTTTGCACAAGAATTACTCGGCAAAAATGGAAGAGTTGGTGAGTAACGAAGTGAAGTCTGAAGATGGGGCTATAGCTCAGCTGGGAGAGCGCCTGCCTTGCACGCAGGAGGCCAGCGGTTCGATCCCGCTTAGCTCCACCATTAACGGAAAACTCTTTTTTTCGAGTTATTATGTGATAGATAATAGATTCTTGTAAGGAATTAGTATTATAAGAACGTATTATAAAAACTTAGTAATTAATAAAAAGTTATCTTAGTATTTACTTAGATAAGCGATAAACCAGTTCTAATTGAAGTTAGAGATTAGGTGTAAAGGTTTATAAGCTAGAGTAGATAGTAAGATAAAGCTCTTTAACAAAAAGGAACAAGCTGAAAATAAACGAGTTCTCGCTTATTTGGTTTAATAGTTACTTGAGGTTAAGACCTAAAGTCTAAACCCCAATGCTTAAGATATGAAACTTAAAACTTAATATTTATATTTAAGATTAAGGTTTTAATATTAAGGTTAGGGTTATGATAAAAGTAGCTATAGAGATTAGATAAGAGAGAGTAAGCGTAACCGAGACAACTATGAGTTGTAAGGTTAAGAAAGTAAGCGTACACGGTGGATGCCTAGGCATTCAGAGGCGAAGAAGGACGTGTTAATCTGCGAAAAGCGACGGTAAGCTGGTAAAGAGCGCAATAGCTGTCGATATCCGAATGGGGAAACCCAGTGCACTAGTGCACTATCCTTAACTGAATAAGATAGGTTAAGGAGGCGAACCGGGAGAACTGAAACATCTCAGTACCCCGAGGAAAAGAAATCAACCGAGATTCCCCGAGTAGCGGCGAGCGAAAGGGGAGGAGCCCAAAGTGGGAAGGTTAATGTGTTAGTGGAACTATCTGGAAAGGTAGACGAAAGAGGGTGATAGTCCCGTACATGAAGATGCATTAATTGAAAACTTGAAGAGTAGGGCGGGACACGAGAAATCCTGTTTGAAGAAGGGGGGACCATCCTCCAAGGCTAAATACTCCTGAATGACCGATAGTGAACTAGTACCGTGAGGGAAAGGCGAAAAGAACCCCGGGAGGGGAGTGAAATAGAACTTGAAACCGTGTACGTACAATCAGTGGGAGCATGTACCGATGGGTATGTGTGACTGCGTACCTTTTGTATAATGGGTCAGCGACTTATATTCTGTAGCGAGGTTAACCGAATAGGGGAGCCGAAGGGAAACCGAGTCTTAACTGGGCGAATAGTTGCAGGGTATAGACCCGAAACCCGGTGATCTAGCCATGGTCAGGAAGAAGGTTGGTTAACACTAACTGGAGGGCCGAACCGACTAATGTTGAAAAATTAGCGGATGAACTGTGGCTGGGGGTGAAAGGCCAATCAAACCGGGAGATAGCTGGTTCTCCCCGAAAGCTATTTAGGTAGCGCCTCATATGATTACTGTTGGGGGTAGAGCACTGTTTCGGCAAGGGGGTCAACCTGACTTACCAACCCGATGCAAACTACGAATACTGACAAGTAGAGTATGGGAGACACACGGCGGGTGCTAACGTTCGTCGTGAAGAGGGAAACAACCCAGACCGCCAGCTAAGGTCCCAAAGTCATAGTTAAGTGGGAAACGAAGTGGGAAGGCTTAGACAGCTAGGATGTTGGCTTAGAAGCAGCCATCATTTAAAGAAAGCGTAATAGCTCACTAGTCGAGTCGGCCTGCGCGGAAGATGTAACGGGGCTAAAACTATGCACCGAAGCTGCGGCAGTGACACTAAGTTGTCATTGGGTAGGGGAGCGTTCTGTAAGCCGCAGAAGATTAACTGTGAGGTTAGTTGGAGGTATCAGAAGTGCGAATGCTGACATAAGTAACGATAAAGCGGGTGAAAAGCCCGCTCGCTGGAAGACCAAGGGTTCCTGTCCAACGTTAATCGGGGCAGGGTGAGTCGACCCCTAAGGCGAGGCCGAAAGGCGTAGTTGATGGGAAACGGGTTAATATTCCCGTACTTGGTATGACTGCGATGGGGGGACGGAGAAGGCTAGGTTTACCACCTATTGGATGGTGGGTTAAGCGAGTAGGAGGGTGATTAGGCAAATCCGGTCACTGTGGCTCTGAGACGTGATGACGAGGTACTAAGGTACTGAAGTAACTAATGCCAAGCTTCCAGGAAAAGCCTCTAAGCTTCCAGGTCATACTAAATCGTACCCGAAACCGACACAGGTGGTCAGGTAGAGAATACTAAAGCGCTTGAGAGAACTCGGGTGAAGGAACTAGGCAAAATGGTGCCGTAACTTCGGGAGAAGGCACGCCGATGGTAATTGAAATCCCGTGCGGACGTAGGTGAAATCGGTCGAAGATACCAGCTGGCTGCAACTGTTTAATAAAAACACAGCACTGTGCAAACACGTAAGTGGACGTATACGGTGTGACGCCTGCCCGGTGCTGGAAGGTTAATTGAAGATGTTATCGCAAGAGAAGCATTGGATCGAAGCCCCAGTAAACGGCGGCCGTAACTATAACGGTCCTAAGGTAGCGAAATTCCTTGTCGGGTAAGTTCCGACCTGCACGAATGGCGTAATGATGGCCAGGCTGTCTCCACCCGAGACTCAGTGAAATTGAAATTGCCGTGAAGATGCGGTGTACCCGTGGCAAGACGGAAAGACCCCGTGAACCTTTACTATAGCTTGACAGTGAACATTGAATCTTAATGTGTAGGATAGGTGGGAGACTAAGAAGTTAGCACGCAAGTGTTGATGGAGTCGCCCTTGAAATACCACCCTTTAAGGTTTGGTGTTCTAACCTGACACTATGAAACTAGTGTAGGGACACTGTCTGGTGGGTAGTTTGACTGGGGCGGTCTCCTCCCAAAGAGTAACGGAGGAGCACGAAGGTTAGCTAATCCTGGTCGGACATCAGGAGGTTAGTGCAATGGCAAAAGCTAGCTTAACTGCGAGAGTGACGGCTCGAGCAGATACGAAAGTAGGTCATAGTGATCCGGTGGTTCTGAATGGAAGGGCCATCGCTCAACGGATAAAAGGTACTCCGGGGATAACAGGCTGATACCGCCCAAGAGTTCATATCGACGGCGGTGTTTGGCACCTCGATGTCGGCTCATCACATCCTGGGGCTGAAGTAGGTCCCAAGGGTACGGCTGTTCGCCGTTTAAAGTGGTACGCGAGCTGGGTTTAGAACGTCGTGAGACAGTTCGGTCCCTATCTGCCATGGGCGTAGGAAAATTGAGGGGGTTTGCTTCTAGTACGAGAGGACCGAAGTGAACGCACCGCTGGTGTACGGGTTGTGATGCCAATTGCATTGCCCGGTAGCTAAGTGCGGAATAGATAAGTGCTGAAAGCATCTAAGTACGAAACTAGCCCTGAGATGAGTTTTCCCTGATGAGAATCAGTAAGGTCCGTTTGAGACTAAGACGTAGATAGGTCAGGTGTGTAAGTACAGTAATGTATTGAGCTAACTGATACTAATGAACCGAGAGTCTTAACCTTACAACTCAGAGTTGTTTTGGATACGCAAGAGAGAATAAAGCTTGTTCTAAGAAGTTAGAGAGTAAACAGGATATGTCTGGCGGTAGTAGCGCGGTGGTCCCACCTGACCCCATGCCGAACTCAGAAGTGAAACGCCGTAGCGCCGATGGTAGTGTGGGTATTACCCATGTGAGAGTAGGGAGCTGCCAGACTAACAAACGAAGAGAAGCCCAGTACGCTGTACTGGGTTTTTTTATGTCTGTAACAACAGTGCATCACAGATGCAATTTTGAATATAAACATAACTTCAAATAGTATCAACTATCTTTATACCATATTATATTGCTCAATAATTATTAATCCTAAAACAAAGTAAAGACTATATTAAGAATGGGTCTGTTATCTATTTTATATAGTGATAAATAAATCTTTATCTCTCATAAAAATGACGAATTTTAGACCACTAATTATCCTTTTGTTTTAGGGTTTTATATAGTGGTAAAACATCAATCGATAATAATCAAATCGACAATTAAAACAAAAATCCATTACTATTACATCAATAATTAAAATGATACTGATTACTGTCACACCAAATTATCTATTACTTACAATAAAATAGCCTTCACTTGTAAGAATGTTTTAGGGTTAATATTAATTATATTTTCTGATTATTTAATTATTATCATTTTAATATGATATTAAAAAAGTAAGTGATCACTTATTAATAACGTCTCTTTAATTTAGAAACCATACTTTTAATAGCATTAGATAAAAAATAGAAGATTACTAATAGTTATCTACAATTAAACTATTAGAATCTTTTATATTGATATATTTTTTAAAAACAGTGATTTGATAACAGTAATATTTCTATCTATTAAATCTTCCTAATGTGAATCTCGTTTCAGGTTCTATTTTATTAAGAGATATTTATCAACAATATCTAATAAAGCATTCTTTAATTTGAATCGTTGATTGATTTTATGATATTCATAAATAGGATTAAGCGCTGTTAATTGATCAATATTTTCTGTTATAGAATATGTAAGGTATATGATGGTTGGATAAATTAGAAGAAGTTATCGGTGGAATAGCATCTGTTTTTTAAAAATTAAGGATTATGATATTTAATAATCTCTCGATAACTAATCATAATCCCTAAAACATTTTCTACTATTAATAAAATTGCTTAATTAATTTAAATATCGCTGTTCATATTTTCTTGCTTTATTATCATCAAATACATGTTCCCAGCGTGAAATCACAATCGCTGCTAAAGCATTACCAACAACATTTACTGCGGTACGTCCCATATCTAAAATACGCTCAACACCCATAATATAACCAATCCCTTCGAGCGGAATGCCTACGCTTCCGAGTGTTGCAGAAAGTACCAGAATAGAAGCACCAGGGACGCCAGCAATACCTTTAGAGGCAATCATAAGTGTAATGACAATAATAATCTGATCCATAATTGAGAGATCTATATGGAAGATCTGTGCTAAAAAGATGACTGTTATACTTTGATAGAGTGTAGAACCATCAAGATTAAATGAATAACCAGTTGGAATTACAAAACTTGTTACCGATTTTGGTGCACCATAAGCTTCCATTTTTTCAATAATTTTAGGTAGCGCAGTTTCAGAACTAGCTGTAGAGAAAGCAATAATTAACTCCTCTTTTAAAATACGTAAAAGTGTAAAAATATTAAATTTACATATCTTACATACCAAACCAAGTATCACAATCGTAAATATAACCATGGCTGAGTATACAGTTAGAATCAATTTTAGAAGCGGAAGTAATGAAGTGAAACCAAATTTTGCAACTGTAACCGTAATTAGTGCAAATACACCGATAGGTGCATAACGCATAATCATATTGGTTACTTTAAACATAGTGTCAGAAACTACTTTTAAGAAAAATAGAAATGGTTCGCGCTGTTTTTGTGGTAGCGACATTAAGCCTAAACCAAAAAAGACGCAGAAGAAGATGACCGGTAATACATCACCATTACTCATCGCTTTAAATATATTTGCTGGAATCATATCTAAAATCATGACGATTAAACCGTGTGGTTTATCATCTAATGCCGCGGCTGCTTTGGTATAATTACTTATATCGGTAGTTGCCAAAGTAGATGAGTCAATACCATGCCCTGGTACAAAAATATTACCCCAAAAAATACCGAGTAAAATAGCAATTGTTGTAATGATCTCAAAATAGACGATTGTCTTAAATCCAAGTGATCCTAAGCGTTTTGAACCACCTAAACCTGCAATACCTAGCGTCAATGTGCTAAGAATAATGGGTAGAACAATCATTTTAATTAGACGAATAAAGATATCACCAGCAGGTTGAAAAATATTAATAATTGAAAACTGATAATAGTGATGTAAAGGATGAGTTGGATTACCCAGCTCATATAGGTAAGCACCAACACCAATTCCAAGAACGAGTGCAATTAAAATTTGCCATGCAAGATTGCCAAAAATTTTTTTAATTAAAAACGACATGTAAATATATTTCCTTATTGATAGGTTTTTTAGCAAGGTTTTATGAAAAAAAAAGGATTAGTAAATTAACTAACCCTTAAATTTATAAAATAGATTAATCTTCAGAACTATTTCCATCAGTTGGTGAACCATCATCATCTGAATCAGCGATACGTTGTAGACCAACCACTTTTTCATTTTCAGATGTACGAATTAAGGTGACACCCTGCGTATTGCGTCCAACAATACTGACTTCAGCAACTCGCGTTCTGACTAAGGTACCGGCATCAGTAATAAGCATGATCTGATCATTTTCATCAACTTGAACAGCGCCAACTACTAATCCGTTACGCTCACTTACTTTGATTGAGATAACCCCTTTTGTTGCGCGTGATTTGGTTGGATAGAGATCTTGTTCGGTCCGTTTACCATAACCATTTTGTGTTGCAGTTAAAATGGTACCATTACCACGAGGTACAATGAGTGAGACAACTTTATCATCTTGATCGAGTTTTATGCCACGAACCCCAGCAGCAGTACGACCCATGCAGCGTACTTTATTTGCTGGGAATCGAACCACTTTACCATTAGCAGTAAACAACATAATATCTTCTTTACTATGTTCATTTACTTCACTATCGTCTTCGTTGTGACTAATAGATTCATCAATCCTTTCTAGTGCCTCTTCTACATCATCATCAAGGTTAACTACAGTCTCGCTACTTGTTAGATCCACCCCAATTAACTCATCACCATCATGTAAATTAATGGCAATAATACCGCCGGCTCGCGGACGACTGAAGTCGGTTAATGCAGTCTTTTTAACCGTACCAAGCGCTGTTGCCATAAAGACGCTTTGACCCTCTTCATAATCGCGGACTGGCAATATTGCGGTTATTCTCTCATTCTCTTCAAGAGGTAAAAGATTAATGATTGGTCGACCTCTCGCTCCTCGGCTCGCTTCAGGAAGTTGATAAACTTTCATCCAATATAGGCGGCCTCGACTTGAGAAACATAAAATTGTGTCGTGGGTATTTGCCACAAGCAGTTTTTCGACAAAATCTTCCTCTTTAATTTTAGTCGCTGATTTACCTTTACCACCGCGACGCTGCGCTTCATAATCAGAGAGTGGTTGATACTTGACATAACCTTGATGTGAAAGCGTCACAACAACATCTTCTTGCGCAATGAGATCTTCAATATTAATATCAACACTGCTAGCAATGATCTCGGTACGTCTTGCATCTTGGAACTGATCTCGAACCGCTTCAAGCTCTTCACGAATCACTGCCATCAATCTTTCAGGGCTGGCTAGAATATGCAGTAACTCGGCAATTGCATCTAGTAATGCTTTATATTCATCAAGAATTTTTTCATGTTCTAAGCCGGTTAAACGGTGTAGACGTAACTCTAAAATTGCCTGTGCTTGTGCGTCTGAAAGGTGATAATAGCCATCATGAATACCCAATTCAGGTGCAAGATCTTCTGGGCGGGCAGCATCTGAACCCGCTTTTTCAAGCATGGCGGCAACATTACCTAATTGCCATGCACGATTTAATAACTGCTCTTTTGCTTCAGCAGGCGTTGCTGCTGCACGAATTAAAGCAATGACTGGATCGATGTTGGCTAATGCAATAGCTAAACCTTCTAAAACGTGTGCACGTTCTCGCGCTTTGCGTAGCTCATAGATTGTGCGGCGAGTCACCACTTCACGGCGATGGCGAATAAATGCTTCAATCATGTCACGCAGGTTTAACAGTTTTGGTTGACCATTATGTAATGCCACCATATTGATACCAAAAGAGACCTGTAACTGTGTTAATGAGAAGAGATTGTTTAGCACAACTTCACCAACAGCATCACGTTTAATCTCAATAACAATACGCATACCGTCTTTATCAGATTCATCGCGTAGTGCGGAGATGCCTTCGATTCGCTTATCTTTTACCAGTTCAGCAATTTTTTCAATTAACTTCTTTTTATTAACTTGGTAAGGGATCTCATTAACAATAATGGTTTCTCGCCCATTATGTTCATCGACTTCTATATGCGCTTTAGATCGAATATAGATAATACCCCGACCAGTTCGGTAAGCGGTCTCAATTCCTTTACGCCCATTAATTAATGCAGCAGTTGGAAAGTCAGGACCTTTAATATATTCCATCAAACCTTCAACTGAGATCTGTTCATCATCGATAAAAGCTAAGCAGCCACTAATTACTTCAGCGAGATTGTGTGGTGGGATATTAGTTGCCATACCAACAGCAATACCTGATGAGCCATTGATAAGGAGATTAGGAACACGTGTTGGTAACACGTCTGGGATCATCTCTGATCCATCATAGTTAGGGGAAAAATCAACCGTCTCTTTATCTAAATCTGCCAATAACGATTCAGCAAATTTTTGCATACGAATTTCGGTATAACGCATTGCCGCGGCGGAGTCACCATCGACAGAACCAAAATTCCCTTGCCCATCAACTAACATATAGCGTAATGAAAAGGGCTGTGCCATGCGGACAATGGTTTCATAAACAGCAGAATCACCATGAGGATGGTATTTACCAATAACATCACCAACTACACGTGCCGATTTGCGGTAGGCTTTATTCCAATCATAACCAGCTTCATGCATTGCAAATAAGACGCGTCGATGAACGGGTTTTAGACCATCACGCACATCGGGCAGTGCACGCCCAACAATTACGGACATGGCGTAGTCAAGGTAGGAGGACTTTAGTTCATCTTCAATATTAACGGGGGTTATCTCTTTAGCTAGATCGGTCATAAAACCACTGCTCTCTTCTAAAATTGAATCATTAAAAATAGCTCAAAATTATAGCATAATATTCATAATTAATGGAGGATTAACTAAGCATTTGGCACTAATTTAGTTGATATCTGTACTATTTTTATCTACTCATGATGAATGAATAACGTATTTTCAATTAACTGATATAGACAGTTAAGAACCATTCCGTGCATCTCATAAATTACACTACGTTTATAAGATGGAATACGAATTTCAATATCATTTTGTCCTAATAATCCAACTAGTTCACCGCCATCTGAACCAGTTAATGCAATAATTGTCATATCCTTAATTACCGCCTCTTGTACTGATTTAATAATCGCTTTACTGTTACCTTTACAGGTTAATACAATCAAGATATCGCCTTGCTGACCAAGCGCTTGAATTTGGTGGGCGTAAATATCGTCATGATTAATAATGGCACTTAAAAGTACGTTATCTGAAACCAGTGCCATAGCTGGAATACTGGGCCTTTCAATATCAATACTGGTGATTAATCTTGAAGTGAAACTTTGGACATTGGCAGCTGACGAACCATTACCGCAGCTCATAATTTTATTGCCATTTAACAGCGCATTAACAGTTGTCGTTGCTGCTTTCTCAATTATAGTACTTAAGGATTCAGCCATAACAATTTGGGTCTGAATACTTTCAGTAAAATAGTTTTTAATTAAATCTTGCATGCTAATAACCTAAGAATTTCCGCTCTTTATCTAAACAAAAGATATATGAACGTTTATAACCTGAATACGAATCAACTAGAACGCATTTTTTATCCACTCTTGCTCTCTCCCTGTGACAGCAAAGAGATCAAATCGAAACTCTGTCTGTTCTGGATTTAGCTGCTGCGATATCATCCATAGTTGAGCTGCTTTAATAATTTTTGCCTGTTTATTTGGTGTAACTGTCATAGCAGCAGTGCCAAAATGGTTGTTTTTACGATATCGAACCTCAACAAATACTAGGCAAGTTCTCTCCTGCATTACTAAATCTAATTCACCAAAACGGCACTGGCTGTTTTTAGCTAACAGGAGCAGCCCCTGTTTTAAAAGATAGTGGCAGGCAACCTCTTCATAATAGTCACCAATCCGCTTTTTATCTGTTAACTTCATGCACTTTTCATGGTGACGTAGGCGTTGCAATATTATCTGTCACTAATTTATCTGTTACTAACTTATCTGTCACTAACTCAGCTTTGCCTTGATGAAATTTTTGCCATATTAGCGCGCGCGTTATTTCGCACTCAGATTGCGTGGTTAATTTCCCTGTCATACCATCTAAGGTAGTGGTATCGGTTAATTGGGTAAAGTGGTTGGCTAAAAACCAAGCATCAATTCCCATAGCATATAACCGCATAAGGGAGTAATCATTTTTAATATTTGTTGGTATGGTTTCACTCAGTTGATCAGATACCATTTCTGCCTGATTTACAATCATCGGAATCTCTGCAAACTGAACACGTTCCATATCATAATAGAAATCGGTCGACGCTTTAGCACTATTACTTTTTGAACTGGTATACATTCTTGGCGCTGAAGGCGAACTTAATGACCAGTCTGACTCCATCTCAATCATAGCTTTAATAAAAGTTAACTGATCATAAGATGCATAAACATAGATGGCATCAAAAGCTTCATCGGATTCATTAACAGTTTGTCTAATATCGGTAGACGAACTATTATCCATACTATCATTACTATCCGTGCTATAAAGTGAATCAATACTACTATTTATGTTGGCACTATCTTCAATAGTAATTGCTTCACCAATTAATTTAATCCCGACACCGTTATTCATTTTTGTACTCAATGTTTTAGCATCAGCAAGTGGTTGCATATAAGCTTGGGTATGGCTAAGTTGCTGCCACTGTTTGGCAAAACTTTGAGCCACACGTCTACCTAAATCAGTATCTGGAACCAAAAGCAGTGGTTTAGTCCTCTTTTCTGCAAAAATATGGGTTGCGGCATCTTTAGCTTCATCCTCTGGTGAGAGGGCAAAAAAGCAGATTTTGCTATTCTCATTAGTGGAGGTATTTTCTTCAATATTTTCATCATTATCGACTTTGTTTAAAGCGAGTACAGGTAGATCAGGAGAGAGGTTTTTAATCTCTACCACTTGCTCTTTAAGCAGCGGACCGACAATCATCTCTGCACCTTGCTCTTTTGCCTGTGCAACAAGTTGATTTAATGGGGCAGAAGTTGTATCGAAAACCGTTACGGATTGTGCTGGTTCATCAGGATAAAATTTATTGGCATCAAGATAGCCTTGGCGGATTGTTTCACCAAAGATCTGTAAATTACCATTAAGTGGTAAAAGTAGTGCCACCTTTTTACCACTATTATCAGATTGATCCCAAGTTGATGGGTGATAGTTGTTGATGAGATCAGATAACAAAATTTTGGCAGGATGATCTGTATATTGCAAAGACCAGTCATTAAGCGCATCAGCTAACTGTTTTTGCAACGCTTGATTTTTTTGATCAAGCTCTTCAGCTGTATCAGATAGATCTGGCGTATAAGATTGCTTATTAGTACGATAAGCATAGATGAGATCAATCCAGCCCTGTAGAGTAGTCTCATTTGAATAGATTAAGATAGATTTTATCTCGTCATCACTTAATGAAGATAGAAACTTCCACGTATCATGAATAGTCTTATCTATCTGCTCAGCAGAACCATATTTAGCTAGTTCAATATAGTCATGCGCTCTACTGTTGGTATCTTCATTAACAATTTTCTTTGAATAGTATTGATAAGGATCTGACTGTTTAATATCAATATCAGACTCTTTTTTACCCAACGACGCAAAACAACCGGTTAATAATATCGATATTATAAGAGTATAAAAAACATGTTTTACATTCATATTGATCTCTACAGAAGCAAATTTATTAAAAAATAGTATTTAAAAAAAATCATCCCCAAATTTTTTGCACATGTACTGTTATCTCTTCACGATCATGATAGAGCTGTTTCGCCTGAATTTGCGCGTTGACTTGATGTTTAATAAGCTCATCATTTAGCCAAGCTAAGTTCTGTTTTACTACCTCATAGCGCTTTTTCATCGGTAATTTGAGATTAAAAATGGCTTCACGGCACCAACCATTAATTAGCCATTGTGCCATTAATTCAGCTACTTTTGCTGGTTTTTCCACCATATCACATACTAACCAATAGATGTTATGTTTTTTAGGGGTAAATTTAAAACCATCCTCTTTAAAGTGTTTTACTTGCCCAGTTTCCAACAATTTTTCATCCATGGCGCCATTGTCAATTGCATAAACAAACATACTCCGTTTAACCAGTTGATAGCTCCAACCGCCTGGGCTAGCTCCTAGATCAACAGCATTTAAGCCACCTCTTAAACGCTCATCCCACTCCTCATAAGGAATAAATTGATGAAAGGCCTCTTCCAATTTTAAAGTGGAGCGGCTAGGTGCATCAGCTGGAAATTTTAAACGCGGAATACCCATATGAAATGGTGAGTTGTTCTGTGTATCAGAGTAACCGACATAACAGCTGTGATTGTTGATAAATAGAAGGTGAATAACCGGTCTAGCACTATTTTCAACATTTAAAAGTAACCGTTTTTGACGTAGCACTTGCCTTAACGGAACCGTAAATTTTCGACAAAAACCGGCAAGCTCCTTACCTTCATTAGTATCTGCAACTTCAACGCGCAATGAACCTGCTTTGTTGATACAGCCTGTTAAAGCCTCAATAATTGGTGTAATACGATCAGTTGCCGGTAAATTGGTTAAGAGATCGCCAGCGACAAACATCTGCCGAGCAAAAACTAACGTTTTAAAAGGGAGCGTTGTTATCAGTTTTTGTGCATCACCCTCTTGATAACACTCAAAAACAGTATAACCACTGTTATCAATAACTTTGGCAAAGCCGAAAATTTCATGCGCGGCCGCTTTATCTGTAATTTCAGCAGCACACTCTTTCTCAAAACCGGGGCGACAATAAAGAATAACTTTGTTCAATTTCTGCATTAATTTAGAATCCATATCATGATGGTGCGCTCATATTTTATCGATGTTAATCTGATTGCACTTCATTCGTATAAAGCGGTTTATCATCTCTATTTGGGCGTGTTTTAAAACGTCGATGTAACCACATATACTGCTCTGGCGCTTGTAAAATCTCTCTCTCAATTGCTTGATTCATAAATTTTGCTGCTAATAGATCATCATCAACTGGGTAATTCTTCAAAGGTTCTGCCACATAAACAGTATAGCGTCCCCCTGTTTCACGTTTTGGTGTAAAAGGGATAATTGCGGGGTTTGCTAACTTAACTAAAATACGGGTACCAATTGTGGTAGCTGCTTTATCAACAGCAAAGAGTGGCACAAATACGCTGTTATTACGTCCATAATCATGATCAGGTGCATACCATAATAGCTCACCCTGCTTAAGGGCGCGAATCATCCCTTTGGTATTATGTCGATCTAACATATATTTATTTGATTTTAAACGTCCTTTTAACTGAATATAGTCCATTACGGCATTATCATTAGGGCGATAAACACCTACCCCTGGGTGATACATACCTAAAATGCGCGCACCAAGTTCTAATGTCAGAAAATGGATTCCAATTAGCAAAATGCCTTGCCCTGACTCATGAGCCTGTTTAATCCACTCATCACCAATAATTGAAGTGTGCTTTTTTAAACGCTTGTCAGACCAAAACCACGCCATACCTGTTTCAAAAATGGCAAGACCTGTTGAGATAAAATTGTCACGTAAAAGGCGATCACGTTCGGTGGTTGTCATCGACGGAAAGCATAAATTGAGATTCTGTTTTGCTGTCTCTTTTCGTTTATGCATCACTCTCATTGAGAGTAGACCTAACCATTTACCTAACTGGTAAATAATAGGATATGGCAATAAAACAATTAGATAGAGTAGACCAATACCGAACCAAGTTAACCAATAACGGGGATGTAGTAGTTTACCTGAAAATTTAGCACGGTTTTCTTGATATTGAGACATAGATAGATACAAATTTTCCACATAAAAGTGGGCTATTATATACCAATATTAAAATTAGCGGCAGAAAAATCGGTTATCCGCAGTGCTAAAAAACGGTAGCTTTAATGTTTAACCAACTTTTATTCTCTATTGTTTTAAAAAACTTAGCGTAAATTATTATGGTAGTGAATGATCAATCAGATAAATTTAAGATCATTTGTGATTAACCTCAAATTTTATAAGTCTATTCCGGTTTTATTCTTTATTTCCCCCTGATAAACGATTATTATACAACGATAAAGATAATCACCCTCTCTTCTCAAATTTATCTTTAGATCTGTTTTATAAATAACAAATAGATAACAGATAAAAAAATTATAAATAATGCAATGTCAGCTTTTTAAGGAGTCCAAATGCTACTTAACCGTAGACAATTCTTCAAGATTTGTGCTGGAGGAATGGCAGGAACAACCGTCGCAACATTAGGATTTGCCCCCAATATAGCACTAGCACAAACACGTCAATATAAGTTATTAAAATCCAAAGAGACCCGTAATAATTGCACCTACTGCTCAGTAGGTTGTGGCATGTTGATTTACAGCCGCGGCGATGGCGCAAAAAATGCAGAATCCTCAATATTTCACGTCGAAGGTGATCCGGATCATCCAGTAAGTTGTGGCTCACTCTGCCCTAAAGGTGCTGGGGTTGTTGACTATATAAAGAGTGACAATCGCGTCCGTTATCCTGAATACCGTGCCCCTGGCTCTGAAAAGTGGCAGCGCATTAGTTGGGATGAAGCCATTGATCGCATTGCCCGTTTAATGAAAGCTGATCGTGACCAAAATTTTATCGCGAAAAATGATAAAGGTACTACGGTTAACCGTTGGACTACGACTGGCTGGTTAGTCACCTCCGCAGCCAGTAATGAGACCGGTTGGCTAGCATTTAAAGTTGCGCGAGCAATGGGGATGTTAAGCCTTGAAACACAAGCGCGTGTCTGCCATGGCCCCTCTGTTTCAAGTTTAGCAGCGACATATGGCCGTGGGGCAATGACAAACAACTGGAATGATATTAAAAATGCCAATGTGATTATTGTCATGGGTGGCAATGCTGCAGAGGCGCATCCGGTCGGTTTTAAATGGGCAATGGAAGCTAAAATTAATAATGGTGCAGAGCTTATTGCCGTTGATCCCCGTTTTCACCGTACCGCCTCTGTCGCTGACCTCTATGCGCCAATTCGAGCAGGATCTGACATTGCATTTCTACTTGGCGTTATCAACTATCTAATTACCCATAACGAAGTCAACTTTAACTATTTGATTGAACAGAGTAATGCAAGTTTACTTGTCCGTGACGATTATGATTTTGATAAAGATAACGGACTATTTAGTGGCTACGATAAACAGACTGAAAAGTATGATAAGTCGAGCTGGGCATATCAAACCGACGAGAATGGTTATGCTCTGCGTGATAAAACTTTAACGCATCCAAGAACTGTCTGGAATCTTCTCAAACAGCATGTTAGCCGTTACACACCTGAAGTTGTTAATAATGTGACAGGTACGCCGATTGATAAATTTCTCCATATCTGTCGATCACTGGCGAGCACAAAAACTAATGATCGCGCTGCAACTTTCCTCTATGCTTTAGGCTGGACACAGCACAGTTACGGTACCCAAATTATACGTACCGCTGCAATGATTCAGCTAATTTTGGGTAATGTTGGTGTAATGGGTGGTGGAATTAATGCACTACGTGGACACTCCAATATTCAAGGTTTGACCGATGTTGGACTCCTCTCAAATCGACTCCCCGCTTACCTTGATCTGCCTAAAGATTCACAAACCTCTCTCGAACAATATTTAGCTGAAAAAACACCAAAACCACTCGGTCCTAACGAGGTCAACTTTTGGGGGAATTACCCGAAATTTTTTGTCAGTTTTATGAAATCAATGTACGGCGATAATGCAACTAAAGAGAATAATTGGGGATTTGATTGGTTACCAAAATGGGATAAAACCTATGACGTTTTACAATTTAGTGAAATGATGCGTAATGGTGAGGCAAATGGTTTTATCTGTGAAGGCTTTAATCCATTAGCTGCTTTCCCTGATAAAAACAGTGTTCGTGAGGGATTATCAAAGTTGAAATTCCTTGTCAGTATCGATCCACTCCCAACTGAGACTGCAGAGTTTTGGAAGAATCATGGTGAATCGAATGATGTTGATTCAAGTAAAATTCAGACAGAGGTATTTCGCTTACCAGCTAACTGTTTTGCTGAAGAAGAAGGGACTATTGTTAGCTCTGCACGCTGGTTACAGTGGCACTGGGCAGCTGCGCGCCCACCTTATGAAGCTAAGAATGACCCCCAAATTATTGCCAGAATATTTTTAAGAATCAAAGAGCTTTATGCTCAAGAGGGCGGTGCTTACCATGAGCCAATTAACAAGTTAACTTGGGACTATAAAATTCATGATGATCCCTCTGCCGAAGAGTTAGCTAAAGATGCTAATGGTCGTGCATTAGCTGATTTAACCGATGATAACGGTAATGTGATTGTTAAAAAAGGGCAACAGTTAAGCAGTTTTGCGCAGTTAAAAGCGGACGGAACCACATCATCGGGTATCTGGATCTTTTGCGGTGCTTGGACAGAGCAAGGTAACCAGATGGCGCGTCGTGATCCAAGCGATCCATCAGGTCGAGGTATACATGCAGGATGGGCTTGGGCATGGCCATTAAATCGACGAATACTCTACAACCGCGCATCTGCTGATGCTAATGGTAAACCACTTGATCCAAATCGACTCTTAGTCGAGTGGAACGGTACAAATTGGGTCGGTAATGATGTACCAGACTTTACCGCAACTTTATCGCCAGAAAAAGGGTCAGGCGCATTTATAATGAATAGTGATGGAGTTGGTGGACTCTTCTGCCTTAATCGACTCGTTGATGGTCCATTCCCTGAACATTACGAACCATTTGAAACGCCAATATCAACTAATCCACTGCATCCTAAACAGATTACCAACCCAATGACGCGCGTCTTTAAAGACGATTTAGCCCGTTTAGGCCATGCAGATGAGTTCCCTTATGTCGGGACAACATATAGCATTACCGAACATTTCCACTTCTGGACACAACATGTGTTAATTAACGCCATAATACAGCCTGAACAGTTTGTTGAGTTAAGTGAGAATCTAGCTAATAAGAAAGGGATTAAGTTGGGCGATATGGTTAAAGTTAGCTCTAATCGTGGCTATATCAAAGCAAAAGCGGTGATTACCAAACGGCTACCAACATTAACGGTTGATGGTAAAGAGATAGAGACAATCGGTGTACCAATAGTTTTTGGCTATACCGGCAAAACGCGCAAAGGATTTTTGATCAATGCATTAACACCAAATTTAGGTGATGCAAACTCTCAAACTCCCGAATATAAAGCGTTTTTAGTTAATATCGAAAAAATCTCTAACCCATCAGCTGCGTAAGTAGGAGGCTAAAATATGTCATTACAGTCGCAAGATATTATTCGTCGATCAGCTACTAATGCAATTACGCCCCCTCCGCGTGTGCGTGATTTTCAGCAAGAAGTGGCAAAATTAATTGATGTAACCACCTGTATTGGTTGCAAAGCGTGTCAAGTTGCATGTAGCGAATGGAACGATCTCCGTGCCGATATTGGTTATAACGTTGGTGTTTATGATAATCCAGCAGATTTGGAGCCTAAAGCGTGGACGGTGATGCGCTTCTCTGAAGTTGAGGTGGATGGCAAATTTGAGTGGCTCATCCGTAAAGATGGCTGTATGCACTGTGCTGATCCAGGCTGTTTAAAAGCTTGTCCATCTGAGGGTGCAATTATTCAATATGCTAATGGTATTGTTGATTTCCAATCCGAACACTGTATCGGTTGTGGCTACTGTGTTGCAGGCTGCCCGTTTAATATTCCACGAATCAGTAAAGAGGATAATCGCTCTTACAAATGTACGTTATGTGTCGATCGTGTTGCTGTTGGTCAAGAACCGGCATGTGTTAAGACTTGCCCAACTGGTGCTATCCATTTTGGCACCAAAGTCGATATGATTCGCCATGCTGAACATCGGATTACGGATCTTAAAAAACGAGGCTTTGAACATGCAGGGCTCTATAATCCAGATGGTGTCGGCGGTACACATGTGATGTATGTACTCCACCACGCTGATCAGCCAGAACTCTACCATGGATTACCAAAAGATCCGCATATTAGCGAAGTCGTTAAATTCTGGAAAGGGGCATGGAAACCGATCTCAGCAGCAGCTTTTGTTGCAACCTTTGCTGGGCTACTCTTCCACTATATGGGTGTTGGACCAATTGAGGTAGATGAAGAGGATATTGAAGCAGAAAAAGAGGATGAAAAAAGTGCACGCGCTGCCTTTTTTGCAAATACAGATATAAAAAATGGAATCTCAACAACAAAGGAGCATCGACATGAATAAGAGTGAGCTCATTTTAAGAACTCCACTGATTATCCGGTTTTGTCACTGGGTAATGGTCTGTCTATTTATTTTGACTGCACTATCAGGTCTATCGCTCTTTTTCCCATCTATTAAACTGTTTGGACTTTTTTTAGGTACACCGCAGTTAGTTAGGGCGTTACACCCATTTTTAGGGTGTGTTGTCTTCGTTTTACTCATGTATATGTTTGCGCGTCTTGTTGCCCATAATATCCCTAGCCGAGCTGACATTTTATGGATTAAGAATATAAAAGAGGTTCTTAAAGGTAATGAGGGTGGCATGCCAATTGGGAAATATAATGTAGGTCAGAAGTTCCTATTCTGGTGCATCATGAGTTTAATCACAGTACTATTTATAACGGGATTAATTATGTGGCGACGCTATTTTGCCGACTATTTCCCGATTGAAGTTGTACGAATTGCCATTTTTTTCCATTCGCTTGCTGCTATTGGATTAGTTCTGCTCGCCATCGGTCATGCCTATATGGCAATCTGGGTTAAAGGATCGATAAAAGGGATGATAACTGGTTACGTATCACGCGCATGGGCAAGGAAAAATCACTCATTATGGTACCAAAAAGAGATGCAAAAAAAGTTTAAGCAAGAGGTGTTACAAAACAGGTCAGCCAAAACTGAGCCTAAAACAGAACTGAAATAGTGAATTAAATCCTAAAAGGTAAAGAGAGTAACAAAAATGAGTATACAGATTCTTCCACAAATAGCACTTGAAGAGCAGAGTCAATCGCATATTGTCAGATCGATTCCGTTACTATTTTATCCAATGCCAAATGTACTTTATACTCATCGTCAAGAGCGATTAAAGGAGCTTTCGAAAGATAGTCCATTTGGTGATTATCTACTCTTTTGTGCTGAGATTGTGAAAGAGCAGTTAGCGCTGCTAAAACAAGATCCCATAAAAGTGGATCTATCCAATATACTCAACGCCAATTCGCACACTGCACCATTAGCGCTTGCTAACTATCCACTCTCTAAAAAATGGCAGGAGTATCTCCAAAAGATACTGGCTGCATTACCTAAAATGACACCAGAAATTGCGCATTTAATTAATACCCTAAAGCAAAATAGCTCTGAAACCCTGCAAGAGAAAGCAGAGCTACTATTAAACGGCAAATTTAACCAAGTCGAGAGCAATGAATCACTCTTCATCTGGGCAGCGCTCTCCCTCTATTACACCCAACTTGCTAGCCAACTAAAAGGCAAAGCCTACGCTGAAAATAGTGAAGAAGATTGGTTCTGCCCAGTATGTAACAGTTTACCTGTCGCAAGTACTATCCAGATTGGTAACAATGTCGGATTACGATATCTGCACTGCAGCCTATGCGAAAGTGAATGGTACATGCCACGCGTAAAATGTACCAACTGTGATGATCTGCAACATATTCACTACTTCTCATTAGATGAAGAGCGCGCACCAACAGAGGCAGAGTGTTGTGATAGTTGCCACAGCTACCTTAAAATCTTCAATCAAGAGCTCGCACCAAGGCTTGATGTAATGGCAGATGATATTGCCACGTTGATGTTAGATATGAAAACAGAAGAGGAGAACTTCTCAAAAAGCGGACTCAACCCATATCTATTCGCACAAAAGATGGATTAAGGGATGTTTTAGGGTTAGTGATAATAAATTGAGTAATATAATGTAGATTTATTATCACCGACTATAAAGATAATTGATATTAAAATTAAGTGATATTAAAGTTAAATCCAATATCAATAAAACCCTCTTTAACGCATTGTTTTTATTTGCTTAATAAGTTGTTAACCCTAAAACATTTTATGCTGCTTAAATGTTTTAGGGTTAAGTAGTTATAAATTGGTTAATTTGCTTACTAAGCAGTTAGTGAAAAACAGCCGTGATTAATCTGTCAAATCTATCAACGGCTGCATTGTTTCTTAAGAAGATAATAATCAAACCCCGCTAATCAAAGCAGGGTCTTAAAAAAGCGCGGCGGCTGGCGCCGGTGAGTTTAAGGCTTGCTACGCGTAGCGGGCAAGGTCTAAAGGCTAACGCAAGCGAAACGACCGTTCGTAATGCTCGTGTTGTACCAATGGACGTAGCCATTGTACGAATTGACAACATACTGAAGAGAAGAGCTCAAGCTCTCAACCGCCCAGTAGTAATAATAGGGGGAGAAGTCGCTACTGGTGTAGTAGCTAGTATAGGTGTATCCCCACTCAGCAAACAGTCCACCACCAATTCGCCGTTGGTAGTTATTAGGTTGACCTGCAAGTCCTCCTGTCCAAGCATTACTATTACCATTAGCATTGGTATACTCTCTGACATTTGGTATCCGATATTGATTACCGTAACGGTTAGAACAGTAATCAGCTTTATAACCACCACCATTACCTTGCGTTGCAATAAACCATCTGTTTATGGTAAAGCTATAAAGTTTGTTAGTTTTCGCTTTATCTGAGTAGAGGGTAAAAGTGGTGGGTACAGCGGTAGTTGCGTTATTAGTATTGTACCTTGGTCCAGTTAACATGATTTTAGCAATGTTGGTAATATTGCTACTACTACCACCATTACTAATGGCAATATCAATACCAGAATCAGCAGGCATCTTATCGTAACTCACATTCTGCCAAATATCACCAGCAACAGTTAAGTTAAAAAATAACCCATGCGCACCCATAGTTGGAAAGTTGGCAGAAGGTGTATTGAGATTTTGTAGCTTGAATCCTTTTTTATTATCCCACTGGCTGGCGGGACCAGCATAACTGCTACTATCGCTACCACTGTATGTTAAATTAGGCTGTGCATAGCAGGCATAGGGTTTAGTTATTTTAGGTTTAATATAGTAGGTTGCTGTTGTAGTAGGAAAGGTAATCGCATTAGGGGAGCCATATTGCGTCTTTAAGGTACCGGCACTGTTGCTGAAAGTGATTTTATAGTATGCCACACAGGCAGTTAATCTATCATCACGTTTAACTGTTCCACCGTCTGCATCAGTTATCTGCATGGTCAACGTGCCGGTGGCAGTAATGCCGCCAGTACCTACACCATCACCATCATCATCACCCCAATAGTTGTTAGGTTCAGCAATTAGTTCGTTTAAGGTGATAAAGGTTTTATCAATCGGCATAAACATCTGCACATCTGCCAGTGTTTGCCCTTCGACCGGTAGCTCGATTGGGTTTGTTGGGGTTGATTCGTTATTATCAAGATTATAGACCCGACCATCTGATAGCGTGATGCTTAATAATTTGCTGGTATCGCCCTCTTTCGTGATGCCACCATCAAAAGTGAAATAGGGGGCGGTGCCAATAATGGTGCTTTTTGTGGATGCGGTTGTCATTGCAGCAGAGGCAGGGAAAACGGTTAAAAGTGGGAGAGAGAATAGGCTTAAAACAGATTGAGTGAGGATATTTTTTAAGCGCTTGCCGCCTAACAGGCGCAGACAAGGCTTTTGGTGTGTATATTTATTGTCGTTGCGTGGCATTCTAGAAATCTCCCTATTTCCTGTCAATATTTTTGTTATTTTTTTGTGTCGCAAATTCTATCATTACTCCCTATATCTTTTTCATTTTTCTATTAGTTTTTTTGTAAAGAATTGTAAAGATAAAAATAGTCTGCCAATTACCATATACTTATCATCAACCCTAAAACATCAAAAACTAAAAATTTGTTTTAGGGATTGAGTTGTTTTAATCAATATTATTAACAATAAGTTAATATTTTTTGGTTGGATAGTGATGTTTTTGCTGTTAATTATGTAATATTTTGGCTTTTGGTTATCAAGATTAATTATGGAATTTTAATGTTGATATCGGTTGGAATTTGCCATGCTGCGTAACTACTCAATGAATAACCGTTTGCTACTTTGCAAGACACCTTGAATGCCACTGGGGATAGTTATATTATGGCGGGATTATTTTCTTTTCTATTTTATTTCAATTTGTTCAAGGAATCTTTATGTTAAAGTCAATAAATCCAACCACAACCACTGCTTGGCAGGCATTAGAGAAAAGTTATGCTGAGTGTAAAGATAAGAGTATTGCTCAGATTTTAAAAGATGAGCCTGCCCGTGCTGAAAAGCTTACTCTCAATTTTGAAGATCAGTTTATTGCCGATTTTTCGAAAAATCGCATTACGCAAGAGACGTTAAACCTCTTCTATCAACTGGCAGAAGAGTGTGATTTAAAAGGTGCGACAAAAGCGATGTATAGTGGCGAGAAGATTAATCGTACTGAAGATCGCGCTGTGTTACATGTCGCCTTACGTAACCTCTCAAATACCCCAATCTATGTTGACGGTAAAAACGTGATGGATGAGGTGAATAGCGTGCTGGCTAAGATGGAGAGTTTTAGTCAAAAAGTGATTAGTGGTGAGTGGAAGGGGTATACCGGTAAAGCGATTACTGATGTGGTAAATATCGGTATTGGGGGATCAGATCTTGGGCCAGTTATGATCACTGAAGCGTTAAGACCGTATAAAAATCACCTCAATATGCATTTTATCTCTAATATTGATGGAACACATCTGGTTGAAAATCTGCGTGGGCTTAATCCTGAAACAACGCTCTTTTTAGTCGCTTCAAAAACATTTACTACCCAAGAGACTATGACCAATGCCCATAGTGCCCGTAACTGGTTGCTTGATGCGGTAAAGGTCGATTTTGCTGATGCAACAAGTGCCGTTGCAAAACATTTTGTAGCGATCTCAACCAATACTAAAGAGGTTGAGAAGTTTGGTATCGATAAAGAGAATATGTTTGTATTTTGGGATTGGGTCGGTGGACGTTACTCATCTTGGTCGGCGGTTGGACTCTCTATCGTGTTATCGATCGGTTTTGAGAATTTTAAACAATTTTTAGCTGGCGCCCATGCGATGGATAACCATTTTAAAAATAGTCCGCTTGAAGAAAATATTCCAGCTAACTTAGCTTTAATCGGTCTTTGGTATAATAACTTTTTTGGTGCCGAAACTGAGGCTATTTTACCTTATGATCAATATATGCACCGTTTTGCTGCCTATTTTCAACAGGGTGATATGGAGTCAAATGGTAAAAGTGTTGATCGTAATGGTAATAGAACAACTTACTCAACAGGACCGATTATTTGGGGTGAACCCGGCACCAATGGTCAACACGCTTTTTATCAGTTAATCCATCAAGGTACTAAGTTAATTCCGTGTGATTTTATTGCGCCAGCAATTAGCCATAATCCAGTTGGTGATCACCACCAAAAATTGCTCTCTAACTTTTTTGCGCAGACCGAAGCGTTAGCATTTGGTAAAACTGCTGAGCAAGTTGCGCAGGAGTTTATGGCTGCTGGTAAAAATCTGGATGAGGTGAAGGAGATTATTCCATTCAAAGTATTTGCTGGTAATAGACCGACTAACTCGATTTTAGTGAAGGAGATCACCCCATATACATTAGGCGCATTGATTGCGATGTATGAACATAAGATCTTTACGCAGGGTGTGATTTTGAATATCTTCAGTTTTGATCAGTGGGGAGTTGAGTTAGGTAAACAGTTAGCAGGGCGTATTTTGCCAGAACTTGCCGATGATAAACCGGTAACATCACATGATGAGTCAACCAATAATCTTATCAATCAATATAAAAAATGGCGTAGATAATGATTAATAGTTAATAATTAATTATTAAAAGTTAAGTAGTAATTGATAAATAACTTTATCAGCCACATAAAAAAACTCACCATCTGGTGAGTTTTTTATTATCTTAAATAGTAGTTGATTAAATGGCTACTTTTTGATCCGCATAATCGTTGTTTTACCCGCTTCAACTCTACCTGACTGTTTAACCAATTCAGAGATAGCATCCATATTTGAGATAACAACTGGGGTTAATACTGATTTTGCTTTGCTCTCTAACAGTGGTAGATCAAATTCAATGATTGTATCACCAATTTTAACCTGTTCACCTTCTGCGATAACCCGTTTAAAACCTTCACCTTTTAACTCTACAGTGTCGATACCAAAGTGAACAAAAAGTTCAATGCCATCTTCGGATTCAATCGCAAATGCGTGATTAGTTTCAAAGATTTTGCCAATTGTACCGTTTAGAGGGGCAACAATTTTGTTGCCTGTTGGTTTAATTGCTACACCATCACCGACAATTTTTTCAGCAAAAACTACATCAGGAACATCTTCAATTTTGACAATTTCACCACTGATTGGTGCAATGACATCAATATAATTTTTATCATCATCTGATACTAACTGCTTAATTTTATCGAACAATCCCATGACTTTCTCCTAACAAACTTGTTTCTCTTCACTGTATTTATTGATCAGCTCAAGAATCTCTTTAGCTGTGGCTTTCTCTAATGCCGTATCTGCTAATTTTTTCGCTTCAGCATAGTTAGTATTTCGGATCAACTTCTTAATTTTAGGAATTGAACCAGAGCTCATACTAAACTCATCAAGCCCCATACCAAGTAGAAGAACTGTTGCACGCTCATCACCCGCCAGCTCACCACACATGCCAGTCCATTTGCCCGCTTTATGCGCGACATCAATTACATTTTTGATGAGCAATAAGACGGCAGGTGAAAATGGATTATAGAGGTGAGATATCAGTTCATTACCGCGATCAACCGCAAGGGTGTATTGGGTCAAGTCATTTGTACCGATACTAAAGAAGTCAACCTCTTTAATTAACTGGGCTGCAATAACTGCCGCAGCTGGGGTTTCAACCATCACACCGATTTCGATATCTTTATCATAGGCTTTGCCTTCAAGATTTAGCTGCTCTTTTAAAATATTGAGTTCAGATTTTAAGGTGCGAACCTCTTCAACAGAGATGATCATCGGGAACATGATACGCAGTTTACCAAACGCAGAGGCGCGTAAAATTGCGCGTAGCTGTGCATGAAGGATCTCTTTACGATCTAGACAGATACGGATTGCACGCCAGCCCAAAAATGGGTTTTCCTCTTTCGGCAAGTGCATATAAGGAACCTCTTTATCACCACCGATATCCATAGTTCGAACAATTACAGATAAGCCACCTGTTGCCTCTGCAACCTCTTTATAGGCTTTAAACTGCTCCTCTTCATCAGGGTAAGCGTCACGATCCATAAATAGAAATTCAGTACGGTATAGACCAACACCTTCATAACCGTTGCGTTCAGCACCCGCAATATCACGCACGGTACCGATGTTACTACAAATTTCAACTTGATGACCGTCGAGTGTTACCGCAGGGAGATCTTTTAATTTAGCTAACTCCTCTTTATCGGCAATATATTGGCTCTGGACGCGTTTTAACTTCTCTTGCGTTGCATGATCTGGGTTAACGTAGATACCATTGTTGACTGCATCTAAAATAACAAAATCACCCTGTTTGATCTTTTGCGTTGCGTCAGAGGTACCGACAATCGCTGGGATCTCTAAAGAGCGCGCCATAATAGAGGTGTGTGAAGTGCGCCCACCGCCGTCGGTAATAAAACCGAGTACCATCTCTAAATTGAGCTGTGCGGTTTCGGATGGGGTTAAATCTGTTGCGACTAAAATGCAAGGTTGACTAATGGCGCTTAAATCTACAATTTCAATACCTAGAATATTTTTAAGTAGACGTTTACCAATATCACGAATATCAGCAGCACGCTCTTTTAGATACTCATCATCTAAGTTTTCTAGCTCTTTTGCTTGTGCTTCAAATACGGATTGTACCGCTGCATCTGCCGAGATATGTTTAGTCTGGATACGGTTGATCACTTCGGCTTCAAGATCTTCATCTTCAAGGAGCATAATATGCCCTTCAAAAATCGCCGCTTTATCTTCACCTAGTGTCGCTTTTGCGCGCTCCATAATAGCTTGCAACTGCGCACTTGATTTTTGACGTGCATCTTTAAATCGTTCAATTTCTGCATCAATTTTACTATCAGGAATCTGTTTATTATTAATAATAATAGGATCCTCTTTTAGTAATAACGCTTTAGCAAAAGCGATACCTGGAGAGACGAGTATGCCTGAGATCATAATGTTTAATCCTTATTCAATTTTAAAACTGTTATGAAAAACTGTCTTTTTACTTCTATATAGATCAATTACTTAGAATAGATCCGTTATTTAGACAAGTTCCATTAATTAGATATCACTACTCTAATTCAGGAATTAATTTTACTAAATGCTCAACTGCCGCTTTTTCATCTTCGCCTTCAGCAGAGATAGTAATTGTGGTTCCTTGGGTTAATCCTAATGTTTGTAATTTAAATAAGCTTTTTGCATTAGCACTTTTACCGTTTGACGTCACATTAATATCAGAATTAAATGTTTTCGCTTCTTTAACAAATTGAGCAGCTGGGCGGGTGTGGAGACCATTTGGTGCGGTAATAGTGACATCTTGTTGATACATAGTTAATTTACTCCTAAAAAAAATAGAACAGCCATGCTATATAGACTGTAGAAATTACCGGCTATATTATCACAACTATAATTGTACATTCTTATTGTATTTCGTCTTATAATTTAACCTTTAGTGTGCAATTTAGTGCGCTATTTTAGCCGTTTATTATTAATAAGGTAAAAGCGTTACTCACTAAAACTACTTTATAAAAAGTGCCAACACGTTTATTATTTAAGACATAGTTATCCATTATTCGATGCGAATTATATACTAATATTTAGCTAAAGTGCAGTATGACATTTGTTAGTATAAGTTTGCAGATGAAAATAAAATGTAAATATCGAGGTGAAATGATGAGTAATACGCTCAATTATGATGAATTAACGGCTAAATTGGCGCCATATAAACTGGGTATTACCGCTGCCGAGCTGCATGGTTTCCTCTCTGGCATTTTAGCTGGTGGTAACCATGATGATAGTTGGCAACCCCTCACTGAAGATATGCTTAACGATGGTCAACCCATTCCAAAACCTCTTTTAGAACTCTTCCAATCCATATATAAAAAAATCGAGACACAATTTGCTGAGGATGATTTTGAGTTTCAACTCCTCTTAAGTGATCGCGATCTCTTTGCCCGAATTGATGATTTGATTGGTTGGGTAAACTACTTTCTATTGGGGATTGGTCTGATTCAACCACAATTAACCAAAGTGAAAGGTGATGTGGGCGAAGCAATCTATGATCTGAGGCAGATTGTGAAGTTGGGTTATGATCCTGAAGATGATCAAGAGGAGCTGGGATTTGCCTTTGAGGAGATCCAAGAGTATGTCCGTATTACGGCAATTTTATGTTATGACGAATTTAATGAACCTGACGTTACGCCAACAATCCATTAATTATAGTCGTCTAAAATTGTAATCGTTTATAACTATAATCTTTTATAACTACATTCATTTACAGTTACATTCGTTTACAGTGATATTCGTTAATAGTGACAATCATCTAATTTTCATCAACCAATAGTTAACATCATGATAACAGCTGACATTAAACAAGAACTGCTCACCCGTCGTAATAAATTTATGGCTGAGATGATCCCAAACAGTGCTGCGATCTTTTTTGCCGCGCCAGAAGCGATACGTAGTAATGATACCCACTACCCTTATCGCCAAAATAGCGATTTTTGGTACCTTACCCTTTTTGCTGAACCAGAGGCGGTACTGTTATTGATTAAACCTGAAGAACCAGATCAAACAGTAAAAAGCGTGCTTTTTAATCGTAAAAAAGATCCTGTTGCTGAGATTTGGACCGGTTACCGTTTAGGTCAAGAGGCAGCAGTATCCGATATTTTAGTTGATGAAGCCTACCTATTTGATGATATTGAGTTTATTTTACCCAAACTGCTTAATGGTAAAACAGCGTTATATCACGCTGATAGCCAATATCTCTATGCAGATCATATTGTCAAAAATGTGATGAATACGCTGCGCGAAGGTGGCAGACAAGGCTTTACTGCACCAACTATATTGATTGATTGGCGCCCTATTTTACATACAATGCGGATGTTTAAATCGGATTTCGAAATCGAGCTTATGCGAGAAGCAGGTAAGATTGCCGCTAAAGCCCATGTGAGAGCAATGCAGCATTGCCGACCTTCGATGTATGAGTATCAGTTAGAAGCTGAGATTTTATATGAGTTTGCCAACCATGGCGCACGTTTCCCCTCCTATAATACAATTGTGGGGAGTGGTAATAATGGTTGTACGTTGCATTATGAGAACAATAGCTGTCAACTCCAATCAGACGATTTAGTCCTTATTGATGCAGGTTGTGAGTATAACTATTATGCGAGTGATATTACCCGAACTTTCCCTGTAAATGGAAAATTTACCCCAGCGCAGCGTGAGATCTATAATATTGTTTTAGCCTCACAATATAGAGCAATTGAGCTATTTAAACCGGGTGTATCGATTCAAGAGGTTAATCAGCAGGTAGTTCGAATTATGGTAACTGGTCTGGTTGAACTTGGCATTATGCAGGGGGATGTGAATAGGTTAATCGAAGAAAAAGCCTACTTAAACTACTATATGCATGGACTTGGGCACTGGCTAGGTATTGATGTACATGATGTTGGCAGTGATCGTAACTGCCCGTTGCAATCGGGCATGGTGTTAACTGTGGAGCCGGGTCTCTATATTAATCAACATGCTGACGTACCAGCGCAATATCGAGGAATTGGTATTCGTATTGAAGATAATATTATCATTACCGATAATGGTAATACTGTTTTAACGGGTGATGTTCCTAAAGATCCCGATGCCATCGAGGCGTTGATGGCAAAAAGGGGTGCGTCATAATCCTGTCAGTTTTAGTAGTCTGTTTTAGTAATTTGTTTTTGTGACTTGTTTTGGTAATTCGTTTTGACAACTTTTTTTAACAAATTATTTTAACGAATTGTTTTAATAACTTGTTTTAATAAATCATTTTAACGATCAAGAACTACTTAATGTTACTGATCGATTGCGATTAAAGACAATTCTAGTGGTTAAATCTTTTGCAGCAACCGGTCGGTAGCGCCATGATCTCATAGCGGTAATCACTGACCGATTAAAAACATTATTAGGTTTAGATTCAATAAAGCGGATATTTTCAACACGACCTTCTCTATTTACATCATATTTTACGACCACATAACCTTCTATCTGCATATCTAATGCGCGGCGAGGATATTCAGGTTGGTTTCGACTAATTGGTGTTGCATTTTGCGAATAGTTTATATTATCTGAGATGGACGGTGCTGTTGATACAGCAGCAAGGTTATCACTTGCCACTTCTTGATTTAGCTGAGATGTTGTTGATTCGCCTTGATCGGTTTCTGATCTTGTATGGCGTGCCATTTTTTTATGCTGTTTATTAAAACGTTTCTGCTTATATCTCTGCTTATTAATAGGTTTCATTGACTCTTTGGTTACAGCTTCTGGCATTTCTTGGGGTTCAATGATCTCTTCTATTGGCTCTTCAGGTACTTTCTCATCTTGCGCTTTTGGATCCGGCTCTTTTGGCTGATCTTCATTATCAGTTTCACTTTTTTTTGCAAGCTCCGTTTTTGCCGCCATAGATTGCTGTGGTGCTGCTATTTGTGATAAATCGACCATAATTGCCTTAATCGATTGATCGCCAACATCGATAACTTTATCGGTTGCAAATAGTAATCCACTAAATAGAAGAGCAACAAAGAGAAGATGGGCAGCAACAGATAGCGCACCATATTTTACGGTGTGATAGGTGGTAGTTGATTTTGACTTCTTTCTTTCGTCGATTTTACTATTGTTAATATTCATTATAGTTGCGTAGCACGATTACCATTTTGAGAGGAGTAATAATAGTTAGGCTTTGACATACTGCCTATTAACACTCAAGAAGCGAGAATAGCATCATAGATGTAAATATAATTCATTCTCAAACAATTTCGCTTAATTTTAAATGAAAACGGTTATCATTTATAGTTTTTTTGCAAAAATATCCGTTGTTAATTTTGTTGTTAATTTCTGCTTATCGGATAATAATAGTGAATTTCTATTACTACTTACTATTAATAAAATGGATAACAGATCTATAAACGATATTTTGGCACTTGTCCAAGATGATATGGCAAAAGTTAATGCGGCAATTCAAGCTGAATTTAGTTCTGATATTGCGCTAATCAATCAGTTAGGTAATTACATTATTAGTAGTGGTGGTAAGCGAATTCGTCCTATTATCGCGCTATTAATTGCTAAGGCGTTAAATTATCAAGGCGATAAACATATAACGACGGCTGCATTTATTGAATTTATCCATACCTCTACTTTATTGCATGATGATGTTGTAGATGAGTCAGATCTTAGGCGTGGCAGATCAACAGCAAATGCTATATTTGGTAATGCTGCCAGTGTTTTGGTTGGTGACTATATCTATACGCGATCATTCCAGATGATGGTTAGTGTTGAATCCCTAAAAGTGTTAACGATAATGTCGACAGCTACTAACGTGATTGCCGAGGGGGAAGTTTTACAGCTAATAAATTGTAATGATCCTGATATTACAAAAGAGCAATATTTAGATGTTATCTATCGTAAAACTGCTCGCCTATTTGAGGCAACTTCCCATTGCGCGGCAATTATTGCCAATGCAACGCCTGAGCAGGAGCGGGCGCTACAACTTTACGGCCGCTATATTGGTACGGCATTTCAGCTGATTGATGATCTACTCGATTATAGTGCTGATAATGCCGAAAAGTTGGGGAAAAATCTTGGTGATGATCTTAATGAAGGTAAACCAACTCTTCCACTTTTACATGCGATGCATCATGTTAATAATCAGAAAGATGTTGAATTAATTCGTCAAGCAATTGAACAGGGTAATGGGCGTCATCTACTCGATCATATTTTGCAGATTATGCATGATTGTGGTTCGCTTGAGTTTACACTCAAAACCGCAAAAGAGGAGGCGCAAAAGGCGTTTGATGTTTTAGCTATCCTCCCTGACTCTCCTTATAAAAAAGGGTTACAAGATTTGGCGCTTCTTTCGGTTGAGAGAGACTATTAACCCGCTTTTAATGCGCTCTTTACACTCTCTCTTCTCTCAGTTATGGAAAAGATAAGGGAGAGATTAAGATCACTTTTATTGTCAGCTGAACTATTGATAAACTTTACTGTTTATCATTGAGCTATTCTTTACTATAAAAAATTTGCAAATCCTCCGCTGCAATGCATAATAGCTAGCGGTAAATTCAGTTAAAAACAGTAAGGAATTATTATGAAAAATTTTACATTTATCACATTTTTAATAATGGGTGTATTAATGTTGCAAGGCTGTGTTGCCGCTGCAATAATTGGCGCTGGTGCAGGTACTACAGCTAAAGTGGCAACAGATCCACGTACGACAGGTACACAAGTTGATGATAATACGCTCAACTCTCGCGTAAATAGCAAATTAAAAGAGGGTGATGATATATTTAGTGGAGCTCGAATTGTTGCAACAGCTTATAACGGCAATATTTTACTTACTGGGCAAGCAAATAGTGTGCAAAGTGCCAAAGCAGAGTCTTTAGTTAGTGAAGTTGATGGTGTCCATAAAATCTATAATCAGATCCGTTCAGGTGCACCTGTTGGTGTTGGAACGATAACAAATGATGCTTGGATTACTACCAAAGTAAAATCTCAATTAGTAACAAATACCGATACCAAAGCACGTAATATCAAAGTGGTAACCGAAAATAGTGAAGTTTTCTTAATAGGTATTGTTGCTGATGAAAAAGAGGGCAAAGCCGCAGCTGATGTAGCGAGTCGCGTCGCTGGTGTTAAACGCGTTGTGACCGCTTTTACTTTCGAAAATAGCCGTGATTAAAAAAGCTTTGATGATTAACATGGTTTTAACTTTATTTAAGCTGCTTTTTTGATCGCTTCAATTAACTTGGTGAGACCTAGTAATCGGGTCTCACTTAGTTCATCAATAATGTTTAGCGCTTTTAACTCATTTTCGAAATCTATTTCCATAATCTCGTCCGCCGTTTTACCATTCGCTAAAATGAGTAGAATAGCTAATAACCCTTTCACAATCCGCCCTTCACTATCACCTTGAAAAAAAATCTGATTATTGGGTGTTTTTTTATAGATGAGCCAGACCCGATTTTCACAACCATAAACTTGATTAGCGGCTATTTTTGCCTCTGCGGGGAGATCATCTAACTGTTTAGATAATAAAATTAACTGTCGATAACGATCTTGCCAGTTATGTTGTTTAGCAAAGATCTCTGTTAATTTTTCTGGTGAGTATAGTTGTTGGTTTGTCATCAATTTTGCCTAACATGTAGCCATTTTAACAAAAATGTTTTAGGGTTTTGATCTGTCATAACCTAGATCTGTAATAAAAGATATTATGAACGATCTATTAATCATGTCAGCTATACAAGAGTATCAATTAGTAATAGTGCCAGCACGATATTATCAATAATGCCGCTATTTTAATAGCAATAGGGCATCGTTAAGCACATTCAAAAAATTGTCTATATCATGGTGATTATTATAAGGCATAAATGAGAGACGAATCACCCCTTGGCAACCTAACTTTTTCATCAATGGCTGAGCGCATAACTCACCAGTTCTGATAGCAATATTCTGTTCACTTAGCAAAATGGCTATATCATTATGATGAATACCGGCAATAGTAAACGAGATAAGTGGACTATTTGGAACACTATAGATGGTGATGTTATCAATTTTAGAGAGTTTCGCCGTTGCATAGTCTGCAAGCGTTTCAACATAGTGGTTAGCGGCTGATATTTCCACCTTTTCTAGCCAGTTAAGTGTGGCCGAAAAAGCTAAAATTCCGGCAATGTTTGGGGTGCCCGCTTCAAATTTAGCGGGGAGCGGTGCAGGAGTAAAGTCGGTAAATGAGGCTTGGGTTAACATTTTCCCACCCCCTTGCCATACCGGCATCGATGCTAATAATCTTTTTTTACCATACAGAGCGCCTACGCCTGTTGGTCCATATAGTTTATGTGCAGAGAAAGCATAGAAATCGATATCATAATCGACCACATTGATCGGATTATGGACAATACCTTGAGCACCATCAACAACTAAAACTGCACCGTAGTTATGAACAACTGCGCTGATTTTGGCAAGATCAGGGCAGTAGCCAGTCACGTTTGACATCTGCGTAACAGCAACAATTTTTGTTTTAGGGTTTATTAAAGATGAGAGTGCAATATCATTAATCGCCCATGGAGTAACTTTAGCACCGGTCTGCTCTGCTACAATTAACCAAGGTATTAGATTACTATGATGTTCAAGATCACTTACAATAATCTCATCATCAGGTTGTAAAAGGGATCTTGCATAGCTTTGTGCTATAAGATTGATCGATTCAGTTGTTCCGCTTGTCCAAATTATTTCATCACACTCAGTAGCACCAATAAATTTAGCCACTCTTTGACGCGCAAGGTCATAATCTGCAGTGATTCTCATAGCATCTTTATGTAAACTACGCGCAACTGTTGCAGTATGCTTACTATAGTAGTTTTGCAGCGCATCAATCATCACTTGCGGTTTTAAGGAAGTTGCCGCTGAATCAAGATAGACAAAATCCCCATTTTCACTGCTATTGAGTACAGGGAACTGTGATCTAAATTGGTTCGGCTCAAATTGTGTGCTGCGGTTATTAGTCATCAATTTTTTGGTTATCTTCGTTAATAAAAATCGCTAGACTTAATGGTTAACTGAGTTCAAGACCTGCTATACCATTCCAGTAACCGTTACAGTCGCGTTTCTGCTCAATTTGTAATGGATGAGATCCCTCTTCATTTGCTCGAAATTGAGTGACTATATCGAGTGTCTCTAATCCTAAGGGGGAGATTCGTACAATGTCTACAAGCCCCTTCATCTCTTTGAGATTGTTACCGAGGTTATAACAGTAGCCGCTCATTGTCTGGATACCATTAAGCACAAAGACTTTTTGCTGCTCTTGTGAAAAGACCTCTCGACCGACTGGGTAGTTGATGCAGCATGTTTCACACTTATCTTTTGGTTTATCTTCCGACCTGGCGGTGAAACAGCGTGCAGAATAGGCTAGTGGAAGGTAACCGTAACTAAATACTTCAACCTCAAATTTGCGTTCTATATTTAACTCATCGAACTGTTTAAGTACATTACCAAGCCAATCACGCGATAGTTCAACTGGCATACACCAACGTATCATCCCCTGTTTTTGCAATAGTTTTAAAGTCAATGCGTTATAACAGTTGATTGCCGGACCGACGACAAAGGGTAATTTTTCGGATTGCGCAATATTGATAGCAGCGAGATCATTCGCCTCAATTAAAAAATCACCATTATTGATAAGTTGCCGCATTTCACCAATTTCTGATGCGGCCTCGAGCAGTGCTAATGTGGAGAGTACTACCTGTTTACCCGATTTAGCGACCTCTTTAGCAAGATCCAGCCAATTTGCGACTTTCATCTCGCGCCGTTTAGTACAGACTGTTTCACCCATGTAGATAATATCGGCTTCACTCTGCATTGCTGCTCGGTAAAACGTTTCTGTTTCTGTTTTAGGCCAATAGTAGAGAACGGGACCTAATGCATATTTCATTTTATTGCTCACTCTATTTTTATTGATGACCTATTATTGCCATTTGCGGTGGTAAGCACCTAATGTTGTTTGGGTTCCTTCTGAGACGGCATCTAATGTATCTAGCCAACGCTTTTCTGCTTGGAAAGCTTGCGGATCTGCTTTATACTGATCTATTGCTTGTCGCCACACTTTGGTAATCTGTTCAACATAGGCAGGGCTCCGTTGGCGACCTTCAATTTTAACTGAGGCAATATTGGCAGCAAATAGTTCTGGCAGTAATTCGATAGTATTTAAGCTGGTTGGCTCCTCAATTGGGTGATATAACTCTTCGCCAACAAAATAGCGCCCTTTACAGAGAGTTGGGTAACCGGCATTTTCACCTTTTTTATGGCAGTCAATTAGCACATTATTTAGTCGTGATTCCAACCCTTTTTCCGTCTCTTCCCAGCGGACAAATTTAGCTGGTGAACAGGCACCAACGGTATTTGGTGACTCACCTGTTAAGTAGGAGGAGAGGTAACAGCGCCCTTCGGCCATAATGCAGAGGCTCCCAAATGCGAATACCTCAAGTGGTACCGGAGAGACTTGTGATAACTGTTTTACTTGATGCATAGAGAGCACGCGTGGTAAGACAATCCGGTCTACTTGAAAATTTTGGTGATAAAACTTAATTGACTCTTCATTGGTTGAGGATGCTTGTACAGAGACATGTCGCTCAATATTAGGGTACTTTTCAAATGCATAATCTAACATCGCTAGATCGGCTAGGATTAGTGCATCAGCACCAATAGCAGCAGCCGTATCAACAGCATATTGCCAACGGCTAAAATTATCTGGATGGGCAAAGGTGTTTATCGCAATATGAAGTTTTTTGCCATGTTTATGCACATAATCTGCCGCTTCAAGCAGACGTTTCTCATTAAAATTGAGTCCAGCAAAATGGCGCGCATTTGTGTCATCTTTTAAACCTATATAGACAGCATCAGCGCCATTATCTATTGCAATTTTTAATGAGGGTAGTGAACCCGCAGGACAGAGAAGTTCCATAATAATCCCTAACTTATAGATAAATTGATCTCATTTTTAAACTATTAGTTTTTAAATTGGTTTTTAAATACAAAAGCCCAAAATGAGGGCGAGGAGATACTGTTATTATCCCCCCTTTGATAACAGATTTTAAATTGTTTTTAACCAAGCTTTAACATCATCGCCCAATGATTTATGACGCATTGCATATTCAACAAAAGTCTGTACATAGCCCAACTTGTTACCACAGTCATGGCTGCGCCCTTTAATACAGTAAGCGTCTACAATTTCGTTTTCAAGTAGCATAGCAATCGCATCGGTTAACTGAATTTCACCGCCTGCGCCTAATGGTGTCTTGGCAAGTAGTGGCCATATTTTTTCAGATAAAACATAACGACCTACAATAGATTGGTTTGATGGCGCCTCTTCAATTGATGGTTTCTCAACCACTTGGTACATTTGTGCAATCTCACCTGCCGTTAATTGAGCGCCTTGACAATCAACAATCCCGTAGGATGAGACGAGGTTTTCTGGTACTGGTTCAACCATAATTTGGCTATGTTGGCTGTTATGATAATTGGTAATCATCGCCGCTAAATTGTCTTTAGAGAGATCACTCTTATATTCATCGATAATCACATCAGGTAGCACAACAGCAAATGGTTCATTACCAACTAGAGGATGGGCACAAAGTACTGCATGGCCTAACCCTTTTGCTAGCCCTTGACGAACACTGGTAATGGTAACTGTTTTTGGAATAATACCTTGTACTTCAAGAAGCAGCTGCCTTTTCACACGTGCTTCTAACATTGCTTCTAGTTCAAAACTGGTATCAAAATGGTTTTCAATTGAGTTTTTAGAGGAGTGAGTAACAAAAATAATCTCGGTAATCCCTGCGGCAACGCACTCTTCAACGACATATTGGATAAGTGGCTTATCGACAACGGGTAACATCTCTTTTGGAATCGCTTTTGTGGCGGGTAACATACGTGTCCCTAATCCTGCAACTGGAATCACTGCTTTTTTAATTTTTCCAACGGTGCTTTTCCCTTCTGTTAAAGAAGATAAATTAACTGTCATTTTGTTCCCTTTTTAACCTTTTTATTGATCTTCGTTAAATTAACAGTTTTAAACTGCAATCGATTATCACTATCTTAAAAAATCAGTAGCAATATAACCTATTTGATAATTCTTTTACATTATTTATCTTGGTACTTTATGAATTAAAGTTTCGATAAACGCTATTTAGCGAGATTTTACGCATAAAAATAGACCCAAAAAAGTGATATGTAACTATTTTGTGAGATAATCTATCTCTCATTTTAATAATATTTGATCGGGTGATGATAATTATTGGGATCTACGAGATAAAAACATGTGGATGATTAACTCTATAAAATATTATCTATTCCACCTATTGATAACGGTGGAATAGATAGGAAATAATGATAAATATAATATTAAATAGAACTATAATTATAAGTTATAACTTATTACTTACTGCTTGAGCGGAAGATGAAATTGCTTCACCGCCACCTTGAACATCTTCACCAACACCTTTTACTGTATTACAACCTACAGTAACTGTTGCCATTACAATACCAAATATTAAAATAAGTGCTTTATAAATCATAATTTACCCCTTTTAATAAGATCTGTTTAAAAATGTTTATATACAGTAGTTTTTAATGTAAACCAGTTTTTAATGCAAAATAGTTTTAAATACCATTTTGTTAAAACAGAAATTGTTAAAACAGCGTTATATTAACAATATATTAACAATTATTTTGGACTATTTTACTGCGGCAAATGCTTTTGCAACTTGGTAAACATTATTATTGTTCAATCCAGCAACACACATTCTACCACTACCAACTAAATAGACCCCAAACTGCTCTCTTAACCTTGCTACTTGAGTTTGGTTAAAACCAGTATAACTGAACATACCTCTTTGTTTAATAAGAAAATTAAAATCATAGTCAGGAACAGCACTTTTTAGTGAGTCAACTAAAGTTTGGCGCATGGTTGTAATACGTTTATTCATGGCGGCAACTTCGCTAAACCACCTATTTTTTAACTCTGAACTATTTAATACATGAGCGACAATATGTGCGCCATAGGCAGGTGGGCTTGAATAGTTACGGCGTACTGTTGCTTGTAACTGCCCAAAAACATGATTAGCCGTCTCGCTATTGTCACAGAGAACTGATAGCCCACCTACACGTTCACCATAGAGTGAAAAGGTTTTTGAAAACGAGTTACTGACTAGACCAGTTAATCCAAGCTCAGCGACTTTGGTAATGGCATATCGATCATCATCAATATCTTTACCAAAACCTTGGTAGGCGATATCCATAAATGGGATTAGATCACGTTTTTGTATCAGCGCAATCACCTGATCCCACTGCTCATGGGTTAAGTCAACACCAGTTGGATTATGACAGCAAGGGTGAAGTAATATAATACTTTTTGCAGGTAGCTCATTTAAAGTGGTTAACATATCACCAAATTTGACACCGCAGGTCTCTGGATCAAAGTAGGGATATTTATTGACTTTAAAACCAGCACCATTAAAGATTGCGATATGATTTTCCCATGTTGGATCACTCACCCAAACTTCGGAATCTGGGAAATAGCGATGTAGAAAATCTGCACCCACTTTTAATGCACCAGATCCACCTAATGTTTGGATGGTCGCAATCCGTCCATCGGTTTTACACTCATTGCCAAAAAGCAGTGACTGGATAGATTGGCAATAATTGGGTAAACCACTCATTGGTAAATAGAGCTGCGCCTCTTTTTTATGATTATAGAGGTAATCACGGGCAATTTTGACACACTCTAATTGTGGAACAACGCCTTGTTCATTGTAGTAATATCCAATACTTAAATTAACTTTGTTGACTCGCTGGTCACGATTAAAATCTGCTACTAATGAGAGTATTGGATCACCAGCATACGGTTCGACTTTTTCAAACATATCCATTCCTTAAATAGACTAGCCATCTGGCTAGATGATTATTTTTTATTAACAAGATTTAGAATTATTACACCAGATAAAATCGCAATCAATCAACTGTTGTAACTATAATTAAGTTATAACTATTTTTTAGAGATAACTGTAATTAAGTGCAAATTTATTGGTAATAATGCGAAGAAAAAGGGTATAACCCTAAAACATTTTGATTAAGATAAAAAATTAACCGTTCAAATTAACAATTAAAATCAAACCTGTAACCAGAAAGTGACCGGACCATCATTAATTAGTGATACTTGCATATCTGCTGCAAATTGCCCTGTCTCTGTTACGATCTTTTTTCGGCACTCTTCAACAAAAAATTGGTAGAGCAAATTCGCCTGCTCTGGTTTTGCCCCTTTGGTAAAACTAGGGCGCATCCCCTTTTCGGTATCTGCAACTAGTGTAAATTGAGAGACAACTAATAGCTCTCCCGAAGCTTGGGTTACATTTAAATTCATTTTGCCATTATCGTCATTAAAGATGCGATAACCAAGCACACGCTCACATAATCTTACTGCTTTCTGTTCAGTATCTTCCTGCTCAACCCCTAGCAGTACAACCAGACCGTTATTGATCTTACCGATAATCTTGTTATCGACTGTAACATTAGCCTGTTTTACACGTTGAATTAAAGCAATCATCTTATTTAGCTTCTTGTTTATCTAAGTTTTGACAATCTCTGTTTTGAAAATCTGTTACAGCGGCTGAAAATTCGGCACCGAAGAGAACGATACACCATGAACAGTAGATCCAGACTAACATGATGGGAATTGATGAAACGACCCCATAAATTAATTGGTAAGTGGGGAACGAGGTAACATACAAGGTAAATGCGCGTTTTCCGATTTCAAATAGGATTGCTGCAATTAGTGATCCTATCAAAGCGGCTTTGGCAGGAACGGGTTCTGTCGGTACAATACTATAAAGAAGCCAGAATCCAATAATTGAGATAATAAACGGTAGAATATTTAATAAAAAGCCACTAGTAGCGGTATTGGTAAACCATTTAAGTGAAAAGATGTAGGAGCTAACTGCGACGCTTGATCCTACTAAAATAGGACCTAAAGTTAATATTGTCCAATATATGGTTAAGTTATAGATTAGTGACCGTTTACGTTTGGTCTGCCAGATTAGATTTAGTGCGCTATCAATTGAGCGAATAAGTAACAGAGAGGTAATAATTAATCCGACTATCCCAAATATGGTCATCTTCTTAGTATTTTGAATAAACTGATCTAAATAGTGCCCAACCGTATCACTCGCTGCAGGTAGAAGATTATTATAGATAAGCTCTTTTAAGGCATGACTGGCATCATTAAATATAGGAAAGGCAGATAAGAGGGAAAAGATTACAGTTGTTAGGGGGACTAGCGCTAAAATGGTTGTGTAAGACAATCCTGCAGCTGAAATAGTTAAACGATCACGATTAATTCGATCCCATAAAATAGCGATAAATTTTGTAATCTGTGCAAATCTATCTGATCTTCCAGCAATCTTGTTCATAACATACTGGTCTAATTTCTTCATATCATTCACTTTATCTCTATTAACAATGTATGGAGTTGATCAATTTACAAAAAGAGTTTTGCTTATAAATTCTTACCTATAAAGATTATCTATCTGTAACAATACAGTCCTTAATTCCGTTACTTTTCAGCGCACTAACCGCTTTATCTGCATCAATTTTACTATTATAAGGTCCTGCTATAACACGGAAGAGTGATCCATTTATTACCTTACCTGTAATACCAGACATGGCTAATTTAGCTCTTAACCCATCAGCATTTGTTCTCTCTTTAAATGCACCACACTGTAATTGCCATTTTGATGATAACGGTTCTGGTGTTTTTGTTTGCTGCTCTGTTGTCACTGTTTTTACTGTTGAATTCGAAGAAAAATTACCCGAAAAGCTATTTAAAATTTGTTGCCTTTCTGAAGTAGAGTTACGAATTGAAGTATCAGAGTTTGGTTTTTCGAGCTCTTTTAAATAGGTCCAGCGCTCTTGCGGTTGTTCAGGAAGTGTCATTGCTGGTGGTGCAGTTTTAACTGGTACTTTAGAGACCTGATTTGGTTCACGCTTTGCAAGGAGATAGAGTAGAGTTGCAAATAGTACAATTAAAATGATAGCGAGCATGATCATCAAATTTGGAATCACGCGGTTTCTCTTTGTCTGTTTTTTTCTTTTTACATAATCACGCGACACCACAATAGACTCTCTTTTTTAGATACTTATTGGTAATAAGTGAAATTATTTGCGATATAGTTTTATTATACAAATAAAAAAAGTGGCTTTCACCACTTTTTATCCGCTAAAGCAAGTTATTCAGAAAATTAAACAGTAGATCCAATCTGTTTTAACAGGGGATTTATGGCTAAACTTTCTGCAAAAAAAATCTACTGCACATGGTGCATAGTAGAATTTTAGGTTACATTAACTTTTGATTAAAATTAAGCTAATGCTTTGATTCGCTTAGCTAAGTTTGCTTTATGTCGCGCTGCTTTGTTTTTATGGATCAAGCCACGTGTTGCTTGGCGATCGACAACTTCTTGCATAGCTTTAAATGCTGTTTCAGCTGTCTGTTTATCACCAGCTGCGACAGCAGCGTAGACTTTTTTGATATAGGTACGCATCATAGAGCGGCGACTTGCATTATGTTTGCGGCGTTTTTCAGACTGAACCGCACGTTTTTTAGCTGATTTGATATTAGCCAAAGTCAACTCCCAAGTTTCAGATAAAATTTATATATTAATAAGGCGCCAAAATATGCCTGATTTTCACTATTTTGTCAATGACATTTAAATAAAATATTTTATTAATCTGCATCTAAAATATGAATAGATATTATATAAATGTGGTGAATTTATTACTATTTTATGAATCGCATTAACTCACTATTAAAACAGGAATATGTTGTTAGGCATTAACTAAGAAATTAGCTTAAAAAAGTTTTTTTATGCTAGAATAGCGGCAGTTTTTTCTATTTTTATTTCGAAGAGGAATCCTCAATGTCTATTATAAGAATGAAAGACCTTGATCTTAAAGGTAAACGTCTTTTTATACGTTCAGATCTTAATGTACCTGTAAAAGCGGGTAAAGTGACATCAGATGCGCGTATTCGTGCATCATTGCCAACAATTGAATATGCAATTAAACAGGGTGCAAAAGTTATGGTTGCATCTCACTTAGGTCGTCCAACTGAAGGTGAATATAACCCTGAATACTCATTACAACCAGTTGTTGACTACCTAAAAGAACATGTATCATTCCCTGTCCGCTTAGTCAAAGATTATCTAGATGGCGTTGATGTTAAAGAGGGTGAATTAGTTGTTCTTGAAAATGTCCGTTTTAATGTTGGCGAAAAGAAAGATGATCAAACTTTAGCTAAAAAATATGCGGCGCTTTGCGATATCTATGTAATGGATGCCTTTGGTACTGCGCATCGTGCACAAGCTTCAACTTATGGTGTTGGCTTATACGCCCCTGTTGCCTGTGCTGGTCCACTATTATCAGCCGAATTAGATGCATTAGGAAAAGCGTTAGACAATCCAGCCCGACCAATGGTTGCGATTGTTGCTGGTTCTAAAGTTTCAACCAAATTAACTGTGCTTGATTCCCTTTCAAAAATTGCCGACCAGATTATTGTTGGTGGTGGTATTGCCAATACCTTTATTGCAGCAGAAGGTTACAATGTTGGTAAATCACTCTATGAATCTGATCTCATTCCTGAAGCAAAAAAATTGATGGCAAATTGCCATATTCCTGTTCCAACTGATGTGCGCGTTGCTACTGAATTTAGTGAAACAGCAAAAGCAACTGAGAAATCAGTCAAAGATGTTAAAGATAACGAACAAATTCTAGATATCGGTGATCAATCTGCCGAAGCATTAGCTGATATTATTAAAAAAGCGAAAACTATCTTATGGAACGGTCCAGTTGGCGTGTTTGAATTCCCTAACTTCCGCCGTGGTACAGAAATTATTGCTAAAGCGATTGCTGAGAGTGATGGATTCTCCATTGCTGGTGGTGGTGATACATTGGCAGCTATCGATCTTTTTGGTATTGAAGATAAAATATCTTACATCTCTACAGGTGGTGGCGCTTTTCTTGAATTTGTTGAAGGTAAAAAATTACCAGCAGTTACCATGTTAGAAGAGCGAGCTAAATCTTAAAACAGACGATAAGAGTTAATGATAGACAAAGGATGGATAACAGTTTCATCCTTTAATTTTTATAATTATATTTTATATATACACATATATAACAACAATAGGTAATAAAATGACAACTAAGATCTCTAGTATTGTTAAACCTGGGGTTATCACTGGTGATGACGTCCAAAAAGTGTTTCAAGTTGCACGTGAAAATAATTTTGCTCTACCGGCAGTGAACTGCGTTGATACAAATACAATTAATGCGGTTATTGAAACAGCGGCAAAAGTTGGATCTCCAGTTATTGTCCAATTCTCTAATGGTGGCGCGCAATTTATCGCAGGTAAAGGTCTAAAATTAGAAGGTCAAGGTAATGCAATCTTAGGCGCAATTTCTGGCGCTAAACATGTTCACCTTGTAGCTGAAAAATATGGTGTGCCAGTAATTGTTCATACTGACCACTGTGCAAAAAAACTGCTCCCATGGATTGATGGTCTTCTAGAGGCAGGCGAAACTCATTTCGCTAAAACGGGTAAACCGCTTTTCTCTTCTCACATGATCGATCTCTCTGAAGAGTCTTTAAAAGATAATATTGATATCTGCTGCCAATACTTATCTCGCATGAAACCAATGGGCATGACCCTAGAATTAGAGTTAGGTTGTACTGGTGGTGAAGAAGATGGTGTTGATAATAGCCATATGGATAGTTCAGCACTTTATACCCAACCTGAAGATGTTGCATATGCATATGAGAGATTAAGTGCTATTAGCCCACGTTTTACAATTGCAGCTTCTTTTGGAAATGTACATGGCGTCTATAAACCTGGCAATGTGAAATTAACACCGAAGATTTTAGATAATTCACAAAAATATGTCTCAGAAAAATTCAATCTTCCACCTAAATCATTAAACTTTGTTTTCCATGGTGGTTCTGGTTCAACTCCTGAAGAAATTGCTGAAGCTGTAAGTTACGGTGTTGTTAAAATGAATATCGATACCGATACACAATGGGCAAATTGGGAAGGCATCCTTAATTACTATAAAGCTAATGAAGATTATCTTCAGTCTCAGCTAGGAAATCCAACAGGTAGTGATGCACCAAACAAAAAATATTACGATCCACGAGTTTGGTTACGTAAAGGACAAGAGTCAATGATTGCTCGTTTAGAACTTGCCTTTAAAGAACTAAATGCAATCGATGTTCTATAACTGTTAATAGACATTAACTTTATAAGAATTTGACTTAATACACCATCGATACAGTCGATGGTGTAAATAATAGTTGCAAAAAAATCTCATCTATAGCATAATACTGCCCTCATTTAACTTAGGGGAGCTGTCTATTGATTGGTAAATGTTTATTTATTAACCACTATTGATAGAAGCATTCGCACCCAAGAAAGGAACCTAAAATGGCAAAAAAAGTACAAGCTTACATTAAGCTGCAAGTAGCAGCTGGTGCAGCAAATCCAAGTCCACCGGTTGGTCCTGCGTTAGGTCAACATGGTGTTAACATTATGGAATTCTGTAAAGCATTCAATGCGAAAACAGATAGCTTAGAAAAAGGCTTACCTATTCCAGTTGTTATTACAGTATATTCTGATCGTTCATTTACATTCATTACTAAAACACCACCTGCAGCTGTGCTTTTAAAGAAAGCAGCTAAAATCAAATCAGGTTCTGGTGAACCAAATAAGAAAAAAGTTGGTAAAATTACTAGCGCTCAAATTCGCGAAATCGCTGAATTAAAAGCAGCTGATATGAATGGTGCAACTATTGAGACTATGATGCGTTCTATTGAAGGAACAGCTCGCTCAATGGGTCTGGAAGTGGAGGGTTAATTAATGGCTAAATTATCTAAACGAGCTAAACTTATCCGCGAAAAAGTTAATGCGACCAAACAATATGATATCAATGAAGCTATCACGTTATTAAAAGAGCTAGCAACAGCTAAATTCGTTGAAAGCGTTGATGTTGCTGTTAATTTGGGTATTGATCCACGTAAATCTGATCAAAATGTACGTGGTGCAATCGTGCTTCCAAATGGTACTGGACGTAGCGTCCGCGTTGCTGTGTTCACACAAGGCGCTAATGCTGAAGCTGCTAAAGAAGCAGGTGCAGAACTAGTTGGTATGGAAGATTTAGCAGAGCAGATCAAAAAAGGCGAAATGAATTTTGATGTTGTTATCGCTTCACCTGATGCAATGCGAGTTGTAGGTCAATTAGGTCAAGTATTAGGTCCACGTGGTCTAATGCCAAATCCTAAAGTCGGCACAGTAACACCAAATGTTGCTGAAGCAGTTAAAAATGCAAAAGCTGGTCAGGTTCGTTACCGTAATGATAAAAATGGTATTATCCATACTACTATTGGTAAAGCTGATTTTGAATCTGACAAATTAAAAGAGAACCTTGAAGCGTTACTTGTTGCATTAAAACGTGCAAAACCAGCTTCATCTAAAGGTGTATTTATTAAGAAAATTAGTTTATCTACCACTATGGGTGCAGGCGTTTCTATTGATCAAGCAACGCTAAATGCAACTGTTTAAGTGATTTAGGTAATCAACATTTATAATCTGTTTATTATCTAAATTAACAGTTATAAATGGTAAAAATCGGTTGGTGTCTGGCCATAACCAGACCCCGTCCAAGACCGTAGGTGTAATCAATTGTTGATCCTTAACTGTTAATTACTTAATCATCCTACGTAGACGGTGACAGAACCTGAAAAATTCGTATAGATGTAATACAGGAATTCTGCTCATCGTGGTTATGCTAACTTCTTCTATTTATGGCGGAGTTAGTAAAATAGGTCTAGGCTAAGCCTAGTTTAATCCAGGAGCAATACCAATGGCACTAAATCTTCAAAATAAACAAGAAATTGTTGCTGAAGTTCAAGAAATAGCCAAAGGTGCGCTGTCTGCAGTTGTCGCGGATTCTCGTGGTGTAACTGTAGAAAAAATGACTGCCTTACGTAAATCTGCTCGCGAAGCTGGCGTTTATATGCGTGTTGTTCGTAATACGCTATTACGTCGCGTCGTAGTTGGTACTCCTTATGAGTGCTTAAAAGATGAGTTTGTTGGTCCTACTCTAATTGCATTTTCAAATGAGCACCCAGGTGCTGCAGCGCGTATTTTTAAAGCGTTTGCAAAAGAAAATGAAAAATTTGAGATTAAAGCAGCTGCCTTTGAAGGTGAATTGATTACTGCAGCGAATATCGATCGCTTAGCAACATTACCTACTTATGAAGAAGCATTAGCTCGCTTGATGTCAACCATGAAAGAAGCCGCAGCTGGCAAATTGGTTCGTACTCTTGCAGCAGTTCGCGATCAAAAAGAAGCTGCATAATTGCAGTATGATTGTGAATTTTATTAATTAAAAAATTGTAAATTTGGGAAACTATATTATGTCTATCACTAAAGAACAAATTTTAGATGCAGTTGCTGAAATGTCTGTAATGGACGTTGTTGAACTTGTATCTATGATGGAAGAAAAATTTGGCGTTTCTGCAGCAGCAGCTGTTGCTGTAGCCGCAGCAGGTCCAGCTGAAGCAGCAGAAGAAAAAACTGATTTTGATGTTGTATTAAAAGAAGTTGGTGCAAATAAAGTAGCAGTAATCAAAGCTGTACGTGGTGCAACTGGTTTAGGCTTAAAAGAAGCTAAAGATCTTGTTGAATCAGCACCTGCAACAATTAAAGAAGCAGCAAGTAAAGCTGATGCAGAAGCTTTCAAAAAGGCTCTTGAAGAAGCTGGTGCAGTTGTCGAACTTAAGTAAATCTTACTTTAGATTGAAAAACGGCTGGGGGTTTTTTACCTCCAGCCTTTTTGCGCTGTAACATGTTAAAATAATTCTATTCAAACATGATCTGCAAGTAGTAAAACATATGGGTATTAATTCTAATTAATTAATATTTCAAATATTTTTAATTAGGCATCAGATCTCATTATTATGCTAACTATATTTACTTATTATCGTTAATAATAATCTGATGAATATTTAATAATGTTAAATAACAAATAAGCAAGTTGAGGAACTAATGGTTTACTCTTATACCGAGAAAAAACGAATTCGTAAGAATTTTGGTAAGCGTCCACAAGTCTTGGATATACCGTATCTTCTTTCTATTCAACTTGATTCGTTTCAGAAATTTATTGAACAAGATCCTGAAGGTCAATATGGATTAGAAGCTGCGTTTCGTTCAATATTTCCGATAAAAAGTTATAGTGGTAACGCTGAATTACAGTATGTTAGCTTCAAGATGGGAGAGCCTGTTTTTGATGTTAAAGAGTGTCAAATTAGAGGTATCACCTACTCAGCTCCACTCCGTGTAAAATTACGTCTAGTTATTTATGATAAAGATGCCCCAGAAGGTACGATAAAGGATATTAAAGAGCAAGATGTCTATATTGGTGAGATCTCTTTAATGACAGAAAATGGTACATTTGTAATAAATGGTACCGAACGTGTAATTGTATCTCAATTACATCGTAGTCCAGGTGTGTTCTTTGATAGTGACAAAGGTAAAACTCACTCTTCTGGTAAAGTGTTATATAACGCAAGAATCATTCCTTACCGTGGTTCTTGGCTCGATTTTGAATTTGATCCAAAAGATAATCTATTTGCACGTATTGACCGTCGTCGAAAATTACCTGCAACTATTATTTTACGTGCGTTAGGTTATGAAACAGAAGAAATTTTAGATATTTTCTTTGAGAAGACCTATTTTGAAGTAGGTAAAACAAAATTAAAAATGGATCTGGTTCCTGAGCGTTTGCGCGGTGAAACAGCACTTTTTGATATTGAAGCTAAAGGTAAAATTTACGTTGAAAAAGGGCGTCGAATTACTGCGCGCCATATCCGTGAATTAGAAAAAGATAAAGTAAGTAAAATTGATGTACCTACTGAATATATAGTAGGTAAGATTTTAGCGAAAAATTATATCAATGAGAGTACCGGTGAGATAATTGCACCTGCTAATACTCCTATCTCTTTAGAACTATTACTTGAGTTAACTAATGCTGGATATAAGCGAATTGAAACTTTATTCACTAATGATCTCGACCATGGTCCGTTCATTTCTGAAACCTTAAATGTTGACTCAACTCACGATAGATTAGGTGCATTAGTTGAAATTTATCGCATGATGCGTCCTGGTGAACCACCAACAAAAGAAGCAGCAGAAGCGCTGTTTGATAATCTTTTCTTCTCTGAAGATCGATATGATTTATCTGCTGTTGGTCGCATGAAATTTAATCGTTCTTTAGGTCGTGACGATATAGAAGGGAGCGGCGTCTTAACTAAGGATGACATCGTTGATGTCATGAAAAAGTTAATTGCTATCCGTAATGGTCATGGCGATATCGATGATATTGATCACTTAGGAAATCGTCGTATTCGTAGTGTTGGTGAAATGGCCGAAAACCAGTTCCGAATTGGTTTAGTACGTGTTGAACGTGCTGTGAAAGAGCGTCTGTCGCTTGGTGATCTAGATTCACTTATGCCACAAGATATGATCAATGCAAAACCAATTTCTGCGGCAATTCGTGAATTCTTTGGTTCAAGCCAATTATCACAATTTATGGATCAGAACAATCCATTATCAGAAATCACACATAAACGTCGTATTTCTGCATTAGGTCCAGGTGGTTTGACTCGTGAAAGAGCAGGCTTTGAAGTTCGTGACGTTCATCCAACCCATTATGGTCGCGTCTGTCCAATCGAAACACCTGAAGGTCCAAACATTGGTTTGATTAACTCATTGGCTGTATATGCACGAACCAATGAATATGGTTTCTTAGAGACACCTTATCGTCGTGTGATCGATGGTGTCGTAACTGATGAGATTAATTATTTATCAGCTATTGATGAGAGTGAATTCGTTATTGCGCAGGCAAACTCAGATCTAGACGAAAATAGCCGTTTTAAAGAAGAGTTAGTTACATGTCGCTTAAATGGTGAATCTGGTCTCTATAGTCCAGATCAGATCAACTATATGGACGTATCAACACAACAGATTGTCTCTGTTGGTGCTTCGTTGATCCCATTCCTAGAACATGATGATGCTAACCGTGCCTTGATGGGTGCAAACATGCAACGTCAAGCAGTTCCAACATTAAAAGCTGAAAAACCTTTTGTTGGAACAGGGATGGAACGCGCTGTTGCAGTTGACTCCGGTGTTACCGCTGTTGCGCGTCGTGGTGGAACTGTTCAATATGTTGATGCATCACGCATTGTTATTAATGTTAACCCTGATGAGATGCATTCAGATGAAGCAGGGATTGATATTTACAATCTGACTAAATATACACGCTCTAACCAGAATACCTGTATCAACCAAATTCCATGTGTAGAGCTTGGTGAAAAAGTTGAACGTGGTGATGTTTTAGCTGATGGTCCATCAACCGATTTAGGTGAGTTGGCACTAGGTCAAAATATGCGCGTGGCATTTATGCCATGGAATGGTTATAACTTTGAGGATTCTATTTTAGTTTCTGAAAAAGTTGTTCAAGATGACCGTTTTACTTCAATCCATATTCAGGAGCTATCTTGTATCTCTCGTGACACTAAATTGGGTGCAGAAGAGATTACCTCTGATATTCCTAATGTTGGTGAAGCTGCTCTATCTAAATTAGATGAGTCAGGTATTGTTTATATTGGCGCTGAAGTAAAAGGTGGTGATATTTTAGTTGGTAAAGTGACGCCGAAAGGTGAAACCCAATTAACACCTGAAGAGAAATTACTTCGTGCTATTTTTGGTGAAAAAGCATCTGATGTTAAAGATACGTCACTTCGTGTACCTAATGGTGTATCTGGTACGGTAATTGATGTGCAGGTCTTTACGCGCGATGGTGTCCAAAAAGATAAACGTGCGCTTGAAATTGAAGATATGCAGTTGAAACAGGCGAAAAAAGATTTAACTGAAGAGTTAAATATTTTAGAAGCGGCGCTTTTTGCTCGTATTCGTGATGTTTTAATCGCTGGTGGAATTAAAGCTGATAAATTAGATGCCTTACCACGTGAAAGATGGTTAACAATTGGATTATCAGATGAAGAGAAACAGGCTCAATTAGAACAACTAGCTGGGCAACATGTTGAAATTAAAGCTGACTTTGATAAAAAATTAGAAGCAAAACGGATGAAGATCACCCAAGGTGATGATTTACAACCAGGTGTGCTTAAAATTGTTAAGGTCTATTTGGCTGTTAAACGTCAAATTCAGCCTGGGGATAAAATGGCGGGTCGTCATGGTAATAAAGGGGTTATCTCTAAGATTAATCCAATTGAAGATATGCCATATGATGATCAAGGACGCCCTGTAGATATCGTATTAAATCCACTAGGTGTTCCATCACGTATGAACATCGGTCAGATTCTTGAAACCCATCTTGGTATGGCTGCTAAAGGTATTGGTATTAAAATTGATACCATGCTAAAAGAGCAACAAGAGCTGGCAAAATTACGTGAATTTATCCAAAAAGCCTATGATCTTGGTTTAGGTGCAGCACAAAAAGTAAATGTTGCTGAATTTACTGATAAAGAGGTGATGACTCTTGCTCAAAACCTTCGTAATGGTATGCCACTTGCAACACCAGTATTTGATGGTGCAAAAGAGTCAGAGATTAAATCATTACTTGAATTAGGCGACTTACCAACATCTGGTCAGATTACGCTTTATGATGGACGCACAGGTGAAAAATTTGAACGCCCAGTTACAGTAGGTTACATGTATATGTTGAAACTAAACCACTTAGTTGATGACAAAATGCATGCGCGTTCAACTGGATCATATAGCCTAGTTACACAGCAGCCTTTAGGTGGTAAAGCACAATTTGGTGGTCAACGCTTTGGTGAGATGGAAGTATGGGCACTTGAAGCATATGGTGCAGCATATACTCTACAAGAGATGTTAACCGTAAAATCAGATGATGTGAATGGTCGTACTAAGATGTATAAAAATATTGTTGATGGTGATCATCGCATGGAACCTGCGATTCCAGAATCCTTTAATGTTCTATTAAAAGAGATTCGTTCACTAGGTATCAATATTGAATTAGATGAAGAGTAGTTTTATTTAACTAAAACAGAACTTATTCATTAAAAATGATTTCTATCTATAATGATAACTTATTAATATTAATAAGTTATCAATTTGGTCTAACTCCATAGGAGTCAATTGTGAAAGACTTATTAAAGTTTCTAAAAGCACAAACAAAAACTGAAGATTTTGATGCTATCAAGATTGGACTCGCATCACCAGACATGATCCGTTCATGGTCTTTTGGTGAAGTTAAAAAACCTGAAACAATAAACTATCGTACATTTAAACCTGAACGTGATGGTCTATTTTGTGCACGTATTTTTGGACCAGTAAAAGATTATGAATGTTTATGCGGTAAGTATAAACGCTTAAAACATCGTGGCGTAATTTGTGAAAAATGTGGCGTTGAAGTTACCCAAGCTAAAGTACGTCGTGAACGTATGGGTCATATTGAACTAGCTTCACCAACTGCACATATCTGGTTCTTAAAATCACTACCATCCCGTATCGGTTTACTACTTGATATGCCACTTCGTGATATTGAGCGCGTGCTCTATTTTGAATCATTTATGGTTCTTGATGGTGGCATGACAAATCTTGAACGTGGACAGATTCTAACAGAAGAGCAGTATCTTGATGCATTAGAAGAGTTTGGTGATGAATTTGATGCACGTATGGGTGCAGAAGCAATTCAAGAGTTACTGCGCAATATTGACGTACAAGCAGAGTGCGAAACTTTACGTGATGAATTAGAGACAACTAACTCTGAAACTAAACGTAAAAAATTGACCAAGCGCATTAAGATCATTGAAGCATTTATTCAGTCAGAAAACAAACCTGAATGGATGATCTTAAACGTATTACCGGTATTACCACCTGATTTGCGTCCATTAGTTCCTCTTGATGGCGGTCGGTTTGCGACATCTGATCTTAATGATCTCTATCGTCGTGTAATCAACCGTAATAACCGTTTAAAACGCTTATTAGATTTAGCTGCACCAGACATCATTGTACGTAATGAAAAACGTATGTTACAAGAGTCTGTCGATGCATTATTAGATAACGGTCGTCGTGGTCGTGCAATTACTGGTTCAAATAAACGTCCACTAAAATCACTTGCTGATATGATCAAAGGTAAGCAAGGGCGATTCCGTCAAAACCTATTAGGTAAACGTGTTGACTATTCTGGGCGTTCAGTTATTACTGTAGGACCATACTTACGTTTACACCAATGTGGCTTACCGAAAAAGATGGCTCTAGAGCTATTTAAACCATTTATTTACGGTAAATTAGAGCGTCGCGGTTACGCAACGACAATTAAAGCTGCGAAAAAGATGGTTGAACGTGAAGATGCAATTGTTTGGGATATTTTAGATGAAGTGATTCGTGAGCATCCGGTATTATTAAACCGTGCGCCAACGCTACATAGACTTGGTATCCAAGCTTTTGAACCACTACTTATTGAAGGTAAAGCGATTCAGCTACATCCTTTAGTTTGTGCGGCATTTAATGCTGACTTCGATGGTGACCAGATGGCGGTACATGTGCCATTGACACTTGAAGCACAATTAGAAGCACGTTCTCTAATGATGTCGACCAATAATATTCTTTCTCCTGCGAGTGGTGAACCGATTATCGTTCCTTCTCAAGACGTTGTATTGGGTCTTTACTATATGACTCGTGATAAGATCAACGCCAAAGGTGAAGGGATGGTTTTAACTGGTCCTAAAGAGGCTGAAAAACTATACCGCTTAGGTCTTGCTGAGTTACATGCACGTGTAAAAGTTCGTCTTACTGAACATCACCGTAATACTATGGGTGATTGGGAAGCGACAACTTCGATTGTAGATACAACAATTGGTCGTGCTATTTTATGGTTAATTATGCCAAAAGGGATGGATTTTTCAGTTGTAAACCAACCTTTAGGTAAAAAAGCGATCTCTAAAATACTTAACGTCTGCTATCGTCAATTAGGCATGAAAGAGACTGTTATTTTAGCAGATCAGATTATGTATACAGGCTTTGCTTATGCTGCTCGTTCGGGTGTATCAGTCGGTATCGATGATATGGAAATTCCAGCCAAGAAAGCACAGATTATTAATGAAGCAGAAGCTGAAGTTGCTGAAATTCAAGAACAGTTTCAATCTGGTTTAGTTACCGCAGGCGAACGCTATAATAAAGTGATCGATATCTGGGCAGCAGCAAATGAACGCGTTGCTAAAGCGATGATGGATAACTTATCTACTGAAAAAGTGATCGATCGCGAAGGTAAAGAAGAGACCCAATCATCATTTAACAGCATCTATATGATGGCCGACTCTGGTGCGCGTGGTTCCCCAGCACAGATTCGTCAGTTAGCTGGGATGCGTGGTTTGATGGCAAAACCAGATGGTTCGATTATCGAAACACCAATTACCGCAAACTTCCGTGAAGGGCTAAACGTACTACAGTACTTTATCTCAACCCATGGTGCGCGTAAAGGTCTTGCTGATACTGCGTTAAAAACTGCGAACTCTGGTTACTTAACCCGTCGTCTAGTTGATGTGGCGCAAGATCTTGTTGTTATTGAAGATGACTGTGGTACACATGAAGGTGTGGTTATGACACCTGTTATCGAAGGTGGAGATGTTAAAGAGCCACTTCGCGAACGTGTATTAGGTCGTGTAACAGCTGAAGATGTGCTAAAACCTGGTAGTGCAGATATTCTTATTCCGCGTAATACCTTACTTGATGAAAGTTATTGCGATCTATTAGAGTCAGAATCTGTTGATAGTGTTAAAGTTCGTTCAGTGGTCTCTTGTGATACTGATTTTGGTGTCTGTGCCAAATGTTATGGTCGTGATTTAGCACGTGGTCACTTAGTCAATAAAGGTGAAGCAATTGGTGTTATTGCAGCACAATCAATCGGGGAACCTGGTACACAGTTAACCATGCGTACCTTCCATATTGGTGGTGCGGCATCTCGAGCAGCAGCAGAAACAAGTGTCCAAGTTAAGAACAAAGGTACGATTAAGCTTACCAATGCGAAATTTGTTATCAACCCAGATAATAAATTGGTCATCACATCACGTAATGCAGAATTGACAATTATTGATTCTCTAGGACGTATGAAAGAGACCTACAAAGTCCCTTACGGTTCTATACTGACCAAAGGTAACGGTACAGAAGTCGAAGCTGGTGAGACAATTGCGCATTGGGATCCACATACTATGCCACTCATCTCTGAAGCTAAAGGTTTTGTCCGCTTTGTTGATATGGTTGATGGTCAAACAATTACTCGACAAACTGATGAGTTAACAGGTTTATCATCAATTGTAGTATTGGATGTTGCAGAACGTACTGGTGTTGGTAAAGATCTACGTCCAGCAATCAAAATTGTCGATGCTAAAGGCAAAGATGTATTTGTCCCTGGTTCTGAATTATTGGCACAATACTTCTTACCTGGTAAAGCGTTAGTACAGTTAGAAGATGGTGCAGAAGTTAATGTTGGTGATACGTTAGCTCGTATTCCGCAAGCATCTGTTGGTACTAAAGATATTACAGGTGGTTTACCACGAGTAGCTGATCTCTTTGAAGCAAGAAAACCAAAAGAGCCAGCAATTCTTGCTGAGATCGATGGTATTGTCTCCTTCGGTAAAGAGACTAAAGGTAAACGTCGCTTAATTATTACACCACTTGATGGCAGCGAACCATATGAAGAGATGATCCCTAAATGGCGTCAACTTAACGTATTCGAAGGTGAGCAAGTTGGACGTGGTGATGTAATTTCTGACGGCCCTGAATCAGCGCATGATATTTTACGTCTGCGTGGTGTTAATGCTGTAACACGATACATTGTAAATGAGGTTCAAGAAGTTTATCGTCTACAAGGTGTAAAAATCAACGATAAACATATTGAAGTTATCGTACGTCAAATGTTACGTAAGGCAACGGTTATTAATCCTGGTGATTCTCGTCTTCTTGAAGGTGAGCAGTTAGAAGTTTCACGCCTTAAGATTATTAATCGTGAACTTGCAGCACAAGACAAAGAGCCAGTTACCTACTTACATGATCTATTAGGTATCACTAAAGCTTCATTAACAACAGAGTCGTTCATCTCGGCAGCATCATTCCAAGAGACAACTCGCGTATTAACTGAAGCAGCAGTTGCAGGTAAAAATGATGAGTTACGTGGACTCAAAGAGAATGTTATTGTAGGTCGCTTGATTCCAGCAGGGACAGGTTATGCTTACCATAAAGAACGTCTACGTAAACGTGCAATGCCGATAGTTGAAGAAGAGGTCATTGATGCTCCTATTTCAGCTGCTGAAGCAACAGCTAATTTGGCAGAATTGCTTAATTCAGCTGAAGAGAATGCATAATAAAACGTTTTAATTTGTAAATAAAAATAGCACGTTAGTTAACGTGCTATTTTTTTATCTAAAATCTTCTATGCATGTAATACATATATGCATGAAAATGTTTTAGGGTTAATACAAATACGTAAATAATAAAAGTAATCGACTCAAAATTTTGTTACATAAAAAAATCTTAAATAAGTTTAATTAGATCTCTTTTAATTAAAAGATCATTCAATAATAACTAGATTTAAAAGTTTAATGATAATTAAATAATTTATATTATTATTTTATAATATTATTGTTCCCCATTGACGAAATGGTTAATTAAAGGTAATATGCGCGCCTTATGCAAAATAGATTACCAATTACAGTAGATCCTATAAAGGCAGCTCAGAAAAGGCTTGACTATATTGGTCATTACCCAATCAAAAGCGTTACACGGATCGAAGGGTTAAAAAGTGATATTGAATGTAGCTTATCATTCTATTATGATGAGCAGAAATTGTGTGTCATTGCTATTGAAGCAGAAGCAACATTAGAACAAGTTTGTCAACGTTGCTTTAAACCGTTTATTACGCATATAAAAGTAAAGAACAAATTTAGCCCTGTTAAGAGTGATACTCAGGCAGAGGTACTACCGGAATATTATGAGCCAGCATTCTTTAACGAATTTGGCGAAGTAGATATATTGGCACTAATTGAAGATGAGATGATTCTCTCTTTACCTATTGCACCGGTACATGATAGTAAACACTGCGAAGTGTCAGAGGCAGATCTGGTATTTGGTGAAATTTCAGTTGATAATGAGAAACCAAATCCATTTGCAATTTTAGCTAGTTTAAAGAATAAGGAGTAAATTCCATGGCTGTTCAACAGAATCGTAAGACTCGCTCTAAACGTGATATGCGTCGTTCGCATGATGCATTAACTGCTGCTAATATTTCAGTTGATGAATCAGGCAAAACACATTTACGTCACCATGTAACCGCTGATGGCTATTATCGTGGACGTAAAGTAATTAATAAGTAATTAAATTTATATTACTAGTTAATTATCATTGCCGTTTAACTATTTTTAGCACATTTTTTTAGGTGATATTTTGGATAATCTAACCATTGCGTTAGATGCGATGAGCGGGGATTTTGGTCCTCGCGTCACTGTCCCTGCTGCTGTTCATGCACTAAACAGATATCCAAATCTTACTCTTTTTCTGGTAGGTGAACCTACCGAAATTGTTCCGCTATTACCTAAAAAAATCTCCTACCATATTGAATCCCAAACTGTTAACTCACTTAAAAGTGATCATCGTAAAAATAGTTCTGAAACAGATATCCCTAGCAATAAAGTACGCTTAATTATTACTCCTTCAACATCGGTTATCTCCAATAATATAAAACCATCTCAAGCTGTTCGACATAGCCAAGGTTCATCAATGCGAATTGCACTTGAGCTAGTGAAGGATAAAAGAGCAGAAGCTTGTATTAGTGCTGGCAATACAGGAGCACTAATGGGGTTATCAAAATTACTTTTACACGCAATAAAGGGTATTGACCGTCCTGCTTTAGTTGCTAGTTTGCCTACTTTAAATCATAAGAATATGATTGTATTAGATCTAGGTGCCAATGCTGAATGTAATAGTGATATGCTTGTCCAATTTGCAACGATGGGATCGATTTTGTCTAATTCTCTCTATGGAATAAAAAATCCCCGCGTTGCTTTACTCAATATTGGCATTGAAGAGAGTAAAGGGTTAGATAAAATTCGTTCAGCTGCTATGATACTGAATGCAAATTCAATCAATTATATCGGTTATTTAGAGGGTAATGAGCTATTATCTGGCAAAACAGATGTTTTAGTTTGTGATGGTTTTGTTGGTAATGTCACTTTAAAAACTGTCGAAGGCTTAATGCGTATTTTTATGTCACCATTTACCCTCTCAAATCAAAAACACTCTTTTTTCACAAAATTGACCAACTTCTGGCTGCAAAAAAAAATATCAAAAAATTTTGGTTATTTAGATCCTGAACGATATAATGGGGCCTGTTTGCTTGGGTTACAAAGTATTGTGATTAAAAGTCATGGCGGTGCAAACCAGAAATTACTCTTTTCTGCTATAGAGCAGGCCATTTTAGCAATTAAACAGAATATACCAGATAGAATTGCAGCTAGCCTCTCTTCCATCTTAACGAACAGCGAAAATCAATTGAACGAACGATAAGAGCGAATAAGTTGATGTATACAAAGATATTAGGAACAGGAAGTTATCTTCCTAAACAGGTAAGGACAAATGCTGATCTTGAAAAACTTGTTGATACAAGTGATGAATGGATTACAACGCGCACAGGTATTAAAGAACGTCATATCGCGTCACCAGATGAAACAATTACTAGCATCTCTTATGAAGCAGCTTGTCAAGCTATTGAAATGGCAGGAGTTGATAAGCATTCGATCGAACTTATTATTGTTGCTACATCAACATCTGAAAATGCATTCCCAAGTTCAGCAGCCCAATTACAAGCTAAGTTAGGTATTGATGATCTCATCGCATTTGATATCTCAGCCGCCTGTTCAGGCTTTATTTATGCACTTGATATTGCTGATAAATACATAAAAAGCGGTGTAATTAAAAACGCTTTAGTTATCGGCGCAGATATGTTAACCCGTGGTTTAGATCCAGAAGATCGTGGAACCCTTGTTATATTTGGGGATGGTGCAGGCGCCGTGGTATTAGGTGCATCTAACGAACCTGGGATCATTGCTTCACATTTACATGCCGATGGCCGTTATGGTGACCTATTAAAATATCCTTATGTTGATCGTCGTAATATGAGTAATCCTGCTTATATGACCATGCAAGGTAATGATGTATTTAAAATAGCAGTACGCGAGCTATCAGATCTGGTCGATGAAATTCTAACGGAAAATAATATTGATAAATCTGAACTTGATTGGCTAGTACCTCACCAAGCAAATCTACGCATTATCGCTGCCACCGCAAAACGGCTAAACATGGGTATGGATAAAGTGATTGTAACTTTAGATAAACAGGGTAATACTTCGGCCGCGTCTGTCCCTTGCGCTCTCGATATTGGTATCCGTGATGGTCGTATTAAGCGTGGACAACTTATTTTATTAGAGGCATTCGGAGGTGGATTTGTTTGGGGTTCAGCCTTAGTAAGGTTCTAATAGAGTTGCTCAAAAATAGTTATTAAAAAACTGAATTTAAATAACCAAATCAAGGATAAAATAATGACCAAATTTGCAATGGTATTTCCTGGTCAAGGATCGCAGTCTGTAGGTATGTTAAGTGATCTTGCCGAACATTATGCAATTGTTAAAAGTACCTTTGACGAAGCATCAGCTGTACTTGGTTATGATTTATGGGCTTTAGTTCAAAATGGTCCTGCTGATGAGCTAAATAAAACTTGGCATACCCAACCTGCTTTACTAGCAGCATCTGTCGCTATTTTTAGAGTATGGCAAGAAGTAAATGGCCCACAGCCTGCATTTATGGCAGGTCATAGCTTAGGTGAATACTCCGCATTAGTTTGTGCTGGTGTAATCGATTTTAAAGATGCCATAAAACTGGTGGAATCTCGTGGCAAATTTATGCAAGATGCGGTGCCAAATGGCACAGGCGCTATGTATGCAATCATTGGACTTGATAATGAATCGATTGCCAATGCCTGCAAACAGGCTGAACAAGGTGAAGTTGTTGCTCCGGTTAATTTTAATTCACTAGGTCAAGTTGTAATAGCAGGTAATAAAAATGCGGTTGAACGCGCTGCAACACTTTGTAAAGAAGCTGGTGCTAAACGCGCACTACCCCTTGCAGTAAGTGTGCCTTCACACTGTCAATTAATGAAACCCGCTGCCGATAAATTGGCTACTATGCTAGAAGAGATAGTATTCAATTCACCAAAATTTGCTGTCATTAATAATGTTAATGTTAAAACTGAATCCGATGCTGTGCAGATTAAAACTGCATTAGTTGAACAACTTTATAGTCCAGTTAGATGGAGTGAATCAGTTGAAGAGATGGCAAAACAGGGTGTAACACTATTAGTTGAAATGGGGCCTGGCAAAGTATTAACAGGGCTAACCAAACGTATTGTAGATTCACTATCTAGCTGTGTGGTAAATGATACAGCATCATTAGAAAATGCATTAGAACAGACAAAATCTTAAAAAAAGTTTTGACATCGAACAGAAACGAGGTAGTTATGAACCTTTCAGGTAAAATTGCTTTAGTTACAGGCGCAAGCCGTGGAATTGGTAAAGCAATTGCAGAAAAATTAGTTGCTTGTGGTGCAACAGTGGTTGGAACAGCGACTACAGAGAGTGGTGCAGAAGCAATTAGCAAATATTTAGGATCTCACGGAAAAGGATTTGCATTAAATGTTACCGATGAAACGTCAATCGAATCAACACTGAATGCAATCAAAAATGAGTTTGGTGATATTGATATTTTAGTAAATAATGCAGGTATCACCCGCGATAATCTATTAATGCGTATGAAAGATGATGAGTGGCTAGATATTCTTAACACAAATCTAACATCAATATTCCGTCTATCTAAAGCGCTCATGCGTTCAATGATGAAAAAGCGTTATGGCAGAATTATCACCATTGGTTCTGTTGTTGGAACAATGGGTAATGCAGGGCAAGCTAACTATGCTGCAGCTAAAGCAGGGTTAATCGGTTTTAGCAAATCTTTAGCGCGTGAAGTTGGTTCTCGAGGTATTACTGTCAACGTTGTTGCTCCCGGTTTTATTGCAACCGATATGACAGATGCATTAACTGATGAACAAAAAGCAGCTACTTTAGCTCAAGTACCTATGGGGCGTTTAGGATCACCTGCTGATATTGCCAATGCAGTTGCTTTTTTAGCTTCTGATGAGGCAGCTTACATTACTGGGGAAACTTTACATGTCAATGGCGGCATGTATATGGTTTAATTTATTTGTATAGTGTAAAATAGAGCGATATTTTAGCTAAATCGAACAAAAATCAAACAAATGGGTTGGAAAATGATTGCATCTTTTTCAACATTTTATAAACTTACACCACCGTCACTTTTGACGATTTTTATAGGAAAAAAAAGAGTATGAGCACTATTGAAGAGCGAGTTAAGAAAATTATTGTTGAGCAATTAGGTGTGAAAGAAGAGGAAGTAAAAAACGCATCTTCTTTTGTTGAAGATCTTGGCGCAGACTCACTTGATACAGTTGAATTAGTTATGGCTTTAGAAGAAGAATTCGATACTGAAATTCCTGATGAAGAAGCTGAAAAGATTACTACTGTACAAGCAGCAATCGATTATGTTACTGCAAATCAATAAATTTAACTGATTGTTCAAGATAGGCGATCATAAGATCGCCTAGTTTTCCTTATTTATTCTCATTTCATCTCAATCCTTTTCAGGAGGACAACGTGTCTAAACGCAGAGTTGTTATTACTGGAATGGGCATGATATCTCCAGTTGGTAATACAGTTGAGTCCACTTGGCAAGCATTATTAGCAAGTCAAAGCGGTGTAGAACTCATTGAACACTTTGATACAGCCCCTTTCGCAACACGTTTTGCTGCTATGGTAAAAGGCTTTAACAGCGAAGATTATAATATTTCCCGTAAAGATGCGCGTAAAATGGACTATTTTATCCAATATGGCATTGCAGCAGGTATACAAGCAATGCAAGACGCGGGTTTTGAAATTACAGACGAAAATGCTACACGAGTCGGGTGCGCAATTGGTTCTGGTATTGGTGGTCTTGGGTTAATTGAAGAAAATCATAGTGCATTAATTCATAGTGGACCACGTAAAATTAGTCCTTTTTTTGTTCCTTCTACCATTGTTAATATGATTTCAGGTCATCTATCCATTATTTATGGACTCAAAGGACCAAGTATCACAATTGCAACAGCTTGTTCCTCAGGTGTTCATAATATTGGTCATGCTGCTCGCATAATCGCTTATGGTGATGCCGATGCGATGTTAGCTGGTGGTGGCGAAAAAGCTAGCACTCCACTTGGTATTGGTGGTTTCGGTGCAGCACGCGCGCTCTCTACACGTAATGATGATCCTAAAGCAGCAAGTCGACCATGGGATAAAGATCGTGACGGTTTTGTACTAGGTGATGGTGCAGGAATTCTCTTTTTAGAGGAGTATGAACATGCCAAAAAACGTGGTGCAAAAATTTATGCTGAAGTGGTTGGATTTGGTATGAGTAGCGATGCTTATCACATGACTTCACCTCCTGCTGATGGTAATGGTGCCGCACGTGCTATGGAGTGCGCGCTACGAGATGCTGGTGTAACAGCTGAGCAAGTTGGTTATATCAATGCTCACGGCACATCAACACCGGCTGGTGATAAAGCGGAGACAGAGGCAGTAAAAGCAATCTTTAAAGATAATGCCCATAACGTCATGGTAAGTTCAACTAAATCTATGATTGGACATCTTTTAGGTGCGGCTGGCGCTGTTGAATCAATTTTTTCAGTATTAGCACTACGAGATCAGGCTGTCCCGCCAACAATTAATTTGGACAATCCTGATGAAGGTTGTGATTTAGATTATGTTCCGCATACAGCTCGTCAAGTTAAGAATTTAGAATATACCCTTTGTAACTCATTTGGATTTGGTGGTACTAACGGATCCATTCTCTTTAAAAGAGTATAACCCCATCTTTCCGCTACTTATAGGTAGCGGAAATAGCACTTTAATTACCTAATATACTTCAATAAATTGACCCTTTCAGTAATACTTTAATAAACTATAACTAACTGATAGATCTATTTTGCTTATGTTATAATCGCGCTTAATGACTTTTTATTATTAATAATACTATGGCTGATCCAAAATTTATCCATCTTCATGTACACAGTGATTTTTCAATGGTTGATGGTATTGCAAAAATAGATACGCTTGTTAATGCAGTAAACAATATGCATATGCCAGCATTTGCACTTACCGATTTTACCAATTTATGTGGACTCGTTAAATTTTATGGTTCTGCAATGGCAAAAGGCATTAAGCCAATTATAGGTGCAGATCTTATTGTTCAAGATGCGACCAATGAACTTTATGAATTAACGCTGCTTGCTGCCAATAATGAGGGTTATCACAATCTTACGCTTCTAATTTCAAAAGCGTATCAGCGTGGTTATATTGGTGATGCTCCTGTTATTGATCAAGCTTGGTTAAGCGAACATCATAATGGTTTGATTATTCTAGCTGGTCGCAAAAGCGATATAGGATTAGCAATAAATCGTGATAATAAGGTGATGCTAGATAGTGCCATAACCTTTTATAATCAATATTTCCCTAACCATCTCTATTTAGAACTAGTACGAACCAATCGTATAAATGAAGATCAATTTATACAAGCAGCAGTTAACCTTTCTGCAAAGCACAATATACCGGTTGTTGCTAGTAATGATGTGAAATTTTTGCAATCGACCGACTTCGAAGCACATGAAATACGCGTAGCCATTCATGATGGGAATACACTTGATGATCCCAACCGCCCTAAAAATTATTCGCAAGAACAATATTTACGTACCCAAGAGGAGATGTGTGAACTCTTCTCTGATATTCCAGAAGCATTAGCCAATAGTGTTGAAATAGCTAAAAGGTGTAACGTCACAATTCGATTAGGTGAATATTTTCTACCTAAATTCCCAACTGGTGATATGTCGACCGAAGAGTTCTTAATTTTTAAAGCACGTGAAGGGTTAGAAGAGCGGCTCACTTTACTTTTTCCTGATCCAGAAGAGCGTTCACAGCGACGCCTAGAGTATGATGAACGACTAGAAACCGAATTAACAGTAATTAACCAGATGGGATTCCCTGGTTACTTCTTGATTGTAATGGAATTTATTCAGTGGTCAAAAGATAACGATATTCCCGTCGGCCCAGGGCGTGGTTCTGGCGCTGGCTCTCTTGTTGCCTACTCTTTGAAAATTACTGACTTAGATCCATTGGCATTTGATCTCCTTTTTGAACGCTTTTTAAATCCAGAGCGTGTCTCAATGCCCGATTTTGATGTCGATTTCTGTATGGAAAAGCGCGATTTAGTTATTGATCACGTTGCCGAAATGTATGGTCGTGATGCAGTTTCGCAAATTATCACTTTCGGTACCATGGCAGCTAAGGCGGTAATTCGTGATGTTGGACGTGTATTAGGTCACCCCTACGGCTTTGTTGATCGTATCGCTAAACTAATTCCACTCGATTTAGGTATGACACTAAATAAAGCATTTGAAGTTGAACCGCAACTACAAGAGCTCTACGATCATAACGAAGAGGTAAAGAGTTTAATTGATATTGCTCGTCAACTTGAAGGGGTTACTCGCAATGCGGGTAAACATGCAGGTGGTGTTGTCATATCACCAACTAAAATTACCGATTTTTCACCAATCTACTGCGATCCAGAGGGGAATCACCCAGTTACACAATTTGATAAAAGTGATGTTGAATATGCTGGTTTAGTCAAATTTGACTTTTTAGGTTTACGCACATTAACCATCATTGATTGGGCAATTAAGATGATCAATGAGCGTCAAGAACGTGAAGGTAAACCTAAAATTGATATTAACCATATCCCTCTTGATGATGCAAAATCTTTTGAACTGCTCCTTAAAGCTGAAACAACTGCTGTATTCCAGTTAGAATCACGTGGTATGAAAGATCTTATCCGTCGACTTAAACCCGACTGTTTTGAGGATATGATCGCTTTAGTTGCTCTATTTCGGCCAGGCCCACTACAATCAGGCATGGTAGATAATTTTATCGATCGTAAACATGGGATTGAGAAGGTCTCCTATCCTGATATCAACCATCAACATGAATCACTCAAACCAATTTTAGAACCAACTTATGGTATTATTCTCTATCAAGAACAGGTTATGCAAATAGCCCAAACATTAGCAGGTTACTCATTAGGCGGCGCTGATCTGCTCCGTCGAGCTATGGGGAAAAAGAAACCAGAAGAGATGGCAAAACAGCGCTCTGTATTTAAAGAGGGTGCAGAGAAACAGGGCATTGATGGTGAACTCTCAATGCATATCTTCGATCTGGTTGAAAAATTTGCTGGTTATGGCTTTAATAAATCTCACTCCGCTGCTTATGCTCTGGTCTCATATCAAACATTGTGGTTAAAAACCCATTACCCAGCTGAATTTATGGCAGCGGTAATGACTGCCGATATGGATAATACCGATAAAATCGTTGGATTAGTAGATGAATGTTTGCGTATGGGGCTAAAGGTTAATCCACCAAATATTAATAGCGGTCTATACCATTTTCACGTAAATGAAAAAGGCGAAATAGTTTATGGTATTGGCGCAATAAAAGGTGTAGGTGAAGGTCCTATTGAGGCTATAGTTGAAGCGCGTAATAGCGGCGGATTCTTCAAAGATATATTTGAGCTCTGTGCTCGTACCGATATCAAAAAGATTAACCGTCGTGTGCTCGAAAAACTGACAATGGCTGGTGCCTTCGATAAAATTGGTCCTCACCGTGCTGCTATCCTAAATAAGATTACCGAAGCGATACAGATGGCGGAACAGCACGCGAAAGCAGCAGATATTGGTCAAGAAGATATGTTTGGCATACTAGCTGAAACACCGGAACAGGTAGAAAATGCCTATGCACAAGTACCTGAATTACCAGAACAGGTATTATTAGAAGGTGAGCGCGATGCTTTAGGGTTATACCTCTCAGGTCATCCAGTAACACAATATTTAAAAGAGCTAAACCGTTATTCTGGTGGACTACGCATTAGTGAAGCAGTGCCAACAGGTTGGGGTAAAGTGGCAACATTAGCAGGGATCATTACTGATGTTAGAATAAAAATGACTAAACGGGGGAATAAAATTGGTATTTTCACCCTCAATGATCGTTCTGGGCATATTGATGCTACTCTATTTGCCGAATCACTTGAAAAATATGGTCATTTATTAGTAAAAGATAAGATTGTGATTATTACTGGGCAGATCAGCCATGATGATTTTAATGGTGGACTTAAAATGTCGGTTCGTGAAGTGGTAGATTTGAGTGAAGCGCGAGCCAAATATGTAAAAGGGATCGCGCTTACATTAAAAGAGGAGCAGGCAGATCGCATGTTATTACAGCAGTTGCAACAGTTATTAGAACCTTTTAGAAAAGGGAGTGTGCCCGTTAATCTCTACTATTATCGTACTGATGCAGTTGTACGAGTAAAATTTGGTACCACATGGCGTGTTATCCCTGATGATAGATTACTAATTGATTTAAAAACATTACTAGGTAATGATCGCGTTGAACTTGCTTTTTAACAAACTAATAAAGCTATTACTTCATAAATAGCTTTATTAGTTTCTAAAATAACTATTCCATAGTAAAATTAGTTTAATTTTATCCTAAGAAATAGTCAGTATACTGGTACTTATATTCTTATTATCATTAAAATGTTAATAAAAAATAACATTATAAGAGGCAAAAATAATAGTTATGAATAATTTTGTGGAATTTGAAAAGCCAATAGCGGAATTAGAAGCAAAAATCAATTCCTTAAAGAATATTGATTCACAACAAGTTGATCTAGGTGTCAATTTAGATAAAGAGATTAAACAACTTAACCAAAAGAGCCGTGAATTAACCAAAAAAATATTTTCTAATTTAACCCCTTGGCAGATAGCACAACTCGCAAGACATCCGAGCCGCCCCTATACTCTTGACTATATTAACGAAATTTTTACCGATTTTGATGAACTTGCCGGCGATAGAGCCTATGCAGATGATAAAGCCATTGTAGGCGGTATTGCACGTATTGATGATCGTCCAGTTATGGTAATTGGTCATCAAAAAGGGCGTGAAACTAAACAGAAGATCTACCGTAACTTTGGTATGCCTGCACCGGAAGGGTATCGAAAGGCGCTCCGTTTAATGCAATTAGCTGAACGATTTAAACTACCGATTATTACCTTTATTGATACACCAGGTGCCTATCCGGGTATTGGTGCCGAAGAGCGTGGTCAAGCAGAAGCAATAGCACGAAATCTACGTGAAATGTCACGCTTAAAAGTACCAACAATCTGTACAGTGATTGGGGAAGGTGGTTCTGGTGGTGCTTTAGCGATTGGTGTCGCAGATAAAGTAAATATGCTGCAATATAGTACCTATTCTGTTATTTCTCCTGAAGGGTGCGCCTCTATCTTATGGAAGAGTGCTGATAAGGCCTCAACTGCAGCAGAAGCAATGAATATGACAGCAGATAAACTGCTAAAACTTCATCTTATTGATTCAATCATACCGGAACCACTTGGTGGTGCTCATCGTGGATTGACAACTGTATCAGCTTCTCTTAAAAAACAGTTAATTGCGGATCTTGATGAACTTGAAAAAATGGATCAATCTGCACTGTTAGAAAGACGTTTCCAACGACTCATGAATTACGGTTATGTTAGGTAGTAATATGCCTATTTTCTATCGTATATTTTATTTTGGAAATTGTTAATATAGATCACTGATACATATGAAAAACAAGAAAAAAGCTATTGGGTTTTCTCGCGTAATTAATGCTACTAAGTATTCAATGCTTGGTTTTAAATCTGCAATTAAATATGAGACAGCATTTAGGCAAGAGTTAATTCTACTGATTATCGCTTATATTGTTGTGATGCTTATTAACTTTTCAATTTACGAGCGTATTTTACTATTAGGTTCCATTGGTGTGGTGATGATTGTAGAGCTCATCAATAGTGCCATTGAGTGCGTCGTTGATCGCATCGGTTATGAAAAGCATGAACTCTCAGGACGAGCAAAAGATTACGGTTCAGCGGCAGTATTTTTATCATTAATCTTAACATTAATTTTATGGATATACCTATTTGCCTGCCACTTTTTCCCATAATCTATCAATAAAAGTGGCTACAAAGTAAGTAAATATAACAATATTCAGTATAAATATATGTTAACCCTAAAACATCCTGACAACTTATTATTTAGACAATTTTTCTCTTTAATATAATTGTTTAATTTTTCTACTGTCATGATTAAAATAGCGTATCATTAAAACAGGTCTGTTAAATGGATAAGTTATTAAAATATGGTCGTGAACTATTAGAGTTAGAACTTTATGAAGCTAAAAAATTACCCGACCGATTAGGTAATGATTTTGTAACAGCGTGCCAGCTTATTTTAAATACAACAGGTAAAGTGGTTGTATCTGGAATAGGGAAATCTGGGCATATTGGGAGAAAAATAGCGGCATCCTTGGCAAGTACTGGGACACCTGCCTTTTTTATGCACCCTTCAGAAGCGTTACATGGTGATTTGGGGATGATATCCAGTAATGATGTTGCTCTATTAATCTCCTATTCTGGACGCGCAAAAGAGTTTAATCTTATACTGCCAATACTCGCAACGATGGGGATACCCATTATTGCTATTACTGGTAAACTTGATTCACCACTTGCCTTAGCAGCGCAAGCAGTACTAGATATATCAATCGAAAAAGAGGCTTGCCCAATTGGACTTGCACCAACATCTAGCTCGACAAATACCCTCTTAATGGGGGATGCACTAGCCATTGCCATTATGCGTGCTCGCGGATTTAAAGAGGAGGACTTCGCCCGTTCACATCCCGCGGGTAGTCTAGGTGCAAAATTGCTAAATCATGTAAGTGATGTGATGCGAAAAGGTGAGTTGATACCTAGAATCAGTCAACAGGCAACTGTCTTCGATGCGATGTTAGAATTAAGTCGCACTGGATTAGGCTTAGTTGTTATATGTGACAGTAGTAATAAGATTAAGGGCGTATTTACTGATGGAGATTTACGTCGCCTACTCTTAAAAAATGGCACTTTGCAAGATGCAATAATTGATGTAATGACATCACCAGGATATAGTCTTCCCGAAACTTGGAAAGCAGTTGAAGCATTAAAATCATTTCATGATCACAATATTACTGCCGCACCTGTTGTAGATAGTGACGGCACATTAGTAGGTGTTTTAAATATTCACGATCTACATCAAGCAGGCATTGATTAAAACTATTAATAAATAGCTATTGCCAAACGTAGCTATCTATTGAGATAATTATTAACTTAAATTTTAATACTTTCAAAAATTAATCAAAGAACAGTATTAATCATATTAATCCGGAACATTTTTAACTAATAGATGATGAAATTACAATGGCAGAAAAGCGAAATATCTTTCTAATTGGTCCTATGGGTGCAGGTAAAAGTACGATAGGCCGGCAAATTGCTCAACAACTTGGCATGGATTTTTTTGATTCAGATCAAGAGATAGAAAAACGTACAGGAGCAGATATTGCATGGATTTTTGATTTAGAAGGCGAAGATGGATTTCGAGCTAGAGAAGAAAAAATAATTAATGAATTAACTGAAAAACAGGGTGTAGTATTAGCAACAGGTGGCGGATCAGTCTTATCGAAAGAGACCCGTAATAGACTCTCAGCACGTGGTATTGTTGTCTATTTAGAGACAACCATAGAAAAACAGATGGCTAGAACGTTAAAAGATAAACGCCGTCCGCTTTTACAAGGTGGTAATACCCCACGTGAACTTTATGAAGAGCTATCCAATGAGCGTAATCCACTGTATGAAGAGATTGCTGATATTACGATAAAAACCGACGAACAGAGTGCAAAAGGCGTAGCAAGTTATATTATTGAACAGATAGAACAGATCTAAACCAAAATATTCAGCTAACTACATAGATAGGCAATTGTAATCTTCTTACAAGAATAGGTACTAAAATGCGTGTAGATAAAGATGATCGTTATGTAACCGAAGCTCCGAAGAACAGTCCTGAACCAATATCAAAATTGGATATCCTTGATGGATTATCTAAATCCAAATTGGTTATAGCTGCTTTAACATTAGTAATTATTTTATTACTTTTAAGTCTGGTTATATTTCGTACTTCACATAAAAACGGTGTCACACCTTTAATGCCAATATCTACCGATGAAGTGCAAATAACAGATAATAAAACAGATAAGCGGATCAACACTACCAGCACTCCTACAAATAGCGTCTCTAATAATATCAATAATGGGCGTGAGGAAAATAGTAGTGCGAATAATGTAAACAGTGTTATGACCAGTAATAGTGGAGACTCAACAAATTTGGTAAATAGTCCCTCTAGCGCTGTATCAGATTCTCAATTGCCATTAGAAACATCAACTCCCCAAACTCAAAGCATAGAAAATAGTAATAGCTCTAATATTACCAACGGCGAATCTTCTAACACGACTTCACCTATATCAGTTGCTGCGCCAAAAAACACGGTTAAATCATATTCTAATAATCATAAAACCAGTACTCATCAAGCAGTTAATGATCAGATAGGATTAAAAATTGCTGATAACCATTATGTTATTCAAATAAGTGCTTCTTCTTCAGCCAAAAAATTAAAAGAGTTTGCAGTAAAGAATCAAATTGCCGATTATCACATCTACCAAACTAAACGGAATAATAAACCGTGGTTTATCTTGGTTAAAGGTAATTACGCATCATCTCGCGAAGCAAAAGAAGCCATCAAATCATTACCAGCTGTACTTCAGAAAAATAGCCCATGGGTCAAATCAGGATCAGCAATTAATAAAGAAAAAGCAGTAAAATAGAGGATATATTAATATCCTCATAGTTAGTAAATAGATAATAGGAGCATCAGTTGAGTAAGCAGCGAGCCTTTTTAAAATGGGCAGGGGGAAAGTACGAGCTTGTCGAAACAATTCGGCAATACCTACCAAAAGGCGAACAACTGATTGAACCTTTTATTGGCGCTGGTTCTGTTTTTTTAAATAGTAATTATAAAAGTTACATTTTAGCCGATATTAATCGTGATTTAATTGAACTATTTAACTTATTAAAGTCATCTTCTGATCAGTTTATTCATGATCTTAGTCTACTGTTTACACCGCAGAATAATCAGCCTGACGCTTACTACCAGCTACGTGACATATTTAATAATAGTACTGATCAATATCAACGATCTTTACTGTTTGTCTATTTAAATCGTCACTGCTATAACGGACTATGTCGATATAATAGCGGTGGGGGCTTTAATGTCCCCTTTGGTCGCTATAAGACTATCTATTTCCCCGAAAAAGAGCTCTATTTTTTTGCTGAAAAGGCGCAAGCAGCAGAATTTATTTGTGGCTCATATCAAGAGGTGATGGAAAAAGCAAAAGCTGACTCTGTTATCTACTGTGATCCACCCTATCTCTCTTTGAGTACAACATCTGGATTTACTGCCTACTACTCTAATGTTTTTGGTCTAGAGGAGCATCGCAAGTTATCACTGTTGGCAGAGAAAATGGCCTATCAAAAAAATATTCCAGTTCTTATCTCCAATCATGATACTGAGTATACGCGTGAGTTATACAAAAATGCGAGCTCTCTCTATCAAGCTGAAATGCGCCGTTCGATTAGCTGTGCCGGTGAAAGCCGCAAAAAAATTGATGAAATTCTCGCTTTATATCAAAAAGCATAAATTAACTCTATTCTCCATTATATAAAACAGGTTATACATGAAAACGCTATTTGCCAGTACTTCCCGTGGTCTTGAAGAGCTACTTAAAAAAGAGTTAGAAGAGATTGGTGCTATCGATTGTAAAGTTGCACAAGGTGGGATCTATTTTAGTGCAGATGAAAAAACGCTCTATAAAACATTACTATGGTCACGTATTGCATCGCGTATATTATTACCAATTGCAGAGTTCTCTATTTATAGTGACCTAGACCTCTATGCCGCAACAACTAATATCACATGGACAGACATCTTTTCAGTAGATAGTACATTTGTGGTTAATTTTGTTGGAGTAAATGACTTTATTCGTAATAGCCAATATGGCGCACTAAAAATAAAAGATGCTATTGTTGACAATTTTATGCGTAAAACATCCACGAGGCCAACTATTGCGAAACAGGATCCTGACATTCGTCTACATGCCTACTTAAATAAAAATAACGTTACTTTATCATTGGATTTAAGTGGTAATAGTCTCCATCAACGCGGCTATCGCCATCAGACTGGCCCAGCACCATTAAAAGAGAATCTAGCTGCAGCAATTATTATACGATCCAACTGGAAAAAAGATCAGCCAATGATCGATCCAATGTGCGGTTCAGGTACATTATTAATTGAAGCAGCGATGATGGCGGCAGATATTCCACCAGGTCTCCACCGTAAACAGTGGGGTTTTATCGCATGGAAAGGATTTAATCCTGTTTTATGGAATGAGACGCTTTTTGACGCAAAACAGCAGATAATCAACCCTAAAACATTGTTTATTGGTTTTGACAATAGTGGAGAGGTGCTTAAACATGCAAAACAGAATGCGATTCAAGCCGGTGTGGGTGACTATATTACCTTTATAGAACAAGATGTTGCTAAATTGACTAATCCACTACCAAATAGCGATGTTGGTATGCTTATCAGCAATCCACCTTATGGTGAGCGTTTAGAGAGTGAGCCGGCACTTATTGCACTCTATAGCACCTTAGGGCAGCAGATTAAACATAATTTCCCAGGTTGGCATTTATCACTATTTAGTGGTGCGCCACAACTTCTTGATTGTATACAGTTACGTGCGAATCGACAGTTTAAAGCTAAAAATGGTCCACTTGATTGCATACAGAAAAATTACACCATTAAGCCGTCGATAAATGAAAGTAACAATCAATCTGAAAAAAATCTAGTTGATAAACAACCAAATAGTTCAACGCTAAAGATACCTGCACCTGATTTTGCTAATCGACTACTTAAGAATAGTCAAAAACTGGCAAAATGGGCAAAACAGGAGCAGTTAACCTGTTATAGACTATATGATGCCGATCTGCCTGAATATAACGTTGCTATTGATCGTTATAATGATAAATATGTTATACAAGAGTATGCAGCGCCAAAAACTATTGATCCCCAAAAGGCGAGGCAGCGACTCTTAGATATTATTAACGCCACAATGCAGATCCTAGATTTAAAAGCTGATCAGTTAGTCTTAAAAACACGTGAAAAACAGAAAGGGAAACAGCAATACCAAAAACTTGCCCAAAAGCAGGACTATTTCTTAGTGCAAGAGTACAAAGTCAATCAAAAACCGACGCAATTCTGGGTTAATTTAACTGACTATCTTGATACGGGGCTATTTCTTGATCACCGGCTTGCACGCAAAATGGTGGGGGAGTTAAGTACAAACAAAGATTTCCTAAATCTATTTGCCTACACAGGTAGTGCAACAGTTTATGCCGGCTTAGGCGGTGCAAAATCAACTACAACAGTCGATATGTCACGCACCTATTTAGAGTGGGCGGATCGTAATCTTAAACAAAATGGATTAACTAGCAACAAACATCGTTTAATACAAGCAGACTGTCTACTCTACTTAGAAAAGGCAGATGATCAGTTTGATCTCATCTTTATTGATCCCCCTACCTTTTCAAACTCGAAACGGATGCAAAATACCTTTGATGTGCAACGTGATCACTTACAGTTAATGGCAAATTTAAAACGGTTATTAAGAGCAGATGGCACTATCATCTTCTCGAATAATAAAAATGGTTTCAAGATTGATGCGGCTGGAATGCAAAAGTTAGGACTCACTTATAGAGAGATTACAGAGAAAACAATCTCATTTGATTTTAAACGAAATAGACAAATCCACTGCTGTTTCATTATAAAACATCAAGAATAAGTAACCGATTAAAAGATGACAATATTGCCATCTTTTATTTGAGAGCCTATAGACTTGTTACACGATATCAGCTATCTTGCTTTAGGGTTAAAAAACGCTATTTTTTCACATTTAAGAGCGCGTTAATATAAAATAATAAATTGATTAATTTAACTTTATTTGTTCTTTTTAAAAGAATTAATCACTGTTTTAAATGTAGTAAAATCTCTTTTTTTACTAAGGAATTGAAGATGTTCAAATTTATATCTCGATTTTTAATCGCTAGTTCTGTTCTACTTTATGCCATGATTTGTCATGCAGAGGTAAGAATTGTTATTACTGATGGGATCAGTTCCGCTAAACCGATCGCTATTGTCCCCTTCAAATGGACAGGTTCAGGGGCAGCACCACAAAATATTGGTGAGATAGTGGCAGCTGATCTAAGAAACAGCGGTAAATTTAATCCAATCGATCCTAGTAATATGCCACAAAAACCGACAACAGCTTCTGGTGTAATACCCAATTTATGGAGTCCACTAAATGTTTCAGCTGTTGTAGTTGGCACCATCCAACCCGATGCTTCAGGTAACTATTTAATTACCTACCAATTAGTTGATACCACAAATCACCCAGGTGCAGTTTTGGTACAAAATCAGTTCTCTGTCAATAGCCGTTGGTTACGTTATGCTGCACATACAGCAAGTGATGAGATCTTTGAGGCATTGACCGGTATAAAAGGTGCATTTAGGACAAAAATTGCTTATGTGGTTAAATTAAATAGAGGTGTTTTTAATAACGAACTTCGTATATCAGATTATGACGGCTATAGTCAGATGACTATACACCGCTCTAGAGAACCATTAATGTCACCAACTTGGTCACCAGACGGTAAACGGTTAGCTTTTGTTACATTTGAAGGTGGGCGTTCAGCATTAGTTGTTAAATCATTAGAGAGTGGTGCTGTTGAAACTATCGCTGCTTTTCCACAACACAACGGTGCACCAGCTTTCTCCCCGGATGGAAGTAAACTTGCATTTGCGCTATCTAAAGATGGCAGTTTAAATCTCTATATGATGGATCTAAACAGTAAGAGAATTACCCAACTTACCGCATCACGTAGTAATAATACTGAACCATCATGGATGCCAGATAATCAGACAATTGTCTATACCTCAGATCAGGCCGGTCGACCACAACTTTATACTATTAATATCAATAGTGGTTCAATACAACGATTAACTTGGGATAATGTACAAAATCAAAATGCAAGAGTCTCGCCTGATGGTAGCTTTATCGCGATGATTTCGACAAATAATGGGGAACAACACATTACCCGTTATGATCTATCAACCAATAGTTATCAGCGTTTAACTGATACATTTTTAGATGAGACTCCAAGTATTGCACCTAATGGTACGATGATCATCTATAGTTCTACCCAAGGTTTAGGGACAATTTTAAATTTAGTCTCAACAGATGGTAATTTTAAAGCAAGATTACCAGGCACAGATGGGCAAGTGAAATTCCCTACTTGGTCACCTTATTTCTAAATATAGATTATAAATTAATCAATAATATAGATAGTAGAATTGTAGAAATAATTAACTCGTTATAATATATAAACAGGTTAGTTTAATCGGTAGAAATAGATGAATTCGGTTATATTAATAGTATTAACCGTATAAACGTAGGCAATTTGTTCAATCACAAAGGAGTTAAAACGATGAAATTTTCAAAATATATTAAATTAGCAGCAATCAGTTTACCGCTACTTGCTGTAACTGCATGTTCTTCACAAAAAAGTAGTACTAACGAAGGTACTATAGTCTCAACTAATACTAGTTCTTTAACACAAGCTCAACAAGTTCTTCAACGTTTACAACAGAACAGTACTATATATTTTGGTTTTGATAAATATAACATTGGTTCTGAATATACCAGTTTATTAGATGCGCACGCTGACTTCTTACGTGCAAATACATCTGTTAATGTAACTATTGAAGGTCATGCTGATGAACGCGGTACACCGGAATATAATATCGCATTAGGTGAACGTCGTGCATCTGCAGTTAAATCATACTTACAAGGTAATGGTGTTTCTGCTAACCAATTGTCAGTTGTATCATATGGTAAAGAAAAACCTGCAGTACTTGGTCATGACGAAGCAGCTTATGCTAAAAACCGTCGTGCAGTTATTGCATATTAATTTTGTTTTTCCAACGGCTGTTATACAGCCGTTTATCTTTTAAACTATTTTTTGTATTTATACTGAGTATTACATGTATAAAAGAATATTTTGTTTATGTTTATCTCTTCTTTTTGCTGGCTATGGTTGTGCAGCTGGTAGTTCAGGGGAGTTAGAGCGAACCATTCAAGCACAAGGGCATTTACTATTTGAAAGCCAACAACGCATCAATGAGTTACAGTCAGAAATTGACATACTTAGAGGTCAGGTAGAACGTAATAGTTACCAATTAAATCAAGCAATTGAACGCCAGAAATTAATTATTCAACAGATTACAGGTGATTTCTCCAAAACATCTAGTACGAATAATAATGCAAAATCAAAAGGCACTTTAACTCGCCAATCTGAACCATCAGTTCGTTCATCAAATCTTGCAGGATGGTCAGCATCAGGCAATGAGAAAAATGATTATAATCTTATTATGCAATATGTTGCCAATGGGAAACAGGATAGAGATGCCATAACTGCTTTTCAAAAATTTTTGCAAGCGTATCCCAAATCAAACTATCAAGCTAACGCCAACTACTGGCTAGGTCAGTTAAATTATAGGCAAGGCAATAAGGGTGAGGCTTCAAGTTACTTTGCGACCGTTGTGAAAAATTTCTCCACTTCTTCAAAAGCGGCGGATAGCCTCTATAAAATTGGTTTAATCTTCCTTGAAAAAGGTGATAAAGCGAAAGCAAAAATCATATTCCAACAAGTTGTAAGCCAATATCCAAATGATAAAAAAGCAGTTGAACAGTCGAATAAAAAATTAGCTTCACTTTAATAGTAAAGCTAATTAGATTTATTTATCAAATTCATAAATGTATAAATAACCATCTTTTAAAATAAAAGGCGATAAAAAAAGTTGCATTAATCATTAATCGCCATTATTATAGCAACCCGAAATCGCTTATGACTTTAAGAAATAAGCACTCTTAATAAATGGGTTGTTAGCTCAGTCGGTAGAGCAGCGGACTTTTAATCCGTTTGTCGAGCGTTCGAATCGCTCACGACCCACCATATTTTCAAATTTCTCTCTCTCTATATATATAAAGTTTTTCACATAATAAAACTTTTACTTAATAAAGCTTCCATTTAATAAAGCTTCCAGATAAATTTTTTACATAACATTTTCTTACAAAACGTTTTATTAAAAAAGTTTTCTTGCTTTTAAATATCTCAATATTTTTATCTCCGTCTCTGAAATTTACTATTATTCCTACTCCTTGCATTGAAGAAGATACTTTTTTTAGCTACAATCTAATGTAAATGATAATTATTCTATTTATTATCTGGCTACCCAATTTTCCTCATTAAGGAGTTACAATGTTTTCGCATATAAAAAAGAGAATGCTATTTTTGATTGCACTACTACCTATATTAGCCGGTTGTGATAACAATACTCCAACGCCAAACGACAGGCCAACTATCACAATCGAACATCAGCAAGGCAAAACGGAAGTACCTCTAAATCCAGAGAAAGTTGCTGTATTTAATATCGCAACCTTAGATATGATGGATGCTTTACAGATTCCAGTTGCAGCCGTACCACAATCAACCGTCCACTTCCCGACTTTCTTATCAAAATATAGTGGTAAAGAGTATACAAATGTAGGGACTCTTTTTGAACCAAACTACGAAGTGTTAAGTACTATTAAACCTGATCTTATTATTGCTGGTGGCAGAGCCAATGATGCTTATAAAAAATTGAGCACAATCGCCCCAACTATCTCTCTTGAAATTGACCCAACACATTATGTTGAAAGCTTGACCACCCGTATGGAACAGCTAGGCACTATCTTTAATAAAAAAGAGGAAGCAGATAAACTTGTTGCAGATTTTAAACAAGAGATCGCCAATACTCGTGCTAAAACAGCAAACGCTGGTACAGCTTTAGTGCTTATGGTTAATGGCGGTAAAATGTCGGCATATGGTCCTAACTCACGTTTTGGTTTTGTTTATGATGAACTTGGATTTAAACCTGCAACTATTTTTGCCGAAGTTGGTCCGCATGGCAATGCTGTTACTTCTGAATTTATCTTAACGGTTAATCCAGATTGGATATTTGTTCTTGACCGTGATACAGCTATCGGTAAAAAAGCATCTGAATCTGCCAAACAGGTTTTAGATAATGAGCTGGTGCGTAAAACAGAAGCATGGCAGAATAACCATATTATCTACTTGGATTCAACCGCAGCCTATATCGCAGGTGGCATTCAAACTTATAGCCGCCTAATGGATCAAATCAATGCGGCGTTAAAATAGATCGTTAAAAACGATCTATTTTAGATATGATTTAAGTTAGCTATTATTTAAGTTAATTATTACTTAAGTTAACTATGAGTAAAGTTAACTATGATTAAAGTTAACCATAATTTAAATTAGATACAATCTAAATAATAATTTATAAACTGAAAGATAATGAAATCACTCTATTTTATTGCTGCTATCCTGACTGTTATTGGGTTGGCAGTAATAAGTCTTTTTATCGGAGCAGGGCACATTACGCCAGCTGATCTCTACTCAAACGAAAACATTCGCGACATCTTTTTTGCCAGTAGAGTGCCAAGAACGGTTGCACTACTGTTTGCGGGTAGTGCAATGAGTGTTAGTGGTCTAATTATGCAACTGCTCACACAAAATCGTTTTGTCGAACCAACATTGGTCGGAACAACCCAGTCAGCCAGTTTAGGTTTACTGGTGATGATGGTCTTCGCCCCTGCGGCTTCAATTATGAGTAAAATGGTAGTTGCTTCCCTTTTTGCCATGGCAGGCACACTACTCTTTATGCTCATCTCGCGCAAAATCGTCTTAAAATCAACTTTAATGGTACCACTGATCGGCATCATGTTAGGCGCAGTGATCAGCGCGATTACCACTTTCTTTGCCATGTATTTTGATCTACTGCAATCACTTGGTGGCTGGGAATCAGGTGATTTTTCAGGTATTTTACGTGGTCGTTACGAACTGTTATGGCTAGTCGGTGGCTTGACGTTACTCGCCTGCTTTTGTGCTGATCAATTTACTATTGCAGGATTAGGTCGCGACTTCTCAATTAATATTGGACTCAACTACCGTCGCGTTATGTTACTTGGTCTCACAGTAATTGCATTAATTGGGGGCATTGTTGTGGTTGTTGTTGGCGTATTGCCATTTTTGGGGTTGATTGTTCCCAATATTGTGAGTCTCCTTTTTGGCGATAATATCCGCAAAACCATGCCATGGATCTGCCTATTTGGCGGGGGATTAGTTCTTCTCTGTGATATTATTGGGCGTACAATTCGTTACCCTTTCGAGATTCCAGTTAGCGTTATTCTTGGTGTTGTTGGCGCCGTTCTCTTTCTTATTTTATTGAATCGAAAACGTTATGCAAATTGAGCAAATTTCACATCTCTCCAGTCCAAAACGGCTAATTTTTCTCGCTATATTGGCACTATGCTGCATCTTATTTTTTATGACAATCAATCTAAAAGGTAATATTCACTATATTTTGGTTGATCGTAGTTGGATTCTCCTCACCATGATTTTAGTCGCCTTCTGTGCAGCGGCATCGACACTGCTCTTTCAGACGGTCACCAATAATCGCATACTAACCCCTGCATTAATGGGAATCGAGCCGTTATTTATCTTAATTCAGACCGTCGTTGTATTCTTTATTGATTCACAAGGGATTCCCTTTATTGGTACTATCGGCAAATTTATTTGTGAATCAACCCTGCTCATTCTATTTTCGCTCTTTCTCTATCGAGGACTCTTTACTCGCCTAAAACAGAACTTATATTTAGTGTTAATGATCGGTATTATTTTAGGTACCTTATTTCGTAGTTTTTCTAATTTACTACAACGGTTAATGACTCCAAGTGAATTTGCGATTATCCAGAGCCGTATCTTTGCTACCTTTACCCAAGCTGAGCCAGCGCTCATTATTGCCTCAGTGGTTATTGCGATAGCGGCTGGAATCATTTTATGGCGAATGCGTTTTCGTTTTGATGTACTTGCTTTAGGGCGCGACAATGCCATTAACCTTGGAATCAGCTATCGGCGCAGCGTGACCACAATTCTTATGCTCGTCTCAATTCTAGTTGCCATCTCAACAGCATTAGTTGGACCATTTACCTTTCTAGGACTATTAATTGCCAACTTAGCTTATAGTATTAGTGGCTCTAGCCAGCACCGCTATCTATTACCAACAGCCTTTCTGCTTGGGGTGATCTTTCTAGTCGGTGGGCAGATGGTTTTACAACATCTACTCAATATGTCAGGCACACTCCCAATTGTTGTGGAGTTTATTGGTGGGCTTCTTTTTATCTTCTTATTATTAAAAAAGGTGACAATGTGATTGAAATTGATAACATCAGCAAACAGTATCAAACAACCTTTGTCTTAAAAAATGTCAACGCGACAATCACTAAAGGTGGCATTACCTCAATTATTGGTCCTAATGGCGCAGGCAAATCAACGTTGTTATCGATTATTAGTAGACTGCTCATTGCCGATGAAGGGGTAGTACGAGTTAATAATCTAGATGTTGCAACCACCCCAAGTGACAAATTAGCAACCTATCTCTCAGTATTACGCCAAGAGAACCGCTATACCAGCCGTTTAACGGTGCAAGAGTTAGTTGGATTTGGGCGCTACCCTTATACAAAAGGGCGACTAAATAGTGATGATCATCGCCGCATTGCAGAGGCGCTTGATTATCTCAATTTAACCGAATTTAAAGACCGTTTTTTAGATGAGTTATCTGGTGGGCAGCGTCAACGTGCTTATGTCGCAATGATACTTTGCCAAGATACCGAATATGTATTACTAGATGAACCCCTCAATAATCTGGATATGAAACACTCAGTTTCAATGATGAAACAGCTGCGAAAAGCCGCAGATGAACTCGGTAAAACTGTTGTATTAGTGATTCACGATATTAATTTTGCTTCTGTCTATTCTGATACCATTTTAGCGATGAAAAAAGGGGAGGTTGTCTATCAAGGTACACCGGATGATATTATGCGCTCCTCTATTTTAGAAGATATTTTTGATACCCCAATTAAAATAGAGCAGGTGTGTGGGCAAAATATTGCTGTCTACTATTAGATTCTCTAACTATTAGAACACATAACTAAAAAAAAACAATAATCTATAAGCAGCTGTAATGCAGATAAAAGATTGAAGAATTACCCAATAGCGGTAAAGAATTCAGAATAAATATTTACAATTCTTTGTGATTATTGTTAAATGCGTGGTTTATACGTTAAACCAAATAGGAAAAACAGTAAATTGCCGCTATTCACTCTTTTTAAACAAACTTATTTAACGATTAAACCAAATTTTCGTCCAATAATTAATCAAGGTAATCTGCTTCATAATCGCCAATTAATATAAACTTTTGCCAGTGAGTGATGCTTTTATCAGAAAGCAGCATCCATATATTAGATCTCGCTCACAATATTAACATTAATAGAGACAATGTATTTGATCATCCCTCTATTTCTAATCAATATAACCAAAAATTTCAATCTATATTACTGACTTAAAATAATATAGTATAGGATCCTAACTGGTCTACTCATCCTGTCTATAAGAGGTATTTATTCTATGTTCCATTTAATCAAAGATGATATTCATTTAAATGAATGCGCGAATAATAAAACAGATGCAATAAAAAAAATCGCTGCTGCACTCACATCCGCTGGCTTTGTAGGCGAAGGATATGTCGATGGTATGCTCGAAAGAGAGTCGCAAGCTTCAACCTATTTAGGTATCGGTATAGCCATTCCACATGGAACACCAAAAACACGCCATTTGGTGAAAAAAACCGGTGTACAGGTATTCTGTTTCCCAGATGGTGTAGTATGGGGTGATGATGGCGAAAAAGCCTATGTTGCAATTGGTATTGCAGCAAGTTCGAATGAACATTTAGAGCTCCTACGTCAGTTAACACATGTATTAAGCGCTGACGGCATGGAAGAGAAAATTAAACATATTCGAACTGCCGACGAAGCTGTTGCTCTTTTAACTGGTAAAGAGACCTCAGATGGCGATAAATTATCGATTACTCAATCATCACTACTATTAGATATTCCTGCCGATGACCTAGCCACTTTACAAGCACTTAATGCCTCTCGCCTCAAACAGCAAAATGCGGTCAATAACGCATTTATTGAGGCTGTTTTAAGTAGTAAACCAAACTATTTAGGTGGTGGCGTTTGGATTAATGATAGTCAAAATGGTAATCTAAAAAATGCACTTGCCTTTAGCCGTACTAACAATACGATTGATGATAATGGCAAAACAGTTAAAGCACTTATCACTATCTCCTCAATTGATAATGCCACAACTGATGTGATTAACCGTATTGCTGATCTAGCCTTTAATCAGCAGTTAGATAAACTCCTTTCAGCGAATAGTGATCAGTTAATCGCACTATTTACCGGCTCACAAGATAGTTCAATCCCAACGGATAATTCTACACCTGAAGATATTGCACCAGAAGATACGCCACCTGAAGAGGTTAGCGCTGAATTTGTGATTGAAAACGAGAACGGGCTACATACACGCCCCTCCTCTGTACTGGTTAAATTAGCCAAAGAGTTTAACAGTAAAATCACGATCGCCAATTTAGATCGCACCGCAGCAGATGGCTCTTTCCCCTCTGCAAGTGCCACAAGTTTAATGAAAATCGTCGCTCTTGGTGCAAAAAAAGGGACCCATTTACGATTTACAGCTGTCGGTGAAGATGCCGCTGATGCCATTGATGCTATTGGTAAGGCGATTAAGAGCGGTTTAGGTGAGGGTAAGGAATAATGAGCTATCAAATTGCAACAATTACCTTAAATCCCGCTTATGACCTCTTAGGTTACTGCGAAAAGATTGCGTTAGGTGATGTTAATTTAGTTCAAACTACCGATCTGCTTCCTGCTGGTAAAGGGATCAACGTAGCTAAAGTGCTGGCAGATTTAGATGTAAAATTAACTGTCGGTGGTTTTTTAGGCTGTGAAAATCGTGACGGTTTTACTACGCTCTTCAACACCTTAGGGGTAACTGATAAGTTTGAAACTATCTCAGGGCGAACACGTATAAATGTCAAATTAACTGAACAAAATAGTGATGTAACCGATCTCAATTTTTCTGGATTTACCATCACAGAAGAGGATTGGCAACAATTTGTTACCCACTCACTACAGTGGCTAAAGGGGATGGATATGGTTGCTATCTGCGGTAGCTTACCTGTTGGTCTCTCCCTAGATAAACTGACTGAGTGGATGGAGCAGGTTAAACAGATCTGCCCTAAAATCATTTTTGACAGTAGCCGTGATGCACTGGTTGCCGGCTTAAAAGCCAAACCATGGCTAATCAAACCTAATGATAAAGAGTTAGAGATATTAGTTGGTCACCCACTACCTACCTTAACGGAGATAAAATCAGCAGCAACTCAATTAATCCAAGATGGAATTGAAAATGTGGTGGTCTCACTGGGTAGTAAAGGGGCGCTATGGGTCACAAAAGGTGAAGCGTGGCTTGCCAAACCCCCTAAATGCAAAGTGGTGAGCACAGTTGGTGCTGGTGACTCGATGGTTGCTGGTATCATTTATGGATTACATAAAAGAATGTCGCTAAAAGAGACATTAGTTTTTGCATCGAGTGTTGCTGCACTATCTGTTGAGCAGGCGGGTGTTGGCATTTCAAATCGTCAAGATGTTGACAATATGGTAAATAAAATCGAGATCATTGCAAGTTAGGAGCAAGCATGAATATATATATTATCGAAGGAAGCAGTGCAGGTCCTGTTAATGGGCGCCTCGCTAAAGCAGAACTAGCTTTAGCGGCCAAAGAGTTGAATTTTAATATTGTAGACAGTGCTACAGCAGCTGATATTGTTGTTGCTCTTGGTTCAGGTACCTTAAGTGACCAAGCGGTTATTGGTAAAAAAGTGTATACCGTTGCCAATTTAGATGACCTTTTTGCTAATCCAAAGCAGATCTTATCTGACGCTGAAAGCGGAGCCCAAACCTATACTAAACCTGCTGAAACAGCAGCTACTCCAACTGCTAACAGTGACGATAAAGTAGTAAGAATCGTTGCGGTTACTGCATGCCCAACTGGCGTCGCACACACTTTTATGGCGGCAGAAGCCATTGAAGAGGAGGCTAAAAAACGGGGTTGGTGGTGCAAAGTAGAAACCCGTGGTTCTGTTGGTGTCGGTAATGAGTTATCGCCAGAGGAGATCGCCGCTGCTGATGTGGTTATTGCTGCCTGTGATATCGAGGTCGATCTCAGTAAATTTGCCGGCAAAAAGTTATATCGAACTAAAACTGGCCCTGCACTGAAAAAGACCGCACAAGAGTTAGATAGAGCACTCAAAGAGGCGACTATTTACCAACCTTCAGCTACAGCGACATCTACAGCATCAAATAAAGAGAAAAAAGGCGCCTATCAACATCTGTTAACTGGTGTCTCTTACATGTTACCAATGGTGGTGGCGGGTGGATTAATCACTGCGCTAGCTTTTGCTTTTGGCGGATTTGAAACAGTTGATGGCGTTCAGAAATTGATCGGCGAACCGCATTTGGCCCAAATTGGTGGACTGGCATTCTCATTAATGGTGCCACTATTAGCAGGTTATATCGCCTACTCAATTGCTGATAGACCAGGACTTGCACCAGGTCTTGTTGGTGGTCTACTTGCTGTATCTGTTGGTGCTGGATTCCTTGGTGGTATTATTATCGGTTACTTTGCCGGTTATTTTGCCCTTCTTCTCACTCGTTATGTACCCCTGCCACGTAGTATGGAAGCGTTAAAACCGATTCTAATTGTGCCGCTCTTTGCCACTTTAGTTACTGGGCTAGTGATGCTCTTTATTATCGGTACGCCAATTGCATGGTTAATGAATGAATTGACAGCGTGGCTACAATCAATGGGCACAGCTAATGCTGTTATTCTTGGCGCCATTTTAGGTGGCATGATGTGTTCCGATATGGGTGGACCTATCAATAAAGTGGCTTATGCATTTGGTGTCAGTTTAATTTCTGCAAATACCTATGGTCCAATGGCCGCAGTTATGGCTGGCGGTATGGTTCCACCTCTTGCCATGAGTATTGCGACATTTATCGCGCGCAAAAAATTTGCCAAAGTTGAGCAAGAGAGTGGTAAAGCAGCTTTTGTTTTAGGGTTATGCTTTATCTCAGAAGGGGCGATTCCATTTGCAGCGCGTGATCCACTACGTGTACTCCCATGCTCAATTGTGGGTGGTGCGATTGCTGGCGGTATGGCGCTTGCCTTTGGTTCACAACTAATGACACCACATGGTGGTCTCTTTGCACTGGCTATACCAGGCGTTGTGACACCTGTTATTGGTTACCTAATCTCTATCGTAACTGGTGCAGTGATTGCTGGTGTTCTTTATGCCATCGTCAAAAAACCAGATGCAGCAGCAGTAGCTTAAGTTTATTTCACTAATAAGAAAAAAAGGGTTATAGATTATCTATGACCCTTTTTTTATTTGATAGACGCAACATTTACTTATAATTGAATTTAACCATATTGAATTCAACTGGCTAGATAAAAAAGAAGATGCTACTTTTTTATCCAACGTTCCAAATCTTTCGGAATATATTCATCCATTATCTGTAAAAGATTCCCCACCTCCTGCTGGACGATTAAGGTACGATAGAAGCTCTCACGAATAAAACCCTCTTGCACAGAGTGGGATAAAAAAGCTAACAAGGGATCCCAAAACTGCTCACTATTTAACAGTGCTACTGGCTTTTCATGATAACCAATCTGTGCTCCGGTCCAAACTTCAAAAAGCTCCTCTAACGTTCCTGTCCCACCAGCCATAGCGATAAAACCGTCTGCAAGTGCTGACATTTTAGCTTTCCGTTCATGCATATCTTTTACCACTTCTAAACGGGTGATACCTTTATGCGCCGTCTCCGCTTTCACTAATCGTTCAGGGATGATGCCAATCACCTCCCCACCATGGGCTAACGCAGCATTAGCAATTACCCCCATTAGCCCCATATTGCCACCACCATAAACTAAACAGCGACCCTGTTTAGCTAATGTCTGACCCAATAGTTTAGCCTGTTCTATATAAGCGGGATTATTCCCTTCGCTGGCACCACAAAAAACACAGATATTTTTTCTCATAACGTCGACCTAAATGCTAACCATAAGATTAAAAAATTGATTTTAACATAAGCGGTGATAATTTTCTGACTACCTTACTCGGCATATATAACGTTGCTGTTTATAAGGTGAGCAGTTAACCATAATCAACTATTTAAATATTGACATCATTGCCAGAGACCGTTAATATGCTGCCCGTATTCCTCCATAGTTCAGTCGGTAGAACGGCGGACTGTTAATCCGTATGTCACAGGTTCAAGTCCTGTTGGAGGAGCCAAATTTTAAAAACCTGCTTTTTAGCAGGTTTTTCTCTTTTCAGACCCAATTAACTCTCTTAACTCCTCTTTTTAACTTGCGTTTTCAAAAGTGAGTTTTAAAACTGTAATCGCGTTTTAAATCTTTAATCGAATGTTAAATCTATAATAGAATATTTAAACAACAATTACGTTTAATCCCCTTAATCTACCTTTAATTAATCTGATGCTGATTAAGATTTACTGCATGCTACAGTAATCACATTATTTACCCATTCATCTTACCTAACATTAAGTATATACTTACGTTACTCATTGAATACGCATTAAATAGGTAGACCTTTTTGGACGCACTGCAACAACTGATTGATATTGTTCATCAACTCCGCGATCCCGTAACCGGCTGTGAGTGGGATCGGAAACAGACCTTTGCATCACTAAAAAATTACACATTAGAAGAGAGCTACGAGCTGCTTGATGCGATAGATCGCAAAGATAACGATGAGCTAAAAAAGGAGCTTGGTGATCTGCTCTTCCATATTCTCTTCTATGCAGATCTGGCTAAAACAGCAGATATGTTTACCTTTGAGGATATCTGCCAAGCTGCCGCCAACAAATTGGTCACCCGCCACCCGCATATCTTTAAACAGGCGGAATCAACCGCAAAACCCAACTGGGAACTGTTAAAACAGCAAGAGCGCAACCAAAAAGCCCAATACTCCCTCTTAGATGATATTCCAACCGCAATGCCCGCCTTAATGCGCGCCGAGAAGATCCAAAAACGGTGCGCTGCCGTTGGCTTTGACTGGGCAGAGGTTGCGCCAGTATTAGATAAAGTGAAAGAGGAGCTAACCGAAGTGACGGCGGAGTTAGCAGAGATACCCAACAATCATGCGCGTATAGATGAGGAGATTGGCGATCTCCTTTTTGCCACTGTCAATTTAGCACGTCATCTAAAGATCAACCCTGAGCTCTGTTTACAGCGTGCAAATCAGAAGTTCGAACGCCGTTTTAGAGAGGTTGAAGAGCGAATACAGGCAAAAAATATTTCACTACAACAGGCAACCACTGATGAAATGGAGCTAGAGTGGCAAATGGTTAAATGGCAAGAGAAGCAGTCAGAATTGATATAAGAAACTTAATAAGGGGTAAAAGTATGACAGATAAAAAAGATGTAGCGAAAAGAGCGGATGAACCAAAAAATGAGCTCTATCAAGAGATCGAAGCTTGGGCACATAACGCTATCTTAAATAGCCCAAAATGGAGTATCAGTCAGCTCGATTATTCAGAAAAAAGTATCACAGTTGTCGATATGATTATTAATGAACTTTCTAAAAAAAACTTTAGCTATTCTGAAGAGCAGCTCGATATGATTGCGCAGGAGTATGGCTGTTACCTCCTCCTTACCGCCTACAAACTATATGGCGGTGAGTTTTACTGGAATGATGAGATGCAACAACCGATGTTAATCTGCTGCGAACCTGATGCGACCGTTGTCCTCTTAACATGGAATAAAGTCAAAGGACGCCTATTAGGTGATAAAGCAGATCACCTTGCCTACTTCTTAGATGAGTTTGGTAAAGCGACATTTAGACCAGAAAAGGGGACAAATATCGCCTATTTATAAGAGATTTTTTGCCAAAAATAGATTAATATAGCGACAATTTTATTGGGATCACCAATAAAATTAGCACTCACTAAATAAGATAGTACTTGAGAATCTGCCCATAACAGCGTATACTTTGCCACCTCATTATTATGGGTGCAGTGTGAGAAGTAAGCAGCTTCTCAACAAGAGCTGCAAAAACTGAAAGCCTGACGAGGTTAAGTCCATTAACATATTGCGCCCAAGGCTTAAGCATAAAATTTCGGAGAATTATTGACATGTCACGAGTATGCCAAGTAACAGGAAAAAGTCCTTTAGTAGGGAATAACCGTTCTCATGCGTTAAATGCTACTAAACGCCGTTTCCTGCCAAACCTACAGACACACCGTTTTTGGGTTGAGAGTGAAAAACGTTTTGTTAAACTACGTCTATCTGCTAAAGGTATGCGTACAATTGATAAGAAGGGTATCGATACAGTGTTAGCTGAACTTCGTTCCCGTGGTGAAAAGTACTAATCGTACTAACATAAAGAGGAAAATATCATGGCTAAAGGTGCACGTGAAAAAATCAGATTAATCTCTTCTGCTGGTACTGGTCACTTTTATACTACATCAAAGAATAAAAGAACCATGCCTGAGAAGATGGAGATCAAAAAATATGATCCTGTTGTTCGTCAGCATGTAATCTATAAAGAAGGTAAAATCAAGTAACCTTCTCTTACAAAGCATAAAAACCCGATTCTTATCGGGTTTTTTCTTATCTAAGAACAGATATTTAATAAGAGATATCTAATAAATAGATACCTAAAAACAGATGCCAAAAATAGTTATTTAAAACTATTTTTTAAAACTTTTATCTAAAACTATCATTTATAACATCTTTTTAAATAGAGGCCCCACAAACAATTACCACAACACATTATCTAATCCAGACGATATTTATTTCAGACAACCATACAAAACAGATACTATTTTGCAACTGTTATTGATGATAAGAGTTAATAATAACATCTAATAATAACAGTTGCTGAGTCAGCAAAAGTAGTTTTGTGCTTTGCAAAATTGTGTTACGACCCATTTCAATCAAAACATTGTTATAAAAACATAGTTATAAAAACATAATTATAAAAACATGGTTAAAAAAAAGATAAAAATTGAACATCTTTATCTCTTTTTAATCTGTTTAGATACTATCTGTTTAGATACTACCATATTTGATACTACGCAAGCTGGCTCCCAACTTCAAACCATGCGCTGCGTGAATTAAGCAGATCTTGTGCGGACATCCGTTTTTTACCGGCCGGTTGGAGCGAGGTGATGTTAAGTGCACCTTCGCTGGTTGCAACCAAGATACCCTGCTTATCTGCCCGTAAAATTGTCCCTGCTGGTTGATGATGGTTATCGGCAATAACCGCGGCTTGCCATACTTTTACTGGCTCACCATTAATCTCAAAATAGCTAACCGGCCAAGGGTTAAAAGCACGGATTGACCGCTCTAACTGTACCGCTGGCTGATGCCAATCCAGTTTCGCTTCCGCTTTCGACAGTTTTTCTGCATAGGTAACTTGTGACTCATCCTGCTTTTCAGGTGCGATTTTGCCATCAGCTATCAGCGTCAATGTTGCTAAAAGCCCTTTTGGCCCAAGTTGTGCCAACTTCTCATAGAGCGAGGCGCTAGTATCTTCTTGCTCTATTGGGCAGCTCAGCTTATAGAGCATATCACCAGTATCAAGTCCTGCATCCATCTGCATAATGGTGATGCCCGTCTTTGCATCTCCTGCCCAGCAGGCGCGCTGAATTGGCGCAGCACCTCGCCAGCGGGGTAGCAGTGAGCCATGCACATTGAGGCAGCCTAATCTTGGCATATCAAGCACCGCCTGTGGCAAAATCAGCCCATAGGCGACAACTACCATAATATCAGCCTGTAGATCGGCAATAAGCTGCTGATTTTCACTCTTTTTTAAGGTTGCTGGTTGGTAGACAGGAATATTGTGCGCCTCGGCAACTACTTTTACTGGACTAGCCTGCAATTTATTACCGCGTCCTGCTGGGCGATCAGGTTGGGTTAAGACAGCTATCACCTCATGCTCTGAATCAATTAACGCCTGTAGATGTAGCGCTGCAAACTCTGGCGTACCGGCAAAAATAATCCTCATATAACCTCTTCTAGTTAGTAAACGTCACTATATCAATTAATATATATCAATCAATAATCCGCTACCTTACCACAATTTGCCCTATTTACAGAGTGGGCGGTGAATTTTTAGATTGATATATAAACCGATATAACTATTTAATAATTGTTTAACTGTTTGATGACACCAATAACTACTCAACACAAACTGGTCTTGTGATCTTCATATTTTCAACAGCTTTATTGATCTGTTTGGTTATCTCATTTGCGGTATTGGCGGTATAGAGCTTGCCATAAAGTCCATCTTGAAAAACACAGTTAACAATCTCGTTTCCAGTAATATTTATCACTTTAGTATCTATAAGATTAGAATATGTGTAATCAGGGATTAGTACGCTTCTACAGTGGCAGGTACAGATCTCTTCACCATCTGTCACCACTAATGTGTAATATTTCTGTTTTTTACTATTTTCGCCAAACCTTTCTGCTAACTGATTAAGACCATCATATTCGAAGGTATCAGAGCCATAATTTACCGTTTTAAAATTGTTCACGCGTGTTTTTAAAATCTCTCTATCTTCCAAACTATAAAAAGGGATATTGATCTTTTTCCCCTCATTTGAGTGAAGTTGTATGATGGAGATTTCAATATTTGGCTCTACCTTATCAATAATGGCATTGATCGCCTCTTTTGCAGCCGCAAAACGGCTTATATTAGAACCTTTTGCGATCATTTTCATAGATTCAGAGTCATCTAAGGCGATGACCAATCTTGGTGGATTACGATTTTTAGCTAATTGATCTTTTGTGATACAGTTCGGATCATTTACCGGTTTTGCTTTAGGGATTGGTAGTGTAGCAGACAGAGGATCAGAGAGTGGAACAGGCAGATGATCAACCACTTTTTCCGGTTCCGGTTTTTCCTCCAAAGTAGACGCAACAACAGGCGAAATCACGGCAGGTTCTGGCGCGCTCTCTTTTCCCCATGGACAAAATAGGTACCACAATAGCCCAAGTAAAGCTAATAAAAATAGCGCCAATAGTGCAATTCGAAAGCTATTCCAAAATGTTTTAGGGTTGATAGTTGGTAAGGGGTTAGACTCTGCATGTGCGGCAAAATTGATAACAATAACGGGATCACCATTGATAACATAGATCTGCCTACTGTGATCTTTTATCAGTGCTAATAACTGTTCAAAAGCACTGACACTGCTCATCTGGGTTTTAATTGCGCGCTCAATCTCCGCAATGCGCGCCTTTAAAATCTGCTCGATTGACTCTTTATATGTGCTATCTGCAATCTCACTCAGCAATATTGGTTGACCTTCAAGATCGCTATACCAGCCAACATAGTTACCATTATCAATTAATTTTGGTTTCGCAAAAAATGAGAAGGTGCGATCAGTCAATATCGGTCTTAATATGCTTAATAACTGGTTATATTGTGTTAACAGCTTTAACTTATTATTATCAGTAGAATCAATTGCCACTCTGGTTATTCGTTGCATTTTGTGCCTTTTACATCTGCTTTTAGATCTTTTTTAATATCTGTTTTAATATATATCTGTTTTTTAGGCACTATTGTGATTTAATGCCTTTTCGCGCTTGCTGTTATGCACTATTTACAGATTGGTCGGTTAATTTTTAGATCAGCAACGGCCTTATTCATCTGTTTAACTAATGCATCAGGATCTTTAGCAATATAGATCTTGCCACCAGTCTTATTTGCCACACAGTCAATTTTATGTTGTCCCGCAATATCAACAATACTTATCTTTAATCGTGGTTTACGTTTAGCGATATTACTTGCCAAAGTGCAGATATTTTTTTCGGTGCAGTTATCTTCGCCATCACTAATAACTAGAATATAGTCATCACGGTTAACGCCATCTAATTTTTTACTGGCTTGATCAATACCACTATAGAGTGGTGTTGCCGTATCATCATCTAAAGGTTGAAGATTATCGATTTTCTTCTTCAATGTTGATCGACTTGCTTTTTTATAGAATGGGGTCACTTCGGCAACTGGGCATTTGCTTAAGGTAACCAGTGAAATGTTAATATTTGGTTCAACCTTATCAATGGCTGTTTTAGCAATTTTTTTACTTTCTGAGAGGCGATTAGGGAGACGGGTCATTCTTTCATAATATCCATAATAGTTATAATTGGTATTTTGATAGCGATTGATCTCAAAATCGGACTCCAATAGTGTGATAAGCATTGATGCTGAGTTATCAAATACCAACACCATTTTGGATGGATTACTATTTTCTACGATCTCATCTTGGCTAATACAGTTGGGATCTTTTTTAACTGGTTTAGGTTCAACTTTTGGTTCGGGGATTGGTTCAGGTACTGGCTCGGGAACTGGCGCCGGCTCGATGAGTACTGGTTCTGGCTCAACGGCAGGCGGCGTCTCAACTACCGGTTGGGTAATAGTAGGTGCTGGTTCAACTGTTCTCTCTTTTCCCCATGGGCAGAAGAGGTACCACAATAGTCCGAGTAGTGCCAATAAAAATAGTGCTAATAGTGCAATCCGCCAGCCGTTCCAAAATGGTTTCGACGATAGAACAACGGGTGGTGGCGGTAAAATTGGGGGTTCGAAGTTATTGACGATAACGGGATCACCATTAATCACATAGATGGGATTACCTAAACTTTTTATCCGCGGTAACCAAGATGTGACCAGTTTACGCTGCTCATCAGTTAATGGGATGGATTGCACTGTTTTTTCAAGGTCGGCGACTCTGGCCTGTAATCGCTCCATAGCTGCCTGCTTTACGGATCTATCTTGAATCTCACTCAATAAGATAGGCTGACCTTCAAGATCACTGTACCACCCAATATCATTACCAATCGCTCTTGGTTTAGCGAAAATTGAAAAAGTGCGATCAGTTAAATGCTGTTGCAGTAGGGGTAAAAGTCTCTGGTATTGATCTAATAGTGTATGTTTTTCATCACTATCTACGGCAATCCTAGTTATTCGCTGCATGGGATACCTACGTTAAATAGTCTCAAAGGATATGACTATATTCTGCTACTTTACTCTTTTTAGGATGAGAAGAGGGAAAAGCGGATTACCGTATTGACTCCTATAATCCGCCGATTTATGCACAGTGTATTGTGTAAAAATTACACTGATTTACTGTGGCAAATTTTACTTATAGATTCAATGCTTTTTGTAACTGTTGAAGTTTATTACTAAGCTGTTGTAACTCTGCCTGTTTTTCAATTTCAGAACCACTACCACCATTCACTTTTTTCAATTGTGCATCGATATCATTAATCTGAGCCTGTAGATCATCGCGATTTTTTGCTTTCGCTTTGATCTCATTGGTTAAGTTATTGAGTGATGCTTTCAATTTTTTCTGCTCAGCCTGTTTTTGACTTACACTCAAGGCAGAATCATTTTTCTGTTTCTCAATTGAGGCGTAGATAGCTTTAAACTGTGCATTTGCTTGCTGCTCATCAACTATAATCTGTTTCTTTTGATCAATACGTGTTTGATAGTTACCAGAGTAGTTACAACTGATTTTATCCATAATACCAATATTGGTATTACTTGGATCACACTGCTCTGGTGTTGTTGAACAGCCGGCTAAAAAGACCAGCGGTAAAAGCGCACTAAGATAATATTTTTTCATAAATTAACCACTCCTTTTTTTAACTCACTTTTACAGCAGAACGCTGTTGTGAAACTAAGTTGACTTGTGACTCAAGTGCCGCAATCTGTTTATGTAGATCATTGATTTGTGTATCAAGTTTAGCTGTTTTTACACCGCTCTCTCGCTCTGCGGCTGATAGAGAACGCCAATCAGATTCGACAGATTTCATGCGTGAGATTTTATCATTTAAATAAGCGATATTAGCATCAATCTGGGCTAACTCCGCTTTTGCCTGTTTCTGATTAACGGCGTCATTTTTAATCTGTTTATCTAAAATTTTAAGCGTTGCTAAGTTTTTATCTAATACTGATTTTGAAGCGTTAGTAACCGCTTGCACCTCTTTTGAGTTCTCTCTAATATCATTAATATATGCATTTAATCTCTGTTCACTATTTGCATATTCCGCACGTTTAGTATCTAAATAGTAGTTGGTCCCCATCGCAATACCACAACCGACAGCAGCTGACGCAATGCAGGTACCGGTATTACCGCCTAAGAGTACACAACCTAAACCACCCACACCTGCACCAACTGCACATGACTGCCAAGCTGATTTACTAAAAAATTGCGCAGAGGTACCTTTGGTTAAAGCAGGATCGACATTCTTACTGCTGCCAGATGATTGGCATCCTGCTAAAATAAGCGAGACGCAGATTGCCAAGACTGGTACTACTCTTTTAATTACACTATTCATTACCTATTTCCTCGTATGTTATTGCAGGTTTTTAACCAGTTGTTTCGTTCAATTTTTCCTGATTTTACATATTGATTAATATGCGTTAAATAGAGTGCCAAATAGTCACCCATATTTGCTTTACCACTACTTTCTAAAATAAATTTAGTTTTATCGCCTTGGTTAATAATATTTTTATGCTCGTAATTTGATGAGGTGTTAACAATTGTATCGGCATAGTATTTTAAGATGAAATCCCGTGCTTGCTGAGACTCATCTAAAACGCTTTTTAAATTGGCTAATTTCTTTTGTGAACACATATTCTCTACACTTAATGTGGAATTGGTCTGTAGATCACACACCTCGGTTGTCATTACGGTATATAAGTTGTTGTTATACTCATATTTATCGTTGAGATCCGAAACATTTGCGCATAGAAATGCGCCAAGCTGTAGTGCCGATTGAATCGAGCGATTTCGCTGCTCATCACGTGCTTGATTGGCACTACGGAGATCCGCATTAAGTTTGCCGAGCTCCTTTTTCATCTTCTCATCATCAACGCTTTTGGTAATATCTTCCAGTTTATTGATCACATCACCATCTTCCTGCTCATTACCCAGCGCTTGCCACGCCTTATCGAGTTCATTAATTGAGCTGGTAGAGCTTAGAACTTGCGTCGTTAATACCACCCGAAAACCGACATCCTTACTTTTATAGACACCGTTATCATCGTAGTAAGGTTTCTCAATGCGAAATGATGAAGTTATTGATGATTCAGGGGTGAGGTAGCTGCCGCCTCGTACCGTTATTGCGCCTTGTTGACCATGGTAGCGGTTAAGTTTATTCATTTTAAAGGGGTCAAACATCATCTCGCTAGCATTACCCAAAATATCATAGATACCCAGCGGATTAGGCTCTAAACGCCCAATTAACTGTAACTTACCGTTAGCAGATTTTGCGCCAGAAAACCACGCATAGTTCTCAAGGTTGCCCTGCAGCGGGAAGTGCGCTTCTCGAAATTCAGATTCAGTCACTTTTGAGCCGCCGCGTGCCGCATACTCCCACTCTGTATTGGTCGGTAGACGGATAAAACCTTGTGCAAGGCTATTTTTTAGAGATCCATTATTTAGGTGACCATTTTTGCGTAGCCATTGATTATATCTATCAGTGAATGCAACCGCATCGAACCAACTCACATTTGTTACCGGAAAGATGAGTGGTAGTGTTGCCGTTGGGCAGCTCTCACTCATTACTGATTGATACTGTAAAGCGGTAATCTCATACTTGCCGATCAAAAAGTAGCGCTCTTTCGTTGCGCTATCAGTATCAGAAAAACTACCAGAAATATAGTTAGGCGTTGCATATTCAGCAAAACCGAGCTCTTTCTGGTCGCTCCCTAAGATGATTTTAATATCATCTAACGGTCTATTTGTTGGGGTAAAGACTTTTTTTAGCACTAAACTCCCGTCACACGGCATCGGTAGAATTAGATCATCCGCTGCTGGTTTAGGGTTGTAAAATTGCGTCTCCCACGCTGTGGCATAACTGGTTAAGGTCAAGAGTGTGATCATCAAACCTGCTAAGATAGCTGGATATTTTCGATTGCTATTTTTATAGCTCTTTTTATAGCTATCTTTATAGCTCTCGCAGACTCTCTGCTGGTTGAATATTAACCGCACGTCTTCCTCCTAATAGAACAACAAAGCCCGAAATAAGTAGTGTTAATAAAAATGCTATTAATAGATGATACCCCTGTAGTTGACTCACAAACTGCTGCTTACTATCGACGGCACTGGATAAAAAATATCGCCCTAAAACCGTATTAAAAACACTATTGCCAATCAAATATAGTAGCGTTGAGATGATAAATGCCAAACTACTTAAGAGTAACGACTGCACAATAAGGTAGAGCATAATCCCCATCGATTTAAATCCTAGTAGTCGCATAAAAGCAATATCGCGCCTTTTACGTTCAATATTGGATAGGAATGCGCCAATTAGCGACAAGATACAGCCAAATAGGGAAGTTATCGCAATCACAATAAATATAAAATTGAGGAGATTATCAACTGCTTTCATACTGTTAATGGCATTTGCTTGGGTACGTGTCTCAATATGTTGCTGGCGCAATTTAAGTGCTAATGGCGCTACATCATCAAGTGACTTTGCATAGATGCGCGCTCTGGCAAAAATGGTTTTTTCTGGTTGGTTACTACTACCAGTGGTTATTGAAAAACGATCACTACGATAGCCGTCGTAGAACGCCTCCATTGCAATTAATAGGTTTAACGGCACAAATGCCGCAGCTCGGCTATAGTCAATTTCAGGAATGATGCCGTTAACTGTTAGCTCCGCCATCCCTTTTTCAAAGTTGCCATCCAATTTACGGGTTAGCACCATTTTAATCTTATCGCCCATGGCAACGCCCATCTTCTCTGCTGCCAATGCGGTAATATAGATCTGATTTTGGTCGACAAGTGGCGGCAATTTTTTGGTTAATGGATCGCCCTCAGCCGTTGGGAGAACTTCAGCACTATTAACAAAATGGCTGCTATCTCGCATCAGATCAGCTTGCGTATTGAGTGAACGGGTTAATGGGATAACAAAATCAACCTCTGGCTGCTCCTTTAGCCACGCGAACTTTGTGGCATCTAACTGCAAGTTACCCACCATTTTCACCTCGAGATTTTGCGGATCATTGAGGAGTTGGTTACGTAACTCTGAAACAACACCATACTTTAAACTAAATAGTAGAAGCAGCGGTGTCACAACCGAAATAATCGAGGCGATAATACAAAATGAGACCTTTTTGTCATACCATAAATCAGCTAAAGAGAGTCGAATCACCAATATCCATGAACGGATTGGATTAGCCATGTAGATCTCCTGTGGTAGCCTGCTTTGGTACAAACTGCGCAAGGTGAGGATTTGGTAAATCTGCCTCTAATACAGATAACCCCTTTTTAGTCACCAGTCCAATATCATGCGTCACGATAATAGCAGCTATGTTATCGCGCTGTGCTTGCTCAATAATGAGATCAAATAGTAAATTGGCGTTATAGGGATCTAAAGCTGATGTCGGTTCATCTGCCAACAGCAGTGCCGGTTGATGGATAATTGAACGCACAAATGAGGCACGCTGCCGTTCACCAATTGAGAGCTGTTTCGGGTATTTACTCAGTAATTTACCAATCTTTAGCTGCGTAACGAGATCATCTATCCGCCTTTGATCAACCGATTTTTGCAACAGTTTTAGAGGTAATAGGATGTTCTCTTTAATCGTTAAAAATGGTAGCAGACCGCCGGTTTGTAGCATAAAACCAAAATAGTTGGCTCTGATAGTCGCCAATAGATTAGTGCTATTTTGTGAAATTAACTCACCAATATTAAATTGTGGCTGCTTTTCGCCTTGCAGATTTGATGTCGCATCTGGTGACTCACCAAGTGATAGCGCATAACGCGTCACCTGATCGGGTTTTAAGATCAACCCGATCATCTCAAGTAGGGTACTTTTACCACAACCACTATCCCCTTGTAGAACAACAATCTCACCTTCGCTTAATGTAAGTTTTGGTAGCGTGATGGTAAATTTACTCTCATCTGTTTGACGCGTAAGCGTAAGTTGCTCAATGGCTAATAGGTTCATTACGGCAACATCTCTAATGGGACTGGGTAGACATTTTCACGCACATCACTCCCCTCAGTTAATGAGATCCAGCGATCAACATCGGCATTACATTTTTGGTAGTAGCGGATTTTACTGTGTAGATTACGGATAAATTTCTCCTGCTCTAAACCGCTCATACTTTTCCAAGTTGACTCATCTAATGAGGTGACATCGCTTTTATAAGGGATATTATCAAGATATTCACCTAACAGACCCAAATCGGCAATTTTAGTCGCCGAATCGCTCTTTAATTTACTTGGATCTTGCCCCATCGCTGCCGCAACAGAGCGCAACTGGGCAAACATATCATCTGATGAGATGAGACCATCATTTGCGGCATTCGCAATTTTACTCACAATATCGCTCAGATCGCTTAGCTCCGATTTGGTCAATAAAATACGCGGCTCTGCTGTTGGTATAACCGGTTTAATAAAATCTTTATCCGCTATCCACGCTTTAAAAATAGGAGGCGCTTTGGCAACTTGACCTAAATAGGAGAGCTGCATCGCTTTACCTAACAGTAAACTGTCTTCTACTAAACTGCTATCATCACTATTTAAGGCACTGCCAATAGCTGCTTCACCTTGGTAGGCAAGTTTGACTTGCGAAGAGAGCGCTCTTGCCAGCATATCCACTTTTTTACCAAACTCATCTACCCCATTAGCCGGATAATAGAGAGATTTATGGATAAAATCGTTATAAGTTAAATCACTATATTGCGAAGCTGCGATAGCGTGATCTTTAACGCCAGCAGCAGTTTTTAAATGTAAAGCATAGATGGCAACCCCTTTATGTTGCGCTTCAAGGCGTAACTGCGTTGAATCCATACCGGTACTTGAGAGGGGATCATCACCGGTTATTGCACTGGCATCGGTGATAAGAATAATATAACGGGCACCAAAGTTTACCCAGTTGATATCGCTAAGCGCCTTTGCAACACCGGCATAGGCATCCTCGGCAAAATAGGCGGTTGAGACTGGCGCCTGCTTAAGTGATGCGACATGCTGTTTAAAATCTTCCCCATCTTTGATCTGATTTGGATCGGCAAATATTTTACTCACAAATTCCAATTTATCAGACGCCTTTAAACTAGAACGGAAAGAGACTAAACCAAAACTGACCTGATCTTGCAGTTTATCTTTCTCAATCTGTTTATAGATCTGTTTAACCGCCTCTTTGGTTCGATTAATATAGGGATCCATAGAGATAGTTGAATCAATCACAAAAACAATCCCCGCTTTAAAAGGGGCTAACTGTTGGCTTGGAGAATTAGCAGTTTGGTTACTGCTTTGGTTACCACTTTGGTTACTATTTTGTTGCGAGTTGTTGATTAAATTATCTTGTTTACTGACAGAGGCGACCTCTAAAACGCGCTCATAGAACCCTTTACCATTCATCACCTCTTCACCTTGCAAAATAGGTAATAGATAGAAGTTTTTCTGAAAATCGACATATAACGTCGGCTCTTGGGCGACCACTTCTGGTACCGATTTACCCGCTTTTAATGCATCACGAATCGACTTTAACTGCGCATCAGGTGAGCTGGCATTAACAATAGTGTCGAGTGCTGCTCTATCTTTAAAAAAGAGAAGTGGATCACGATCAACTGGATTAGTAAAAACTAAACTCATCTGCATATTCCAATCAATCGAACAGTTACCATTTAGCCAGCCAACTGTTTTGCCATATGAGTCAGGTCCAACCTTTAACCACTCTTGATGATTCTCAGTTTTACGTTCATAAACGTAATAACGCGAAAATGCAGGGACAGGCTTACCTTTAGGCGCGCCAATATCTTGTATCAGTTGACAGGACGGTGTGCTAAGTACGCGTTGATAGAGCGTTGTTTTCCCTTGCTGTTTTAGCGGCTCATCGGCATAAGCCGAAAAACTGACCGTTGTAATCAGAGTGAGTAGTGCGGTGAATAGTGCGGTAAGTCGTCTCATAACCATTCTCATTGTTGTTTACCGTTATCAATTAGCCTTTTTGGTGTATTTATTTATTGTATGCAAACTATTTTTTAAGCGCATCTATGCGTGATTGAATGAGTGAAGACTCTTTTTTAGGATCTAGTGATTGTGCAGTCTCATACCAGTATATTGCCGTCTCAGCATCGGCCTGAAAACAGCTATTTGGTTGATAAAATTCGGCATCATACTCTTTCGCATACATTAACGCTATATCACCACTTTTTTGCGACTGATTAGCATAAAGACGCTGCGCAATATTACATTTACCGGCCGCTTTTGCATTGTTAATGAGTTGCAGTATCGACTGCGAATCTGGGCGAGTTTGTAAACATTTTTTAATGAATAGGAGATCATCATCACCTGCTGCTGTTACCTGACACTCACTCACAAGCTCACTGGTTGGTGCTGGTGCAGCTACTGGTGCACTCATAAAATGGGTAAAAAAGTACCAAGCTAACCCAGCAATAATCAGTAATAGCAGAGTAAACAGCAGTAGAGCCCACTTTTTCTTAGATTTTTTCGGTACTGCCTCTGCAATAGTTGTCTCAACAACGTTACTCTCTTCCACTTGTGGCGCTATCGGCTCCTCAACTTGGTTATCTGGCATATCAGGTAAACTGTTTACGGTATCGGTACGTGAGGCTGAATCTAACGCTGATGAGGAGAGCACATTTTCAGCAATATTGATTGCACCCCGATCAGAGTAGATCGCCTGATCTGGCTGATTATCGTCTTGGTGATCGCGAATGGTGACTAAAAAACGGATATGGTTCTCTTGTGAGAGTAGGGCATCAACTAACCAATTTGTTACCACCCCTTCTAGTTTGCCATTATCAAGTGTAAGGTTTGTGATATTGTGCCAACAGGTCTCAGCCACCCACTGACTATTATCGGCTAGATAGTGACCATCTTGGTTGCGTTGAATAAGGATATCAACATCACTCCCCCCTAGCCACTTCTGTATGATAAGTTTAGCGATACCTGGTTTATCGCCTACTAATTCGATGCGTAACGCCATAATGTCCTCAATAATTTTTATATACTGTTCTGTTATATATTGTTCTGTTACATAATCTATTATCACTATGTAAGCTCAAGTTGGAGATTTTGTTTTAGGGTTAACCCTTTTACTCAAGCCTGTTGTGATCAATGTTAATCTAATTTATTTATCTTATTTGTCTATCTATTTAATTTATATCTCTATTTAGCGTATCTATAAATTTAGTCTATTTGGCAAACAGACTACTGTGCAATAGATGCCTGCCTGAATTGCGATATTATTTCACCTAGCTGGCTATTTTGCTCTTGGCTAATTTCACGCCCTGCACTGTGCCCAACATTCTCTTGGGCTAAAGCTGAAAACGCGATAAACCAGTCAAACACCGCTATTTGTGTATAGCGTCGTGTATTGTCATCTAATTTCGGAATATTACGCGAACTGTCTGCTGATAACTGCTCTGGTGGTGAAAATATCGGCTGACCTTGATTGATTTTACTCATCGGAATATCACCACTCTCCCCTTTGATAAAACCTAACCACGCGATAAAATCGGCTAATAGAATATGGATAGTACTCACTTGCCTTGACTCTAAATCATCCCGTTTACTGCCCATATTCTCATTATTAATGATCTCTCGATTCAATTTATCTTCAAGATTGAGGCGATTTGCTGCGGTAATAAGCTCTTCAACAATAAATGAGAGACTCCGCTCAGTGATACCAAAATATTGCACTACACGTTTATCAAGAACAATGTTGCGTAGATGCTCTATCCATGCAGAAAAGACCGCTTTACCCAATTTAGATTCAGATTTTTCAGGTTCGACTTTAGTTGTGACAACTGGTGAGCTAACGGGATCAGCAAAGAGATCAAAATCGGCATCAAAACCAAAATCATTGGAGGATTCTGCAATTGCACCCTCTTCACTACTCTCACTGGTAACAGTATGGCGATCGCTAGTATGATATAGCGCGCGCAGAGTCTCATCAGGGAGTTCAGCTGTTTTAAGGAGTTCACCTAATAGCAGAGCCGCTTTAGTCTGTAACTCCTTAACAACATCAGCAATAATCTGCCGTTTTTTCACCAGCTCCTCGGCACTATCAGCTTGAAACCATGAGCCAAAACGCATTTTGATGATATGTTCAATCTCCTCGTTTAGCTGCTCAACAATACGTTGCTGTTTCACCTCTGGGATTGCAACTTCAGCAAGATATTGACTGATACGCCCCATACCACCATCATCTAATTTTAACATCGCATCCCATGCTTGCTCCGGCTCTGCGACATACTCATTGATATCACCATCTTGGATAAAAGCTGATTTGAGCAGTTGTAACTTCGCTTGATAGTTCTCATTGTAGGAGACCTCACTCAATGAGGCAGTATCAATATTTAAGAAAGGTACCGGCATACCTGGTTTACGAACAAGATAGATATTGTTAAATTTTTGATCATTTGACCAGTTATTTAACCAGCTATAGTTACCAAACCGTTCAAAAATAGTCTGCCCAAGTAGACCATTTTTACCCCACTGATTTTTGATCTGATCATCGGCAAGATTTAACAGACTACCAATGCGTTTATCAAATTTGGTCAATGCCCAGAGTAGACCCGGTTTTTTGGTTGATCTTTTGTCTGGTGTTTCGCCTTGTGTTTTATCAATCCAGCGCTCTAATACTGGTCCCACATCGTTAACTTCTGACTGAGCATCTGAAGGGGTACAGACGATCAACACATTCATCTCTTGGCTATCGGTATACTTCTCAAATAGATAGGCGACTTTACCCCGCAGTAGCAGCTGCGCGATTGGGTTACCCTCTTTGATATCGGCAAGGTTGGTTAAGTTAAGTCGCCCGCGGTAACCGGGGAAGTCTAACAGATCGACATTCTCAAATGTGGTAGCTCGTGTTTTATTGACGAGGGGGAAGATCAGCTCAGTAGTTAAAAAAGCTAACTGCGCTAATGAGAGTGCGACAGGCGTAGCCGTTTTACTTGGGGCAACCGAGACCGTTAAATCATTCGGCATATTTAAACGCCCAACCATATCGACATTCATAATGCTATCAATTTGGGACTTAACCCCGTTATCATCTTTAATGATGACGGAGAGGGGCGCGTATACGGTTTCAACATGACCAAGTGACGATAAGGTGGTGGCTAACTGTACATAGGTTGCGGTTAACTCGGGTAAGCCGCCCCAAAGTACTGAGAATAGTTCACCACGCTTAGCTAGCGGGAGGTAAGGGGTTAAGTTTGTGATCCGCTCCCAATAGCCACCATTTAAGTGTCCAACTGAGTTGCCAAAATTATCCTTTACATAGTCATAGAGATCGACAATATCATCTTCACTCACGCCGGATACTGCTGTAAGTTGTTTACTGTTTTCAGCGTCAGTGAGTAACTGATTAATCATTGAAAATTCAATTTTATTGGCCACTTTCTGTTGATCAAAGTCTTTAAAATAGGAGTTAACTAAAATTTTAACTACCTCAATCTCTTTAAAGATCTTTAACTCTAATGGGTAATTTGGGATTCCCCCTTTGGCTGTTCGACTAAAACGAGTAACTAGACCGGTCGCCTCTTTCCCATTACCAGTTGGGTTAACATGGGCAATAAAATCAAGTTTTTCACCCTCGACAACTGTCTCAAGTTTTCCGTTTTCATCAGCGGCAAGTGCCGAAATGAGATAGGATTTACCCGCCTGCGAGAGTCCAAAAAAACCGACAGCCACCGACTTAGTTGAGACATCCCCTAACCGTTTTGCGCGATTGCGTAGACGGCGCAGATCTAAAATTAGACTATCAGCTTCATTATCTAGCCGTTTTGATGATCCACGGACACTATTAACCCAATCAATTGCCTGTGCCGATGTTTGATAGAGTTGATCCCAAGATGTAGGAAGCTGTTCATTTATATTTGTTAGGTTACTCATCGTTTTATCATTCCACTATCAAGCCAATACTGCGTACTTACTAACCCTGAACTTATCATGGTATTTAGACTCAGTTTAATATCTCTATATTTATCACAAGCGCGCCCGTCAGAGGCGTTGACCGCTTTAATATAAAAATTCTCACTATTTTTTTGACTATTTTTGATGCCGAGCATCACATTTAATACCACCCCATCAGCGCTAAGTCTCTTAGCAATATCACTATTCTCAATTGTTAATAGATAGATTGGTGATGCTGGCCAGCGCTCGGTTTCAAGTTGCCTAAAACCGAGTCGTGTTGTCCCTCTAATCTCAAACTCCAGCTCTGGGAAGTTATAATCAGGATTATCAAGGTCGATATCTTGATAGTAGACATTCTCTTTTTTGATCATGTTAAGATTATCTAACAAGCCAATATATTTTACTGTCGAGTAGAGATCCATATTGGCTGACCGGAAATAGAAGTTAGCAATACGTAAATTTTTACTTAAAAAGCAGAGCATTGCACCAACTGCTGCGGTTGTTTTAGGGTCATCAATCCGCTCCTGTTTATGGAATGGGTACCAGCTCCCCGTATGGTAGCCATGTAACGGCAGAATTCGCCCAGCAGGGATAGCCGCGCGTGAACGGAAATAGCTCTGGATACCCGGTAACCGTGATGGGCGCCCAGTAAGTAACAGCACATCACACTGGTAACAGGCGATAATCTCGGATAATGCATCGAAGGTTTTACAGATATTAAAGTAGTCACCACGCAAAAAGAGGTGGTGAATAGATTTCAGGTTAATTTCGATATTGAGATCTAAAATGGTGAAGTCTGGATTCTGTAGTGCACGGCGAATCGGCTCATTAATAAAGTTGAGGACACTATCGGTCACACCATTTAGATCTAAGAGTTCTCGAAAAGTGGTGTAACGGATATGTTGATCAGTTTTTAACGGTTCATACTGTTCATACTCTTTTAAAATCTGTAGCCCTAGCGGAGTAAAAACCTGTAAAGTTAACTGTTGCCGTAACACTGCATCTTGGACGGATAGCTGCTGTGAACCGATAATTTGCGATAGAATCGGATTTGGATCCGTAAGCCCAGCCTCTTTTAAGCCATTAGTGAGTGAAGTTAGCACGCTATTTTGAATAATATCGAGCAAAATATCATCGCCCGCCACTTTAAATCCATCACGAAACCGCTGAATAGGGACAATATAGGCGTTACTCCCTTTAGATTGCCCATTGGTGCCATAATCTAACATATAGTCATTAATGACGAGATCTGTAGTACCACCCCCAATATCAACTGAGGCGATGGTCAATTTCTGCTTATCGATCTTATCTGGACGAACCATGGCAGAGATGAACTCTTCAGGGCGACCATTGTAGTTATTTTGTGTCTCATTAAAGAGATAGACCACCTGCCCACAGGTCGCTTCATCCCACTGAATATGTACTTCAGGGAGTTGTGGCCAGATGCTGTTATTTTTCTCTGTAAAATCGATATCGTCATCGCTGCTATCCCAACCTAAACTTTTCCAAACCAGCCCAATTGCTTGGTAGATGCAACTGCGGAAAATCTCCTGTTCTGGTTTTGGCATCGCTGGGGGGATAGTTAAAATGACAGAACGTAATACGCGCGGCGTTTTGGCATGTTCAAGTTTATTACGCTGCGCAACACTGTTCATCTGCATCAATGCTTGCATTAACACTTCACAGAGCATAAAAGTCATGAGTGAACTACGTGAATATTTTGGATGGAAGACCGGCATTTTACGATCAAACTCTTCAGCAACATCATCCCTTAAGATGTGTAACGCTTCACCATACTCATTAATCAAGCTAGAGAAAGGCTCACTAGTAGCAAAAGGTTCATGATCACTTTTCACATAGTGTGAATTAAAGCGCCAACCCTGTTCATATTTCTCCCGATCCCACAAGTAACGTTTTGGGCTAGAGAGTCCAGTTGCCCCTTCGTTCCCTTCTCGGCAACTGGCAAGTCTACTCGCTTCAGCGCCAACCCGAACAATGCTTGGCCAGCGAAACGCATCGCGCCGCCCACTTTGCAGTGAAAAATGTTCTTTACCAAAAAAGGGCTGCACAAACTCAACGCGGCTCTCAAACGGTTCATTGTAGACCTGCTCGGGGCGGGTTAAATCACGAATCTCTAACTCATAACGGCGATTTAAACTATCTTTATCCTGTTTATGATCCTCAATTAAAATACCGCAAGTCCGTGAATTACCGACATCTAAAATCATATCGACGGGGATAGAGTCGACCAGATCGCTGCTCTTATTCGAGACAATTTTAATGGTTGGCAGTGCTAAAGCGTCGGCTAGCAGATTAACGATATTCAGGTAGTGACCATAATAGACCTTATTTTTAATCTCACCTGCCACATCATCTTTATGGATATTTAGCCGTTCTGGTTGCGGCGCTAACTCTTGGAAGAGATCTAACAACCAATTGGTCACCCATTTCAGCTCTAAATACCAAGAGATATGATCTGAACGGTGCGCTAAACTAAATACCGCACCAGTTTTAATATCATTTTCGGTGGGTGCTAAATAGGCAACATCTTGCTGATTAGGGAAAACTTTAGTATCAAATGCGAAGGTTACGCGGTGAGTATTGCCGTTAACATCCTCCCCCTCTGGGATAGAGACAACTCTTACTCGGCACCAGTTGTGCGGACCTTTATCAAAACGGTCAGGGGGTAGTGAGCGTAATAGTGGCACTGGTAACCAGATATCATTATAGAGTTTCAGTGAGTGCTCTACACTGATCTCCTGCATCGGTTGTACCGATTGGGTGAGGTTGTTTGGCATAAAAAATTGCCCACTATCGAGATCCTCAATCAGTCGAACTAGCGGACCGCTCTCGGTCGTATCGACAAAATTGCCACTCTGTTTTGCGCGCCATGCCCTATCTTTCCAATCAATTTTCAGTGCAAAATCAAGAAACTGAATACCGCTATTCATGATTAACGTCACTTCTTGACCATAATTACGTAACTCTGGAAGCATAAAAAACCACTCTTATTAAACTTATTTCACAACTCTTATAAACAGGGGAACTATTTTAAGAGCGATCAGTTCTTCTTAATTGTTATCGGGAATTTTGACCCACTATCATAAAAACCCTGACAATCGGCTGAGCTATTTTTACCCGCAGCACACTGGATTTTAGGGAGTTGATATTTACTGTTATCACTACATTGTGCCTCAGCGTTGCTGGTAATATTTAGTTGAGACTGTGCAATATTACTGCCTATATTCCCAACACATTTGACACCATCACTACGTGTTAACGTCACTTCACCATTGCCTTGATTAAAATCATACTGTAAACGTAGTGGTTTACCGGTCGTTTTATCTTGAATACCACCACCCACAGTCCATGAGCCATTTAAGAATTTAGTTGATCCCTGCGTCATCGCATCAGCAGGCAGTGCTAACTTATTATCGGCCGTAGTTGCCGCATTAGGGTCAATCAACTGGTTATTAGCGCCGTTTTTATTAGCGGTATTCTCTTGTCTATTATCACTGCTATTTTTATCATCACTCTTATCGGCACTACTATCTTTGTTATCTAAGTTATCGCTATTATCAGCTAAATCAGGCAGATTTATCTCATCAGTCGGCTGTGGTGTATCTGGAGTTATTGGAGCGATCGCAGAATTTGGATCAAGGTTAGGGTCAATATTAGGATCAATCGGTGCGCTGGTATTGATTTGACCGGTACCATTTAGAGTAGAACCTTTAATCACACCTATTGGCGTTGTTACCTGCTTAATTATATGTTTCTCATCTGGTTTATCGCTGTTAATAGCAACATCACCCCCACCATTTGTTGTTAGGTTAGGAAGCGAAACATCGTGGGATGGTTTAAAGAAGCAGCCCCGTAATAGAAAGAGTGCAAGTAGTAAAAGTAAAAGAGCTAGTAACCAAAACCACGCTCTCTTCCACCATGGTTTGGTTACAACTACTGCTGCTGGTGTAATTGTTGGTATAACCGCTGGTTGAATAACCGGTTTTGGTTTAAGGCAGGCAAATGGTGAACCTGAAGGTCTACTCTGTGGATGGATGAAGCCCCAAAAAGTGATAACCGGTTTACCATTAACGATATAGAGATACTCTTCACTTGGGAATCGGATAACAGCAAGATTTTGCGCATCACTATTTGTGGTTGGATCATAGATCAGTCGGCTAAATAGGAGTTGATCTCCCTCTAAATTTTGACGGTTTGCCAGCTGTTTACCTAAGGCGATCACTCTCTCTTCGAATTGGATAAGTGATTGGTAAGCAGCTTCGCGCTCCTCTTCACTTGCCGAGCTCCACGGTATGATATCGTATTGGCCATCAGGCGCATCGGATTGAAAAGGGATATACCAATCAATATTATTACCTTGATCATTGCGCTCTGGGATAGCTAAAAAATCAGCATATTCGCGACCTATTTTTACCCGTAAGGTTTCACGGATCTGGCTTGCTACAAGAATAACTGCTTTACCATCTTGCCCTAATAGCTGAAAATCCTTGATATCACCACTTCGAAGCAATGTATTTACCATATAAACTGCTTTCCTTTTTTTAATTATAAGTTTTTTATAAAAATATTATTAACCTTAGGGGAAATAAGAGATAAGAAGATGACTGATGTATGTCAATTTAGGGACATATAAGTCATAATTCTCAGTATTCTAACAGAAAAACCTATCAATGTAATCATGACTTATAAGATGAGATGCACGATAAAAATGGGTGACAACATTGGTAATAACATTAGTAACAACATAGATGTCAACAAACTTAATTGAATCAATATTTGGATGTTTTAGGCTTACGTTTTAGATCTGTTTTTTAGGAAAATGTTTTAGGGTTGAGTACTTAAGATCAATCTTTACAGTGGTATATGAAAAGTGGAATAAAATAGGTAGAAGAGGGGAAAAAAGCGACTTAAGCGTAAAATCTTTGATTATGATCAAGTTTGATTAGCATAATGTAAAATAGGTGAGTGAGTCGATAAATCGCGACTCAGCACTTCATACTATTTATTCACTTCATACTATTCATTTCATACTATTCAGTTCGTACTATTCATTTCATACTAATTTGTCTATCACACTACTTTTTTTCAAAATAACTATCGCTAACAACGCGTAATGGCTGCATATCACTTTCCCCTTTAATCACTAATGATCTATCAGAGCGAATACAGGTTCCGCCATAATGTCCACCTACAGTAAAGGTACAGAGTTGAATATATCGGTCAGCAACTTTGGGTAGACAGCACAACTCTTGGTAGATATTCTCTTGCTTTGCAAAACGCCCTGCTGTCTTATCTAGCTCCTCCTCTTGGTGACCAATTAACTGGATATTATCGCCACAGCGCCCAGCAATCGGTTTTACCGCATACCCTTTTTTAATCAGTGAATCATTCAGTTCAAAAGAGGCCTCTAAGAGATAACGGTGATTTGGAAAGAGCGACCAGAGCACCGGTAAAATTGCCTTATTACTCGGAATAGCGGTCCAGAGTGGTTCAAAAACGGTGACCTCAGGGCGCAATAATACATCCATTAAACGCACTTTATCCTCAGGGTGACCGGTGCGAATTGGCACTCCTGCCACTTGTGCTTCACTCTCTTCCCGTAATTGTTCCAGCACCGTCTCCCATGCCCAAGTTTTCCAGACACAGTTAACAACCCTATCTTCATCATCAATTAATTGACCTTGAGATCCCCAACGTAACTGCTCTAAACCTTGTAAAATTTTGCTCTCAAAACCGGCTTTGCTTATCGCTCTTTGCATAAAGAGGGCGTGATAATTCTCTTCACCATCGTGATCTTGCATGATATGGATAAACGGTTTAGCATCGGTATGTTGCCAGCAGTTAGCTAAAAAGTTGAGCAGTCCTCTACCCGGATCAGTACCTACAGTTAATCCAGCTTCAGTTGCCCATCTACCTAAAATCAGCCCAGCTTCAGTGTGGCAGGAGGCAGAGTCAGCATTATATTCATACACTTTTAACCCCTGCTCACTCATACAGAAGTCAAGGCGACCTGTCACCATCTGATAACGTCGATGTTGCCATGATAACCGTAAACGGGGCCATAAAATTTCGGGAATATTGAAATAGCGCAGCAGATTATCATCTTTTAATACTTTATCGGTGGCATGGAGATACATTAGGTGGAGCTCATTGGTGGCACGGATCAGCTCCTGTTCGGCGCTTGCTGAGATCATAAAATAGCGATAGGGATCATCTTGGTTCACATGATGCCCTTTATCGAGCACATAAGCGTTTTCAACAGGATCACCTTCATTTAACCATTTATGGCTAAACTGACCAAGATTAGGTACAGTATCACTGATAATAGCAAGCAGTTCTGGGCGGGTATTGGGTTGTGGTAGGCTATGCTCGGTATCGCTAGTCTGAATCATCCAACCTAAAATAGTGGTATCATCAAAAGTATCTTTTAAGAGGTAACCCGCATCGCTCACCTCCATGGTCAATTCACGAGTCCACTGTTGTCCAGCGGGTAGCCGTTTATCATCAACATTCTGCTCGGCTATCCGAATTTTATCGGCAAATACTTCAGTAATAATGGCGATATGCCCAGTCCGTTTAAACATTCCCCCTTCTGCCCAGATAAGTAACGCACCAGCGGTAGGTGCTTTTTTACTACCATTGGCAAATGCTTGGAGCGGAAGAATCTTTTCTGTAATCACTTCACGTAAAAAACGGAGTGAGAAGATCTCATATGCCATGCCGACATCAGTAAAGACAACACCATAATTTAAATAGAGAAAACGGCGCGCAAATTCGACACATTGCCATTTAAAACCCATATATTCGCGCCCAATATAGCTCCGATAGGAGACATCGCTCGGGAAATCAGATGGATTGGTCGTTGCGTAATTAGAAGAATAGATAGCGACACCACTTGGTGCATGCCCAAGTAACGTCCCAAAAGATTCAGAAACATGTTCAGACATAATCTTTTAGACCTTTTATATCGATAAAAGAGAGGTGGTTATTATATCAACAAAAATGGGGTAAACGAATTCTTAAAAAAACAGCTAAAAAAAACAGTTAAAAATATAGTTAAAAAAGTAGCTAAAAAATGGTTAAAAAGATATCGCTAAAAATGCAAGATGGTATCTTGCTGAGCCAATAGATCTTCTAGATGTAAATTATCAACCACTTTGATGGTCATTGAGTTAGTTGTAATGCAGTTGTGGCTCTTATCAAATTGATCGGCAAAGAGGGGAGAAAATCGATCTAATGTATCGCCATCAATATAGAGATCATCAATATCATATAGGGTCACCATTTTTAGCGTGGCGATATAGTCCCGCATTAAAATCGTATCGGGTTGCTGATTGGGTAAAAGGTGGAGCGCACCGCCATCCATAAAAATAAGGGTGATATGGTTGATATCTGATAGCGCTAATGCGATATCAAGCGCCTCACGCCCTTTAGCATTGCCATGTGGGGGATGAGTGATAATAATTGCGATATTCTTCATAAATCTTTAACCTCTACGGCAAACGGATAGCGCGACTTGCATATATTTGGGTCAATTGCTACTTAGGCAAAAGTATTAATTAAACAAAAGTATTGATTACGCAAAAGTGATCTGAAAGATCTAAAATTGTATCGTGCGATCCGACGCCGCAATGGCTTCACTTAACTCACCAAGTCCAACCAGTTCAAAACAGTCAGCTAAGTTATCAACAGTTACCCCGCGCCGTTGCCCCGCTGCAATACAGATTGCCAATTTTACTCCGTAATCTTTTGCCAATTTTTGCCAAGCTAACTGTAGATCAAACTCATCATTAGCCGGATCAACATAACAGTTGCCATTATAGACACCATCGGCATAAAAAAAGAGGGTATTAATGGTATGAGGAGTAGCGGTTAGGAGTGTCTGCGCAAATTGATAAGCGGTATAGGCAGATTGGGTCCCATAAGCGGGACCCGTAATAATGAGTGTATATGATCTCACCATAACTTTATTTTTAATAAAGGCTGTTATTAATGAACAGTTATTAATGGACTGTTATTAACGAACTGTTATTAACGAACTGTTATTAATAAACTAATTATTAATAATTAGCTATTTAATTAATTAGTTAGTTAATTTTGGTTTTTCTTGATCATCAATGCCTAATAGTTCAACATCAAAAACTAACGTTGATGCAGCGCCAATTCCAGCATTTTCACCTTGACCAGGCATACTTTGATTACCATAAGCTAAATCTGGTGGTAGTACTAATTTGATTTTACCGCCAACACCGATTAATTGAATCCCTTCTGTCCAACCTTTAATAACGCCATTAAGTGGGAATGTTGCTGTTTCACCACGATCATAAGAGCTATCAAATTTACGTCCATCAATTAATGTACCTGTGTAGTGAACAATAACGGTATCATCAGCAGTTGGGTGTGGTCCAGTACCTTCTTGAACGATTTTGTATAAAAGACCTGAATCTGTCTTTTTCACGCCATCTTCTTTGGCAAACTCAGCACGGAATTTATCACCAGCAGCGGTATTTTCTTCAATCTCTTTTTCAATTCGCGCTTTAGTTTCAGCTTGTAAGCGTTGGCTAAAGGCATCTAAAATAGTTTTAACTTCTGCATCTGTCTGTTGTGATGAATCACGAAATGTTTCACTAAAACCGCTAATAATATAATCAGTATCTGCTTTAATCTGATTTTGATCTAAATTAGCTTTCATATAACTTGCAAATGATGAGCCTAATGCATAAGCCTCTTTCTGCGCATCGGTAGTAATTTGTACTTTATCTGCTCTATTTGCATCAGTTGATTTTTTATCATCACAACCGACTAGCGCGACAATAATAGCACTACTAAGCAATGTCATTTTAATTAATGATTTCATACTACTCTCCAAGTTAAAAACTCATATAAGAACTTATATAAAACTTTCTTTAAAACTTTCTTTAAAAAAACTGCGCCATTATATACTAGTAATTTTTCAAAATATAGGGATAGAAGAGAGATTAACCGCAACGCCAGCCAACATAATTGATCAATTAAATTGTTCAAAACCCGCCATAATTTTACCCGTTTTTAAATTATTAATTCTCTGTTTTTCTTTTCAATTACTTAATCGTTCATATAAATGTTTTAGGGTTTTAAGGGGCAGATTAGGGTAACCGTAACTATTGCTCAAATAGTCATCAATAAATTGCAACTTATTATTAAGCTATTAAAGGTACTGCATTACATAAAGTGGTGAAATATGGTGTTGAAATATGGTGTTGAAATATAGTGAAGAAAAATAGCGAGAAAAAGTAGTGAGAGTATGTACTGACAACTTCATTAATATCTGCTTCATCTATATAGAACAGTTTTTAGATAAAACAGTAACAATAACCGATACTGCGTTTTTAAAAATATCTTCCTTGATCAATTGTCCATGTTATTAGTTCTTATTATTTTTATCTTTGGATATTAACATCAAAAAAGTATATTTGTAAGATGAAATCACTATTTTTTTGCGAAAATATACTTTTTTAGATCTGATTATTTCGTTTTGATCGGTTTTTAAGATCTATTAGATCTTAAAAGATAATTAACTATTTTTTATTTTGGTTTTTCGCTTATTAAAACGTTTTTGCCTCCATATGATTTTTTATAAGTCGATTTAAGCCAGTTAATCTGAAATGGTAGCGGCAAGATAGGCAAGATAAACAGGGTAAAACCATCACAAACTGCGGTGATACTCTTTTTAAAACGCACTAAAAGTGGGGCATTAATAAATAAAAAATTTTCCCACTTTTAAATCTGGTTATGTCTAAGATTTTTTGTTAAATATTTCTGTTATTAAGCTGTTTTTTAACAAAATTTGTTGATACCCCTTATTCCATAAATCGCATTTTTTTGGATTTTCCGTATAATAGCCGATAAGAATTGGAATTAATCGCAAAATATATAGAAAAATCATGTCACAATCACACTATAACGCTACCGATATTGAAGTTCTAAAAGGGCTTGACCCCGTCCGTTACCGTCCTGGTATGTATACTGATACCACTCGTCCTAACCATTTAGGGCAAGAGGTAATTGATAATAGTGTCGACGAAGCTATTGCCGGTTATGCAAATAAAATCAAAGTCATTTTACATAAGGATAACTCGCTTGAAGTTATTGATAACGGCCGCGGTATGCCTGTTGATATTCATCCTGAAGAGGGTGTCCCCGCTATTGAGCTACTGCTCTGTCGCTTACATGCAGGCGGGAAGTTCTCCAAGAAAAACTATCAATTTTCTGGCGGTTTACATGGCGTTGGTATCTCGGTTGTCAATGCGCTCTCTTCACGTGTTGAGGTAACAGTCTATCGAGATGGGCAGGTTTATGAGATAGCTTTTGAAAATGGCAATCGGGTCGAAGAGTTACATGTTACCGGAAGCTGCGGCCGCCGTAATACCGGAACAAAAGTACGTTTTTGGCCAAATGAGCGCTATTTTGATTCAGCTAAATTCTCTGTATCTCGCTTAATTCATCTTTTAAAGGCAAAGGCGGTGCTCTGCCCTGGTCTTGAGATCATTTTCGAAGATAATATTAATGAGACTAGCAAACGTTGGTTTTATGAGGATGGATTAAAAGATTACCTACTCGAATCAGTTAGTGGTTACTCACTTTTACCTGAATCCCCCTTTACAGGGCAACATAGTGGTGAAACCGATGCCGTCGAGTGGGCGCTACTCTGGTTACCTGAGGGGGGCGAGTTACTAACCGAAAGTTATGTCAATCTAATTCCCACTCCGCAAGGCGGTACTCATGTTAATGGTTTGCGTCAAGGTTTACTTGATTCGATGCGTGAGTTTTGTGAATTTCGTAACTTATTACCACGTGGAATCAAACTGACTGCCGATGATATTTGGGAACGCTGCGCTTATGTACTCTCAGTAAAAATGGAGGAGCCACAATTTGCGGGGCAGACCAAAGAGCGACTCTCATCACGACACTGTGCTGCATTTGTCTCTGCAACGGTAAAAGATGCTTTCAGTTTATGGCTTAACCAGAATGTTCAGCTTGCTGAATCTTTAGCTGAGATGGTGATCGCCAGTGCTCAAAAACGGTTACGCGCAGCAAAAAAAGTGGTGCGTAAAAAGTTAACCAGCGGGCCAGCATTACCGGGTAAACTTGCTGACTGTTCTTCACAAGATTTAGCACGTACCGAGCTTTTTCTAGTAGAGGGTGATTCAGCGGGTGGCTCTGCCAAACAGGCGCGTGACCGTGAATACCAAGCCATCATGCCGTTAAAAGGTAAAATTCTTAATACGTGGGAGATCTCATCAGATGAAGTTCTTGGATCACAAGAGATTCATGATATCTCTGTCGCTATCGGTATTGATCCAGATAGTGATAATCTAAGCCAACTCCGTTACGGTAAGATCTGTATCTTAGCCGATGCTGACTCTGACGGTCTACATATTGCAACCCTACTTTGTGCGCTGTTTGTCCGTCACTTTAGGCCACTAGTTGCAGAGGGGCATATCTACGTTGCCATGCCACCACTCTACCGTATCGATCTCGGTAAAGAGGTCTTTTATGCGCTGGATGAAGAGGAGAAATCAGCCATATTAGAGCAGTTAAAACGCAAAAAAGGTAAACCAAATGTGCAACGATTTAAAGGACTTGGTGAGATGAATCCAATGCAACTGCGTGAAACCACCATGGATGTGAATACCCGTCGCCTTGTACAGTTAACCTTAGATGATGTTGATGAGACATTGACTCTAATGGATATGCTGTTAGCGAAAAAACGGGCAGAAGATCGCCGTGAATGGTTACAAGAGAATGGCGATCAAGTTGAATTAGATATTTAATCGTTAATATAAATTTAATTGTTACTATAGATAGTATAAATAATATAACCCGTTAGATTACAGGCAGTTCGTCTATCCGAACTGTTGTCTATCAATAAAATGAACATCTGTTAATTCTTATTACATAAGGCTTTTAATATAAGACTTTTAAAATAAGCGTTTTAATATAACTGTTTTTAATACAAAAGTTTAAAACCTTATAAATCTACATAAAACTGTTGTTGATAAACAGAAGTAGATCGATTAACAGAGAGAAAATTTAAAATATCGAGGAACAGTAATGAGTGAGATTACGCATGATGGCGTAGAGGTGCAGTCGTTACGCACATTTACCGAAAATGCTTATTTGAACTACTCCATGTATGTCATTATGGATCGCGCCCTACCATTTATTGGTGATGGCTTAAAACCGGTGCAACGCCGAATTATCTATGCTATGTCCGAATTAGGGTTAAACGCACAAGCAAAATTTAAGAAGTCAGCGCGTACTGTTGGCGATGTACTGGGTAAATATCATCCACATGGTGATAGTGCCTGTTATGAGGCGATGGTATTGATGGCACAGCCCTTCTCGTACCGCTATCCACTGGTTGATGGTCAAGGTAACTGGGGGGCGCCAGATGATCCAAAATCATTTGCTGCCATGCGATATACCGAATCGCGTCTCTCGAAATATGCTGAACTGTTACTAGGGGAATTGGGGCAGGGTACAGTTGACTATATGCCAAATTTTGATGGGACTCTACAAGAGCCGAAAACCTTACCAGCAAGATTACCCAACATTTTACTCAATGGCACAACGGGTATTGCTGTTGGGATGGCAACCGATATTCCACCGCATAATATCCGTGAAGTGGCAAATGCGGCAATTATGTTACTTGATAACCCTAAAACATCTTTATCTGAAGTGATGACCCAGATAAAAGGGCCAGACTTCCCAACTGCAGCTGAAATTATTACGCCAACTGCGGATATTGTTAAGATCTATCAGAGTGGGCGTGGCTCTATTCGTATGCGCGCAGCATGGCATAAAGAGGATGGCGATATTATCATCACCGACTTACCACATCAGGTATCGGGTGCCAAAATTCTTGAGCAGATTGCCGCACAGATGCGGGCTAAAAAACTCCCTTTTATTGAAGATCTCCGCGATGAGTCAGATCATGAGAATCCAACCCGTTTAGTGATTGTGCCACGCTCTAACCGTGTTGATATTGAGCAGGTGATGAACCACCTATTTGCAACTACCGATCTCGAAAAGAGCTATCGTATCAATATGAATATGATTGGCTTAGACAATCGACCAGCGGTAAAAGGGTTGTTAGATATTCTCACCGAGTGGCTCACCTATCGGCGAGATACGGTCACAAGGCGCCTCAATTATCGTTTAGAGAAAGTGCAAAAACGGTTACATATTTTAGAGGGGCTACTCATTGCCTTCTTAAATATTGATGAGGTGATCGAAACTATCCGTAATATGGATGATCCAAAAGCGGAGTTGATCAACCGATTTGGGCTATCCGAGACCCAAGCGGAGTCAATTTTAGAGTTAAAATTGCGCCATTTGGCAAAATTGGAGGAGTTACGCATTAAGGGTGAGCAAGATGAGCTAGCCAAAGAGCGTGACAAGTTAGAATCACTGCTCGCCTCACCTAAAAAATTGAACAGCTTAATCAAAAAAGAGCTGCAAGAGGATGCCGAAAAATTTGGTGATGAGCGCCGTTCGCCACTAGTTGAACGTGGTGAAGCAAAAGCGATTACTGAGCAGGAGTTAATGCCTTCAGAACCGGTAACTGTCATACTATCTGGGATGGGCTGGGCAAGAACAGCCAAAGGTCATGAGATTGATCCAGAAGGTTTAAGTTATAAATCGGGCGATAGCTTTAAAGTTGCAGCAAGGGGCAAGAGCAATCAACCAGCTATTTTTATCGACTCTACTGGGCGTAGCTATGCTGTTGAACCAAATACGTTGCCATCAGCACGTAGCCAAGGCGAACCGTTAACTGGCAAGCTAACTTTACCTGCTGGCGCAACAGTTGAACATCTACTGATGGGCAGTGATCAGCAAGATGAGCAAAAAATTGTATTAGCTTCAACTGCTGGTTATGGCTTTATCACCCCATTTAATGAACTGATTGCGCGAAATCGTAATGGTAAAACAGTGATTAATCTCCCAGAAAATGCCGCTATTTTGCCACCATTAACCATCAATAGTGAGTCAGATCTGTTATTAGCTATTTCGAGTAGTGGGCGGATGATCCTCTTTCCGGTTTATGATCTACCTGAATTAACCAAAGGGAAAGGCAACAAAATCATATCTTTAGCTAAAAATGAGAATGGGGTGGTAGATACATTAGCCTATATGATGTTAATTACTGATCAGACCACCTTAACCCTCTATGTTGGTAAACGTAAATTGACACTCTATCCCGCCGATTTAGAAAAATTTAGAACTGAACGCGGGCGTAAAGGTACACTACTACCACGTGGTTTACAGAAGATCGACCGCATCGAGATAAGTGAGTCGGTAAAGTAAATAGATAATTAAGGTAAGTTATGTCTTTAATATGGTCATTGATAATAGGTTTTGTCCTTTACTATTACACTAAGATTGGCTGGATATTTATAATTTGTGTAATTTTGGGTCCAATAATCTATAACTCACTTCGTTCAGACTTTATCCGAGAACGGAAAAGAGAAGATCAGTATCTTTTTTTATTTGTCCTTTTTGAGATGTTAGGGCACATGAGTAAAGCTAAAGGGGTGGTGACGGCTGATGATATCCATTTAGCCAGCCACCTTATGGATCAGTTTCAGTTAGATGAGGAGCGACGTAAATTAGCGCAATCCTCTTTTAAACGCGGTAAAGCGGCCAACTATCCACTGCGAGGAAGATTGAAGTCTCTCTATCTACGATTCCGCTCACGTCGTGATGTGCTAAATCTGTTTTGTGAACAGCTAATTCAAGCTGCGCTAGTTGATGGTAAGCTAGATGAAAAAGAGCAGCGGATTCTCTTTATCATCGCTAACGAATTCGATATTTCACAGCAGCAGATGGAGAACTATATACAGATGATGGTAGGCAGCTACCACTTTCGTCAGCAGGGCGGTTATCAATACTACAGTCAGAGCAGTTACTCTCAATCATCAAACCGTTCGCAAAACAGTCATTCACAAAATGGTCATTCGCATAACAGTCGTTATAATCAAAGTTATCGATCATCGGGCGGTGATCTGAAAAATGCGTACCGTATTTTAGGTGTGACAGAGACAACAGAGGTGATAACCATTAAACGGGCTTATCGTAAACTGATGAATGAACATCACCCTGATAAACTTGCCTCAAAAGGGTTACCTAAAGAGATGTTAGAGTCTGCTAAAAAACGGGCGCAAGAGATTCAAATCGCTTATGAGCTCATCAAAGTTTCACGTGGATTTAAATAAGAGAAGCAAATTATGATGCATTGGCGTTCAATCATTCGTATTGTTGGTCTACTTATCACGCTACTATCAGTATTTATGCTCATTCCTGCATTAGTTGCGTTAATCTATCGCGATGGTGCGGGGACGATCTTTGTCCGCTCATTTATTGCAACACTTCTGCTCGGTTGCCTACTGTGGATACCCAATCGCCATCAATGCCATGAACTTAACACCCGTGCCGGTTTCCTGATTGTCGTGCTATTTTGGATAGTGGTTGGCACGATTGGTGCATTTCCATTTATTTTTGATGATCACCTCAATCTCAACTTAACCACCGCTTTTTTTGAATCCTTCTCAAGTCTAACAACTACAGGGGTGACAACGATTGTCGGGCTTGATCACCTCCCGAAAGCGTTACTTATTTACCGCCAACTACTACAGTGGCTTGGCGGGATGGGTATTATCGTTTTAGCTGTCGCCATCTTACCGCTCTTAGGCGTTGGGGGGATGCAGCTCTACCGCGCTGAAATTCCAGGCCCACAGAAAGATAATAAAATGCGGCCGCGGATTGCCCAAACCGCAAAAATTTTATGGTCTATCTATATTTTACTTACGCTACTCTGTGCAATCTCGCTCTGGTTTGCGGGGATGAATATTTTTGATGCTATCTCTCACAGCTTTTCGACTATCTCAATGGGTGGATTTTCAACCCACGACAGCAGTTTAGCCTATTTTAATAGCCCAACTATCAACTATATTGTCACCCTCTTTCTGATCCTATCGGGTTGTAATTTTGGTCTCCATTTTGCGGCAATCAGCGGTTTCTCAATAAAAGTCTACTGGCGCGATCAGGAGTTCCGCACCTTTATCTTTATTCTGCTTATCTTGATAACTATTACCATTCTAACGCTCTACTTACATTACCCAGATAATAGACTTAGAATTGATAGCATTATTTTGCAAGTGGTCTCTATGGCAGCAACTGTCGGTTTTATGGTTGATGATATCAATAGTTGGCCAGCTTCTCTCTCCATTTTGCTACTTTCAGCCTCGTTTATTGGTGGCTGTGCTGGTTCAACCGGTGGTGGGTTAAAAGTGGTGCGTGTAATCATCCTCTTTATGCAGGGATCACGTGAACTTAAACGGCTCATTCACCCTAATGCTATCTATACATTAAAATTAAATAATCGCGTAGTGCCAGAACGTATTATCGAGGCGGTCTGGGGATTCTTCTCGGCTTATGCCTTAGTATTTTTAGTGAGTTTTTTTGTCATTATGGCTACAGGGATGGAAGCAGCAGACTCATTCTATATCGTCGCCTCATCACTCAATAATTTAGGGGTTGGTCTAAATAATTTAAGCAATAACTTTGCTAGTGTGAGTGATATTGTGAAATGGATAATGGTAGTTGATATGCTGTTTGGTCGGCTAGAGATCTTCACGCTATTAATCCTTTTCACACCAACCTTTTGGCGAAGTTAAAAAGATCTTCCGCCATTTAAAGGCGGAAGTTATTATTGATAGATCTTATAGATGAAAGATAATAGCTGTTACTTAGCCTGACGAGGCAAAATCAAGTTAAGAATAATGGCTAAAATCCCACATAGACTGATGCCTTGAAGTGTATAACTACCAAAATCAAAAATCATACCGCCAATCCCAAAAACTAAAACTAGTGAGACGATGCACATATTACGAGCAACAGATAGATCAACTTTATGTTTGATTAAAATATTGATGCCAACTGAGGCGATAGAGCCAAAGAGTAGCACCATAATACCACCCATCACAACGGTTGGAATAGAGTTCAAAAATGCCCCTACTTTACCGACAAAAGACATTAAAATTGCCCAAACGGCTGCCCAAGTCATTACCCGCGTTTTAAAGTTACGGGTTAAGGTAACTGCACCAATAACCTCGGCATAAGTGATACAAGGGGGGCCACCAAGTAGACCAGCAGCCGATGTGGCAATCCCATCACCTAATAGTGTCCGTTGTAAACCAGGGCTACGCGTATAATCTTTACCAGTTACAGCACTAATTGCCATGATGTCGCCCACATGTTCAATTGTTGGTGCAATAACAATTGGAATCATATACAAAATTGCCTGCCAATGAAATTCGGGGAAGGTAAAATCAGGGAGTTTAAACCATGGTGCGTCAATAATTGGTTGAAAATTGACAATACCATAGAGACAAGAGAGGGCATAACCGACAATGATTCCACTAATAATCGGAATCAACTTAAAAAAGCCCTTTGCCCAGATAGCAACAATTAGCGTAGTTAATAGTGACGCCATTGAGATAATAAGTAGTTGATAGTGCTCGGCCGGCAATTGGCTTTTAGTCCCCATTGCCATTTTCACAGCTTCCGGTGCTAGTGAGAGTCCAATTACCATAATAATTGGCCCAGTAACTACCGGTGGCAAAATTCGGTCAATCACATGTTTACCATTAATTTTGACCAAAAAGGCAAAAAAGATAAAGACAAAACCTGCCGCAACCAGTCCACCTAAGGTAGCGGATATTCCCCACTGCGCAACGCCGAAGGAGATAGGTGCAATAAAGGCAAATGAAGAGGCTAAAAAGACCGGCACTTTACCACGTGTGGTTAACTGAAAGATTAAGGTACCAACTCCAGCCGTAAATAGCGCGACATTGGGGTTGAGTCCTGTTAATAGTGGCACCAATACTAAAGCACCAAATGCCACAAATAGCATCTGCGCGCCAGTAAAGATATCATGCCATGAGTTTGAGGCAGGCGGCGTACTATTCTCATCTGCCGACTGGCTCTTAGTTGTTAAGTTTGTAGTCACATTAATCCTCACTTTCTACAATGATTTTTAAACCGCATTATTAAATAAATGATTAAATAAATGATTAATTAAATGTCTAAATAGATGTTTAAATAAATTGTTTAAACAAATAATAAATTTTCTCAATTAGGGATCTCAAACTAATTGATTTTTAAATCTGTCAATCTTTAAGCAGTCAGTTTTTATTTAGCAAATTTTCAAACAGCCTATTGTTTAAATAATCTATTTTTTAAACAATCTGTTTATAGTAATTCGATCTTAAACCGTAAAGTTATCATCAAAAATAGCTAATTTTTGACATAAAAAAACCGGATAGACCGGTTTAGAATTAAAAAATTTATTTGGTACCAAATATCTTATCGCCCGCATCACCAAGCCCAGGTAAAATATAGCCCTTATCATTTAACCGCTCATCGATTGATGCTGTATACAGTTCAACATCGGGGTGGGCAGCCTCTAAAGCGCTAATCCCTTCTGGTGCAGCAACTAAGACTAAAACTTTAATATGTTTACAACCCGATTTTTTAAGCAGATCGATAGTTGCAATCATTGAGCCACCGGTTGCCAGCATCGGATCGACCACTATAGCAATTCGGTTCTCAATATCAGAGGTCAATTTTTGGAAATAGGGGACAGGTTCTAAAGACTCTTCATTACGGTAAAAACCAACAACGCTAATACGTGCGCTAGGAATATGCTCAAGTACGCCATCCATCATGCCTAAGCCAGCACGCAAAATAGGAACAACAGTCACTTTTTTACCTTTGATACGTTCAACCTGAACCGGACCACACCAACCATCGATAGTTGTGGTTTCGGTCGGTAAATCAGCGGTTGCTTCATAAGTTAGGAGACTGCCAACTTCGCTTGCAAGATCACGAAAATCTTTAGTAGAGATATCGCTTTCACGCATTAAACCGATTTTATGGCGGATAAGGGGGTGTTTTACTTCAATAATTTTCATGCAGAGCCTCAGTGTTATTATTTTGTTATTATACATCCGTATAAATAACCACTGAAAAATAATGCTAACATAGATTGCTCTATATGCAAACCGAAACATAAATTATAGACCGTAAATTACACATTTTTAACGGTTAATTTAACGATGATAATGGTGTTGCGGTTTTACACTTTTTTGCAAATAGCGTGATCAAATGAGCAACTTTTTATCATAAAAAGGGAATATTTTTTTAAAATTGAATCCTATTCGCACACGCTACCCAACTGGCAATATTAGATAGCGAACAATTTTTATACAGATGTATGTCGAGTTACGTATATAACCATCACCTTACCTACACAACAGAAAAAAGTGCTAAAAAAGTTTTTTATTAGTCCCCCTATTTTCATGTTAAGTTCTATTTAATAGAAATTTAACAATTATTTTTAAATAGATAGATTTAAAAATCACATAAAAAACAGCCAACCATAAAACATTTGTAGATAAAAATATTGATAGAAAAGTTTTTATTTTCAGAACTATCTTGCCGAATTGCTTAAAATTAAATCGTTTTAAAAAGCTTTATCTTGTAAAAAAATTGATCTGCCAATTTTCTAATTCCATGTTAATTAATAGGAAAAACCAATTAATTATCATTACAGAGAGTTACTAATTGACCAGTTAAATTGAAATCATTACTATGCGCCACTAATTATAAAAATGATAAATGGAATTAGTACCTTGTCTACTAAAAATATAATAACTAATCTAAAAAAAAGCGCTAAATTAACCCTTTTCTCTGTCACAATACCTGTGATAACTTGGCTCCTACCCGCTTCATCTGCATATAGCGCACCAAGTCCAACTGACCTTGATAACCAGCAACTTATTTTGCAACAAGAACGGCTTAAGGCACTTCAATCAACGTTAGATGCAAAATCACCCGATATTCATCTACTGCCCGCGATCAAAAAATCAGATAGTATTCAATTTACAACGGAGTCCCCCTGCTTTACCGTCACAAAGGTTGAACTGATCGACCGCCAAGCGTTACCTTGGTTTATTCCGATGCATCAGCTTACAGACCAAGCTAAAAATCACTGCCTCGGCAGTGAAGGTATCACCCTATTACTGAATGCTATCCAAAACCGTTTAATTAATTATGGTTATGTCACATCAAGGGTTGTCGTGCCAGAGCAAGATCTAACTACCGGCACACTACAGTTACGGCTTATCCCCGGTAAGATTAGAGATATCTTCTATAGTGATGATAGTGATAAACATGCTGCAATCTATACTGCAATGCCAGCCCGTAAAGATAAACTGCTTAATCTACGTGATATTGAGCAAGGGTTAGAAAATTTACAGCGCATACCAACAGCATCAGCATCTATGCAGCTTGTACCAGGCAATAAACCAGGTGAGAGCGATGTAGTTATCACGCGGCAGCAGTCCAAATATTGGCGAGCAGGGTTCTCCTTAGATGATTCAGGTACCCGTACAACCGGTCGCTATCAAGGTGGACTCACTTTTTATCTTGACAATCTGCTCACCCTAAGCGATTCATTTTATGTCTCAGGTGGACACGATTTAGACCATAAAGGTAAATATGGTACCCGCAACTACCTCTTCTCTTATGCTGTTCCATTTGGTTATTGGCTATTTAACGCCTCATTAAGCGGTAATAAATATCATCAAACAGTCGCAGGTAGCATTGTCAATTATGAATATAGTGGACGTAGTCGCAATGCCAATTTTGAGCTTAGCAATGTGATTCACCGCAATGAGTCGCAAAAAACCACTCTCAGTTATGGCGTTAGCCTGCGTGAATCTCATAACTACATTAATGAGAGTGAAATTGAGATACAGCAACGCAAAACCACAAGCTGGTATTTAGGTTTACAGCATAAGCACTACATCGATGATATGACCCTTAATCTGGGTGTTAAATATCAGAAAGGGGTGCGCTGGTTTGGTGCAAAAAGGGCGCCTGAAGAGGACTATGTCGAAGATAAAGCGACAGCGCTCTCAGATATTATTAACCTCAATCTCTCACTTGCTGTCCCATTTGCACTGCAAGAGCAAAACTTCCGTTACAACTTTGACTATCAAGGGCAGTACACCCGTGGTGGCAATCTCACCTCGCCAGATCAGTTCTCTATCGGTAGTCGTTGGACGGTGCGTGGTTTTGATGGGGAGCTAACATTAAAAGCTGACCGTGGCTGGTTTATCCGTAACGAGCTCTCATGGCAAGTCCCTTTTAATCATGAACTCTATGTAGGACTAGATACCGGCGGCGTATCTGGAACGCACAGTGAAACACTACTAGGTCACCACCTCACCGGCTCTGCCATTGGTCTGCGCGGCAATAACTACGGTTTTTACTATGACCTCTTTGCCAGTGCGCCGATAAAAAAACCAGAAGGATTTAGAACAGATGATGTCTCGTTAGGTTTTAACCTTAACTGGATGTTTTAGATAGATCTGTTTTAAATACAGATGTTTTAAAGATAAATGTTTTAAATACAGATTAAACAAGAAATAAATACTAAATAAATTATTAAATAAATATTAAATAAAAAAAAGGAATACCCCAATGAACGCACGCTTTTACCGTCTTATCTATAATCGAACTCGAGCTCTTTTAATGGCAGTGGCTGAGATTAGTAGGTCATATAGTGGCGCGGGTGCTGCAAGTACGGTTAAAGCGGCGTCTTTAGTTAATAAAAGTTTTGATGGTAGATTAAAAGCGGTCACCTTAAAACCGCTCACCTTTAGAACCTACCTAGCGCTTGGGCTTGCCACTATCTCGCTCCCATCTCTCTTATTTACCCCATCAGCTTTTGCCTCAACAATTATTGCTGACAGTAGCCATAAAGAGCAGCCGATGGTGATTAACAGCGCTAATGGCACTACGCAAGTTAACATTGTCACCCCCAATAAGCATGGGCTTTCACATAATAGGTATTCACAGTTTGATGTCTCTGGTCAAGGGGTGATTTTAAATAACTCGGGTAAAAACAGTAAGACGCAGTTAGCAGGCTATATTGAGGGGAATCAAGCTTTAATGCAGAGCGGGGGCGCTAAAATCATCTTAAATGAGGTAAATAGCAGCAGGCCTTCAGAGTTAAATGGCTATATTGAAGTTGCGGGGCAAAAGGCGCAGGTGATTATTGCCAATAGTGCTGGTATTACTTGCAGTGGCTGCGGTTTTATTAATGCGGGCAGAAGCACCTTAACCACCGGTAAACCGGTCATTAATGAGGGGCAGTTAACTGGCTATCAGGTGACAAATGGCACCATTAATGTTGAGGGGAAAGGGTTTGATGCGAGCCGCTCTGACTATACCGACTTAATTGCGAGAGCTGTGCAAATCAACTCCGCCATCTGGGCAAATGAGGCGAATGTGATTACGGGGCAAAATGAAGTGAGCCTTGATACCAAGACAGTTACGCCACTAGATATTAGTTCAACTAATCAGACAGATAATAGTAATAATAACAGCAACATAACTGATAGACCCGAATTTGCAATCGATGTTGCAGCGCTTGGCGGGATGTATGCAGGTAAAATCAGGATGATAGGCACCGAGAAGGGGGTTGGGGTTCGAAGTGCAGGTGAGCTTGGTGCCTCTGCTGGCAGCATCACCTTATCAGCTGATGGTAAGATTATTAACCTTGGCGCCATGCAGGCAAACACGGCTATCAACCTTAATAGCCGCGGGGATATCCAAAATGAGAAGCAGCTCTATAGCCACGGCGATATAGCGCTTAGTAGCCAAAAAGATATCAAAAATAGTGGCTCAGTTGTTGCTGGGCAGAATATCACTTTAATAAGTGGTGATGCTGGTAATGGTAATAGTAATGGTAATAGTGATGGTGCTAATAGTTATGGCACTATCACTAGCAGCAAAGGCAGCACCCTTGCCGCCGGCGTTGATGATAAGGGGCGGTTAACTAAAGCGGGCAGCATTTCGGCTCACGCGGATAATATCACGCTACATGGCAGTAACCTTGCAACTAAGAGTATAGATTTAAAGAGTCAAAATGCGCTTGATTTACAAGGCAGTGAGGTTCAGACCGGCTCACTTACGGCTAACGCATCTAAAATGGCACTGCAAAATGCATCGATTAATGCCAAAGAGGATATTAACCTAACTGCTGATACTATTAACCATAAAGCAGCTACTTTGCTTGGTAGTAATCTACATATTACAGCTGATAGCCTAAGTGGTGATGGCAAGCTACTTGCTGGGCAAAACATCACCTTAAACCTGAAAGAGGCTTTCACAAATCAGAGTGATATTATTGCAAACGGCAATATCAACGTAAATCATGAGAGCAGCCTAACAAACGCAGGGCGGCTCCTTGCAGGGGAGAGTCTCACCCTTAAAGCGCTCGCAAGTTCCAAGCGAACGCTTGCCACCATCACGAACAAGGGCGAGATGGAGTCTGAGAACATCACAGTTCTTGGCAATACACTAACTAACTATGGCGTGATTAATGGCGGCGCAGTTAAGCTCACTTTAACGGGGGACTTTTTAAACCTTGGCGCTGCCCGCTTTTATGGTGATGATATCTTAATTAATGCAGTAAATGTTAAAAACCACGGTGATAGTTTAGACACCAAAGAGGCGCCAACTGTTGCTGCTAGGCAGAAAATGGTGATTAATAGCCAAACAGTTGATAACGATAACCACGCCCTGCTGCTTAGCCTTGGTGATATATCAATAGTTGCTGATACTGTTAATAACCACTCAGCAACCATCGAGTCACAAGGTGATATGGTAATTATTGCTGACACGATTAACAACATCAATGACCGCTTTATCACGGAGATTGCCGAAATAGATAAGGTAGATGAGATTAAAGAGTACTCCCCGTTTGGCTCAGCAGACCGCTACAGGCCTGATGAGGTAAAAATTGAGGTTAGCAAGAAAAAGAACCACCGTGAGTGGATAATGACAACGAGTGATGGCAGGTACTCTGGCTATAAGTTCTATGAGTATAACTATGATAAAACGACTTACCAAACACTGATTAAAGAGACCAACCCCGCAAATATTATGGCGGGCGGGAATCTCACCATCAAAGCCAAAACGGTTAATAATGAGAACAGCAAAATCTTAGCCGGTCAAAACCTACTCTTAACGGTGACTGATTTAAACAACTACTCCACTGCTGGCATTAATCGAGTCGAAGATATCGGCACAGTCACCTACCACTACCGTAAGAAAGAGAAGAAACATGGTATGGGCACCAAACCTGATACCTACCACCATAAAACCTCAACCTCTGCTTATCAAAATATCACCGAGACCACCATTGATGTTGGCAATGGTGAGATAAAAGAGCACGCTATCACGCCAAGTAGCAGCTTAAATGATAAGGCACGAGATAAGGTTAATATTATCAATAACGTTGCAACTATTGAGAGTGATATCAAGCTCCCAAACAGTGCCATCTACAGCGTGAATAAAGATGTTGATAAAAACTACTTAATTGAGAGTGACCCTAAATTTACAAACCACCATAAGTGGCTAAGCTCAGACTATATGTTTGATAGAATGCGCCTAGACCCTAATAACATCCAAAAGCGGCTTGGTGATGGCTACTATGAGCAGCAGCTCATAAAAGAGCAGGTGGTCACATTAACTGGTCAGCGCTACCTTGGCGGCTATCAAAGTGATATGGAGCAGTATCAGGCGCTGATGAATGCTGGGGCGACTTTTGCTGATATGTATAACTTAACTGTTGGGGTCGCCTTAACTAAAGAGCAGATGGAGTCGCTAACAACTGATATTGTCTGGTTTGTGAGTAAAACCGTTGAAGTTGATGGACAGATGGAGGAGGTATTAGTTCCGCAGCTCTACATCGTTAACCGCCCCAAAGTGAGCGCAACTGGCGCACTAATTGCTGGCAGCAATGTGGTTATCCAAAGTGATAGTGATATTAATGGCAACGGCAATATCAACTCAACTGGTGCGATTAACAGTAAAAAGCAGCTAGTAATAACTAGCGATAACATCACAAACAGTGGCATCATAAGTGGTGGGCGTTTACAGATGGCAAGTCAGGGCTCAATAATTAACCACGGCACCATACTCGGCAGTGATGGGGTTAACCTATCAGCCAAGAATGACATCATCCTTGAGAGCAAAACCAAAACCACCACCACAAACTACGGGCAAAATAGCAGCAGTAATACCGCAATCGATCGCCCCTCACAGGTGATAACAACAAATGGTGATATCACGATAACTGCTGGGCACGATATTAACCTTGCAGCGGGTCAAGTTATTAATCAGAGTGATAAAAATAGCAGCGGTAAAATAACCCTTACAGCCGGCAACGACATCAAACTTGATAGCGTTGAAGTCTCAAGCAAGCAAGAGATTCACACCAGTAAAAACAACTACCGTAAATCGGATATTAAAGAGCAGGTGGGCTCAACTATCCAAGGTAATGGCAATATTGCCATTAATGCAGCTAACGATATTAAGGTAACAGGTAGCGATATTAGTAGCGAGCAGAACCTTAATCTGACAGCTGGCAACAATATCGATATCAACAGCAGCAAAGAGGAGACGCACTTAACTGACCACAGTAAAGTGACATCAAGTGGCTTTTTAAGTAGTGAGACAAGCATCTCCCATATTGAAGTAGATAATGAGACGCAAAAGGGGAGCTACTTAACTGGCGAAAATGTTACCCTTAATGCTGGTAACAGTATGTCAGTTATTGGTAGTGATATTATTGCTGACTCTGCCCTTAACCTTACAGCAGGTGGAGATATCAATATTGATGCGGCTAAAGAGATTTACCACCACTATGAGCAGAACATTACCAAAAAGTCGGGTTTAATGAGTAGTGGCGGTCTTGGAGTCACTTATGGTAGTGAGTCATCAGACCTTAAGCAGACAGATAATGAGGAGGCTTACCGTGGCAGCACCGTTGGCAGCTTAACTGGCAGTGTCAATATCAGCTCTGGTAAAAATCTGACGATTAATGGCAGTGATGTGATTGCGAAAGAGGATATTAAGCTACAGGGCGAGAACGTTGCCATCACCGCACAAGATGCAAAGACCACCTATGATGAGAACTACACCTATAAAAAGAGCGGGCTAACGGTTGCCTTAACTGGCACAGCGAGTGACCTTTATGAAGCAGGTAAAGCAGTTAAAGAGAGCAAAAAAGGGGCAATGATAAGTTAACTGCGCTGCAAGGGATAAAAGCTGCCTTAACGGGTGCTGGCGCTGCACTTGATAGTCAGACCCAAAATGAGAAAGGGGAGTCACAGGCATCAATTGGGGTTAGCGTGATGGTTGGCAGTCAAAAGACCGAGCGCACAGTAAAAGAGGAGCACCACAGCGCTAAGGGGAGCACAGTTAGCGCTGGGCGAGATGTTACCATTACGGCAACAGGGAATGCCAACAACGCAAATAACAACACAGACAATAGTAACAACACAAATACCAACAACTCAAACACCGGTAATATCACCCTAACTGGCAGTGAGATTAAAGCGGGCAGTGATGTCAATCTAACCGCTGCTAATAACTTAAATGTGACTGCTGCCTTAAATACACAGCATAGTGATAGGAAAGAGACCAGCAAAGGTGGCAATGTTGGTATTGGGCTCTCGTTTGGTGGTGATGAGAGCGGTTTTCGGTTTAAAGGGGATGCGAACTTTAGCCGTGAGCGGGAGAGGCAAGATGGTAGTGCGTGGAGTGAGGGGGTAATCACAGCCGGTAACACGTTAAATGCAAATATTCAAAATGATGCGAACCTAACTGGCGCCATCTTAAATGGCAACACGGTTAACCTAAATGTTGGCGGCAATCTTAATCTTACCTCACTACAAGATAGTGATGATTATGACTATGATAAAATCAGTGCCTCCATTAATGGCTCGGCAGGCTTTGGTGGCGCTAGTGGTAACCTTGCATTTGATAGCACCCAGATGACCAGCCACTGGCAGAGCGTTACTGAGCAGACTGGCATCTTTGCTGGCAGTGGCGGTTATAACATCACCGTAAATAACAACACGAATCTTACTGGTGCCGTGATTGCCTCAGAGGCGACCGACAGTAGCAAAAACACTTTAAATACCGGCACCTTAACCTTTAGTGATATAAAAAACAGTGCCAACTATAAAGTAGACCATGTCTCACTTAGTGTTGGCACGAGTAACAGCTCACCAACAGCAGGCGCCCCTGCCATCTACCATAAAGAGGAGAGTAGTAAGAATATTACCCACTCAGCAATATCAGATGGCACGATTAATATTCATGATAAAGAGAATCAAACGCAAGACATCAACGAATTAAGTCATGACACCGCCAATGCTCACCACACCTTAAAACCTATCTTTGATAAAGATAAGGAGCTTGAGAAGATAGAGATTATCGACTCAATCCGTGATATTGCAAACCAAGCGAAAGACCTCGCCCATAAATATGACAAACTACAGGCGCAAAAAGCGGTAGATAAAAACGGCGTGCCACAGAAGTTTAAGGATGAAGCAGCAGCTGCGCTCTCCCAAAATGGCAATAAACCAACAGAGGCAGAGATTAATCAGCTCGCCTATAATAACGCCGTTAATGACCATATTATTAACCAGAGTCAAAATAACCTTGGCACTATGGGTGGCAGTGTTGATAAAGGCATTACCGCTGCCGCATCAATTGCAACAGGCATCATCACCGGCAACATTGCTGGCGGGCTTGCTGGCGCTAGCGCCCCATACCTTGCAACGGTTATTAAAGAGAACACCTACGAAAAAGACAAAAACGGCAATATTGTCTACGAAAATGGTCAGCCAAAAGTGGACAAACAGGCAAACCTCATCGCCCACGCCATCCTTGGCGCCGCTGTTGCCGCCGCCCAAAACAGCTCAGCCATCGCTGGCGGGCTTGGCGCTGCTGGGGGTGAAATTGCGGCCGACACCATCCGCGACCTACTTTACGATGGCAAACCTAACGACAAACTGACCGAATCCGAAAAAGAGAACATCAGCGCCCTAACCCAGCTCGCCCTCGGCATCGCAACAGCAACCGCAACTGGCGGCGATATGGACGCCACCGGCGCTGCTGTGCAGGCTGGGAAGAATTCGGTTGAAAATAATCTACTTAGCCCAACTGAAACCTCTAAACTTGAACGGTTAAAATCAAAATTACAATCCGCTAATACAGTAGAAGAGAGGGAGCAGATACAGTCTGAAATTGATTATATCAATCAAATAGATAAAGAGACGGATGCCTTTATTGCTGATGTCTGCCAAACTGGCTCAAAAACCTCTGACGCCTGCCAAGCTGCACATAAAATTGTGGCTGATTTAAAAGCACAATATGATGCAGAATATTCCGGCTATCCTGCAAGCAACCCACTCTTAGTTAAAGAGTTATTTTATAATAAAGAGGCGGCAGCTAAAGTTGATGCCGCCTTTGCCAACAGCGCAGCTGGTGCATGGATGTATACGCTTGAGCAGTATATGCAAACTAACAACGTCTCATTTGATGAAGCATATCAAGTACATAAGACGCTCATTGATATAAATATGGCTGCTGAAATGGCGTCCTATTTAATCATGACCAAAACCGCCGCTGACTTAGCAACTAAATATGGTTCAAAATATAACTCAACTAACAAAACACCATCGCCTGCTACTGCTGAGGATTTGCTTAATAAGGGTGATAAAATAGGGCACACTTTAGATGATAAATTAGTTAATAATATATTAAATACAGAAAAAGGCGCTCGCCCAGATCCATCAACTTATATGTCACAAGCTGAAATTGATGCACATTTAGCGTTATTTGATGATGGTGCGGTAAGATTTACCTCTAAAGCTAAATATGAACAATACGGTACATATGGTTCAAAAGATAGTTTTGTTATGCCTAAATCTGAATTCGAAAATATAATGATTCAATCAAAAGGTGATTTACGAATTGTTGAACAAAAACTAGGGCTTGAAAAAGGTTATTTAAGTAATTCAGATACAATTGCAGTTTATATTAAGAAAGAAAATTTTGGTAAATTAAATGTTCCATCAGGTAATGAAGACGGTGCCAATAAATATTGGAAACCTGGCGGAGTAACATCTGGTGGTATACCTGAAGCGACATTGGATTTTTCTAAAAAACCTAAAGTTGATATTATTGATCTAGAAACCATTAAAAAACAATTATCAGGAAATAAAAAATGAACAAAGTTATATTCAATTTCGGAAATGGACCAGTTGAAATAGAAGCTACACAGGGTGTATATAAAGATCCAATATTAGAAGAAGGCGAATTTTCTACAGATCCAAGCTGGTGGCGTATAAAAGAAGATAATGGAAAATATCTATTTCGTTGTTTATCTGGCGCTTTAGCTGGAGGAGAATGTAAAACTGAAATCACTAAAGAGGAGTTTGATAAACTTCACAGAGGAGAAATAACCGCTACAGATATTTGCTATAAATATAATATTGGTTAATTATGGAATCCATGATCTCAAATTTAGAAAATAACCATGATATTCAGTTAATAAATCCGTAATGTGCATCGCTATTTTTTAAGATGAGAACAGTTTTTACCTCAAACCCTAAAACATTACATTACAATAAAAAATGTTTTAGGGTTTACATCTTATTAAATCAAGAAAAACAATATTTTAAACATATTATCTTAACCGCTGGCAACGACATCAAACTTGATAGCATTGAAGTAGAGAACAAGCAAGAGATTCACACCAGTAAAAACAACTACCGCAAATCGGATATTAAAGAGCAGGTGGGCTCAACTATCCAAGGTAATGGCAATATTGTCATTAATGCAGCTAACGATATTAAGGTAACAGGTAGCGATATTAGTAGCGAGCAGAACCTTAATCTGACAGCTGGCAACAATATCGATATCAACAGCAGCAAAGAGGAGACGCATTTAACTGACCATAGTAAAGTGACATCAAGTGGCTTTTTAAGTAGTGAGACAACCATCTCCCATATTGAAGTAGATAATGAGACGCAAAAGGGGAGCTACTTAACTGGCGAAAATGTTACCCTTAATGCTGGTAACAGTATGTCAGTTATTGGTAGTGATATTATTGCTGACTCTGCCCTTAACCTTACAGCAGGTGGAGATATCAATATTGATGCGGCTAAAGAGATTTACCACCACTATGAGCAGAATATTACTAAAAAGTCGGGTTTAATGAGTAGTGGCGGTCTTGGAGTTACTTATGGTCGTGAGTCATCAGACCTTAAGCAGACAGATAATGAGGAGGCTTACCGTGGCAGCACTGTTGGCAGCTTAATGGGGAGTGTCAATATCAGCTCTGGTAAAAACCTCACCATTAATGGCAGTGATGTGATTGCGAAAGAGGATATTAAGCTACAGGGCGAGAGTGTTGCCATCACCGCACAAGATGCAAAGACCACCTATGATGAGAACTACACCTATAAAAAGAGCGGGCTAACGGTTGCCTTAACTGGCACAGCGAGTGACCTTTATGAAGCAGGTAAAGCAGTTAAAGAGAGCAAAAAAAGGGGCAATGATAAGTTAACTGCGCTGCAAGGGATAAAAGCTGCCTTAACGGGTGCTGGCGCTCTGCTTGATAGTCAGACGCAAAACGATAAAGGTGAGTCACAGGCATCAATTGGGGTGAGTGTGATGGTTGGCAGCCAAAAGACCGAGCGCACAGTAAAAGAGGAGCACCACAGCGCTAAGGGGAGCACAGTTAGCGCTGGGCGAGATGTTACCATTACGGCAACAGGGAATGCCAACAACGCAAATAACAACACAGACAATAGTAACAACACAAATAACACAAATACCAACAGCAGCGGCAACATCACCCTAACAGGCAGTGAGATTAAAGCGGGTAGTGATGTCAATCTAACCGCTGCTAATAACTTAAATGTAACTGCTGCTTTAAATACACAACACAGTGATAGGAAAGAGACCAGCAAAGGTGGCAATGTTGGTATTGGGCTCTCGTTTGGTGGTGATGAGAGCGGTTTTCGGTTTAAAGGGGATGCGAACTTTAGCCGTGAGCGGGAGAGGCAAGATGGTAGTGCTTGGAGTGAGGGGGTAATTAGTGCTGGTAACACGTTAAATGCAAATATTCAAAATGATGCGAATCTAACTGGCGCCATCTTAAATGGCAACACGGTTAACCTAAATGTTGGCGGCAATCTTAACCTCACCTCACTACAAGATAGTGATGATTATGACTATGATAAAATCAGTGCCTCCATTAATGGCTCGGCTGGCTTTGGTGGCGCAAGTGGTAACCTTGCATTTGATAGCACCCAGATGACCAGCCACTGGCAGAGCGTTACTGAGCAGACTGGCATTTTTGCAGGTAGTGGCGGTTATAACATCACCGTAAATAACAACACGAATCTTACTGGTGCCGTGATTGCCTCAGAGGCGACCGACAGTAGCAAAAACACTTTAAATACCGGCACCTTAACCTTTAGTGATATAAAAAACAGTGCCAACTATAAAGTAGACCATGTCTCACTTAGTGTTGGCACGAGTAACAGCTCACCAACAGCAGGCGCCCCTGCCATCTACCATAAAGAGGAGAGTAGTAAGAATATTACCCACTCAGCAATATCAGATGGCACGATTAATATTCATGATAAAGAGAATCAAACGCAAGACATCAACGAATTAAGTCATGACACCGCCAATGCTCACCACACCTTAAAACCTATCTTTGATAAAGATAAGGAGCTTGAGAAGATAGAGATTATCGACTCAATCCGTGATATTGCAAACCAAGCGAAAGACCTCGCCCATAAATATGACAAACTACAGGCACAAAAAGCGGTAGATAAAAACGGCGTGCCACAGAAGTTTAAGGATGAGGCGGCAGCTGCCCTCTCTCAAAATGGCAACAGACCAACTGAGGCAGAGATTAATCAGCTCGCCTATAATAACGCCGTTAATGACCATATTATTAACCAGAGTCAAAACAATCTTGGCACCATGGGTGGCAGTGTTGATAAAGGGATAACAGCTGCTGCATCAATTGCAACCGGCATCATCACCGGCAATATCGCTGGCGGGCTTGCTGGTGCTAGCGCCCCATATATAGCGACTGTTATTAAAGAGCAGACCAGCTATATTGATAAAGATGGCAACAGACAGACCGACAAACAGGCGAACCTCATCGCCCACGCAATCCTTGGCGCTGCAGTTGCGGCAACCCAAAACAGCTCAGCTATTGCTGGTGCTATTGGCGCTGCTGGCGGAGAGATTGCAGCAGAGACCATCCGTGACCTACTATATGATGGCAAACCAAACGACAAACTGACCGAATCCGAAAAAGAGAACATCAGCGCCCTCACGCAGCTAGCACTCGGCATTGCAACAGCCACCGCAACTGGCGGCGATATGGATGCGGCTGGTGCTGCTGTCTCGGCTGGGAAGAACTCTATTGAGAATAATGCAATGGCTATCCCAACTCCGGCAGGTCCAATTGTTTTACCAATCGTCATTCCGGGAGTCGATAACAGTCAAGCCAATGAACAGATTGCCTTAGCTTTAGATAACGCCTTACAAGCTATCGGAAAATCAATTAAAGACTTTTTAAATCCAGATGGCACCGTCAACTTAGCTGCTGCTGAATCACTGCTTTCACCAGAGCAGCAAAAACTGATTAGCGAACAGTATGCAATTGCTATGGGGAGTCGCCCAATTGCAAACAGCCTACCTGACTTCCTTGCAAATGACAGTTACGGCAAAGCGTTATCTGAAAAATTAATTCAAATCGGTGTGGATGCTAAAGGCAATCCAGTTTACCAAGCGACAGATTCAGGATTTGGTAACTATATCTGGGGTGATAACTATGTCACAATGGATTCAAATAAAGAGACTATTTTAGTCTATGGTAAAGATGGTAAATTCCAGACTGCTTTAAATTTAGATGGCACTAAAAATGACTATCTTACAAATATTTACAAAGAGATACCGTTAACTGGTATATCCCAAACCCCGGGGCTTGCAAGACCAGACCCAATGCCAACAGTGCCAGGTTTAGCAATTCCTGAACAGGACAAAGATGCTGGTATACTAGGCACACCAATTCCAAATGACACCATGCCAACCCACACAGGGCATGATGGTGGACTTGGTAACGTCGAGGTGATCAATAATACTGGTGGGGATCAGATTGTTGATAAGGATTGGACGGATAATATTGTTACATCAGATAATAGATTACCTATTCCTGAAAAAGTAACCGCAAGTAATGGCTTACAAGTTGAATCAAATCCTAAACATACTTTAGGAACATCTGCATCTAGACCTAATGCAGGTACAGAGCCTAAAAATTCGTTAGATCTATTTGAAAATTCAGTATCTATTGATGGCGATAAACATAGATATACTAAAGATTCAGAAGGTAATGTTCATAGATATTCCCCTGATAACAATGGAACATATCACTGGTCAAGTAGTACAGGGGATAAACGTAATCCTTTAAATATAGACAATGAAATTAAATCAGCTTTAAGAAAACAAGAAGGATGGAAAATAAAATGATTATTGGCAACCCATATCAAATCGCAATCCAAATTGAGAAAATAGACGTTCTATGTTCCCCTAGTGGAATGTTTAATTTTATTATTGAAGATGTTTTTATTCCCGGTAAAGGTACAACAATAGATTTATATATTGTTATTAGCTCTTTAAAAGAGAGCCTTGATAGAGAGTTAAAAAAAAACATACCTGAATTAGGAGATAAAAGTCTTAATGAACTTGATTTCTCCGAAGGACGCCCAGAGAACTGCATTAACTTAAATGGAGGTGAATTATCAGATTATGGTTTCGTATTTTGGTTAGCATACGATGGTGATGAAGAGAGATTTATCTACACAACAGATTATGAAAAAACATTCCAAGAGCAGCGCTACCCTAAAGGGACAGTTGAAAAATTAATTTATGCGCTACCTTTAGCTGAAAACTTATCAATAAAAAGTTTAGGCAATATCATTCAAAATACTGAAATAGTTAATCAAAAAGAGTAAATCATGATATTTGGTAATCCTAGCACATTTGCAATCTTAATTGAGGAGATACCATTATGGAATCCTGATAATACAACATTTCATAATGGTTTATTTCATTATATTCTCAATGAAGAGATCTATCCCGAAAAACTAGGAATAGCAACTTTAAGTATTGACATAAACATGTTGTTAGATCCATCTAATGCATTAGTATCACAACCAGAAGAAAGCTATTATTTTTCTTTACCAGCTGATGAGGCTTTTAAAAAAATTTATGATTTAACATATCCAGAAAGTACTGTAGAAAATGAATATCCCGAACAAATTTTTTCTTATAAAGCTGATACTGTTAATATAACTGATGCAGGAATACAAACATTTGCTTTAGCTAATTCTTCTAAAGTAAGAATATTAGCCGCAAGAACATGCAAATTAACTAAAAATCCAAAAAATGGTTATTATCAATGGCAAGATTTAAAACAGATTCGTGTGAATGAAGTAATTTTATCTCGAATCGAATTAAATCTTATATTAGAAAACATAAAAAAATATTATTCATTTCTTAATGTATGATGGAAATAATCCAACAAAAACAAATAGATGATTTTAGAAATAAATTTAATAAAATCCTTATAATTGACAGGTTTGGTAAAATTATCAAACTTAAATAGATAAACTTTTTCGTGAATCAATACGTTTTAACATCATCAAACCCTAAAACATTTCAGCAATATAAAAAATGTTTTAGGGTTAGCATCTTATTAAATCAAGAAAAATACATTAAAGAGAACACCATTAACCTAAGTGTTGGTGGCAATCTTAATCTCACCTCACTACAAGATAGTGATGATTATGACTACGATAAAATCTCAACTTCTATCGATGGCTCAGCTGGCTTTGGCGGCGCTAGTGGTAACCTTGCTCTTGATAGCACAACAATGACCAGCCACTGGCAGAGCGTCACCGAGCAGACCGGTATTTTTGCTGGCAGCGGCGGTTATAATATCAATGTAAATAACAACACCAACCTTACAGGCGCAGTGATTGCCTCAGAGGCGACCGACACCAGCAAAAACACCCTAAATACCGGCACCTTAACCTTTAGTGACATTCAAAACAGTGCAAACTATAAAGTTGACCATGTATCACTTAGCGTTGGCACGAGTAACAGCTCACCTACTGCTGGTGCCCCTGCCATCTACCATAAAGAGGAGAGTAGTAAAAACACTACGCATGCAGCAATATCAGATGGCACGATTAATATCCATAACAAAGAGCATCAGACTCAAGATGTAAACCAAATCAGCCATGACACGGCAAATGCCCATCAGACCCTAAAACCTATTTTTGATAAAGATAAAGAGCTTGAGAAGATAGAGATTATCGACTCAATCCGAGATATTGCAAACCAAGCGAAAGACCTCGCCCATAAATATGACAAACTACAGGCGCAAAAAGCGGTAGATAAGAACGGCGTGCCGCAGAAGTTTAAGGATGAGGCAGCAGCTGCCCTCTCCCAAAACGGAGGTAAACCAACAGAGGCAGAGATTAATCAGCTCGCCTATAACAGTGCTGTTAATGACCACATTATTAATCAGAGCCAGAACAACCTCGGCACCATGGGCGGCAGTGTTGATAAAGGGATTACCGCTGCGGCATCAATTGCAACTGGCATTATCACCGGTAATATCGCTGGCGGACTTGCTGGTGCGAGTGCTCCATATATAGCGACTGTTATTAAAGAGCAGACCAGCTATATTGATAAAGATGGTAACAAGCAGACCGATAAAGAGGCAAACCTCATCGCCCACGCAATCTTAGGCGCTGCAGTTGCAGCAACCCAAAATAGCTCAGCCATTGCTGGCGCTATTGGCGCTGCTGGCGGAGAGATTGCAGCCGAGACCATCCGTGACCTACTATATGATGGCAAACCAAACGACAAACTGACCGAAGCGGAAAAAGAGAACATCAGCGCATTAACCCAGCGAAAGCATGTCAAATAGTATTCTTGGAAATATAGTTGGAGAATATGTTTCTGATAAAGTAAAAGATTACTCACAGGAAAAGATAAAAAATCATAATCAGAAAGAGGTGAAATAATGATTCATTCTAAATTTTATTTAGCCCTTCTCCTAAAAAACATTCTAAAATGTGCTTTTGCTTTAGTGTTAGCATCAGTTAGTGCATTGTATTTTATGATAAGAATTTATTATGGCGACGATTTTCCGTGGACTACTATTTTTGGATATTCGGATTTAAAAAAATTAATTACTGGAAGTATACTTGCAGGCACCGGTGGTTGGGTTATGTTTATTCTTAATTTCCATCGCTCAACAAAACTAGGCATAAAAGCATTAAAAGCTTTAAGAAAAAATGGCTATAAAGCAAAGATTAATGAGATATCTCCTAATCCAAAAATTTCCCTTTATAAAATTGATGGTGAACTTTTTTATAATTTTGCCCCCTCAACCATGAGCAGAGGATATGTTTTAGAAAATTTAAGCAAAATAATAAAACGTGCAGAGCCTAAAAATATTGTTGTCAATTTATCAGGTGTGTCAAAGATAGATATTAATAAATTGAAAAAGAGAATCCTAAAAAAATTTGATGGCAAAATTAATAAAATTTTAATTATTGATAAACAGGGTGGTATTAATAATCTTGATCAAGATAGTGACTTACTTCCTTGTCCATGCTGTGGAAATTACGTATTTCATAAAGAGGGAAAAGGGGAGATTTGCCCTATCTGTGGATGGATTGACGATCTGCTGCAATCAATCGATCCTGATTATAAGAACGGGTGGAATAAAATAAGTTTAAATCAAGCAAAAGCAGAATTTAAACAAAAAGATAAGTGATATTTTAACGACAAAACATAATCAGTTTACTTAGATTTTTGATTGAAATGGACATAAACCCTAAAACATTACATCACAATAAAAAATGTTTTAGGGTTAACATCTTATTTAAATCATCAAAAAAGGATCATAGACAATTCTAACAGTCAGCTCTCTTATCCAAGGTAAAGGCAATATCATCCTGAAAAACAGTTACAAATAAAATTGTAACAATTTTTAGAAAATTTTGATTAAAACAACCCAAACCCTAAAACAATTTTGTAGATTTGTAATAGTTTTCTCTGATCAAGCGATAAACATCATGCTTTTTATGACGTTTATCGTTTGGTAGATTTTAATTTTCGATCAATCGATTGTTAGATTACGGGTTAGTAGATCGTATGGGGTGAGTTGGTAGACGTAGTAGTTGAGCCAGTTGCTAAAAAGCAGATGGGCGTGGCTGCGCCATGTCGCTTTAGGAGCTAGGGTTGGGTCGTTATTAGGGAAGTAGTTTTGGGGGATGGTGGGGTTTAGCCCTGCTTTGAGATCACGGTGGTACTCATTTGCCAAGGTAGTCGCGTCATACTCTGGGTGACCAGTTACAAATGCCATCCGCTTATCTGACGTCGCCATTAGGTAGGCGCCGGTTACATCTGACTCAGCTAAAATCTTTAAATCGGTGTAGTTTGTGATCTTATCAATCGGGAAGCTGGCATAACGTGAATGTGGGGCGACAAAGATATCATCAAAACCGCGCGTTAAAATGGCATTCGGTTGCGTGGTGTTGTGTTCGTAGACGCCGGAGAGTTTTTGCTCACGCGTCATTTTTGGGAGATCATATAACGCCTTTAAAGCTGCCTGCACCGCCCAACAGACAAAGAGCGTTGAGGTGACATGCTCTTTTGCCCAGCGGATAATCTCTTGCAGCTGCGGCCAGTAGATCACATCTTCAAATGGGACTTTACCTAACGGTGCACCGGTGATAATTAGTCCGTCAAAATTTTGGTCTCGGATATCAGCAAAGTCACAGTAGAAACTGTTAAGATGCTCGGGTGGAGTATTTTTTGATTGACGTTGATCAATGCGTAAAAGCTGAATATTGACCTGTAGTGAGGAGTTGGAGAGCAGACGCAAAAATTGATTTTCGGTCTCAATTTTTTTGGGCATCAGATTTAAAAAAAGCAGCTTTAACGGTCTAATCTCCTGCGTATTTGCCCTTGAAGCGGTCATCACAAATACATTTTCGTTACGTAGAACATCAACTGCAGGTAGTGAATCAGGGATACAAATTGGCATAAACAGAGTCTCTTTTAGTTATCTATTTTAGTTATATATTTTAACTACCTTTTTCAGGTATCTATTTTAGGTAGTTATTTTATGTAGTTATTAACGATATACTTCTATACATTTAGACGTCTAGAAAGCTAAATATACTGTTTTTGCCTTAATATGTCGAGTTTTTTTATATGCTAAATAGCCTAAAAGTTTTGACGCTACTCATCTTTTAACCATCTTTTAATCATCTTTTAAAAGACGCGTATCGGTGCGCCAAGTATCAGCGGTTAACGCTTCGCCAAAATAGCTATGAATTAGTTTTTTGGTCACATCGCTTAACGGTGAGGCGAGTACTTCAGCCGTATTACCATATTCGACAACGCTCCCTTTATCCATAACCAAAATTTGATCGCTAATATGTTTCATCATGCCAATATCTTGAGTGACATAGACGTAGGAGATCTGCTGCTCTTTTTGGAGTGAGAGCATGAGATTGATAATCTGCGATCGCATTGAGATATCAAGCGCTGCTAGCGCCTCATCTAAAATGATCACTTTTGGTTTTAAGATTAGGGCACGAGCAAGCGCAACTCGCTGTTTTTGCCCAGCTGCCATTAGCGATGGGTAGTAGTTGGCATGTTCAGGCAGCAAGCCAACCTGTTTTAAGACTGCATAGATCTGTTTTTCACGCTCATTAGCGCTATAGGTAGAGTTATATTTTAGTGGGATCTCAAGCAGTTGCCCGATGCGTAGCCTTGGGTCAAAAGCGCTCTCGGCATTTTGAAAGATCATTCTAATTAATGGGTAACGACGGCGGTAGTCACCATACTCTAATTTATTATCTTCAATCCAGATATCGCCTGAGTCGGGTTTAATCATTCCCACTAATAGTTTGGCTAAGGTCGATTTACCGGAGCCATTTTCGCCAATAATCGCTAAGGTTTTCCCCTCATTGAGCGAGAAGGAGAGCGGTTTTACTGCATCAATCTGGATATGACCAAAGAGCCCTTTCGGTAAAATAAACTGTTTAGATAAATTGCGCACTTTTAAAATTGGGTTCATCTTGCTCTGCCCTCAATTTGCTATTTATAGTTAGAGTTTAACTACTTATATTTAGTGGGAAATGGCATGCAAAGGCATGATCTTTAATCGAAATCAGTTCAGGGGTCTTAATACACTGCCGCTGGGCAAAAGGGCAACGTGGCCCTAACCTACAGCCAATCGGCAGATGTTCAAGTGATGGGATAACCCCTGGTAAAGTGTTGAGTGGACTTTTGTGTGGCATCATAGTACCAAAATCGGGAATAGCATAGATGAGCGCTTGGGTATAGGGGTGGTGGGGAGATTTGATCAGATCTTCACTATCTGCCACCTCAACAGTTTGCCCACAGTAGAGCACATTGATGCGATCGGTCCAACGAGTCACCATCTGGAGATCATGGCTAATGAGCAGAATCGTGGTGCCCATATTCTGATTCATGCTGGCAAGTAATCTAAAAATTTGCGCTTCGGTGGTCGCCTCCATTGCGTTTGTTGGCTCATCGGCAATGAGTAGTTTCGGCTGGTTGGCAAGTGCTATTGCGATCATCACTTTTTGGCACTCACCTTCTGTCAGTTCAAACGGGTAGGATTTCATAATCTCTTTATGCTCTTTAATCCCAACGCGGTGCAAAAGCTCAATCGCACGATTTTTGCGCCAAAATAGACGCTGCCAAAAATGGCCTTTAAATGTGCGCCCCGGAATTGCTTGGATTATCTGCTCACCAATCTTCATGGAGGGATCTAAACAGGATTGTGGCTCTTGGAATATCATCGAAATATGGGCGCTAATTATTTTACGCCGTTGTCTAGGTGACAACTTTAATAGATCGATATTGGCAAAATGGAATCTATCCGCCGTTATCTTCCAGTTATGGTTAGTTATACCTAAAATCGCTTTAGCAATTAAACTTTTCCCAGATCCCGATTCACCAACTAAGCCGCGAATCTCCCCCTCGGAGAGTCTTAAATTGATGTGATCAATGGCACGAAGTAGCCCATTTGGCGTGATAAATTCAATGGTTAAATTACGAATATCAAGTAGTGCCATGCCTTATCCCCTTTTAGTTCCTAATTTATGCATACCAACATTAAAGAGATAGACTAATGAGATGGTGATAATAATTGCAAGCCCTGGGGCGATAAATCCCCAAGCATTATTGTCCATGATATCTTTCATCTGAAACATCATCATTCCTAGATCTGGATGTAACTGATTATTGGCAAATCCAAGAAAGGTTAATGTTGTCACCACTAAAATTATCTGGCTAAAGAGGGTGACAAATTCACTCAGATAGAAGAGCGAGATATTGGGAATAATCGATCGGGTCAGTATCTGGAACATTGATAAACCATCTAAGCGGTAAGCGGTTATATAGGTTTTATGGCTCTCTTGGATGATTCGCATATGGATATTGTAGATAAATCTTGGCATATAGGTAAAACCTATCACAATTAACATATTGGTGGTGCTATTTTTAAATAGTAAGCTGATAACGATGATTCCAAGTAACGGGGGAATAGTTGAAAAGAGCCGCAAAATCAGTAGCAGAATGGGGCGTAAAGTGGCAATAAAAAAGAGCAAGTAGTTGATGATGGCTGCTAAAATTACCACATAAATTAATACTTTTAAGGTCATAAAGAGAGTCGCGCGGTAGCCAATCAGTAATAGATCAAAGATATCTTGCCCACTCGGCGTCGTACCAAGAATATGGTTGATATCCCCCTCTTTCCACCAAGCAGGCGGTAGGGCATGGGTATAGATCGGATCTAACTGGGCATGGAAAAACCAGTGAATCGATAAAACTAGTCCAACTACAAGTAACATACCGTAACAGCTAATAATGAGGTAGAGATTACTATGCAACCGATGCAGAAATTGCGATAACCAATTAAAACCTATCTGACATTGATTAAACATAATGTTCCTTAAAATTAGTACTTATTAAACATGCTGCTTATTAAATATAGTTCTGATTAAATTAAGTACTTTTAAATTAAGTACTTTTAAATTAAGTACTCTTTATGGCGAGTGGGGTAGATTATCAGTACTGATATTTCACCAAGTAAAGTTAACAGACTCACAACTGCACCACAAGCTAAGATAGCAATGGCAATAATTGTAAAGTTACTTTGTAAGTACGCTGTCATTACCCACTGTCCTAAACCGATCCGATTAAAAAGGATCTCGATCACCATTGTTGAGAAGAGTAGCGTGGTCGTATTATAGGAGAGGTGGGGCAGCGTTGCTGGAATTGAGTTAGGTAATAGGTGCCGAAATAGCACTTTTGCCGATGATATTTCACGTATTTTTGCCATCTTAATATAGTTTTGATGCGAGATAGCTTTCACATTTTGGCTGACAATCTGGATAGTCATAATAATTGGGTGAATAGCTAATATTATAGTAGGTAAAAGAAGGTATTGCAGCTGCTCGCACAAGGCATGCCATCTATCTATTTGGGGTGTTAAAAGCGTATTGAGCAGTGACAAGTTGTTAACAGTTGTATCTGTATTGATAAACAGTGACCAAGCTGGTGAGTAGAGAAACAGGATAACCAACCAGACCAGAGGACAAGCGTAGATAATTAAGCAGCAGATCTTGATTAAGTTATTTAACCAATGAATATGACTTAATCCAACAAAAATACCAATTGGTATACCAAACACAATCGAGACAAATAGTGCTAAGATGCAGAGCTCAAAGGTGGCAGAGAAGAGATATAAAACAGAGATCACCTCACCTGATGTTAAGGTAAATTTGCCAGATAATAGTTGGATAAAAAAGGATTGATAGGCATCAACTATGTTGATTTGAGCTAAGGGTGAGTAGGGCGAAAAATAGGCAAGGCAAAAGCTGATTTGTGCAAGCAAAAATAGAATTAATAAAAAGGTAAATATCTTTTTTAAAATATAGATAACCATTTTTAACTCACTATTTTTTCTCTATATTAGTTGCTATCAGACTATCTATTTTATCTATTCCATCTATGCATTACATCAAAGTACTCATTTTATCTACTTGATGGAGTAGATAAAATGATGGAATAACTAAAAAAGGGGCATGTTTCAGCCCTATTTTTTACTCTGGTAGCGTCGGTTTACTCGCCTCGGCAAAGGCGTGATTTTGGGCACTAAGCCCACCTGCATTACCTTTACCGGTAAATGTGTAGGACTCAGTACGTGATTTTATCTCAATGCCCTTATCTTCATAAAAAGGTGCGGGAGCTTTAGTAATGACCGATGAGGCACTTCCTATTACAGAAAATAGATCGGGTTGCTGCATCGATTCTACCTGTGTAACAATAGGTTGTGACGCTTTTACTTCACTAAGCGCAGAATTATCTTTTTCTACCGGCGAAACGCATTGCTCTTTAATCTTGGTTTTTCTATTTGTTCTACTACTCTCGTTAGCTACTGACTCTTTATTAACAACAACTGGTAAGAGTAGCGATGGAATAGTTGTCACTTCGACTTTACGTAATTGACTGTAATCGATACAGACTCTACAGAGTGCTAGCTCAGGCGAAGCAACTGCAAGCACCAATGGCATTGGTGACTGGTAACTATTTTTGGTTGTGCGGCGGCGGCGTTGACCATTCATGCGCAAATGTCTAGATGCACGGCGTGGGCGTTTGGTATGGTTATCGGTTTTCGTATCGTTAGCTTGACTGTTAACAACAGTGTTCGTCGGTAGAACAACTGGCACCAGAATTGCTGGAATAACCATTTTACTACTATTTTTACCACTGCTTGTAACGCGTACGCTTTTATTGAGCTGACGTGGTTGACGCCGTACTCTAGGTGCACGAACCTGTACCACTTCCTCAATCACTTTACCGTTTTTCTCAGCTCTATTTGCCTGTTCAATGCTATTTTGGCGACCATTTTGATTGTTCGGTAACTGACTGTTTTGTGACAGATTGTTTTGAGAATGGCTGTTTTGTGACTGACCATTTGGTTGATTGCTATTTGCACCGTTTTTTGGTCGTCTGCTGTTGCGCTGATCTCTGGACTCATCGGTTGAGGCTACTGCGCTGTTGTTATTCCCATTTCTGCTGTTATTACGTGAACGGCGATTATTTGGGCGAGGTTGGCGTCCCCCTTGTGGTTTAGCCACTTTTTCGATAGGTTTAGCTTGTTTCTCTTCAGTAGCAACCTTTGTAACAAGTTTGCACATATTACGCCAAACTTTGCTAAATAGTCCGATAATCTTCTCTTTTTTCGGTGCTGTTTTAGCAAGACTCATCTCAACTTTTGGACCTGATAGTGCCGCTTTTTCAATCGTCACTTCGGCGATCTGATCCTCCTCTTCCTCCTCAAGTTCACGAATCAATTTTGGTAGATTGTAACTAAGGACATTCAACTCTTCACCACGGCGTTTACGAATCACTTTGTAGAGTGGAGTCTCCATCTCTTCATCGCCAACAATCACAATTTTCACGTCAGGATACATATTTTCAATCGTGTTAATTGTGCGTCTCTTCTCGTTAAGGAGATAACTTGCGATCGGTACAGGGACGATAACATCGATCTGAATAGTATTCTCTTTCATCGCCTCTTCTTGAATCAGACGGAGAATAGAGAGTGAAAGGGAGTTGTTATCACGAACGGTACCGGTACCTTGACAGCGCGGGCAGATATGATGTGTCGCTTCACGCAGCGATGGGCTAAGACGTTGACGAGACATCTCAAGTAGACCAAAGCGGGAGATACGGGCAGTCTGGATACGGGCGCGGTCACTCTTCATCGCCTCTTTAAGACGATTCTCAACTTCGCGTTGATTACGGATCGGCGTCATATCAATAAAGTCGATTACAATCAAACCACCTAAATCGCGCAGGCGTAGTTGGCGTGCAATCTCATCTGCGGCTTCGATATTAGTGTTAAAAGCAGTCTCTTCGATATCACTACCACGGATAGATTTAGCAGAGTTAATATCGATAGCGGTTAACGCTTCAGTGGCGTCGATAACAATTGAGCCACCAGATGGAAGACGAACTTCGCGCTGGTAAGCAGATTCAATCTGGCCTTCGATTTGGAAATGGTTAAAGAGTGGAACATCGCCATCATACAGTTTAAGGCGACTTATATACTCCATACGTCCTAAATCAGCTAACCGTTTTTTGGCTATCTCGAGGACTTTAGGGTTATCGATCAAAATTTCACCCACATCATCACGTAGATAGTCGCGGAAAGCGCGGGTTATAATATCGCTCTCTTTATGAATTAAACTTGGGGCAGAGTGGTTTTTCGCTTCGTTTTGAATCGCAAGCCAGTAGTTGACTAAAGCGTCGAGATCTTGCTGTAACTCCTCTTGCGATTTACCAACCCCTGCAGTTCTAGCAATAACACCCATCCCTTTTGGTTTCTCGATTGAATCAATAATCCGTTTGAGATCAGTCCTATCTTCACCCTCAATACGGCGCGAGACACCGCCCGCTCTTGGATCATTTGGCATCAAAACTAAATAGCTACCAGCAAGGCTGATATAGGTGGTGAGTGCTGCCCCTTTTTTACCGCGAATCTCTTTTTCGATCTGAATCAGTACCTCTTGACCCTCTTGCAGATGTTTGATACTACGGCGACCTGAGATATTGGCAGGAAAATAACTTTCAGCGATCTCTTTTAACGGCAGGAATCCATCTCGTTCACCACCATAAGAGACAAAAGCGGCTTCTAAACTTGGATTGATTTTGGTGATTTTACCTTTGTAAATGTTGGCTTTTTTCTGTTCATGCCCAAGGCTCTCTATATCTAGATCATATAGCCGTTGCCCATTGACAAGTGCAACACGTAGCTCTTCTTGCTGGGTTGCATTGATTAACATTCTTTTCATTATTCTATACTCTTAATTAATCGTTATTAACAGTAGGTAGAATCTCATGCATAGGCGATGTTTATTTTAGTAAAGTGGTGGTTGATATCCATTATTTTAGTTGTTCTGTTATTGTTATTATATTCTGTGAATACAAACACATTTACGTTGTGCCAAAACTATTAGTACCGATAACAGTTAGTATAAATAACGGTCAGTAAAAATAACTATTAGTAAAATAGAGTAGTTACAGCTGTTTGGTTATGCCAATAACCAATAGTTACTTAATCTTGTTATGACAACTTTCATGTACATTACCAATTTCTAGATTTACCACCATTAATGGCTATCTTATATTGAAAATGTCATAAAATATTTTTTAAAATAAACACTTATCTAATTATGGGATTTTACTTACGTAGCATTTTATTGATTTCTAATTTCCATAATCTCTAAAGATTATGCTGATTTACTACCGATTTTTATCCTTACTATGTCTAACGCCATTGCCGCATTATAAGCATAAAAATAGAGTGATATTATTCCTGTTTCAGCACAGGATAGCAAGAAAATTAAATTTTTATTTTATAAATAGTTAATTACTATTTTGTTTTTATTTTTTGACAAATTAATCTGTTAATAATTGGTAGAAATCCCCCTTAATTAGTAGTTAACCCTAAAACATTTTATTAAATCAGTTTTTAAATTGTCTGGTTAGAGTAGAACAAAATCATCAATCGTTTTATTGCTACTTACTGATAGATGAAGACGCTGGTGTTGATCGAATTGTAGCTGTCGGTATTGATAGGCAATTGAATTTGCAAAAGGTGTAGAGATCGCTTTTTTTACCGGATCGACATGCACACTCTTCATCTGCCAGACCCCTTTAGAGTATAATTTCAGTGCCGACTCTTTTAATGTCCATAACTGCCAAAAAGCGTCTAATGGATTAGCTTGCATTTGCAGCCACTGATTCTCGTCAGCCGAAAAAAAAGCGTTAGCAATGGCAAGGTAATTTTTACGGGCGCGATCAACCTCAATATCCACTCCAACTTGTGCGAGTTCTTGTGTTGTGATAGCAACAGCAACAAACTGCCTGCTATGGCTAATGTTAAAGCTAGGTAATGCTGGATCGCAAAAGTGGGGCCGCTGATTGTGATCACGATAAATCTCTGGCAGAACGGGTATGTCATAATAGTTTTTTAACAGTGAAGCTAAAATTGAACGGCAGACAAGAAACTGCTTAGAACGTGACCCATGTTGATACTTTTCTGCTTCTAAAATAGTCTGTGGTGAGAGGAGAGAGAGATCGATAGCGGTATGGTTAAGATCGGCAAGTTTAACAATAAACATAAATTTTAATATTAATCAGATTAACAATTCATTATATTACCCAAAGGTAATCTGTTAAATAGTAAGGATTGATGTCGACTATTTTAACAGCATGTTATGCTAATTGTTATCACAATTTACTATTTGCACCATTGTCATAAACCTTAATTGCCATTAATCTTATCTATTATTAACAATTATCATTAAACAATAAAAGGCGTTATTATGTCAGGAAAAAACCAATCGTCTAAAGCAGGATCAGAAAAAACTGGATCTAAAAAAGAGTCCCTCTTTACCAAATTAGTCGGGATAGGGCGTAAAAAGCGGTATACCCAAGGTGCCGTAAATCCCGTTATTCAGCGCGCCTCTTCTATTGTTTTTGATTCAGTCGCAGCCAAAAAAGCGGCAAACAAAGAGCGCAATAACGGTGCACTCTATTATGGTAGGCATGGCACCTTAACCCATTTTGCCTTTCAAGAGGCGATGGCAGAGCTTGAAGGTGGCGCAGGTTGTTACCTCTACCCTTGCGGCGCAGCTGCTATTAATAATGCCATTCTTGCCTTTGTTAAAACGGGTGATCACATTTTAATCTCAGAGGCGGTTTATGAGCCTACCCAAACCTTCTGCAATGATTTTTTAAAAGATTTTGGTGTCTCAACCGACTACTTTTCGCCCCTAATTGGTGAGGAGATCGCAGATAAGATTAAGCCTAATACTAAAGTGGTCTTTTTAGAGTCACCAAGCTCAATCACCATGGAGGTGAGCGATATCCCAACAATTGTGCAGAGTATTCGTAAGGTCAATCCTGAGATTGTCATTATTATTGATAACACGTGGAGTGGTGGCGTCTACTTTAAAGCACTTGAACATGATATTGATATTTCAATCCAAGCTGGAACTAAATACCTAATTGGTCACTCAGATGCGATGTTAGGCACCGCGGTTGCCAATGCCCGCTGTTGGGATCGCCTGCGAGATCGCTCCTATTTAATGGGTCAAACTTGCGATGCAGATACGGCATATATGGCGTCGCGTGGTCTTCGCACTTTAGCAGTACGTCTACAAAGGCACCATGAGAGTGGTCTTAAAGTGGCAAATTGGCTTGCGACCCATCCTAAAGTTGCAACCGTCAACCATCCGCTATTAAGTAGCTGCAAAGGGCATCAATATTTTAAACGCGATTTTACCGGTGCTAGCGGGCTCTTCTCCTTTGTATTAAAGGATCATTTAGATGAAGCCACACTGGCTAACTTCCTCGATAACTTTAGCCACTTCTCGATCGCTTTCTCATGGGGTGGTTTTGAGTCGCTTATTTTGGCAAGCCAGCCAGAGGAGCTAAAAGAGATTAGACCAGTATCAGGGGTAGATTTTACCGGTACCCTAATTCGCCTCCATATTGGACTTGAAGATCCTGATGATCTGATTGCTGATCTGGAAGCAGGGTTAGAGCGGATTGGTAACTAACTGATTCTTTTTTATTAAAATACTGATGAGAAGTTGTTATAACAATATGATTGCCATGCCACCACGATTTTTAAAGAGAGTAAAATGGTTGCGTTAACTGACCCTATTTATCAAACCGTAAGTGATAACCTCGAAAATAGAGCATCACTATTAGTCGCTTTTAGTGGTGGCATTGACTCAACCGTACTGCTACATACACTCCACCGACTTGTTCTTGATCGATTAGAACATGATCAATTAAAACATGATCAATTAAAACAAGATCGATTAAACAGGGATAACTCCCCTCTCAATTTGCGTGCCATCTATATTCATCATGGACTGAGCCAAAATGCCGATAACTGGGCAGCGCACTGCCAAGCGATCTGTCAGAATTGGCAGATCCCGCTGATTATTGAACATGTAGAGATCGATAAAAGTGCCGGTAATATTGAGGAGCAGGCGCGCAATGCCCGTTATCAGGCGATCTTTCAGCATCTTAAGCAAAATGAGTCCCTCTGTCTTGCGCAGCATCAAGATGATCAGTGTGAAACTTTTTTACTAGCCTTAAAACGGGGGAGTGGACCTGCTGGGCTATCGGCGATGCCGCAAGAGCTGACGTTACATCATAGCAATCGTAATATCACGGTATTGCGTCCGTTATTATCTATCTCAAGGGCACAGATTGAAGCTTATGCAGATCTGCATGGTTTAGATTGGATTGAAGATGAGAGCAATCAAGATGATCGTTATGATCGCAACTTTTTAAGGTTAACTGTTCTGCCCGCATTACAGTCACGCTGGCGCCACTTTCCCCAGATGGTGGCACGCAGTGCTGCACTCTGTAGCCAGCAGGAGCAGCTACTAACAGAGCTACTAACCCCAGAACTGGAGAAGATGGTAGGCGATCAAGGGGAGCTCGCGATCGAACCGTTATTAAACTGTTCAGAATATAAACGTTATGCGTTGATCCGCCTCTGGTTAAAAAGGCATTCTGTCACTATGCCGACGCAAAAACAGCTCACGCTAATTTGGCAGACGGTCGCTTTAGCAAGGGAAGATGCCAATCCACAGTTCATTTTAGGCAATAGTCAGATTCGCCGTTATCAACAGGCGCTCTATCTTCTACCTAAATATGCTGAGACTGAAAATATTAATCTTAGTTGGGATCTTAAATCATCGTTAACCTTACCAGATCATATCGGTACTTTACATGTGGTAAATAGCCAAATGGCAGATAACCAGCCACTAAATCTACAACTACTCGATCCACAACTACTTGATCCAAAACTGATGTGCCGCTTACCCAATAGTGATGAACAGGTGACTATCCGTTTTCATGCAACGGGGCGGATACAGATTGCGGGTCGAGACGGCTCTCGTCCAATGAAAAAGCAGTGGCAAGCGCATAATATCCCCTCATGGCAACGAACCCGCATCCCGCTCATCTTCTATAATGATCGGTTGATTACAGCCGTTGGTCAGTTTGTTACAGTACATGGGGCAGGATCCGAGATCACATTTAGCTTAGTTAATTAAGACAATTGAGTTAAATAATAGTGGTTTAACATGATGATCGATCACGAAAGATACTTTTATAGAAGAGTTGGCTTAAAACGGATAAAAACGTTTTGATAGCCGTTATCACTAAAAAGTGTAATTAAAAAATGTAGTTAAAAATTATAGATAAAACTTATAGATAAAAATTGCAGAGAAAAATCATTGATTAAAAAAGATAAAAATTAAAGATCAAAAAGAGGGATAAAAAAATCGCCAGCAGTGCTGGCGAAAATAGTTCTGAAAAAAACAACTTTAGCTTGAACAGTTATTAACTATTCATACGTTTCATACGTTTCATACGTTTATGAAACGTTCTTACAGTCATAAACATTTATACTGTTATAAACGTCTATAATGCGACGAACGTGGACCATAAAGAATTTTATTTTCACCGTTAGCATTTAACAACCGATAAGTTGCTGTGTCTGCATAAGTTAACACACCATCAGTTGAAGTCGTGATAACTTGTTTTACCGCTGCAGTTATCACCATACTGATGAGATTATAATTATCGTTGTTTGAGTTCTCAGATGATGAAGCACTAGCACTACCTCTCCAAAGCTCTTGACCCGTTTTAGCATCAACTAATATGGCAGATACAGCAACATTGGTATCACTACTAATTACTTTATAGCTGGTACCATAATCATCAATAGTGATGTAGAGAATCGCATCAGCATTAAAGATCTGATGCAACTTAGGTAGACTAATCTCACGTGCATCTTCACTGGTGGTGATACCGTTCTGTTTTAAGATCTCATTAACTAATGTAACTGGTAGCACATAGTAACCAGATTCAGCAAGTGGTCGGGTCACAAATGAGTAGACACCATTAATCGCATCAACCTCAACAGTATTATTAATTGGCGGTAGTACTAGGATCGATTTAGGATTACTATTTTTAAAAGCGGTATAGTCATAATGGTAATTACTTCCACAGGCAGTAATTAAAAAAAGCATTGATAAAATACCGATAAGTTTGATCATCTTAACCATTATTTTTTCCTCTTCCCGTCCATATTGTCAGATAAAAACTGGATAAAGTTCGCTGATTCAGGATAGAGTGTGCGCTCTTTTTCAAAGTAATCTCTTGCTTCAGTAAATTTACCATCTTGAATATAGAGCAGACCTAAATTGGCATATAGTCCAGGTGGTACCTGTTTATCTTTTGAATTAGCAACTGTTAAAATCTTCTCTAACGCAATAATCTGCGCTTTCGGATCAGTCTCAGTCCCTTTTAATGTTTTATAGATATTCCCTTGATAATCTCCCCAATAGTAGAGCTCTTTATTATCAGAGGCGCAGCCAACTAAGGCAAATATCGATAACATAAGTATTGAGAGGTAATATTTCATCTATTAACCTTATATGTTTAATTTAAAAAGAGTATTTAAATAGTTAATTCAAAAACTCTTTTTAATGAATGTGTTAACTCAGTGTTTTTAATAGAACGATGTTTTTAATAGAGCGATCTATTAATCGCCTATTTCGTAAACTTACAGCTACCTAGATTGATCTGATTAATCAGGTCATTAACTGCATTACTGATCGCGAGATCCAACACTTTACCATTTAGCGTAGAGTCATAACTCGCTGTACCACCAAACCCGATAATCTCACGGTTACTCAGTTTAAACTCGCCAGCACCTTGCGCACTACAGACAACTTCTGAAGTATCTGCATTGATAATGTTTAGCGTAGTTTTTGCATAGGCGATTTGCTGTTTACCTTTGCCTAAAATACCAAATAGTTGGTGATCACCAACATCTTTACGTCCAAACTCAGTAATATCACCAGTCGCTAAATAGTTAGCTGCTTTAATATTTGCTTTGGTTTTACCTTTAAAAGCGGTCTCTTGTTGGATCTCTTCCAGATTTGTTCTATCTAACACATTAAAGTACTTAGTCTGCTGAAGATTAGCAGTTAGGATAGTTTTAGCTTGATTACCAAGGCGATCAACACCGTCAGAGAAGATGCCACGTAGGAAGTTAGAACGGTTATCAAATTTACCAATTGAGATAGAGGTAACAACGCCATTATAGTCGCCGTAGTAGTGATGTGGTGTCACATCAATATCTCTAGATGACTCTGATGCACAACCAGCAAGTAGGGCGGTGCAGATAGTTAAAGTTGCTAATTTAGAACGCATAAGATCTATATCCTTTTACTGTATTATCTGGTTATAAAATAAGCGTGTGCATTATCTGTAAAATTATTGTAAAGGTCAATGGGATTCTTTTATTCTCTAAAAAACCGTAAAATCTTGCATTTTCAATAGAAAAAAATGGTTACTTCGATAATTAATAGTCTCCATTAGTATTTAGAACTTTATAACCAGATTTTATAAACTTATTTGTAAAGTTTGCACTTACGGCAAATCAACAATACCAACAGGTAAATTAGAATTAGATAAACCAATTAATAAAGCATAATAACCTTGATATTAAATGATCTAATTAAAGAGATAAAACCGATCAAAAGATGGGTAAACATACGGTGCAATTAGGTGCTCTGTTACTGCAATCAGCAGAGATTAAATTAAGACAGCCAATTTATAATCGGCGTTTGAGAAAACATCAGAATCTCTATTCATGGGTATTAAATGATGAGTTTATACCTGTTTTATACCGTGTTGATGACATTGCTGACGATAAAATCAGTGTTGGACTGTATCAATCACCAGCCAAGCAATGGTTATTAAAATTAGCTGAAAAAAATGCGTTATGCACGAAAGTGCTTGAATTAGAATCAACCCATCGGGGTTGCGGTTTTAATTATCAGTTAAAACGTTGCCGAGGAGCGTGTTGTGGTCATGAGACACTAGCAAGTCACAATCAACCTAAGGCATTCGAGAACTACGCGTTAATAGCTTGGCAATCAGCGATTGCTATTGTTGAGGAGGATCCTCAACATCAATGTAAAGCATTTCATATTATCAATCAATGGCGTTATTTAGGTTCTATCAGCCATTTGAATGATCTGCCCTCTGGACCATTACCCCGTTTTAGTCGTGATAGTTATCAAATTTTAATACGCTATCTTCAATATGAAAAACCCAATATTCTTGAGTTAGCTTAATTAATGCATTTTATCTGGAAGGTTAGGATTATGCTCACTAAAGCGTAAATAGAGTCAGTAAATAGCTCATTGAATACAACAATTGCTGATTTACATCAACTTGCAGTCAATGATACAAATTCACTATCGCAATCACGTAATATTATTATCCACCATTAATTTTTAACTCTTATTGCAACGGTCGCATTAATGGAGTTTTAAAGAGAAAAAAGTATTTCAGTAAGGCGCCAACTCTCTGTTACCTAGATTTGGCGTTTAAAGTCAGTCATTAAAACAGCGTTGTGATTAAGATTTTTTTAATCCTAACCAAAGTAAGCATATGACTAAAGCAAACAGCCCACCGAATCCGACTCCGATTGCAATGATCGGCATCCCCATTGCTACCGCTAAAGAATAGAGTGCTAGCATCACCATCATTGCGCCATATTCACTCAAATTTTGAACGGCAATAACGCTGCCAGCACCGATAAGTTCTTTACCAATTTTTTGTATCAATGCATTTAATGGCACTAAAAAGAACCCGCCAAGAACACCAATAATGATTAACAACACATAGGATGAAATAAGATGACTTTGAATGGTGAATAAAATAACAGCAATGCCCATCAAAATACCAGCGGGAATACAGCGTAATGAATTATTCATCGATATGAACTTGCTGGCTAAGCTTGCGCCAATAACAATACCAACGGCTACAACCGCATTGAGTATTGTTGGCGTGGTATTATCAACAATACCAAGGACTGCTGGCACCCAACTTATTAGCAAAAAGCGTAAAGTGATGCCTGCTCCCCAAAAAAGGCTGGTACCGAATAAAGTAAAACGAGCTTGTTTGTTTACAAAGATCATTTTAATGGTATTGAAAAAATCGTTTATCATACCTAAAAAATGCCATTTGATATTAGGTCGTGCAACAGGTAATCGAGGAATAAAAATATTTGCGATAACCGCTAATCCAAACATAAAAACGCATGCAAGTAAGGCAAAGGTGACATTTAAGTCAGCAATATACCCACCAGCAACAGAACCAAGCAAAATTGCAGCAATGGTTGAGGCCTCGATTAAACCATTTGCTTTAACCAAATTCTCGCCAGTCGTCAGTTCTCCCAAAATGCCATATTTAGCAGGAGAATAACCTGCAGCGCCAATACCAACCAATAGATAACCTAAAAATGGACTAATCCCCAAACAAATAGTGCCAGCACCGAGCAGCTTTAAACCATTTGATATCATCATAACGCGCCCTTTTGATAAACTGTCTGCAAACTGACCAACAAAAGGAGAAAGCAGTATAAACGGGATAACAAAGCTAATTTGTAAAACAGATTGGCTCCATTCTGGATAATGAAGATTTTTGATAAAAGCCAGTATTGCGAAAAATAGTGCATTATCACCAAATGCCGAAAAAAACTGGGCTAGCATCGTTGCCATCATACCTTTACTCATAAGAGAACGTTGTATCATAGTAATATCCTTTTATATTTTATCCACTATGCTTCAGCCATATTTTTTAATGTAACAAAATCAATTTTTCCAGAGCCTAATAAAGGCAATGTATTTATCACGCGAATATCTCGAGGGATAGCAATGGCTGGAATACCAAGTTCTTGAGCGGCTTGAGTAAGCCTTTCCCTGTTTAACTGATTAGAAGTGGTGAATAAAACAATCGCCTCACCTTTTGCTGCATCTGATTTGACTGTTGCACCATGCATTAATTCTGGCTCAATTTTATTTGCTAATGCTTCAACGCTTTCTAGTGAAACCATTTCACCAGCAATTTTTGCAAAGCGTTTCAAACGACCTTTAATAGTGATAAAACCTTGATTATCAACGTCAACAATATCGCCAGTATCGTACCAACCTGATTCGATTTGTCCATCTTGGTTTATTGCAGAAGGCGCCTCGAGCTGACCGGGTTTTTCAACTCTTAAATAGCCTTTCATCACATTAGGTCCTTTAACCTGTAATTCTCCGCCATCGCTAATGCCAGGAATAGGAATCAACCGAAGGCTCATACCAGGAAGTAATTGTCCGACAGTGCCGCTTTTGTAAGCCATCGGCACATTTAATGAAATCACGGGCGCGCACTCTGTCACGCCATACCCTTCTAAAATACGAATCCCATATTTATCTTGCCATTGTTTTTTAATTGCTTCTGACAATTTTTCAGCACCGGCAACCACATAACGTAAACGCATGAAATCATAAGGATGGGCGTAGCGAGCATAGTTTGCTAAAAAAGTCGGTGTTCCAAATAAAATGGTGCAGTTTTGATCATAAATTACTTCGGGTACCATGCGATAGTGCAGCGGATTGGGATATAAAAATGTCCGACTGCCCGAAAAGAGAGGAAGAAACAAGCCAGCAGTAATCCCAAAAGCATGAAATAAAGGTAAAGCAGACATAAATCTATCTGCTGGTGTTGGATCTATTACTGTGCGAATTTGTTCAACGTTTGCAAGTAAACTGCTGTGACTATGCACAACCCCTTTTGGATTACCTTCAGAACCAGATGTAAATAGAATCAAAGCTTCATCATCGCTTGATTGACTACACATTACTAAACGGGGAATATACTGATGAACCGCCACATACAACTTATCAGTCCACGTTAGATTATGGCGCAGATCTTCTAAAAAATACCATTTAACCGATTTAATTTCATCAACTAAGTAATCGAGTTTACCTTTCTGAAGAAAACGACGCGACGTTATGACAGTTTTGATCTCAGCAGCCATGATTGCACAAGACAAGCCTTTCGTTCCTGCCGTATAATTGAGCATAGCAGGCGTTCTATTTTTAACCGACAAACCAAAAATAGTCGCAACTGTAATTGTCGCATTTGGCAACAATATCCCGATACGTTCACGTTTTTCGGTTATTTTTTCGATAATGCGGCTAACACCGATGATTTGTTTTAGTAAATTACGATAAGAAGCTTCTGCCGTCGTTGGATCTTGCACCATCTTTGCTTTAACGCCATAACGAACTTGTGATTCAAGTAGCGCGTCAAAAAGTGTTAATTTCGGGCGGCTTGCCATACGCGCCTGCATCATAATTTGATGCAGTTTTTCACCGGCTAAATAACGCCGTCTATTTGCTTTTGGCGCATTAGGCATGGGTATCGACGTAGGTTCAAGAATATTAATTATAATTTTAGGAAATAAACGTCGTTTGAATAATCCCTTCAAACGACTGGTAATCGTAAATTCAGCACCTTCAATCCAAACTGGAACAATGGTTGCTTGAGAACGTGCTGCAACAAATGCAGCGCCGTCATAAATTTTCATTAAAGAGCCCGTTGTGGTGATTCTTCCTTCTGGAAATATAACAATTGGACGCCCTTTTTCAACTTCGCGCACTAATCGCTTAATCGCCATAGGACTCAACGGATCCATGGGTATAAAATCGACATAGCGTTTAGCTAATCGAACAAGCCAATGATCAATAAAACCAGTATAAATTGCAAAAACCGGACGAACAGGTAAAAACACACCGATTAACAGACCATCTAAGAATGAAACATGATTAGGCGTAATGAGTAATTTTTCTTGTTTTAAGTTATTTAAATTACCTTGAATTCTAACGTGAAATAAAATCTTTAGCGTAAACTTTAACACTTCGAATAACATATATTTTCTCTATTAACAGGCAAAATTGCATACGCAATAATAGAGAGGATAACTAAAATGTTCAAGATTTATATAGTTTGAGTAAGCAAATATCCTCTCATTGACTACGTTTGACAAATTCGACTCTCGTTTTCCGTTCCAAATTTTTTATAAATTTTAAATTCCGGTTTATATCAAATTTTTCAAAGTGATAATCTTTTAAAATAAAAATTAATAATTTTAGTGATTAAGATCATAAAAACATTTATTCTTGCTTGCAGTTAAGCCATTCCATGCTAAGATCGCGCTGATTTTTTTCAAGAAAATTTTATAACAAAAAATAATTTTAAACTTAAATCTAATAACAATAAAACCAAGCATGGAATAGGGATAGATGTACCATTATCAGTTAGTGTCGGCCGATGCGTGGCAGGATGAGAGCGCTCGTTTGGCCGGTTTAGACTATTTTAGTCGCCCAAAACGGATTAAACATTTTTATGATTCAGACTACCGTGATGTTGTTAAAAAGTTAGTTGCTGATCCAGAGTCGTGTAAAGATTTTTACCCAGTATTACAACAAGTTGGACTCCCTTACCAAACTTACTACCACAAAATCCCCGATAAAGTTGCAAAAGTTTTAGCTACCGCGCTCTTTACTGAAAGCGCAATTTTGCTAGAGCTGCCACTACCCAGTTGGATTTACAATAATTCGACATTTAACAGCGCTTACCCTATTGTTAAGAAAAAGTTTAAAAAAATACCCTACTATCAACCTGATGATAGCTGGATTACGGTTGATTTGGTCAACCATAGACCGGAGCTTATCGCTATTCGAGATGGTGCCAATATCCATAAGCAGCTTTTTACAATAGAGACTAGCGGAGAGGAGATATTTTTAAGGCATTGCGACCCGTTTTCGGCAACTAAAGTGCTACCTAAGGTGCATCTATTAATTGGTGGTAATCAAGGGGATACCGATTTAACGCTACGGGGCGAAAAGCAGCTAAACGTTAAAAATCTAGCGCAGGCGTGGCTTGATGAGCTAAGTGACCTGCTGCGCTCCGGCAACTCACCATTTACAGTAGAGCAAGATGAAAGACTCGCCAGCGTTATCAACTATGGCTTCTCCCCGCAGCACTTCTACCCAAAGTCTAATTATAGTAATGAGCCCCCATTTCGCCCCGATGAGCAGATAGGTGAGCTCTTTTATCAGATGCTACTACTCTTAAATGAGACCAAATTTATCACAGCTGTAGGGCGAATTGGTGATTTGGGGCATGATAAGAGTGAAGGGGCGATAACCCGTGACCCTACATTACTAAGGCAAACATCCATCCGGAGTATCCGCCATAGTGAAGGGTTTGATAAAACCGATTACAGTTATAAGAGTGATAAACTTGCTAAAATTGCTAATGAGTACCTAAATAGTCCACTCGTCCTTGATGGCAGCGGAGGCGATAACGACTACGAAACTAAACTCAAAGCGCAAATTAGCCTTGATGTAAAAGCTGATGAGCTAAATGATATCGAAAATCTCTACTTCACCGCCATCAAACTGCTAAAACAGCTCCGCACACCCGGTCTCATTCGCCATATTGAAACTCGCCGTGCTTATAAACTCAAAGTCAAAAAATTAACTTATCAACATGTTGAGTTAAAGCCTGCTGAAGGGTTCTATCTCAAGTTCCATAAAGACCATAAATATGCCATTACATCGATTAGCGAAGGGCATAGATTTATTGGTCGATTTAATCCGCAGGGGCTAGCAGATATTAAAGTACCCCAAAAGTGGACACATATTGATGATTGGCAGCTAGAGACAAGTGCGGTTGATATCTCATTTATAGACCAGTTTTTTAGCCATATCGAGCCACAAAACCTTATCAACGCAGTCGAAGGGGCAGCGGTAGGGGGCACTTTATTTGGCGCACATGGCGGATTAGTTGGTGGAGTAGTCGGTTACCTTTACGGCGATACTATCAAATCGACCTATACCAAATATGAAAACCAGATTCTAGGTGGCGTACAGGTAGCAGGTGGAGTATTAACCTTAGCCGTTGCTGGTTCGATTGAAGCGGCATCACTTGGCACAGGGACAGCTGTTGCCGTTGCTTTAGGGTTTATTGGTAGTGACAATATTGCTGCCGGCATGAGCCGCATCTTAACAGATGAGGGGGTGACAACACTTGGGGAAGATGCTATAGCTTGGTCGGGACTTGTGCCAAAAGGGTATGAAGGAATTACCTACGGACTCGTTGACTTAGCCCTTGGCAGTAAAACGATGCTCCTAAATAAAGTCCCAACTGCTGCCCACAATATCGTCTCAATCAAATATGCAACCCCTGCAGGGCAAAAACCATCATTAATACGAGACATCAAAGTCCATATTGAAAAACTCTCTAAAAATAACCAAAGGTACCGGCATGAGATTGAACTAAAAGAGCCAACATTCAACCCCCGCGGCTCAGTAGGCGCAGCTAAACCATGGACTGTTTCACAACGGATAAAATATGCTAAATTACCGGATAAAGGGAAGATAAGGTTTATACCTCAGAAAAACTATAAACCAAATAAACCCCTGCAAAGAGGTCCTCATAATGGATATATCGATAATTTTGATAATGAATGGGTTAAAGGACCATCTAGAACTGCTGGGCAAGAGTTTGAGTGGGATGTACAGTTATCAGATCTAGGTAGAAAAAAATTAGGTTGGGCTACAAGAGATGGTAGTCACTTGAATGTCTCTTTAGACGGTAAAATAACACACAAATAGAGGATTAAAGAATGGATAGAATAAATTTTTATGCAGAAGTTGAGATTTTACCTAATTGTGAATACACCGAGTTTATTGGTGAAAAAGGCGTAGTTATGGGGATAAGTGAAGAAGATGGCATTATTTATGGTTATGCGGTTCGCTTATATACTGATTATGAAAATGGATATTGTTTCGATGCAGATTGCTTAAAACCAACAGGCAGACAATTCAAACGAGAAGATTTTTACTCATAAGGATATAGTTAAGAAAAACTAAAATAAAATGAACAGAGAATATGAAGAAATTTTAGATCTTATAGAAAAAATAGAATCCTTATTAAAGGATAATGATGAACAATATTGGTCAGGGGCATTTACCTTTTTTAAAGAAAGATTCCCAGAAGATCCGGAAGGGACAAGAGTAAAAATATTATCAGTATATGGTGGAATGGGATCTTTTAATGATTTAGTTTTGAGTAAAAATAGAGTTCCATTAATTAAGGAAAATAATCAATTAGACGCTTTAAGTGAAGAACTCTATATTAAAATTAAAACTATGCGAACAACATAATGAAAATAATGTCTGATATTTTTTTATATAACACACCTATATTACCGGAAGGTTTTATCTTTCCTCAAACTTATATTGATACGGTAATAAATAGTCCTGATCTTAATTTAGAGCCTTGGACTTTTTTATGTAGAGATATGGCGACCTCTTTAAGTTACTATGGTTCAATGCTAATAAAATATCCAGACCATCCACTCATACCATTTGCAATAGTGAATGATGAGACGGGGTATTTCAATGATGGATATGTCATTTTAGCCTGTTTTTATGGAAATGATAAAAATGGAGATCCTAGGGTTTATTACCATGATTATGGTAGTCGTAACAAAGACATCGCTTGGGATAAGCGATATTATCTAACCAACTTTACTAGCTGGCTAGAAACTACAAAAGAGGAGTCAGCGCAATTTAAATTGGATATGATGGAGTAAAAAATCGATTAATCCCATGCCAGAAATTCAGATGGCACTGAGTTAGTTAACCACACCCCATTATCAGCCAAATAAAACTTATAGCCTAATTGATTCATTAATTGGGCTTTTATTTTAACCACAACCGGCTTTCCATGTCGCTGCCCTACCATGGTTGCTGTTTTCTCATCTAAAGATAGATGAACATAATGGCGATCACCTGCAATTAAACCCTGCTGCTTAATTGAATCAACAAAACGGGTCGCCGTACCGTGATATAAGTATTGGGGTGGAATCTGTTTAATATAGTTAATTTCAACTTGTGCGGTTGAATGCCCCTGAGCAGCCCTTATTTTGAGTCCATCTTCTGAAAGCGTAAAACGCTTTTTATCATTTGTTTTAATAACTTGTTCGATTAAATCCCGAGTTAGGGATTCGCCATGCAGATTAGCTTGTGAAATTAAGGTATCAATGTCAACCCAGCCATCAGTATCTAACCTGATATTAATTGCTTCCGGTTGATGCCTTAATACATAGCTTAAAAATTTACTTATATTATTTAGATCCTTACTCATTTCCACTCCTTTTGTTTATTTGAGCAACGCTACTTTTATAAATATTATCTTATCTTATCGACAAGTAAGGCTCTGCTAATCATAGACTATTTCACAATAGTTAAAATATGCTAAATTACCGCCAACTAGCAAGATAACACATAAATAGAAGATGAAAAATGAACAGAATAAATTTTTATGCAGAAGTTGAGTTTTTACCTAATTGTAAACACACCAAGCTTATTAGTAAAAAAGCGTAATTATGAGGATAAGTGAGGAAGATGGCATTATTTATGGTTATGCAGTTGATTTATATGATAAAAAGTATGGGTATTCAATCGATGTAGATTGTTTAAAACCAACCGGCGAGCAATTCAAGCGAGAGGATTTTTATTTATAAGGAGATAACAAATTGTTTTAATTAAAAAAATTTGAATGAGGATTAACAGATTAATGAGCATTTATATCTATATTAGCTTTTATTGCTTGGTTATCATCGGTATTTTTATTAGAGTCTATTTTTCAAATTATATAGCAATGGATTTTTATTCTAATAAAAAACTTAACTTGAAAAGACGTTATGCTATTGTTTATTACTATGTTGTCTTGTTTTGTAGTGCTTATATTTTGGTTTTAGCAAAGAATGGTGATTTAACGCATCCTATTTTTGTGATACCTGTTGTGCCAATTGTTATTATGTATATATTTTTTTAGATTTTGTCGAAGTTCCTCGTCGCTTTAAAAAAAGAAAAAACAGGCGTAAACGTTAGCACACTTTTTAAATAAATTTCTCTGCTTTTGTTTTTATTTACCTCTATATATTTATATCAATAGGTAGATTAGAGACACTAAAACATTAATTTAATGAAAAATTCAAATTACATAAACCTCTAATCCTTGATAGTAGCGAAGCTAATTAAGCTACTCTTCAAGGATATCGATAAAAGCCAAAAAGTTAACCTATCAACATGTTGAGTTAAAACCTGCCGAGGGGTTCTATCTCAAGTTTCATAAAGACCATAAATATGCCATCACATCGATTAGCGAAGGGCATAGGTTTATTGGTCGATTTAATCCGCAGGGTCTCGCCGATATCAAAGTACCCCAAAAGTGGGCACATATTGATGATTGGCAGCTTGAGACAAGTGCGGTTGACATCTCATTTATTGAACAGTTTTTTAGCCATATTGAGCCACAAAACCTTATCAATGCAGCCGAAGGGGCAGAAATAGGTCACTCATTACTTGGTGCAACTGGCGGGCTGATTGGTGGTATAACCGGTTACCTTTACGGCGATACCATCAAATCGACCTACAACAAATATGAGAATCAAATCATCGGCGGAGTACAGGTAGCTGGTGGGGTATTAACCTTAGCCGTAGCAGGTTCGATTGAAACGGCATCACTTGGCACAGGGACAGCTGTTGCGGTTGCGTTTATTGGTAGTGACAATATTGCTGCCGGTATGAGCCGCATCTTAACAGATGGAGAGGTGACAACCGAAGATGTTATAGCTTGGTCGGGACTCGTCCTAATGATCTAAGTTTTTTAAAATGTGTTGATGACAGAGGTATTGAGTTCGATAACCTCTTTTAATCTTTACAATTCTTTACAAAAAACCTGCTAGCAAAATGCGAAAGATTGATGGGAGTGATGGTAGAATTTAACGCACAAAAAATAACAAAAATATTGACAGGAAATAGGGAGGTTATTAGAATGCCACGCAACCACGCAACCACGCAACCACGCAACCACGCAACCACGCAACCACGCAACCACGCAACCACGCAACCACGCAACCACGCAACCACGCAACCACGCAACCACGCAACCACGCAACCACGCAACCACGCAACCACGCAACCACGCAACCACGCAACCACGCAACCACGCAACCACGCAACGCTATAAATATAAACAGCAAAAGTTATTGCTGCGACTGTTAAAAGGTCAGCCACTCAAAAACGCCATTACCCAATCACTCTTAACCTTGCTCCCTCTTTTACTCGCTCTCCCTGCTTCTGCTGCAATAACAACCACAAAAAGCACCATTATCGGCACCTCCCCCTATTTGACATTTGATGGTGGCATCACGAAAGAGAGTGATACCAGCAAATTATTAAGTATCACACTATCTGATGGTCGGTTCTATAACCTTGATAATAACGACTCAACCCCAACCAACCCAATCGAGCTACCAATTGAAGGGCAGACGTTAGCAGATGTGCAGATGTTTATGCCAATTGATAAAACAGCGATCACCTTAAACGAACTGATTGCTGAACCTAACAACTATTGGGGTGATGATGATGGGGATGGACAGGGTGCTGGCGGTATCACTGCGACCGGCAATTTAACGGTGCAGATAACAGATGCAGATGGTGGAGTAGTTAAACGAGATGATAGATTAACTGCCTGCGTGGCGTACTATAAAATCACTTTCAGCAACAGTGCCGGTACTTTAAAGACGCAATACGGCTCCCCTAATGCGATTACCTTTCCTGCTACAACAGCAACCTACTATATTAAACCCAAACCACCAACTAAACCCTATGCCTGTTATGCCCAGCCCAATTTAGCATACAGTGGTAGTAATACAGGTATTTTTTACTCTGAACTTGATGGACCCGTCAGCCAGTGGGATAACAAAAAAGGATTCAAACCACAAGATATCAATGTCCCGTCATCCAACTTTCCAACTATGGGTGCGCACGGACTCTTTTTTAACTTAACTGTTGCTGGTGATGTTTGGCAGAATGTGAGTTACGATAAAACGCCTGCTGATTCTGGTATTGATATTGCCATTAGTAGTACTAACAGTACCAACATTGCTAAAATCATGTTAACTGGACCAAGGTACAATACTAATAACGCCACCACTGCGGTGCCCACTACTTTTACCCTCTACTCAGATAAAGAGAAGACCAATAAAATATATAGTTTTACCATAAACAGATGGTTCATCACCACACCTGGTAATAATGTTAGTGGTAATGGTTATAAAGCTGATTACTGCTCTAACCGTTACGGTAATCAATATCGAGTTCCAAGTGTAAGAGAATATACCAATGCTAATGGTTATAATTGGACAGGGGGGCTATCAGGTCAACCTAATAACTACCAGCGGCGAATTGGTGGTGGACTCTTTGCTGAGTGGGGGTATATGCATAATCGTAGCTTCTACACTGGTAGCGACTTCGACCTCAGTTACTATTACTGGGCGCTTGAGGTCTATAACTCTAGCGCTTCTTTTCAACATAGTGTCGCCTCGTACAATGGCAGAGTCTTTTGGAACCCCATGCTCGCTGCGAACAATCGTTTCGCTTGCGTCACCCCTTAACCCTTGCCCGCTACGCGTAGCAAGCCCTAAACTCACCGACGCCAGCCGCCGCGCTATTTCAAAACCCTCGCTAACACCAGCAGGGTTTTTATCACCTCAAGTAGCAATGCAGCAGTTGATAGATTTAACAAATTAATCACGGCTGCTTTTTACTAACAACTGAATCAATAAATCCAACCAGTTTATAACTAATCAATCTAGAATCACAAAATAACTAGTAACCCTAAAACATTGCTGTTTATGGTTACTATTTATAGTTACTGTTAATAACCGTAAATTAATCACGACCTCCACCAATAAACAGCTATTTAACACCTAAATAACATCTAAAACCGACAGTTTTAAATCCACCATTTTCTATAAATTTTGATTAACATACCCCAAACCCTAAAACAAATTTGCAGGTTTTTTTCATATAAAATCAACGCTTCCAATATTTTAATAGCAGGGCGTTGGTGACGACGCAGAGGCTGCTAAGTGCCATGAGGGCGCCGGCTAGCATTGGGCTTAGGAAGCCGAAGGCGGCGAGTGGGATGCCGATGATATTGTAGATAAATGCCCAAAATAGGTTCTGTTTTATCTTGCGGTAGGTGCGCCTTGAGATGTCGATCGCATCGGCTATGAGCAGCGGGTTGCCTTGCATTAGGGTGATGCTGGCAGTCTGCATGGCAACATCGGTACCGGTGCCCATTGCAATGCCGATGTTTGCAGCAGCGAGAGCAGGGGCGTCATTAATGCCATCGCCAACCATCGCAACAGTCGCGCCAGTGCTTTGTAACTGCGTAATCTGTTTGGCTTTATTTTGTGGGGAGATGTCGGCAATTACGGTATCGATCCCAAGCGCCCTGCCCACTTTATCGGCTGCTTGCTGGTTATCGCCGGTTAACATCACCGTTTTTACGTTTAAATCGTGTAATTGGTTAATTGCCATTTTAGCGGTCGGTTTTATCAGATCCGTAAAACCAAAGAGAGCTAATACGACGGGATGATCGCCCGAGTGCTGTTTGGCAAGCCATGAGATGGTGTACCCTTTTTCGCTCAGTTCACGGGCTTTCTCATCCATATTGATAAATTGTGCTTGGAGCTGCTGCATCCAGCGACTGCTGCCTAGATAGTACTCACTGCCATTAATGGTGGCTAAGATGCCGGATCCCGCAACTGCAGTGGTATTTTGTGCCGATACTTTTTGTGGATCTTTTATCTCCGCCATTTTGGCTAACACCGCTTTTGCGAGTGGATGCTCACTCCCTGACTGTAGGGCTGCGGCGATAGAGAGGATCTCGTCCGTTGTGATATCACCTAAGATGTCGATCTCAACTAGCGCCGGTCTCCCTTCGGTGAGGGTGCCAGTTTTATCAAATGCGACGTAGTTTAGGCTATGCATCGTCTCTAATGCTTCGGCATCTTTTATCAGAATACCGTGCTTGGCGGCAACTCCTGTCCCAACCATTATTGCTGTTGGTGTGGCTAACCCTAAAGCACAAGGGCAGGCGATAACTAGCACAGCCACTGCATGTAAGATTGCGGTTTGCCAATTGGCTGTTAATATGCCGTAGCCAAGTAGGGTGATGAGAGCGATACCGAGTATTGTAGGGACAAATATGGCGCTAATTCGGTCAACAATGCGTTGTATTGGGGCTTTCTTCTCCTGCGCTGCTTCGACCAGTTTGATGATTTTAGCTAGTGTTGAATCTTTAGCTATCGCAGTGGTTTTGACAGTAAGTAACCCCTCACCATTGATGGCGCCGCCAGTTACGGTATCGCCGGTTTTTTTATTCACTGGCAGGCTCTCGCCAGTTAACATTGATTCATCACTACTTGAGATCCCCTCAATGATGATCCCATCAACTGGAATCTGTTCCCCCGGTTTGATAATAACAATATCGCTCAATTTAACCTGATCTAGCGGGAGTGATACTATCTGTTCACCACGCTTTACCTGTGCAGCTTTGGGTCGTAATTTTGATAGGGATTCAATCGCTTCGGTAGTTTGATGTTTGGCGCGCTGTTCGAGCCATTTACCTAGTAAAATTAAGGTGATAATGATAACTGATGACTCAAAATAGAGGTGATCATCATCCCCAATAAGCAGTTGATAGAGGGATAATCCGTAGGCTGCCGAGGTGCCAATCGCAACCAGCAGATCCATATTGCCAGATAGCGCTTTGGCTGCTTTAAATCCGCTGCGGTAAAACTTTAACCCTAAAACAAATTGCACAATAGAGGCGAGGATAAGTTGTAGATAGCCCGATAACATCCAGTGGATGCCGAATGGGGCTAGTAGCATGGGTAAGATAAATGGCACCGCCAGCAGTGCTGATATCACAACTGGCTTGATAGAGGGTTGTTGGGGTTGATCTTGGATAGCGCTAGCATGGTAACCGGCATCATCTACCGCATCAAATAGGCTCTGGAGTGATACATTAGCATCTGCCTCAACGGTCGCCTTTTCGGTAGCGAGATTGACAGCGACATGTTTAACGCCTGCCACTTTTTGTAACGCTCGCTCAACACGACTTACACACGATGCACAGCTCATCTCTTCGACTGCAAATGTGTACTGTTTTGTCTCCATAGCAACCTCTTTTTTGATGATTACACCTTTAATCTGTCATCCCATAGATTTTGGGTTGTGACAATAAAATCTTTCACTATTTTTGGATTACCCGCAATGATATTGCCAGAAACCATATAATTTGTGTTGCCAGCAAAGTCGGTCATCACGCCGCCTGCTTCCCGAAGGATTAACTCACCTGCTGCGATATCCCAAGGTTTTAGACCAATCTCAAAAAAGCCATCAACACGACCAGCAGCGATATAGGCAAGATCTAGCGCCGCTGAGCCAAAGCAACGGAGATCACCACATTTTTGAAACAGTTTTTGCATTACAGCGAAGTAGCACTCGCTATACTGTTTGGTATTAATTGGGAATGCAGTTGCTAACATAGCGCCATTAAGATCTTTGGTATTACCAACGCGTAGGCGGTAGCCATTAAGCTGTGCACCTTGCCCGCGAGATGCCGTAAAAAGCTCGTTAGACATTGGATTATAGACAACAGCTGCTTCGGTTTTACCTTTTACGCGAACCGCAATTGAGACAGCAAAGTGTGGGATATTTTTGATAAAGTTGGTGGTACCATCAATTGGATCGATTATCCACTGAATATCTGCCTCTCTGCCTTTAATTAAGCCGCTCTCTTCCGCAATAATTGTGTGATCTGGATAAGCTTTTTTAATGGTTTCGATAATCAGCGCTTCGGCGGCAATATCAACATTAGTAACAAAATCGTTATCTGCTTTGTTATTAATTTCGATCGATGTTGGATTCCCATAGGCTTTAATGGCGACATTACCTGCTTTGCGAGCAGCACGAATAGCGATGTTTAGCATCGGTTGCATAATCTAATTTCCTAATTGATGATGTTAAAGAACAGTAGAACCTGTGCAGTTTAGCACAATTTTATTGGCTGCGAAGTATACACCGGTTGCCCATTAAAATACAGTTTTATTAAAGTATCGTTTTATTAAAACAGTCTATTTATAAAATAATCCATTTATAAAACAGTCAGTTTATAAAACAGCCCGTTTCTAAAACAGTTCGTTTTTAAAATAGTTCAGTTTTAAAACAGCGCCCTATTCTGATCTACCGATTGACACCAATCCTCTATAATCTGTTTTGTAAAAGTTTTTTTTAAGTAAAAACCGCGTGGGCGAGTAAGAATTAGCTCGCCATTTTCGCCAACTGCTTCGGTTAAGGCTCTGCCATTTGCCGCTTTGGGTCTTAGTTGTAGGTAGGTGCCGTAGTGGGCGGTAATCTTTTCAACTTGACCGATGGCTATCATCTCCATCAACTCTTGCCAATCCTGCTTTAGTTGCTGCTCTTGCTGCTCGGTTGGTTGCCAGAGTATCGGCACGCCAACTTTGCGCTCTGCCAATGGAATGGTGCGATCGCCCTCAATTGGGATCCAGAGCACTTTAGAGAGCTTATATTTGACATGGCTCGATTCCCATGTAATCCCATAATTTGCCATTAACGGGGCGACGCTGACAAATGTGGTCTCGAGTGGTTTACCATCTCGGTTAAGGGGGATCGTTTTTAGTTCGATTCCTAAACGGGTAAAATCTTGCTCTGCTTTACTGCCGGCATCAGCACCAAGAAATGTCTCGAGCAGATTCCCCACCCACCCTTTTTGAGTGATAAGGTTTTCAGGGATCGGGAGGGTTAAATAGTTTGCAATCTCACCTAATGATCGTCCAGCAATTAACGCCGCCCGATCTAAGAGTGCTTTTTCATTTATGGGATAAAAGGGTGTGGTAATTTGGTACATTGTTTTTTATTTTTAACTGTTTGATTTATAGCTTCTGCTGATAACGTACAGTGTATCGCTTTTGTTAATAGTTTACAGTTCATCACTTAATATTTAAAACTTAAGGTATATTTAAAACTTAAAGTTTTAAAGAGAACGGACTATTTTATGCCAATTTATTCACCCAATCTGCATAAGTTTTAATAAAATTTTCGAGGAAGGCACGACTTTTTTCAGCAATATTGCCATTATCATCAAAAGCTGTGGCAACGCCACCAAAGTAAGCTTCGGGCTGTTGCATGGTTGGCATATCTAAAAATACTAACGATTGGCGGAGTGCATGGTTAGCGCCAAATCCACCAATAGCACCAGGTGAGACAGAGATAATTGCCGTCGGTTTTTTTGCCCATACACTTTGACCATAAGGGCGAGATCCAACATCGATAGCATTTTTAATTACAGCTGGGATTGAGCGGTTATATTCAGGTGTGACAAAGATAACACCATCACATGTTGCGATCTCTTTTCGAAATCTGGTGTAAGATTCTGGCGGATGACCTTGATCGATATCTTCATTATAGAGGGGCAGATCGCCAATCTGGATAATCTGTAGTGAGAGTGTTTTAGGGGCGATCTGTTGTAATATTTTGGCAACTTTTAAGTTATAGGAGTCTTTACGTAAACTACCAACAAGTACTGCGATTTTTCTGCTCATACTATTCCCTATTGATCGTCATGAGGATATCCACTAGTTACTAACTAGTGGATTAAAATAGCTTTGATCTTACCAGCAGCTCTCTTTATTCATCTATATTCTAGCGACAAATTTAATCTTTAAATTTAGGATCTTTAACTGTGCTATTTTTAATTAAATTATAAAGAGGAGCAGGGTTATCTTTGTATAATTAGTGACCAGATGAGTCAATTTTTCTGCTGGTTTCAAATAGGAACCATGCACGTTTTTCTGTTTGATCAATCCACTCTTCAATTAAACTTGCTGTTGCCGTATCGTTATATTCATCACAGATATCATGCGCTTCACGCATACGCGCTGTGAGGTGAATGTTATCTTGACAGAGTTCAGCAAGCATATCAGAAGGTTCAACATAGTCAGCATTATTATCTTTAATACTCTGTAGTTTTGAAATATGGCTGATTGAACGTAAGGTTGTACCACCTAATTTACGTACACGTTCAGCAATTGGATCGGTCATCGCGAAGAGTTCAGCACCTTGATCATCAAACATTAAGTGGTAATCACGAAAGTGTGGGCCGCTAACATGCCAATGGAAGTTTTTTGTTTTCAAATACAAGGCAAAAACATCCGCTAAGATTGAATTCATTGCCCCACTAATATCTCTCGATGCTTTTTCACCTAAATCAGTTGGAAAAAGAATTGGTGCTTCTTGCAATTTTTTCGCTTTTGCAATTTTAGATGACGTAGCTTTAGCCATGATAACGCTCCTTTTTGTTTGATTAGTGTTAACTGCATTGTAGTGATTAATTAATAGATACAAATTACCTCGACTTACAGATAATGTCCAATAAATTAAGCAGTTTTTTATCTATTGTTGCTATTGCTATCGTGATTATTTTAGCACTAATCGATCTGTTAAATCGTTGTTCTTTCATCATCTATTTGGTTGAAATTGACTTTTTTGGGTAGTAATTAAGGCTAAAATGTAATCAGTGATAAAGTGGTAAAAACGGTTTAATAGGCACAGATTTTAGGGGGCTGTTATTTAGAGGCTGTTATTTAGGGACGGTTATTTGGGAACTGTTTTAACATAAATCTTTGGGGGTGATTTTCTGTTATTTTGCTCTTCAACTATGAGATGTTAACCCTAAAACATCGTTATTTTAAATATTGTTATTTTAAACACTGTTATTTTAAACACTGTTATTTAAAACGTTGTTATTTAAAAAACTGTTATTTTAAACATCATAATCCTAAAACATTGCAAATGGGATGGGGAAATATTAGGCATAAAAAAACCTGCTATTTAAGCAGGTTTCTAAAATTGATTGGTCGGCGAGAGAGGATTCGAACCTCCGACCCACTGGTCCCAAACCAGTTGCGCTACCAAGCTGCGCTACTCGCCGTTAGGATGCGCATAATACTGCGCCTCTTTTCTTGTGTCAAGCGTTAGATAGTAAACTTTGCTAATAATTTTTCTTCGCCCTTTTGTATGAGAGTAGGTACCAATACCTACAGCGGCGCTGCTGTTTTACCGATGCGCGCATAAAACTCCTGCACAAAATCCTCATAACGGTTATTTTCAATTGCTGTGCGAATTTCTGCCATCAACCGTTGATAGTAGCGGAGATTGTGAATCGTGTTAAGCCTTGCACCTAAAATCTCACCGCACTTATCTAAGTGATGTAGATAGGATTTGGTGTAGTTTTTACAGGTGTAGCAGTCACACTCAGGATCGAGTGGTGTGGTGTCGTCACGATATTTGGCGTTACGAATTTTAATCACCCCATTAGTGACAAAGAGGTGTCCGTTACGGGCGTTACGGGTTGGCATGACACAGTCAAACATATCGACGCCGCGGCGTACCCCTTCAACTAGATCTTCGGGTTTACCAACTCCCATTAGGTAGCGTGGTTTGTCGTTCGGAAGCTGTGGGCAGGTCCCTTGTAGGATTCGGTGCATATCCTCTTTGGGTTCACCAACAGCAAGTCCGCCAATCGCATAGCCATCAAATCCAATTTCGGTTAACCCTTTGATTGAGATGTCGCGTAACTCTTGGTGGACGCCACCTTGCACAATCCCAAATAGGGCGTTTTGGTTGCCTAGTTCATCAAAACGTTTGCGACTCCGCTTTGCCCAACGTAGCGACATATCCATCGATTTTTTGATGTAATCCCACTCAGCTGGATAGGGGGCGCACTCATCAAAGATCATCACAATATCGGAACCAAGGTCATACTGAATCTCCATTGAGATCTCTGGTGATAGAAAGATCGCATCCCCATTAATCGGATTTTTAAAGTGAACACCCTCCTCTTTGATTTTGCGTATATCACCTAGACTAAAGACCTGAAAGCCTCCTGAATCGGTGAGAATTGGACCTTGCCACTGCATAAAATCGTGTAGATCACCATGTTGACGCATCACCGCTTGACCTGGTCGTAACCAGAGGTGGAAGGTGTTACCAAGCAGAATCTCTGCTCCAGTTGCTGCTACCTCTTCGGGCGTCATCCCTTTTACTGTGCCGTAGGTGCCAACAGGCATAAAGGCGGGAGTTTCGACAGTATGCGGAACACCTCGGCGGTTGAAGGTCATGCGACCTCGTCTGGCAAGTCCATCACTATTTTTTAGTTCAAATTTCATTTTTACCTCTTGCGACCAAATAGACAGTTTGGCGCGATATCTAATTACTCCTCGATCTGAGGAGGATTGTGCTGTTTTGTAATATACATTGCATCACCATAACTAAAAAAGAGGTAACGCGCTTCGACAGCCTGTTTATAGGCGTTCATGGTCTGCTCGTAACCGGCAAATGCCGAGACAAGCATAATAAGGGTTGATTCTGGTAGATGAAAGTTGGTGATTAATGCGTCTATCACCGCAAAATGGTAGCCCGGGTAGATAAAGATCCGCGTATCATCAAAAAAGGGGGCAATGGTGCCTGTTTTTTGGGCTGCGCTCTCTAAGGCTCTAACCGATGTGGTGCCGACTGCGACCACTTTATTGCCGCGTGCCTTGCAGGCTAATACAGCATCGACCACATTTTGGGGTACTTCGGCATATTCCGCATGCATCTGATGGGATTCAATATCCAAAACACGCACCGGTTGAAAGGTGCCAGCACCAACATGTAGTGTGACAAAAGCGGTCTCCACCCCTTTTTTTTGAATCTGTTCAATCAGTTGTTCGTCAAAATGTAACCCTGCGGTTGGGGCAGCGACTGCGCCAGGGGTTTTACTGTAGACTGTTTGATAGAGCTCTCTATCTTGCGCCTCATCGGCTCTATCAATATAGGGGGGTAGTGGAATATGCCCAATTTGATTGAGGATTGTAAGCACATCATCTGGAAATTGTAGTTGAAAGAGATCGCCCTGCCGATCGAGCACAGTGACTTTAATGTTTGTTTCATCAATATTTGTATCATTAATGTTTACTTCATTGTTGCTAAGCCATAATTCACTACCCGCTTTAGGCGATTTTGAGGCTTTAATATGGGCTAGGACGCGGTTATTCTCTTGTAGACGTTCAACTAATATTTCGATTTTGCCACCGGTCGCTTTTTTTCCATAAAGGCGAGCAGGAATAACGCGAGTGTTGTTAAAAACCAGCAGATCACCTTGATTTAGGTGGGTTAATATATCGGTAAACTGCTCATGCTGAACGCTCCCTGTATCACCATCAAGCGTCAACAGGCGGCAGTCGCTCCGTTTTTCTGCTGGGTAGCGTGCAATGAGCTCATTGGGAAGTGTAAAATCAAAATCAGAGAGTTGCATAAAAGTTGTCTATCAATCGTCAAATAACCAAAAATGGCGTTAGTCTATACCGATTGGGGTGAATATTGCAATTTTATTATGCGATAGGGTGAGTTGTGAAAGTGGATATTGCAGGGTGATCTCCCTGCAACGTTTATTCATAATCACAGTATTAAAAACTGTATTTAAAACTGCGTTAAAAACAGTTTTTAAAATAGTCCTAAAAATAGTTCTAAAAAAGAGCTAAAAAGCGTATTAAAAACTATTTTAAAACGGTTTTAAATTCAATTTTAAGAAGAATAAAAATTGATATTAAAACCGCTATTTAACTGTTTTTATCTTTAGTTATCTCTATTTGATAGTATTTACTGCCGATAGGTAGATAAAAATTTAGCTAACCGTTCAATGGCAGCTTCCATGTCGCGTGCATGAGGGAGGGCGACGATTCTTACATGATCTGGTTTATGCCAGTTAAAGCCAGTACCTTGCACTAAAAGAACTTTCTCTTGCAGTAAAAAATCTAATACTAATTTCTGGTCATTATGGATATTAAATCTCTTTTGATCCAGTTTTGGGAAGAGGTAGAGCGCACCTTGTGGTTTAGTACATGAGACACCTGGGATCTCGTTGAGTAGTCGCCATGCCAGCATACATTGATCATAGAGTCTGCCACCTGGTTTGGTCAGTTCATTAATACTTTGGTAACCGCCAAGTGCCGCTTGGATGGCGTGCTGAAATGGAACATTGGCACATAGACGCATCGAAGCCAGCATGTTGAGCCCTTCAATATAACCTTTAACATGCTGTTTGGGTCCACAAAGTGCCATCCAACCCTGCCGAAAACCGGCAGCACGATAGGTTTTAGAGAGCCCACACATGGTGATAACAAAGAGATCTTGCGCTAGTGCTGCAATTGAGTGGTGCTCGGCATCGTCATAGAGAATCTGGTCGTAGATCTCATCGGCAAATATAATGAGATTGTTTTGACGAGCTAATTCGGCAATATCCAATAACACAGCTTTGCTGTAGACAGCGCCGGTTGGGTTATTGGGGTTAATAATGACAATCCCTTTTGTTTTGGGGGTGATCTTCTTTTTTATATCCGCTATATCGGGTGACCAGTTCGCCTCTTCATCACAGATATAGTGCACTGCGTTGCCGCCAGATAGACTGACCGCAGCTGTCCATAATGGGTAATCTGGCATTGGTACCAGAATCTCATCACCACTATTTAAGAGTGCCTGCATACACTGCACGATGAGTTCAGAGACGCCGTTACCAATGTAGATATCTTCAACACCAACGGTGGTAATGCCGCGAGCTTGGTAGCGCTGCATGATCGCTTTGCGGGCTGAGTAGAGCCCTTTGGAGTCACAATAACCTTCTGAGGTTGGAATATTTCGAATCACATCGACAAGTAGTTCATCTGGGGCGGTAAAACCAAAGTGCGCGGGGTTGCCAATATTAAGTTTTAAGATTTTTTGCCCCTCCTCTTCAAGCCTTTTGGCATGATCGAGAATAGGTCCACGGATGTCATAGCAGACATGATCTAACTTATTGGACTTTTGAAAGTTCACCATTTTACCAACCTTTATTGTGATAGATTATTGTAATAAATTATTATATTTGGTTATTGTTATAGATTGTGTTGTCAATTTTTTTATAAAGAGATAAATCTACTCCTATTTAGCCTTTTTTTGAAGAGGTTATTAATTGCACGCTCTCTATTCTGCTCTTAATTGTTGGAAAAATAGGCAAAGTTAGTTTTGGGAATGTATCTCTTATCTCCCCATTTTCCTCTTCTATTTATTGCCTATTTATTCCCTATTTAATTCCAATTCAATCCAAAATAGATTCTACTGTTTTAGAACTTATTTAAATAAAAATTTATCAAAATAGGTTTAGAATCTTTCTGTTAATTTTTTAAGATGTTATAGTAATTGGCTCTTTTTTATACTGGCGGAGTTGAGAATGAAAACGATTTTAACCGTGATTGGTAAAGATAAACCGGGCATTGTTGCTGGGGTGAGTCAAAAGCTGTTTGCATCAAATATCAATATTTTAGATATGACGCAGACGATTATGGATGGCTATTTTACGATGATTATGTTACTCGATTTTACCCATATTACAGTGCCATTTGATGAGGTAAAAAAAGATCTGACAGCATTAGGTAGTAGTTTAGATGTGAAGGTGAATATTCAGCGTGAAGAGATTTTTGATGTGATGCATCGTCTATAGTTGCCTCATACATAGTATAAAGCAGTTAATCTATTTAAGGAGAGTTGAATGGAGAGCAAACAGATCCTCGAAACAATTAAGATGATCGAGGAGGAGAGACTTGATATCCGAACTATCACGATGGGTATCTCACTACTAGACTGTATTGATAGTGATGGTGCAAAGGCGCGTGAGAAGATCTACGAGAAGATAACGCGACTTGCTAAAAATTTAGTTGATGTTGGTGAAGCGATTGCATCAGAATTTGGTATCCCTATTATTAATAAACGGATCTCCGTCACACCGATTTCGTTAATTGCGGGGGCAAGTGGTGATCAAGATTATGTTGAATTTGCTAAGATTTTAGATGCGGCAGCGAAAGCGGTTGGTGTCAATTTTATTGGTGGTTTTTCAGCGTTAGTCCAAAAAGGGTACCATAAGGGTGACGAGATCTTAATTAAATCTATCCCACAAGCGTTAGCACAAACTGAACGGGTCTGCGCATCGGTTAATGTAGGTTCAACCCAGACTGGTATCAATATGGATGCTGTAAAACAGATGGGGCAGATTATTAAAGAGGCAGCAGAGCTAACCGCCGATAATAGTAGCATGGCGTGTGCTAAGTTGGTGGTATTTGCCAATGCGGTTGAAGATAATCCGTTTATGGCGGGTGCATTCCATGGTGTGGGTGAAGCTGATTGTGTGATTAATGTCGGTGTTAGTGGACCGGGTGTTGTAAAACGGGCGTTAGAGAAGGTGAAGGGTGAACCTTTTGATATCGTAGCTGAGACCGTTAAAAAGACCGCATTTAAGATTACCCGCATGGGGCAGTTAGTCGGTAAAGAGGCTTCTGAACGGCTAGGGGTGAAATTTGGTATTGTTGATCTCTCCCTCGCACCAACGCCGGCTATTGGGGATTCGGTCGCCCATATTTTAGAGGAGATGGGGTTAGAAGTTGTCGGTACCCATGGCACAACAGCAGCATTAGCATTATTAAATGATGCTGTGAAGAAAGGGGGCGTGATGGCGTGTGGACATGTTGGTGGACTTAGTGGCGCTTTTATTCCTGTCTCGGAAGATGCCGGCATGATTGATGCGGTAAATTGCGGTGCCCTCAACCTTGAAAAGCTAGAGGCGATGACCTGTGTCTGCTCAGTTGGTTTAGATATGGTTGCCATTCCGGGCGACACCCCTGCAGAGACGATTTCAGCCATTATTGCTGATGAAGCCGCAATTGGTGTAATTAATCATAAGACAACTGCGGTGCGTATCATTCCAGCAGTTGGGATGACCGTCGGCGATAATATTGAGTTTGGTGGGCTATTGGGTCATGCACCTATTATGCAGGTTAATCGGTTTAGCTCTTTCGATTTTATTCAACGCGGTGGGCGTATCCCTGCACCAATTCACTCTTTTAAAAATTGATTTGATCAGATACCGTTGATATGAATCGACGGTAATTTATTGTCACATTTGACTGTTATCTATCTGTTATTGAGTGCTATTTATTTTTTAAATAGCCTCAACCCTAAAACATTAACCCTAAAAACATTAACTCTAAAACACTTCCCCTAAAAGAAAATCCTAAAATAAAGTCCTAAAATATTTTTTAAACGTTCATCTTTAAACATTTATCTCTAAACATTCGTTTTAAAACAGTCATCATAAAACCGGATAATCACCCTCATTTAATCAATCTATTTTGGCTAACTTTATTGTTTGCAACTCATTATAAAGTGATTAAACTACCTGATAGTTGATTTTAAGATTAATCTATTAATAAAAAGTAGGAAAAACCGATGTATAGAGATGAGATTCGAGATGAGTTAAACCAAGCGCGTGATCTGTTAACTAAATTTATTGAAGACGAGCAAAATTTAGCGCAAATTAATGATGCAGCGCTGTTAATTGCTAACTCCTTTAAACAGGGGGGTAAAGTGCTCTCGTGTGGTAATGGGGGATCACACTGTGATGCGATGCATTTTGCTGAGGAGTTGACGGGGCGATATCGTAATAATCGACCAGCTTATCCGGCTATTGCTATCTCGGATGTGAGTCATATCTCCTGTGTGGGTAACGATTTTGGTTTTAATGATATCTTCTCTCGCTATATTGAGGGGGTTGGGCAGCGTGGGGATGTGCTTTTAGGTATCTCAACCTCTGGTAATTCGGCAAATATTTTAAAAGCGATTGCAGCAGCAAAGCAGAAGGGGATGAAGGTCATCACTTTAACGGGTAAAGATGGCGGTAAAATGGATGGTCTGGCTGATGTCGATATTCGTGTTCCCCATTTTGGTTATGCTGACAGGGTGCAGGAGATTCATATTAAGGTGATCCATATTTTAATTATGTTGATTGAAAAAGAGATGGCGAAGGTTTAACTTTTCACGCATTTATAGTGATCACTTTTGTATTGAGCAGTAACATTGTTACTGCTTTTTTGTCTCTACTCGTTTAAAAAGAGATCTTAAATCATTAATAAAAAAGGCACCGCAGTGCCTTTTATTACTATTCTAACTGATTCTAAATAATTAGAACTGATAGATTAGACCAAGTGCAACAGTATCTTTTGTTGTTGCATTGATTTGTGAACGGTTATAGTTTTCGCCACTATATAGAGTATGACGTGCACCGATATCATCTTTATCTAACAAGTTGATCTTATAATCTAAAATACCTTGAAGGTTTTTGTTGAAGTCATAAGTTAAACCTACATCAACATATTTAACAAGGTAGTCACCTTTAGTGCCAGCAACGCCAGATAGACTTTCAGCATCTTTCGCTTTATGTTGGATATAACCTAAAGATGGTGTTAAACGACCCACTTCAAAGTCGAAGCCGTATTGAGCAACAATTTCAACACCTTTAGTTTTAAGATCATCACCAGATTTCCAACCTTCACTCTGTTTACCTTGGATATATAGTGCCGCTAAATAGATGTTGTAGTTATCATATTTAACACCAGCAGACCACGCTTTAGCATCGTAATGCCCACCACTTTGGGTATAACCGGCACCAACAGATAGTCCTGTATCTAGTACATCCCAATCAACAACTGAACCCCAAGCTTCATTGCTGTTATGGCCATCTTTTCGGTCATTTGCATTTTGATTTGAGCTGTTATCGCCGTTGTCAGCATACTGTAATGCAAAACGTAGGCCATCAACTAAACCAAAGAAGTCACTATTTCGGTAAGTGGCAACAGCTTTAGTACGTGCAGATAGCGCATAGTAATCATTGTTTGATGCATCACCACCAAATTCAGGTAGAACATCGGTATAAGAGGTTAATGTTTTTAACACGCCATCGTTACGACCATAGTCGAATGAACCAAATGAACCAAAATTTAAACCAGCAAATGCGTAACGGGTTTCGTTATCAGCATCGTGTCCAGTAAAGATCTCATATTCAAAACGGCCATAACCAGTTAGGCTATCGGTTACTTGAGTCTCACCAGAAAAACCGATACGGCCTGTGGTTCTATCACCTTCTCCAGTTTGGTTATTACGATCAGTGATATAGTTTAAGGCATAAACACGACCGTTAAGATCTAATTTATTGCCATCTTTATTCCATACTTCAATAGATGCAGATGCGCTACCAGCAACTAAAAGTGCAGGAATAGCGATTGCTAAAAGATTACGTTTCATTTTTTACCCTCGTTGATTTTTTATATTGACACAATGCGTTGTGCCTACGTTAATAAGTTACCGGCTGTTAACAGTTGTTAATAAAAACCAGTAATTTATTATTCTCTACTAAAATTATGTTAATTAGGCAAAGATTAACTATTTTTATTGATCAATAAAATCGTTTTTCTTTTGAAATCTTTGTAATAAAACAGTTGGTATGTTGAATCTGATTTTACGAGGAATTAAAGAGGGGTGCAAGAAAAAAGGCACCTAAGTGCCTTTTTGTTGTTCAGCTTTTCTAACTAAGGGTAATTAGAATTGATAAATTAAACCAATACCTAACACGTCTTTAGTACCTGCTTTAGTGTTAGATTCTCGTACATTCTTAGCAGTATTGTTGTATGCTCCGTCATCATCTTTATCAAGTAAATTGAATTTATATTCAACGATAGCACTAATATTTTTATTAAATTCATAAGTAGCGCCTAAAGAGACATACTTAGTTAAATAAGAACTGCCACTAGCTTCAGGATCCTCATCTTTGACTTTATGTTGAACATAAGCTAAAGATGGAATTATACGACCAACTTCAAGATCAATACCGTATTGAGCAACAAGTTCAATACCTTTAATTTTTAGATCGCTAATAGAATCAATTTTGCCTTCTTCAACATCAAAGTAAAGACCATCTTTTAATTTACTTTGGAAATAGTTAGCCGCTAAATATAAGTTATAGTTATCATACTTAAGACCTGCTGCCCAAGTACTGATTTTACCTGGTTTTCCGCTTGTACTTTCTTCAAGAACAATATTTTTGCTTTTCTTGCCAGTTGATTGAGCATAACCAGCACCAGCTGTTAAGCCTGTGTCGAAGATATTCCATTGAACTGTTGCACCAAATGCTTCACGACTTTTGCCAATGTTAAAAGATTGGTTTGTTGTATCAAAAGAGTGGTCACCAGATAATGAGTTATCGCCATCATCTGCATACTGTAATGCAAAGCTAACATCATCAGTTAAACCAAAAAAGTTATTATTACGGTAAGTTAATACAGCTTTAGTACGTGCTGATAAAACATTCCAATCATTGTTAGCAGCATCGCCACCAAATTCTGGTAATACGTCAGTATAAGCAGTAATTGCTTTTAAGACACCGTCGTTACGACCATAATCGATTGAACCAAAGTCACCAAAATTTAAACCAGCAAATGCATAACGAGTTTCGTTATCGGCATTATCACCAGTAAAGGTCTCATACTCAAAACGGCCATAACCTGTAAAGCCTTCAGCGATTTGGGTATTACCAGTAAAACCGATACGGCCATTACTTCTATCACCTTCACCTACTTGATTACGATCAGTAATATGGTTCATCGCTTTAACACGACCATTTACTTCAAGTTTGTTACCATCTTTGTTCCAAACTTCGATAGATGCATTAGCTGCACCAGCAACTAAAAGCGCAGGAATTGCGACTGCTAATAGTGTACGTTTCATTTATTTTCCCCTAAGGTATTGTAGTTAAAAAGGCATTTATCACTAACTGCCTATATTTCATGGAACCACTTTTTATATAACTACTGTCTAGTTTTAGACCAAATCAGTTTATAAAAAATTGTTCATATGTTAAATAAACTTATTATTTGAATAAGTTTTCAAAGGTTTGTTGATTATCTATAAAAATATTTTAAAAGCAAGTGAACTTTTTTTAAAACTTATTGTCTAACGTGAAACAGTGTTTATTTGAATGTTATTTAATCTTATTGTTTCGTAATCTTTACAAATAAATGTTGAAATTATCAATAAACATAAAAAAATACACTCTTGATATTATCGGCAATTAAATGCCATCAAGAGTGTATGATTTATAATTTACTGATTAGTATTATTAGAATTGGTAGATTAAACCAATACCTAACACGTCTTTAGTACCTGCTTTACCTGATGTTGCATCATTAGATACATTATTCCATGCACCGTCATCATCCTTATCAAGTAAGTTGAATTTGTATTCAACGATAGCGCTAATGTTTTTATTAAATTCATAAGTAGCACCTAAAGAGACATATTTAGCTAAATATGGGTGTTCATTATCTCCATCACTATCTTTTACTTTATGTTGAACATAAGCTAAAGATGGTGTTATACGACCAATATCTAAGTCGATAACATATTGCGCAACAAGTTCAATACCTTTAACTTTTTCATCGAAATAGTCACGCGGTTGACCACTCTCATTAGAAGCCTCATCATTAAATTTAGTTTGGAAGTAGTTAGCAGCTAAATATAAGTTATAATTACTATATTTAAGACCTGCTGCCCAAGTTGTAATTTTACCTACGTCACTGCTAGTATTGATAGCAGGTTTACTATGGTCAGAAGTCTGTGCATATCCGGCACCAGCAGTTAAACCAGTATCAAAAATATTCCATTGAACGACGGCACCAAAAGCTTCACGGCTATCACCTTTTCGAATAAGATCATCATTTACTCTATCTACGTAGTTACCATTTGACCCTGCATTATCACCATTATCCGCATACTGTAATGCAAAGCTCACATCATCAGTTAAACCAAAAAAGTTATTGTTACGGTAAGTTAACACTGCTTTAGTACGTGAAGATAATACATTCCAATCATTGTTGGCAGCATCACCGCCAAATTCAGGTAATACGTCAGTATAAGCTGTGATTGCTTTTAAGACACCGTCGTTACGACCATAGTCGATTGAACCAAAATCACCAAAGTTTAAACCAGCAAATGCATAACGGGTTTCATTATCGGCATTATCACCAGTATGAGTCTCATATTCAAAACGGCCATAACCTGTAAAGCCTTCAGCGATCTGTGTATTACCCGTAAAACCGATACGGCCATTACTTCTATCACCTTCTTTTACTTGGTTACGATCAGTGATGTGGTTCATCGCTTTAACACGACCATTTACTTCAAGTTTATTACCGTCTCTATTCCAAACTTCGATAGATGCATTAGCCGCACCAGCAACTAAAAGCGCAGGAATTGCGACTGCTAATAGTGTACGTTTCATTTATTTTCCCCTAAGGTATTGTAGTTAAAAGGCACTTATCACTAACTGCCTATATTTCATGGAACCATATTTTATATAACTACTATTTAGTTTTAGACCAAATCAGTTTATAAAAAATTGTTCATGCGTTAAATCAACTTATTAAGTAAATGAATTTTCGATGATTTTTAAATTATCTATAAAATTTTTCTAAAAGCAAGTGAACTTTATTCAAAATTTATTGTCAAAGTTTAAACAATGTCTATTTGAATATAATTTAATCTTATTGTTTCATTTTCTTTACAGAAAAATGCGAAAGTTATCAATAAAAAAAATACATCCTTGATTTTATTGGCAATTAATTGCCATCAAGGATGTATCACGTTTTAATTTGTTATTGTGTATGACTAGAATTGATAAATTAAACCAACTCCTAAGACATCTTTTATATTTCTGATGAACATAAGCTAAAGATGGCGTTAAACGACCATATCCAGTAAAACCGATACGGCCATTACTTTTATCATCTTCACATACTTGATTGCGATCGGTAATGTGGTTCATCGCTTTTACACGACCATTTACTTCAAGTTTATTACCATTTTGGTTCCAAACTTTGATAGATTCATTAGCTGCACCAGCAATTAAAAGTGCTGATTATTATATAATCAGCACTTGATCAAACTTTACTCTTATGTTTTTCTTGAAAAAAGTTGTGACAGGTTATTTATAGAGGAGAGGTTAAAAATTTGCATTCCGTGGTGTTCTTGGGAATGGAATTACATCTCTTACATTTTGTACCCCAGTTACATAGACGATTAACCGTTCAAAACCGAGACCAAAACCAGAGTGTGGAACTGTACCATAGCGGCGTAAATCGCGATACCACCAGTAGTCCTCTTTATTGAGTCCCATCTCTTCCATACGTTTATCTAACATCTCTAAACGCTCTTCACGTTGTGAACCGCCAATAATTTCACCAATACCTGGCGCTAATACATCCATAGCAGCTACAGTTTTACCGTCGTCATTCATCCGCATATAAAAGGCTTTTATATCTTTAGGATAGTTTTTAACTACAACTGGCGCTTTAAAGTGTTGTTCTGCTAAATAGCGTTCATGTTCGGATGCTAAATCGATTCCCCAACTGACAGGATTTTCAAATTTTACATCGCAATTTTCTAAGATTTTGATTGCATCGGTGTAGTCAATCTGTACAAAGTCGGTATTGATGAAATTTTCTAATCGGGTAATTGCTTCTGGATCTACATGTTTTGCAAAAAATTGCATATCATCAGCACGTTTTTCTAGAACGGTTTTAAAGACGTACTTAAGCATATCCTCTGCCAGTTTTGCATTATCATTTAGATCGGCAAATGCAACTTCAGGTTCCATCATCCAAAATTCAGCTAAATGTCTGGTTGTATTTGAATTTTCAGCCCGGAAAGTTGGACCAAAAGTGTAGACTTTTGAGAGCGCACAGGCGTAAGTTTCAGCGTTTAACTGACCAGAAACCGTAAGAAAAGCCTCTTTACCAAAAAAATCTTGATCAAAATCAACTTTGCCATCGGTAGATTTAGGTAGATTCAGGAGATCTAATGTTGAGACACGGAACATCTCCCCAGCACCTTCAGTATCTGAAGCGGTTATGATTGGTGTAGAGAGCCAGAAGAAGCCGCGATCATCAAAAAATTGGTGAATGGCTTGGGCAAGTGTATGGCGTACTCGTGTAATTGCGCCGACAATATTTGTTCTGGCGCGAAGATGCGCCACTTCACGTAGATACTCAATTGAGTGACGTTTAGCTGCCATCGGGTAGGTTTCTGGATCATCAACAAAACCATAAACTTCAACTTGGGTAGCTTGTAGTTCGAACTGTTGACCTTGTCCAACTGATTCAACCACTTTACCAGTAACCTTAACTGAACAGCCTGCGGTTAAACGAAGAATCTCTTTTTCATAGTTAGGGATATTTTTATCAATTACAGCTTGGACTGAATCAAAGCAGGAGCCATCATAGATAGCGAGAAATGAGATTCCCGCTTTTGAGTCGCGTCGAGTTCTCACCCAACCTTGCACAGTGACAGTACTGCCAATAGCAATTTTACCTTGTAGGAGATCGACAATTGGTGCGATTAAAGTCATGTTTACATTTCCATCTTTTCATTAGTTAATTGGTTTTACGCTTCCACCTACAGCTATGAGTAGGCCTCTTTTATTTTTGTTTAAGTACACTGTTATCTTTTATCTGTTTTTTTACGCAGATTTAATGGCAAATGCTTGCCTAAGTTGATTAATAAATGTTTTATCTTGTGAGATGGTTTTTCCTGGACTATCGGATAGTTTTGCCACCGCTTGCCCATTACATTCGACCAATTTAATCACGATATTTAATGGATCGGTATTTACTGTTAGCGCAGGAATATCGCAGGCTAAACTGCCACCAATACCAAATGATAACTGAGTACGTTTATAAAAATGTTGGTAGATCGCAAGTGATCTATCTAGGGTTAAACTATCAGAAAATACTAAAAGTTTACTTTTCGGATCTATCCCTAACTGCTTGTAATGTGCAATCGCCTTTTCACCCCATGCAATTGGATCGCCTGAATCATGACGTAAACCTTTATATTGGGTTGCAAAGTTGCGATCAAAATCGCGCAAAAAAGCATCCATAGTGATACAGTCAGTTAAGGCGATCCCTAAAACATCAGGGTACTCTTTTAACCATGCTTGTAGGGCATTTTTTTGGCAATCGACTAAGTTATCACTTAAACGTTGATGCGCTTGAAACCATTCGTGGGCTTGGGTTCCTGCCGGATTTAGTCCTAAACGGTAAGCTAATAGATAGTTACTAGTACTATGAAAATTGATCGAATAATCTTTAAAAGCGTGCTCTTTTAGATAGGTGACAACTGCCTCTTGCACAGCAAAAGAGTAACGTCGGCGAGTCCCAAAATCCATAAGATGGTACTCTGTTAGATCAATGTTACCTTGCCTGCTTTTTTGTGCAAAGTTATCTAATTTATATTTAAGGTGAGCAATCGCCTCTCTCTCACCTAAATTTGGTGAGCGATCTTTATGGACTATCTCACTAATTAATGCCAGCAGCGGGACTTCCCATAAAATAACATCTAACCATCTTCCGGCAATACGAATCGTTAATTGCCCCTCTTCACTATTAATGGTAAGTAATTGGCTATTATAGCGCCATTTTTTTAACCAGTTGAGGTAATCATCTTTTAAAAATGGAATCGTTTTAAGATAAGCAAACTCATCATCTGTTAAAGTAAGTGTTTCCATTAATTTAACTTGTTGTTTGATTTCGTCTGCATATTTACCTAATAGGTCGCTATTACGGCAACGAAATTCAGCTACAACAGTGGTATTAGGATAGTGATGAAAGACAGCCTGCTGCATATGTAGTTTGTATGCATCGGTATCTAAAAGTGATGTAATAATGGGCATAGTTATAAGATATTAGTACAAATTTTTGTGATTATATCAGAATAATATTTAAGGGGTATATTAATTGCCGATTAAATTAATTTTTACCGTAGATATTGCGATATACTGTACAGCTTATGATAAAAGATAAATAAGATAGAGAGTTGAGGTATTACATTATGTCTACAGAAACAAAGAGCGCACCAGTTGCTAAATATCGTGCAGATTATAGTGCGCCAGATTTTACAATTACGGATCTCGATTTAGAGTTTGAGTTAGATCCAGAGTGCACAATAGTAACAGCACGTAGCCATGTGGTTAAACAGAATAATAAGGCGGATGATCTTATTTTAGACGGTGAAGATCTTAAATTAATCTCTCTCTTAATTAATGATCAACCTTGGCATGATTATACGCTATCCGATAGTGGGTTAGTTATCCATCAGCCCCCTTCTAAATTTGTTTTGACGATCGTAAATGAGATTAAGCCAATTGAGAATACTGCATTAGAGGGGCTTTATGTTTCTGGTGATGCACTTTGTACTCAGTGCGAAGCGGAAGGTTTTCGTCATATCACATTTTATCTTGATCGCCCTGATGTTTTAGCCCGTTTTTCAACCCGTATAACCGCAGATAAAAAACGTTACCCATATCTACTCTCAAACGGTAACCGTATTGCACAAGGTGAACTAGCTGATGGGCGTCATTGGGTACAGTGGCAAGATCCTTTCCCAAAACCATCCTATCTGTTTGCCTTAGTGGCAGGTGATTTTGATATTTTGAAAGACCATTTTATTACGCAATCTAATCGTAAAGTGGATCTAGAGATCTATGTTGATAAAGGGAATTTAGATCGATCTCACTGGGCAATGACTAGTTTAAAAAATGCGATGAAGTGGGACGAAAGTCGTTTTGATTTAGAGTATGATCTCGATATTTTTATGATCGTTGCGGTCGACTTTTTTAATATGGGGGCGATGGAGAATAAAGGGCTAAATATTTTTAACTCTAAGTATGTGCTTGCTAAACCAGAAACTGCGACCGATAGTGACTATTTAGGCATCGAAGGTGTAATCGGTCATGAATATTTTCATAACTGGACTGGCGATAGAGTAACTTGTCGGGATTGGTTCCAACTCAGCTTAAAAGAGGGGTTAACTGTCTTTCGTGATCAAGAGTTTAGTGCTGATTTAGGATCTCGAGCAGTGAAACGTATTGATGATGTCAAATTGATGCGAACTATACAGTTTGCAGAGGACGCTAGCCCAATGTCTCATCCTATCCGCCCTGAAAAAGTGATTGAGATGAATAACTTCTATACTGTTACAGTGTATGAAAAAGGGGCAGAAGTGATCCGTATGATGCACACACTTTTAGGCGAAGAGAAGTTTCAGGCTGGGATGAAACTCTACTTTAAACGTCATGATGGGAGTGCAGCAACCTGTGATGATTTTGTACAAGCAATGGAAGATGCTTCTTGTATTGATCTTACTCAATTTAGATTATGGTATAGCCAGTCAGGTACGCCAGAGCTGACTGTTACTGACCATTTCGATGCTAAAACAGGAGTATATACCTTAACAGTTACACAGCAGACGCCAGCAACTTTTGATCAACCAGAAAAATCACCACTGCATATTCCCTTAGCTATTGCGCTATATAAAAGAGGTGGCGAAAAGATTCCATTACAATATCAAGGTCAAACAATTGCACCTGTATTGGATCTGAAACAGGCACAGCAGCAGTTCCATTTTGATCATATCGAACTTGATCAGGTTGATGAGAGACCAATAGTTGCGCTTTTATCTGATTTTTCGGCACCAGTTAAGTTAAATTATGATTATCAAGATGCAGATCTCATCTTTTTAATGCAACATGCGGATAATGCATTTAACCGTTATGATGCAGCGCAGATGTTATTGGCTAAATATGTGCGACAAAATGTTGAGAATTGGCAAAATAGTAAACCACTACATCTACCTGATTTTGTCATTGATGCTTTCCGGGCTGTGCTGCTTTCAGATAAGATTGATCCTGCTTTAGTGGCTCAAATTCTTACTCTGCCATCTGAAAATGAGTTAGCTAATCTCTTTACAGTAGTTGATCCAACTGCTATTCATCATGTTCGTGAATTTTTATTATCACAATTTGCCAATAACTTATATGATGAACTTAATGCACTTTATCACTGTAATAGAAGTGCGCAATATCGAATTGAGCATAAAGAGATCGCTAAACGTGCGCTTAAAAATTGCTGTTTAAATCTACTTGCGCATAGTAGTCACACTGCTGAAGCAGAACAACTTGTTAATAATCAATACTACTCTGCTGATAATATGACGGACTCTTTAGCTGCATTAACTGCCGCAGTTCAAGGAGAGCTAGCATGTCGTGATAATCTGTTGGCAGATTTTGATAAGAGATGGCAACAAGATGGGTTGGTGATGGATAAGTGGTTTGCTCTACAAGCAATGAGCCCTGATAGAGTAGCACTATCGACAGTCAAAAAATTATTAGCGCACCCATCATTTACTATGAGTAATCCAAATCGAATTCGCTCACTAATTGGTGCTTTTGTTAATAATAATCCAGCTACTTTTCACGCAATTGATGGTTCAGGTTATCAATTTTTAGTTGAGATTCTGACCGAATTAAATGAAAAAAATCCACAAGTTGCGGCACGATTAATTGATCCGCTCATTCGTCTTAAACGTTATGATAGTCAACGTCAAGATAAAATGAGAGAGGCGTTAGCATCACTATTAAAATTAGATAATTTATCTAAAGATCTTTACGAAAAAATTAGTAAAGCGTTAGAGGCATAAAGTTAACTGATTGTTTTAAAAGTAGATATTTTAAATCTAATAGTTTTAAAAATGATTATTTTAAAACAAAAAAAGAGCATCAAATGATGCTCTTTTTTATTTTATGCTTTAGTGAATTAGGTTAACTTATTTAATAACCTTAGCAACCACACCAGCACCAACAGTATGACCACCTTCACGAATCGCAAAACGTAGACCATCTGCCATCGCAATTGGGTGAATTAGGCTAACTTTCATCTTGATGTTATCACCAGGCATTACCATCTCTACGCCTTCTGGTAACTCGATTGTGCCAGTTACGTCAGTAGTACGGAAATAGAATTGTGGGCGGTAACCTTTAAAGAATGGAGTGTGACGTCCACCTTCTTCTTTGCTTAAGATATATACTTCAGCTTCGAAGTCAGTATGTGGGGTAATTGAACCTGGTTTTGCAAGTACTTGACCACGTTCGATATCTTCACGTTTAGTACCACGTAGTAATACACCAACGTTCTCACCAGCACGGCCTTCGTCTAGAAGTTTACGGAACATCTCAACACCAGTACAAGTTGTTTTAATTGTTGGACGAATACCAACGATCTCAACTTCTTCACCAACTTTGATGATACCACGCTCAACACGACCAGTTACAACTGTACCACGACCTGAAATTGAGAATACATCTTCAATTGGTAGTAGGAATGGTTGGTCGATTTCACGTACTGGATCTGGGATATAGGTATCTAATACGTTAGCAAGTTCGATGATCTTCTCTTCCCATGCAGCATCGCCTTCTAACGCTTTAAGCGCTGAACCACGAATTACTGGCGTATCATCACCTGGGAAATCATATTGTGATAGAAGTTCACGCACTTCCATTTCAACTAGTTCTAATAACTCTTCATCATCAACCATGTCGCATTTGTTTAAAAATACGATGATGTAAGGAACACCTACTTGACGACCTAATAGGATATGTTCACGAGTCTGTGGCATTGGACCATCAGTTGCTGCAACAACTAGGATTGCACCATCCATCTGCGCTGCACCTGTAATCATGTTTTTAACATAGTCAGCATGCCCTGGGCAGTCAACGTGTGCATAGTGACGGGTTGGGGTGTCATACTCTACGTGTGATGTATTGATTGTGATACCACGCGCTTTCTCTTCTGGTGCATTGTCGATCTGATCGAATGCACGCGCTTGACCACCATATTTTTTAGCAAGTACGCTTGTAATTGCCGCTGTTAATGTTGTTTTACCATGGTCAACGTGGCCGATTGTACCTACGTTAACGTGGGGTTTTGTTCGTTCAAATTTTTCTTTAGACATCTTAATGATCCTTATTACATCTTTCCCCTCAATATTATTGAGGGGAAATTGATTAATTTATATAAAGTTATTTAGCTTTACGAGCTTCAATAATTGCTGTTGCAATATTTGATGGTGCTTCATTGTACTTCAAGAACTCCATAGAGTAAGAAGCACGACCTTGTGTTTGTGAACGAAGGTCAGTTGCATAACCAAACATCTCTGAAAGTGGCACTTGTGCACGAACAGTTTTACCTGTAGCAGTATCTTCCATACCTTCAATCATACCGCGACGACGGTTTAAGTCACCGATAACATCGCCCATATAATCTTCTGGTGTCTCAACTTCTACTTTCATGATTGGCTCTAAAAGAACCGGTTTTGCTTTCATAAAACCGTCTTTAAATGCCATTGAACCAGCAATTTTGAACGCCATTTCAGATGAGTCCACATCATGGTATGAACCATCATAAATGGTAACTTCAACATCAACAATTGGGTAACCAGCAAGAACACCGTTTTTCATCTGTTCTTGACAGCCTTTATCAACCGCAGGGATATACTCTTTAGGAACTACACCACCAACGATTTCGTTGTTGAATTTATAGCCTTCACCGCCTGCTTCAAGTGGTTTAATTCTTAACCATACATGACCATACTGACCACGACCACCAGATTGGCGAACAAATTTACCTTCTTGTTCAACTTCATTACGAATTGTTTCACGATAAGCCACTTGTGGTTTACCTACATTCGCTTCCACTTTAAATTCACGTTTCATACGGTCAACGATGATCTCTAAGTGTAGTTCACCCATACCAGAGATAATTGTCTGACCTGACTCTTCGTCAGTATGTACACGGAATGATGGATCTTCTTGTGCTAAACGACCCAAAGCTAGACCCATTTTTTCTTGGTCCGCTTTAGTTTTTGGTTCAACCGCAACAGAGATAACTGGTTCTGGGAACTCCATACGTTCCAGAATGATTGGTGAACTCTCTGCACAGATTGTGTCACCAGTAGTCACATCTTTTAGACCGATAGCTGCTGCGATATCACCTGCACGAACCTCTTTGATCTCTTCACGTTTGTTAGCGTGCATCTGTACGATACGACCAAAACGCTCTTTACGATCTTTAACAGAGTTAAGAACAGTATCACCAGAGTTAACCACACCAGAATAGACACGGAAGAAGGTTAAGTTACCAACAAATGGGTCAGTTGCAATTTTAAATGCTAATGCAGCAAAAGGCTCATCATCACTTGAGTGACGTTCTGCCGGTTCACCATTTGGTAATTCACCTTTAATTGCTGGAACATCAATTGGTGATGGTAAATATTCAATTACAGCGTCTAGCATGAATTGAACACCTTTATTTTTAAAGGCACTACCACAAGTTACAGGAATAATTTCGTTAGCAAGAACACGTTGACGTAGTGCGCCTCTGATCTCTTCTTCAGTAAGCTCTTCACCGCCAAGATATTTTTCCATTAACTCTTCATTCGCTTCAGCAGCTGCTTCAACTAAGTTTGCACGCCACTCTTCAACTTGATCAGCCATATCAGCAGGTACATCTTCATAAGTAAATGAGACGCCCTGATCAGCTTCATTCCAGTTGATCGCTTTTTGTTTAATTAAATCGATTACACCAGTGAAGCCCTCTTCAGCACCGATAGGTAAAACTAATGGTACTGGAACAGCAGCTAAACGAGATTTGATCTGCTCAACAACACGTAAGAAGTTTGCACCCATACGGTCCATTTTGTTGACAAATGCAATACGTGGAACTTGGTATTTATTTGCTTGGCGCCATACAGTTTCAGATTGTGGTTGAACACCACCAACTGCACAGTAAACCATTACTGCACCATCAAGTACACGCATAGAACGTTCAACTTCGATTGTGAAGTCAACGTGTCCTGGGGTGTCGATGATATTAATACGATGTGGTTCGAACTGTTTTGCCATACCAGACCAGAATGCTGTTGTTGCAGCAGAAGTGATGGTAATACCGCGTTCTTGTTCTTGTTCCATCCAGTCCATGGTCGCAGCACCATCATGAACTTCACCAATTTTGTGACTTACACCTGTGTAAAACAGAATACGTTCGGTAGTCGTTGTTTTACCGGCGTCAATATGCGCACTAATACCGATATTACGGTAGCGCGCGATAGGAGTTGTACGAGCCATAATAATCCTCTATTTAGATACGTTTGCTCAAAATATTATTGTTTATATAACTGATAGCAAATTGATGCTATCAGTTAAAATTCAAGTAGTTAGACTAAAAATTTACTTAATCTTAATACTTGTATTACCAACGATAATGTGCAAACGCTCTATTAGCTTCAGCCATACGGTGAACATCTTCACGTTTCTTAACAGATGTACCTTTGTTTTCAAAAGCATCCATAAGTTCATTGGCTAGGCGTAAAGCCATTGATTTATCGCCGCGTTTACGAGCAGCTTCTACAATCCAACGCATAGCAAGTGCATTACGACGAACAGGACGCACTTCAACTGGTACTTGGTATGTAGAACCACCAACACGACGAGACTTAACTTCTACAGTTGGTCTTACGTTATCTAATGCAACTTCAAAAGCTGCTAAGTGATCTTTTCCACTACGCTCAGCTAATTTATCAAGAGCTGAATATACGATTGATTCTGCGATAGATTTTTTACCATCTATCATTAAAATATTTACAAATTTCGCCAGTAACTCTGAACCGAACTTCGGATCAGGAAGAATTTTTCTTTGACCGACAACATGACGACGTGGCATGGAATACTCCGTTTATAAATTAAAAATTTTCAGGTTTACCCAAAACTCATAAGAGTTATATGGAATAGTGTAGTTTGGCCTTACTTAACAGAGTTTCATTAAGCTTTAGGTCTTTTCACACCGTATTTAGAACGGCTCTGTTTACGATCTTTAACACCTGCGCAGTCTAATGCACCGCGGATAGTGTGATATCGAACACCTGGTAGATCTTTTACACGACCACCGCGGATTAAAATCACGCTATGTTCTTGTAAGTTATGACCTTCACCACCGATATAAGAGGTAACTTCAAAACCGTTAGTTAAACGTACACGGCACACTTTACGTAGTGCTGAATTTGGTTTTTTAGGTGTAGTCGTGTAAACACGTGTACAAACACCTCTTTTTTGCGGGCATGCTTCAAGAGCAGGAACATTACTTTTTGCTTCCTTTGATGCTCGAGGTTTGCGTACCAGCTGATTAATTGTTGCCATTAATAAGCTCCTGATTAATTGTAATAAATTTAAAATTGCTTTTTAGATACGTAATAAATAACTGTAACCCAAAGTCCGTAATATGAAACTTTGGGTCGCAAGAGTCTAGTACTCAGAGTGGATAATGTCAAGTTTTAAAAGCTAATATCCTTAATAGTTTGCAAAACTTGACGAGTAATGAGAGGTTGTAAAATTTCATTCATTGTGCTGATTTTTTCAATATTAGTACCATCTTTATCATCTAAATAACCAAGATCACGTAATGTTAATACTAATAGCGAGAAGAGACCTTTATCAAAAAATTCTGGCGCATTGATTCCGTGCAGTAGCGAAAGTCTTTCAGCTATCAATCGCCCCTCTTTTTCGAGCGTTGCTCGGCTAATAGTCGAATCTCGCTGTAAAAGCGAATAGATTATTGCATAACGTTGTAGTATATCTTTCGATGAAGAGGCTAAAAGTTGCAGCTTTGTGATGTTTATATGGTTAACTGAAATTTTATCATCAGAATGCGTAATAAGATCTAACTTAGTAAAAACCGAAATAGTGTGATCAATATAAGCAGTTAACGCTTCACTATCAAAGTATAGAAACAGTTCAGCTTTAATTAATGGGTAGAGTAAGTTGATCTGTTTATGTAACTCTGACGACGATATCGCATCATGTTTTATGATAATGCGGGCAATAATAGCAGGAATGATAAATAGATGTTGAATATTATTGCGATAGTAGGTCATCAAAATTGCCTGATCTTGCGGGAGACTCACAATTTCGCCTGCATTGTCAGCTGTAATAACAAATTTCCCCATCTCTTTTACATGGCTAAAGATCTCTTCCGCACTACTCTCTGGAACTGTAACTAAATCAGAATAGGGGAGCTCTCTTAATAACAGTAGTGCATAATCAATCTGCTCAAGCAGCCTTGATTTTGTTAAGGCGCGCTGCTCTGCTGCTAAAAGGATAGTAGAACAGAGATTGATCGGATTTACCGCTGCGGATGCATTGATGCGCTCCATTATTTTTGTGGCAAGTAAATTGGTAGTAGGGGTTAGCCAAGAGGGGCGCTGCTGACCAGTTGGATCAATGCTCTCCTGCCAATCAGGAATCTGTTCAGTTAAATATTGATTAAGTAGAATTGGATTAGCAAAATTGACATAGCCATAACCTAACTTTCTCAACTTAAAAAACGCTTTAATTGTACGGAATAGACTCTCTTTCTGTTTAGCTGCACCACGTAACTCATTAGCATAGGTGGCAACTTCAAGCACATGTTCATAGCCAATATAGACAGGTACCACGGCAATAGGTCTAGCATCACCACGAAGTAGTGTCTGGGTTGTCATAAGTAACATGCCTGTTTTAGGATCAAGTAGCCGCCCGGTACGAGATCGCCCACCTTCAATAAAATATTCCACTGCGTACCCGCGTATAAATAGCTCAGCTAAATATTCACGAAAGACAGCAGTATAAAGCTTATTATTTTTAAAAGAGCGACGAATAAAGAAGGCGCCCAAATGTCTAAAAATGGGACCTGCTGGCCAGAAGTTAAGATTGATTCCGGCTGCAATATGCGGAGGTACTAAACCTTGTCTATATAGCACATAAGAGAGTAATAGGTAGTCCATATGGCTACGGTGACAAGGGGCATAGACAATTTCATATCCTTTTTGTGCCAGATCACGTACTGGATCAGCATTGGTCACTTTCAAACCTTGATAGAGCCGGTGCCATGCCCATGTCAACACAATATCAGTAATACGCAGCATACGGTAAGAGAAGTTGGCAGCTATCTCATTTAACATTGCTAACGCATTTTTTTTGGCTTTCTCGATAGAGATATTTTTACTTTTAGCCTCTTCTTGGATCGCTTCAGCAAGTGGTCTCTTTTTCAAAAGTTTACTTAGCATCTCTTGCCGAACAGGCAATTTTGGTCCGATTGCTGCCATACGCTGTTTAGCAAAGTGGATACGCGCAACGCGTGATAATTTATGGGCTAAAGCGGGTATGCTTAATTTGGAGTTAGTCTCAATATTTTTAAATGAGATGGGTTGAGAAAAACGTGTATAGCAGTCTCGCCCTGAGGTTAACATCTTGATAAATTTACCAGTTGCGCCTAAAACCTGTAATGCAGGAAATTTTTTCCCCTCTTTATCTGGACTACGTCCAAACATGACGGAAACAGGCAGCATCTGTATATCTAAATTTGGATCCTGTTGATAAGCAGTGAGGAACTCCCTTAAGATCGTAACCGATTGTTGTCCATTTGTTGCAAAAATACCAGGACCTTTATCAATATAGAGATATGCAGGTAATGTGACACCGCCAGTGGTTATCTCTTTTAATGGATCAGGTAGATCATATTTTAAACAGAGCGATCGAACCACCATAAGATCTATTTTAGAGTTATACGGCAGGACATATAAAATGGGGTGATTTGGATCGATATTCAGTTCATTAATCGGGTCGGTTGGAATTGGTTTACTTTTAACAAACAGTTTGATTGGGATCTGAAGGATTAAATAAAAGACTTTAGTCCACCAAGAAGACATAACAGAAAACCTCATACTCTTTTTAATTGATTAATTATAGAGTTGTTCTAAATAAGATGGAAGCGCCCCATTACCAATGGATATTAATAGCGGAGCGAGAAGATTATGGACAAGGAGATTAATCAAAAAATTAACCTCCTATCATAACTGTTTACGAAACGATTTTCGTGACAGGATACTATAAAGGTTTGTTAATATCAATTCCGCGAATTTCGTTCGCTTTCATTCTCTCAATTTGCTGAATAGTTGCAATAACATCACGACCTTCACGCATACCATCAATTAATTTTCTAACCTGTTTAGCATCACCAATCTTTTCAAACAGGTAGTTGTGCGTTTTAGCATGCTCGGCAAAAGCAGCATTGAATTGATTCTCAGCTTGCATACCAAGGCAGACAAAACCGTAATCAAAATCAAGTTTAAACTCATTACCCTCTTTATCAGCTACTAAGAAGTAGTCCGCACCAACTTCAAGTAGGGTCGTTGTAAGGTGAACATCAACTTTATTCCGCTTAAGCATGCTCATCATGGCAATGCGTCCAATATGGTCTAAATCTTCTGCCATAGCTGGTTTCATCTCAACAATAGATACCGATTTTGCTCTATTTTCTGAGAAATATTCGACCACATCTAAACCAACTGCACCACCTCCAATAACAACCACTTTTTTATTCGGGATATCGGTAAACTGTTCAAAATTATTCATCACATCAAAAACAGAAAACACTTTTCTATCTGTTTGTGACATCTGCTCATGCAGACCTTTAATTGGTGGTAAAAGTGGTTTAGAACCGGTTGCACTTACCACTAAATCAGGCTGAATACTCTCGATTATTTCAGGTGTTGCTCGTGTATTTAATTTGATCTCTAAATTTTTCAATTTATTTGCACGATTAATCAAGAATTTAGGAAGATCAGCAATACGTTTTTTATAAGGGAAGCGGGCAATCATGGTTGATAATCCACCTAAAAAAGATTTCTCTTCAAATAGCGTCACATTACAACCTACTTCAGCCGCTGTACAAGCCGCTTCTAATCCAGCACTACCTCCGCCAACAACAACGACATTAAGAGGTACAGATACCTGATAACGCTTATAATCTTCATAGCTGATTACATCAGGATTGATCGTACAACGGATCGGTTTGGCACGGGCGATACGGTGATCAGCGCAACCAATATTACAAGAAATACAGTTACGTAACATATCAACTTCATTATTTTGTACTTTTTCAACCCAATATGGTTCGGCAATTAATCCACGACCAAGCACGACAAGATCAGCAGATCCATCCTCAAGCGCTTTAGTTACAACAGCAGGATCACGGAAATTACCTGATGCGATGGTGATTTTTTTGAATTTATCACGTACCGCTTTTGCCATATAAGCTCGCCAACCATCTGGTAGATTCATCTCATCAATCTGATATTGAATAGTATCATTTTGAGCAGCTGAAACATCAAATACATCTACACCTTCATCGAGGAACTCTAAAATTTCTAGTGTATCCTCTAAAGTTGAACCACCTTCAATAAAGTCAACTGCACTAAAACGTAAGAAGATAGGGAAGAAAGGACCAACTTGCGCTCTTATTTCATCAATTACCATACGCGTTAAGCGCGCACGATTTTCAGGCGTACCACCAAACTCATCGGTACGTTTATTAAATAGCGGCGATAAAAATTGACTTAAAAGGTAGGAGTGCCCTGCATGAATTTCAACCGCATCAAACCCAGCACGCTGTGCACGTTTAGCTGCTAAACCATACTGTTTTACAATATGATGAATCTCATCAATGGTTGCTGGTCTTGGAATATTACCGCCCGTTTTAGAGGGAATATTTGATGATGAGATTGGTTGTAATCCATTTAAACGACCTGCGAATGCTGATGCGCCAGCATGGTTAATCTGCACCGCAACTGTGGTGCCATGTTTATGCAGACGTTCAGTAAAATTGTATAAACCTGGGATATATTGATCATTATCCAGACGAAGCTGTGTTGTACCATTGGTACCATAAGGGAAGTCAACACAGACATTTTCTAAAATAATAAGTCCAGTACCGCCTTTAGCTCGCTGCTCATAATATTGAATATGATCTTCAACAATTTCACCATTTAAGGTCGCGTAATTACTGCCCATTGGTGGCATAACAATACGGTTTTTAACAGTAGTACGATTGATTACAATCGGTTCAAAGATCGCAGAAAAATTGTTCATATTTTTCTCCTTAATTAATTTTTTTAATAAATTTGCACAAGATTTTTGAAATCTATCTGCAACTTATAGTTTGCAAAAACTAACTGATTTATAATATTTTTTTATCTATTATAAGAAAATCATTTAAATTTTCTATAATTCTATGCAAACTACAATGGCTCTTGTTATAAACGAGAGCCATTAACAAAATGATCTAACTTAAATTGAATCTATACTATTTTTTAGCTTGTGAAGCTGCATGTTGATCAAGTGCAAATTGGCGACGACCACCTGGGCGTGGAACTAAATCACCCAACATCACTTCATAACCACCATCAACCACTAATTCAGTACCATTAGAGTAATCAGAACGGCGACTTGCAAGATAGAGAACCGCATTTGCAATATCGATAGTTTCACCAATTCGACGGCTTGCAATCATACGAGTACGACCCTCTTCAACCGCTTTATCTTCATAAAATTTACGTGATAGCGGGGTTTTTACAAAACATGGGCAAACAGCATTACTACGAATACCAAATTGACCCCACTCTGCTGCAATCTGTTTAGAGAGCATAGAGATTGCTGCTTTAGTTGAACTATATGCACCACTATAGGTCTCTGGTGAGTGAGATGCTACAGTTGAAATGTGCACCATACGCCCAGATTTCTGTTCGATCATCAAACGACCAAAACGTTGTGACATTAAAAAGTAACCTGTCATATTGACATTAATAGTGGTATTCCATTCAGAAAGTGGTAGATCTTCAAGTGGACAAAAACGGAGAATAGCTGCAGTATTAACTAAAATATCGCAACGACCAAAGGTCTTTTTAACTTTAGCTACAGCAGCATCAACACTCTCTTCACTTGTTGTATTACAAGCAAATCCAATTGCTTTAATACCATACTCTTTAGCAAGATCGTCTGCGAGTTGTTGACATTTTGTTTCGTCTAAATCAATCAGTGCTAAATTAACTTTTTGTTTTGCAAATTCACGGCTGATCTCAAGTCCCATGCCACCAACGGCACCTGTAATCACACAAACATCATTCTCTAAACCTAACCAACTATTGCTCATAAAAACTCCAATAAAATAATCTTTTTCTATTTTGTATAATTTTAAAATAAATATTTAAAACAGGTATTTAAAACAGGTGCTTAAAATAAATGCTTAAACAGCCGTATAAAAAAGCTGTTTAATAACATCTATTTAATGCTCTCTCTTTAATAACTGACTATTAATAACTGATTATTGATAACTACGATAGAGAACATCTAAAATGTAACGTAGCTCTTTAACATCTAACTGACCTGGTGCAGAGGCATTTTTAGCAGCTCCAAAGGTCATTGATGAGCCAAATGTAGTACCAGCAACACGACTAATTGCACCAAGTCCAGCCATTGACATGGTAATAAGCGGCTTAGTTGCATACTGCTCTTTCATCTCAGTTGTAGCTGCTAACAGCGTTAACACATCATCAGTTGTTTTAGGCATAACGGCGATTTTAGGGATATCAGAGCCTAAATCTTGCATTTTGCGTAAGCGTGCCACAATCTCATCTTTCGGTGGTGTCTTTTCAAAATCATGGTTAGAGGTGACAACCACAACATTATGTTCATGAGCAACATTGATGATCTCTTTTACATGTTCATCACCAATGAAAACTTCAACATCAATGAGATCAACTAAACCACTGCGTGCCATCGCTTTGTTTAACTCAATATAAGAGTTAAGTGGCCATGGTTTTACGCCGCCCTCATTCGCTGTTCTAAAAGTGAATAGAATCGGTTTTAGTGGGAGTAGATCGCCGATCTTCTTCGCCACTTTTTTAACTGCTTCAATATCGTCGATCTGTGTGAAGTGATCAACTCGCCACTCTAAAACATCAAAATCAATTGATTGTAAAAATTCAATTTCGCTTAGCAGCTCCTCTTCCGTTTTGCCGACAACAGGAACGATAATTTTTGGTGCGCCACTACCAATTTCAAGGTTTTTAATTGTGATGGTTTTCATATAATATCCTGAAACATAATGATTTTTGTATAAACAGTTTGAAAATAAACTGTTTATAAATAAAAAAGTTATTGAAAAATGTTAAAAACGATCACTAATCATTAAAACCCATTTTCTCTTTTACATAATCGATAGGGGCATCTTCACCGGTCCAAATTTTAACTTGAGCAGCACCTTGCCATAACATCATGCCAATTCCATTTAATGTTTTGCAGCCTTGTGCTTCAGCAATTTCAAGTAATTTGGTTTTACGTGGGCTATAGATACAGTCAGTGACAATCAGATCAGATCGTAACATAGTTGGATCAGTAATAAGACTTTGACCCTCAAGTGGTTTCATACCTACACCAGTTGCATTACAAAGGAGTGTACTACTTGCGATCTCGCTACGCAGTTTATCTTTATCAGCTAAGTCGTAAACATATACTTTACAATCAGTATTCTCATTAAGTTTTTTAGCCACTGCCTCAATTTTTGGATAGAAGTCATCTTTCTGGTTAAAAATGGCGATCTCTTTAACGCCATCAAGTGCAGCTTGAACAATAATGGCAGTTCCAGCGCCGCCAGCACCTAAAATGGTCATCTTTTTACCGATAATATCTACATCTGCCTCTTTTAGCATACGCATATAACCAATACCATCTGTGTTATATCCAGTTAATACGCCATCTTCATTCGAGATAGTGTTACAAGCACCGCTCATCTCAACAGCAGGTGTTAATTTATCAAGGTATTGGCAGACAAGTTGTTTATTCGGCATTGAGACCGCTGAACCACGTAAACCTAAAGCTCTAAGTCCTTTAACAGCATCTGGTAATTTTTGTTGATCAACTTCAAAAGCTAAATAGACATAAGGAATATTCAATTTTGCATAGATCGTATTTTGCATCTGTGGTGATAAGCTATGACGAATTGGGTATGCCATTAATCCAATTAGTAAAAAATGGCCGTCGATATTTTCTCTCATTAATAATCTCCAAATATAGTTTTTTAAATTTTATTCTATTCTAAGACTCTTCTGCCACACGTTTTAAAAGGGCACGTGTATCAGCAATATACATTTTTGCTCTCTCAATTGGTGATTTAGAAAGTGCTAACTCATCATTACAACACTCAATTGAGATAGGCATTTCAGGCAGTGCTTTTAATAGTGAAACTAAATCAATCCCACCACGTCCTGGTGATAGACGGTAGTTACGTGCTTGATAAAGTAAACCTTCGGTATCTTTCGGTTTCTCTTTAGTACCATCGCATAACTGCATATAGCGCCAACAATCTTTTGGCACTTTTTTCAAATCTTCAAGTGTATTAGGACCGCGATCAAAATGGAGGGGATCGATAATCATCCCTTGGTTACTTTGATTCGCCTGTTTTAACAGTTCAGTCCCCGAATTGACACTTGGCACATCAGTCCAAGGCATCGGTTCTATATTAATAGCGATACCTAAAGGCGCTGCAATTTCACATAATTTAGCAAAATTATCAGCTAATCGGTTAGGATCTGGGTCATTACCAGCTAATAGTACTTGGCTCGCCCCTAACCTTGCACCTGTCTCTAAAACCGGTAAAAAATTAATTACACGTGTTTCTGGTTTTAAACGGAAGATTTCGATATCTAAAACCTTTACGCCGGTCTCTTTTAATCGATGTTCAATTTCACGAATAAGCGGCGTATTACCTACAGTTGCATAGACAGGTTCAGTAGGGGTTGCAGGTATTAGACGTAATCCAACATGGGTATAACCTGCTTCCGCAGCAACAATAACTTGATTGGCTGGTGAAACATCTAAAACAGTTAACGCTGCTAAACCAATAGGGCGTTCAGACATCACTCTCTCCTTAAATTTAATTTCAAAATCTATAATTTAATTTCTATGAATCTGGTAATTTTTATTGAAAAAATTTATCGGTTAACATATCCACTTATTCCGAAATTATCAAGTAAAAAAAGATAAATTTTTTTAAAATAATGAGATGGTGAAAAAGAAGCTATATAGAAGATATATCGAACTTAATATATGTTACCTTTGCCCCGAAGTTTAAATTATTGCGCTTTTAGTAATCATCACCTAGAATAACCCCCCCTTTTTCGTTTAAAAACTTTATTAAAAGAATAGATTACTTATGAATCTAATAATCAATGCCATTTATCCTCTTAATGCCGTAGTTGTTGCGGTTATCTGTATGTTAATCCTCTCATTATGCCGAGTTCATGTGGTTATTAGTCTCATTATTGGTGCATTTATTGGCGGATTTTGTAGCCATCTCTCATTAAAGGAGACAATCGATGCTTTTAATATGGGCATTAGCAATGGGGCAAATATTGCGCTCTCTTACGCCATGCTTGGCGCCTTTGCGGTTGCAATCTCAAAGTCAGGATTACCAGAACTGCTTGCCGATAAAGCGATTAAACAGTTAACTAGTGCTAAGCAGCGCCTAAAATGGGCACTTATTATTATCATTGCGGTTGTTAGTATCTCATCTCAAAATGTGATCCCAATCCATATCGCTTTTATTCCGTTGCTTATACCGCCATTGCTCTATGTTATGTCACGTTTACAACTTGATAGACGGATGATGGCATGTATTATGGCCTTTGGATTAGTTACCCCCTATATGTTTCTACCTGTTGGCTTTGGTAATATCTTTCTTAATCAGATTTTGCTCAAAAATATTACCACATCAGGTCTTGATGTAAGCCATGTAAATGTGATGTATGCAATGGCAATTCCTGCTTTAGGGATGTTTTTAGGGCTATTGTGCGCTATTTTTATCACCTACCGTAAACCCCGTCACTATAAAATGTTGCATGAGACGCAAATTACGACGGATTTTAACCATGTAAGTCGCCGCTCACTAATTACCGCACTGCTAGCCATAGTTTTATCATTTGCTGCTCAGCTCTATACCGGATCGATGATTCTTGGTGCATTAGTTGGCTTTATCTGTTTTATTGCCTCAGGTTCGATTAAGTGGGGTGAAGCGGATGGAGTATTTACCGACGGCGTAAAAATGATGGCTACGATCGGTTTTGTAATGATAACCGCCCAAGGTTTTGCTGAAGTACTAAAAGCGACACATGATATTGAACCATTAGTCATCAATAGTGCAGCAATATTTGGTGGCAACAAAGTTGCAGCAGCATTTATGATGATGTTAATTGGATTAGTCATCACTCTAGGTATTGGATCATCATTTTCAACCGTACCTATTATTGCGGCTATTTATGTTCCACTCTGTGTACAACTAGGATTTTCACCGGTTGCAACTGTCTGCTTGATCGGTGCGTCTGGCGCAATTGGCGATGCTGGTTCACCACCATCTGATACAATCTTGGCAACCTCGGCAGGGTTAAATGCCGATGGTCAACATGACCATATTCGAGATAGTGTTATTCCTACATTCATCCATTTTAATATTCCCCTTTTTATTGCCGGATGGGTAGGATCATTAATACTGTAATTGATCAGCAATTATTATAAATAACAGTTATTAATAACAGTTATTAATTAACAGTTATTAATTAACAGTTATTAATTGACGGATATTAATTAACGATTAATAAAAAAACTACTGATACTCAACTGCAAACTTGCAAAACGCCGTTGAGTATCTTTATCATTGTAAAAGTGGGATAACAGAAAGTAGTACGACACATATATGAATAAAATTGCATCAAAAAACGCCCCAAATCTCCGTGCTATCTCTGCCGAAGTGACCTTTCAAGTGATAGAGCAAGGTCAATCACTCAGCGCGCTTTTATTAAAACGAACATCATCTAAACTAGATGATCGCGATCGTGCATTAGTCCAAGAGATCTGCTTTGGTATCATGCGAAGGTTACCTGAGCTCAATTTCTATCTACAGACCTTAATGTCCAAAGTATTAACTGGTAAAAACCGCGTTCTACACTATCTACTCTTAGTTGGCATCTACCAAATTCTCTATACCCGGATAAAACCGCATGCAGCAGTCAGTGAAACAGTTGATGCGGTCAATAGTTTGAAAAAATCCAACTTAAAAGGGCTAGTTAATGGCGTTTTACGGGAATTTTTACGTCAACAAGTCCCCCTAAAAGAGCAATTTTCACAGCAAAGTGAAGCATTACAGAGCTTACACCCAAGTTGGTTGGTTAATCGTCTGAAACAGGCCTACCCAGAGAGCCGGTTAGCTATCATGAATGCCAATAATCAGAAACCACCGATGTGGATACGCGTTAATCAAAATTATGCCTTAACCACGGAATATCAACGATTATTGGCTGAACAAAATATCCAGTCAGAGATTGATAAAAATGTACTATCAGCACTGCGAATCGTAACGCCGGTAAATGTGAATAGACTAGTTGGATTTGATAATGGGAGTGTAACGGTACAAGATCTATCGGCACAATATGCGGCTTATCTCCTAGCACCACAAAATGGTGAACAGATTTTGGATCTCTGTGCTGCACCAGGTGGTAAAACTACCCATATTTTAGAGATAGCCCCAAAAGCCGATCTACTCGCGGTTGATATTGATCCTGAACGGGTAAAACGCATTCGCGAGAACTTAACCCGCTTAAATCTACACGCAGAGGTAAAAGTGGGGGATGGATTAACACCAGAGGCGTGGTGTAGTGGTCGGCAGTTTGATCGTATTCTACTCGATGCGCCATGTTCAGCAACTGGTGTTATCCGCCGTCATCCTGATATTAAATGGCTACGTAAAGATAGTGATATTCCACAACTTGTTAGCCTACAACAGGCAATTTTAAACAACATTTGGGGTTACCTAAAACAGGGCGGTACACTAGTCTATGCAACCTGCTCAATTCTACCTGACGAAAACCAACAACAAATTACCCAATTCCTACAAACCCACACTGATGCAGAACAACAAGGTGAATCTAAACAGTTTCTACCAAGTGCAGAGAGCGGTGATGGCTTTTTCTATGCGGTGTTAAAGAAGAGATAAAATCTATATCTTTCTATTGGTGTGAGGCGTTATATTAATGTTTTAGGGTTATTAGAGATATCTTTAAAATAGCAACCGGCCAACCCCATCCTTCTACGACACTTTATCGATTTTATTCCTAAATCCCGATAAAAATTTACAGCAATTCCGTCAACAGATAGTTGACGGAATTGGTTAATCAGAAAATGTTAGGCACTTTTTTTAGGGAAGTTGAAAATTGTGCGGTAGCGAACTAAAACGATGATAGCAAGGATTGTACCTATGCCAGCAATAATAGCGTCACTTAACATCACATATCGTAGATCGATCTTTGTAAGATAGCTGATTAAAAATGGAATTGTTGCAGTTGCAATGCTTGAAGAGGTAAAGAAGATTCCAAGCACTTTACCTTTACCTGATGGGAAGAACTCTGCCATTGTGGTTAAAGCAAGTTGTAACACGCCACCAGCAGCAGTAAACCCTAAAACAAAACCAGCTACGATACACATTGTTGGTGTTGGATTGATATAGAGAGCAATTAACATTAAAGTTGAAAGTAGCGGATAGATGACAACAATATAGACTGGTCTCACCAAACTTTTTACTAAAAATGCCGTTAAAAAGACACTAGCAAGGGTACCAATACCGTATGATGTTAACGAGTAACCAGCACCCGCTGAATCCATTCCTGCTACTGTTTGCGAAAAGTCTTTTAAGCAAGAAGAGACAAGGTAGAAGGTGGCGGTAGAGGTGAAACCGATAAGGATAAAACAGATACCTTCAATCCAGAAGTTAGCTTTTGTTTTTAATGTTGGTACATCTTTCTCGATAGTTTCAAGATCTTCAACTTCTTGTTCTGGGGTGAGTTTATGGTTCGGAAATGGCATTTTTAGAACCACTAAGGCATTAAGCGCTAAGATGATACAGCAGAAGAAGAATGACCAGCCATAGTAACCTTGTGCAGCCATAATTAGCCCCATAACAATTGGTAGGACAGATTGACCTGCTGCAATCGCTGCTTTAGTTAAAATAGAGGCAGAACCTGGTGCTTTAGGGAATGCTTCCATTAGTGCTGGATAAGTTCCTGCATCAAGCGTTGAGTTGGCAATCCCGCCAAGTACCGCAAATAAGAAGGCAATTTCAAGATTTGGACTGACTAAAATACCAAGTAAGAAGCCGATATAGAATAGACCACCTAAGAATACGAATGGTTTACGACCAAATTTATCAGAGAGTGAACCCATGATAAAGAGTACCAATAGGCGCCCAACGCCAAGTCCCATCATCACAGTATAGACGTCAGCTTTAGCACTATTGATTAAAACTGTCTGATCTGGTGTTAATAGATCTTTGGCAATGGTGAAGAGATGTGCAATATCTGGATTAAATTGCGCGGCTAAAAAATCAATATTCAGCCCCAATATAATGGCACCCATTCCGTGCACAAAGTAGTTCATATAAAGACAGACCGAAGTCCCTAAAAACTTATTTTTCATTTAAAATTTTCCTATGCTAATTAATTATTTGAATCAAATTTTTTTCATATCAATAACTTTCGTAAATCGATAACAGACTAGTGCACCAAATATTACGCTACAGATCGCAATAACCAGATCGACTAAAATAGCGTAGCTTACATTGATAATAGTAAGTTTTGGAATGATACTTGGCACTAAAATATAGGCGATACCACTCAAGGTATAGACACTCCCCACTGCCAACCCTTTCCGTTTAGGGAAAAGTTGTTGCATCACTACAAGTGTAAGTTGCAACACACCACCGGCAGCAGTAAAACCGATACCAATCGCGGCGATGACACACATAGTTGGAGTAAGGAAGAGGAAGAAGAGTAATAAAAATAGCGCTGATAATAGCGGTAAGATGACAATACAGTAAACTGGTTGCAGTAACTTTTTAACAATATAAGAGGTAAAAAATACCGAAAGAATTGAAGCGATGCTGTAGTAACTAATTAACTGTTTTGAGGGATCTTGTGCCATACCAACCCCTTGATGGGCAATCTCTGGTAGCCATTGTAATATGACGGCAAAAGTGGCGGTGGTTGTGAATCCCATCAATAGTAGTAAAACACCTTCAAATCCAAATTTAGGTTTACTAATAAAATAGTCCACTTCGCCGCCATCACTGGTCATCACACTATTTTTAGCAGGGAATTTTTTAGGTGCTAAGAGAATACCATTAATTAACAGAAAGAGTGAGAAGCTGATCATCGCCCAGCCGTACCAAATTTGGTTGCCATCGATAAATGTCACAATAAAAGGGAGAATTAGCGAACCAAAAGAGATAAATGCTTTGATTAAAATACTTGCCGAACCAGCAGAGTGGGGGAAACATTCAGTTAATGTTGGCATTGAGCCAGTATCTAGAAAGGAGTTACCCGCACCAACAATCATCGCTAAAAAGAAAGCTTGATGAATATTAGTACACTGTAAGATACCTAAAAAGAAGGTGATATAGCAGAGCATACCAATATAGATAAAAGGTTTACGCCCAAATTTATCTGAGAGAATTCCACCAACAAACATTAACAGTATCTTCCCGATACCAATACCTGAAGCGACATAGCCAATACCAATAATATCCGTATTTAGCTGTTTAGAAAGGTCAGTCGAAAACTGCATGATTATAATTAATGCGATACTTTGCATTATATAATTTGCATAGATCGAACCAACAATTCCATAAGAATGGACCTGTTGATTAGTCATTGTAATACTCCAATATTTAAATTAAAAAATAAATCAAAAATCTATATAAAACTATTATCTATATAAGACTATAGTGCTTAATCACTTCGGTTTTATCACTAATGTTGAATCGCAAAATTATACGATGAATTTTATTACTGTTTTTTGATATTCATCAAATTTTTATCATTTGAGTGATCACTATAGTCACAGTTATTCTGTGAGTTTAAAAAAATGCTGATTTATATTTGGTAATCGGAATAGTGGCTATATCTATTTTTATCTTTGATCTATTTTTAGCCAACTAAAAGCTAGTGTGAAATCTATTTAAGCATTTTTATAAAAGTGCACTATTCTACATTATTTATTAAAAGATTTTATTAAAAAAATTTATATAAAAACCGCATTAAATGCGGTTTTTAAAAAAGTAGCTGGTGAGCAGTTGATAAATGCTTTAAGGATAATGGCTATGCAGATAATAAAGATAACATCTGCGAAAGGATTTTTGACTCCTCTTGGGCAACATCTAAAATATGGTGAGCAGCATCATGATAGAGTGAGAGGCGATCATTAAGTACCTTCTCCATCTCATCAACAATAGATAAACCAGTTAGAGAGGGGCGCTGTGCCACATTGGGATCCTTCATTAATCTTGCAGCGAGTGTCTCGGCAGAAGCAGAGAGGAAAAGAACTGTCCCATTTTGGCGCATAAATTGACGATTATGTTCAGCAAGTACCATACCGCCACCAGTTGCAATAACGCGATTTGGTTTGGTGGTTTCGACCAGCACTTTGCTCTCTCTCTCTCTAAAACCTTCCCATCCCTCTTTTTCAACAATTTCAGCAACGGTTTTTTTTGTTGTTTCAAGTAAATAGCAATCTGTATCAATAAATGAAAATGATAAGGTATTGGCTAACATTTTCCCCATTGTCGTCTTCCCCGCAGCACGAGCGCCGACTAAAAAAATTGTTTGATTCATATCGGATCCTTTTTATAAATATCAGATGCTGTGGCTTGTTATGCTAATTTCTCCTCAATTTATTTGCAATAAATATTTTACACTTTTTGTTAATTAATTTATCCATATGATTTTAAAAGGGTTATTAAAGGTAATAATGTAAATAAATATTTACGATTTGGATTATGTTTTGTAAACTGAGAAAGAGGATTCCGTCGACCTTCATCGACGGATAAATTAGGAAAATAGGAGGGCAGCTATAAGGAAAAAACGTTAACAGAGTTTTTCAAGACCCCTAAAATAGAGCTCGGTAGCAATCGATTGATGTAAGCGCCACTGCACCACATCTAACGTTGGATTCGTTTTATGAAACTCTGCAAAGGTCATAAAGTAGCGAATAGAGCTGCTACCTACGCGATCGTTAATGCTATTAATGATGAGATCAATTTTATCACTACGCTGTTTTTTAAGCGTATTCATGGCATCTTCAACATATTGTGGAATCGGTTGTGCCCCTTGCTCCCACTCACGCCATACCGAAGCGTCAACTTTACCAATATATTCACTTGCCTCCGATACTTTTAACATCAAAAATCGGCGGTAAGCTTGTAGTTCTAAATTAGTCATAAAATCCTCTCTATTTCCCTTGTAGGCTATTAATAACCGCCTCTTTTGCCCTTTCTGATAGATCCTTTCCAGTCCAGATTTTAAACTGCGCATTAGCTTGACCGATGAACATATCTTCACCTGAGATTGACTCCCAACCAGCCTCTTCAGCCTCTCTCCTAAAACGGGTGTAAAACGGCGTGTAGACGATATCGTAAGCGATCCCTTTACCTTTAAACCACTCTTTATCATAAGCAGTTTGATCTTCGAATTTACCCTGCATCCCTAATGGCGTTGAGTTGATAATAATCTGCGCCTCAACATTTTGACGCTGATCCCATGGCACCATTTTAAGGTTGAACTCCTCCGCCAATTTTTGTGGTAGATCATCAACAATATCGGTTACCGTGATATCGGTAAAGCCAAGATCTTGCAGCCCAACAACCGCACCGCGCGCCGCACCGCCAGCACCAAGAAGTAGTACGCTTTTATATTCAGCTGGCAGATCTCTTTTACGCAGTGGTTCAATAAAACCGATAATATCGGTGTTATCACCACACAGCTTATCCCCCTTCCAGTAGATAAGATTTGCTGCACCCGCCTTTTTAACATGATCAGTCACCTCATCTAAAAAGGGAATAACTGTCTGTTTATGTGGAATTGTTACGCAAAGACCACGAATATTAAGAAGTCTAATCGATTTAAATAGTGTTGGAATCTCTTCGGGCGGCATCGGAAATGGGACAAGGACGGCAGGAATATCGTGATCTTGAAATGAGATAGTATGAATAAGTGGACTCATACTGTGACCAAGCGGGTAACCGATAATCCCATATATGCTATAAGGTGTAAACTGACTCATATTAACTCCTTGCGTAAGTTAAAAATATGTTGTTCATAAAAGTTGATTATAAAAGCGGTTTACCAATGCTGTTTATAAAAGTTGTTTATTAAAGTGTATTTATATTAGGTAATCTCTAACAGAGCTGTAAGCAGAGATCTGCTTTGAAAATTATCATACCACTTTTCTTTTAATAAAGTGATTAATAGAGTAATTAAAAGCGTAGTTAAATTACAGTTAAAAGCGCCTTAAAGTAGATTAAAATTATCGCCCAAAGATCGCATCATCGCTATACTCAATTAAAAAGTGATAGAATTTCTGTGCTGCCGGTAATAGCGGGCGGTTTTCCATTGTGGCAATAAAGATATCCCGTTTTTGGTAATTTTTACTCATCGGCACCAGCGTCACATCAAACTCACTTGGAATCGAAACACGTGGCATAATACCGATACCGTAATTGATCGATACCAACCCCATCATCGCCCCCTCAGTCTCAACTAAACAGGCGATATTTGGTTCAATTCCTGCTTTCTCAAACAGTTTATCGATGACACTCTTCATCCCACTTCGTTCCGTAAATAAGATGAGCGGTTCATTGATGATATCTTTCAGATCCAGTTTCCGCTTTTTAGCTAAAGGGTGAGAGTTTGAGATGATAAAAACCAGCTCCTGTTTAATCAATTTATGAAAATTAATATCGGTTTCATCTTCTAGATGGGAGCAGATACCGATCTCAAAACGTTTACTTTTTAGCCCCTCAACAATCTGCGTGGAGAGCCCTTCGTAAAATGAGAAGGTGATATTTCTGTTCTCTGGCTGGTTTAAAAAAGCTTTAATAATTTTAGGAATATAGTTAGAGCTAATAGAGTAGATAAACGCCAGCCCAATATGACCATTTGAGACACTAGTAAGCTCCCGAACAAACTGCTCCCCTTCAGCAAGTGCGGCTAACGCCTGCTCAACATAGATAAGGTACTGCTTACCCTCTTTGGTCAACTCAACATTTCTACCCCTTTTTTGAAACAGCTTAATGCCGATCTCTTTTTCAAGTTCGGCGATTGAGTGGCTTAAACTTGGCTGACTAATGGCAAAATATTCCGATGTGGATGTGTAGTGCTGCGTCTTGGCAAGTAACTGAAAATACCGAAGTTGCTTTAAGTTCATATCCTAAAAATCTCTAAAAAGCGCATTGATTAATCTTATCTGGTTGATAGTATAAGTTAAATCCTTCCAAATACAATTCTCTATAGGAAGATAACCGTGCGCTCTATCAACATCATCTCAATATCAGGCAACCATTTTAAAACTGGTTAAAATAATATTTTCTGTTGTTTTGATAGGATCTATTGATTTTAGTGGTGATCGTTACCATTATTTACTCGGTTATCACCTTTTTTATTCTACATAAGTTTATTCTGAACAAACTCTATTTGCACAACGCTTGATTTGGACAATAGTTAGGAGTTGTGATAAATTTCTACACAATTTTTTCCCATTGATTGATAAAAGATTTATGGCTTATACCGTTACCTATAGTGATCTCCCAGAAAATATTCAACATTGGCAAGGTCTACCGCTCTCATTAAATGGCTGTGAAGTGGTGCCGCTTGACTATAATGCGGGTAAAACAGGCTGGATTATCTATGGGAAAAAGCTAAATAAAACACTGCTCTCTAAATTCCAAAATGAACTTGCCATGCCAATGGTGGTGGTCTCTTCATGGAAGATTAAAAGCTATCAAATCGTGCGCATTGCAGGTGAGATACCAAAAAAAGCAAAAACTATCGCCTACGCGCTTGGCATTGATGTCTCACCGATTGATAATTTACCTAATCTCCACTCACCTGGTTTACTGGTGATGGATATGGACTCAACGGCGATTACGATTGAGTGTATTGATGAGCTTGCCAAATTATATGGGGTAGGGGATCAAGTAACCGCAGTAACTGAGCGGGCGATGCGTGGCGAACTCGATTTTATCACCAGTTTACGCAAGCGTGTCGCCAAGTTAAAAGGGGCAGATGTGCAGATATTAGATCAACTGCGTAGTAATCTCCCCTTAATGGCAGGATTAACCTACTTAATCAAAGAGCTACATAAACACCATTGGCATGTCGCCATCGCCTCTGGTGGCTTTACCTATTTTGCTGATCACCTAAAAGATAGACTCAAGCTGATTCATATTGCAGCGAATAGATTAGAGATTAAAAATGGCAAATTAACCGGTAAAATTGTGGGGCAAGTCGTCGATGCCAAATATAAAGCGCGCACACTGCAACAGTTAGCCAATGAACTTGCCATACCGATTGAGCAGACTGTTGCTATTGGTGATGGGGCAAATGACCTGATGATGATCCGAATAGCGGGACTTGGCGTCGCCTATCACGGTAAACCAAAAGTGGTTGAAAAAGCCAAAATTTGTATTAACTATGCTGATCTAACAGGGCTATGGTGTATCTTATCCACGAGCCTATTAAGTGAAGGGTAGATAAGATCCTATTTAAAAGAAGAGGAAAATAACGTGGCGAAGGCTGTTAAACGCGCTTATGTCTGTAACTCATGTGGTGCCGACTATCCACGCTGGCAAGGGCAGTGTAGTGCCTGTAATGAGTGGAACACCATAACAGAGGTGAGACTTGCCGCATCCCCTGTTCGATCTGATAGATTAACGGGCTATGCTGGCACCGGTGCTGGTCAGGCAAAAATCGAAAAATTATCGACTATTAGCCTCGAAGCTTTACCCCGTTTTTCCACCGGTTTTTCGGAGTTTGATCGCGTGCTTGGTGGTGGTGTAGTGCCGGGGAGTGCTATCTTAATTGGTGGTAATCCGGGAGCGGGTAAGAGTACGCTACTCCTCCAGACCATGAGCCTGCTGCCGATGAAGACGCTCTATGTGACTGGCGAGGAGTCGTTACAGCAGGTGGCGATGCGTGCCCACCGCTTAGGTCTGCCAACAGAAAATCTCAACATGTTATCTGAGACCAGTATTGAACAGATCTGCCTACTTGCCGAACAGGCACAGCCAAAATTGATGGTGATTGACTCGATTCAGGTGATGCATCTCGCTGATATCAGCTCATCACCCGGCAGTGTTGCGCAGGTGCGCGAAACGGCAGCCTATTTAACCCGCTTTGCCAAAACCAAAGGGATCTCGATCATCATGGTTGGGCATGTGACCAAAGATGGCACTTTGGCTGGACCTAAAGTGTTAGAGCACTGTATTGACTGCTCACTTTTATTAGATGGCGATGCTGACTCCCGTTTCCGTACGCTACGTAGCCATAAAAATCGCTTTGGTGCGGTAAATGAGTTGGGCGTTTTTGCTATGACCGAGCAGGGATTAAGAGAGGTCAGTAACCCGTCAGCAATTTTTCTAAGCCGTGGTGATGAGCTGTTATCGGGTAGTTCAGTGATGGTACTCTGGGAGGGGACACGCCCCCTCTTAGTTGAGATTCAAGCACTTGTGGATCACTCAATGTATGGCAATCCAAGACGCGTAACTGTTGGGCTGGATCAGAATCGATTAGCACTTTTATTAGCCGTATTACACCGCCATGGTGGGTTACAGATGGCGGATCAGGACATTTTTGTTAACGTGGTCGGTGGTGTTAAAGTGACCGAAACCAGTGCCGATTTAGCCTTAATTGCAGCACTGGTATCGAGTTTCCGCAATCGCCCTCTACCACATGATATTGTGATTTTTGGTGAGATTGGACTCGGCGGTGAGATTCGCCCTGTACCAAGTGGGCAAGAGCGTATTGCCGAAGCGGCTAAACATGGCTTTAAAAAAGCGATTGTCCCTATTGCCAATATGCCGAAGAGAAAACCTGAGAATATGCAGCTATTTGGCGTAAAAAAAGTAGCTGAAGTGATCGATATTTTAAACAATTTTTAACAGAACTCTAACCGATGTAATGCTCTGTTTACTGTAATAACAGGAAACAGAGAGAAGAGCAGGAATTGGTAAAATCAATTTCTGCTCTTCTAATTTGCAACCCTAAAACATTGCAACCCTAAAACATTGCAACCCTAAAACATTGCAACCCTAAAACATTGCAACCCTAAAACATTGCAACCCTAAAACATTGCAACCCTAAAACATTGCAACCCTAAAACATTGCAACCCTAAAACATTGCAACCCTAAAACATTGCAACCCTAAAACATTGCAACCCTAAAACATTGCAACCCTAAAACATTGCAACCCTAAAACATTGCAACCCTAAAACATTGCAACCCTAAAACATTGCAACCCTAAAACATTGCAACCCTAAAACATTGCAACCCTAAAACATTGCAACCCTAAAACATTGCAACCCTAAAACATTGCAACCCTAAAACATTGCAACCCTAAAACATTGCAACCCTAAAACATTGCAACCCTAAAACATTGCAACCCTAAAACATTGCAACCCTAAAACATTGCAACCCTAAAACATTGCAACCCTAAAACATTGCAACCCTAAAACATTGCAACCCTAAAACATTGCAACCCTAAAACATTGCAACCCTAAAACATTGCAACCCTAAAACATTAAAAACCATAAAATATGATTAATTATTTATATTACCAATTAGTTAAAAAGTAATTAATAGCAGATCTCATAGCAAGGTTGATAGGCGGTGCCGCCTGGTAGTTTCATGCGGTGCTGATCGACAAAACTGCGTAGCAGTGCATCTAGCTGTTGCATAATTTGTGGATCACCATGCAGTTTATAGGGGCCATGTTCAGCGATCTCCTTCATCCCTACCTCTTTGACATTGCCGGCAACAATACCAGAAAACGCACGGCGCAGATCAGCTGCCAATGATTGCACAGGTTGATCTTTGTGTAGATTGAGAGATGCCATATTTTGATGCGTTGGAATAAAAGGGTGTTGAAATGGATCATCAATTTTTAGCGTCCAGTTGAAACCGTAAGCATCGCCTGAGTCCAGACGGGCAGCTTTTACCTGTTTAACCCCTTTTTTCATAATACGTGCCACTTCTGCCGGATCATCAATGACGATTTTATACAGTTTTGTGGTCTCATCGCCAAGGGTACTGCGGATAAAATTATCGATCGCTGTAAAATATTCAGTACAGGATTTAGGACCGGTCAACACTAAAGGTAACACCTGATCTCTATTGGCGGGATTGAGTAAAATACCTAAAATATAGAGTAACTCCTCTGCAGTTCCAGGCCCACCTGGGAAGATGATAATGCCATGTGCCATCCTAACAAATGCTTCGAGCCGTTTCTCGATATCTGGCATAATAATCAGCTCATTAACCAGAGCATTAGGTGGCTCAGCGGCAATAATTGATGGCTCAGTCATACCGATAAAACGGCTCTCTTTATAACGCTGCTGGGCATGACCAATGGCAGCCCCTTTCATCGGTGCCTCCATAATACCTGGACCACAACCGGTACAGATATTGAGTTCACGTAGCCCTAACTGCATGCCTACCTGTTTTGCATAGGTGTACTCAAGTTTATTTATTGAGTGGCCGCCCCAGCAGTCGATTAGATTTGGCTCCTCCCCAACGTGTAGCGCGTTTGCATTACGTAAAATAGAGAAGACTAAATTGGTGATATAGAAGGATTGATTTTCGGCAACATGATTTTTCCCGATCAACTCTTTTATGGTGCTAATCTGCCCATTTAAGAAGAGGATATCCCGCAAGACGGCAAAGAGGTTGACTTGGATCGATCGGATAATTTTGCCATCAACAAAAGCGGTACGAGGCGCATCAATCAACTCTAATTTAACTCCCCGTTCGCGGCTGACAACATTGATCTCGAAGGATTTAAACTGATTTAGTAGTTGACTGGTATTGTCTGTTTTACTGCCGGCATTCAGTGTTGCCAGTGCGCAGTTCCTAAAGAGTTCATAGAGGGCACTATTGGCCGATTTTTTTAGGATATCGACCTCTACCTGAGCAAGGAGATCCATTGATCCCAAAGGGCTAATCTGTGTAATCATAAAACCGCCATATGTTTATCTATTATGTAAGTTATTTTTATTTAGATCTCTATCTTAAAACTGTTTTTTAAATAAAATTCTGTTTTAAAAACAGTCATCATAATACGCCATCAGTTAAAAATAACAAACGGTTGATTAATGAGTATTAAAACGGGTTGGATCTTACGGTTAATGGGCTAGATCTATTAGCCGTAAGAGAGGATTTTTTAGTAAACTGGCTGGCAATATTGTGCTTGTAATTCTTGAGGTTTTTTAACGCGTTCTTCTCGTGATTGAATCGCTTCGTCAAAACCAAAATCATCATTCGAGACATAATCATAACCGCTAGTACCTAAGGAGAGTATAGTAGAGAGTCCAGATAACATATTGGATGTGTTGTTCATATTCCGTGCCTCTTTATATTTTTTAATCGCTTGCTTTGTCGTCATAATTTTTTTATCGATCAGTTGGCAGTCAGTTAAAGCCTCAAGATCACTATTATTTGCAAGAGGGATCTTTTCCATTGGTCCTAAATTTGAGTTGGTACCACAGGCTGACAATATAAGTACGGTAGTGGCTATCGCAATACATTTATACATAAAAAACTCCTTAAATAACCTGAAATATAGGCACTATCAATGCGCTCAATATTAATGCGCTTTTTAACTATTTTTTATACATTGCTGTATAATACCCAATTTCGCAAAACTATCTATTAAAAAGTCGCTAGTTGGCATTTGATGATGCTGGTAATATTCACCTCCCTATTTTACGTGATCAACTTAATGGTGTAGAGTAGGCGCAAAATTACGGCAGGTAGATGATGGACTCTATAATAGGTGTATTGGACTTGAAGGTCTCTCCTCTGCGGAGCACGGTATTGGCACATTGCCTACTATAATGACACGATTTTATTAGCGAATCGGCAATTAATAGCGCAGATCAAATAGGTTTTAGATCCAAAAAATATTTTAAATAGCGGTGTTTACCGGCAAGCAATTTAACAGATAAAATTTGATAGATAAGATGATGAATGATAGAGAAGCACTGCTCAACTTTACTCAGCGTTGGCTCACTCAATTTGATGATGCGCCACAAAGTGAAGCACTACATGGTATCCCATCGCCATGTATTATTACGTCAAGCTTGTATAAAAAACGTGCTCAGCTTGCAGTTTTTTGGCAACCGGTTTTGATGGAACCGCAAAAAACGTTAACCTTTGTTGAGCACTCGATGAATATCAAACTGCACCCTTCAGCGCACATCTTTTATGGTACGCAGTATGCCGGTGATATTGTGGCGTCGTTTAAAGATGTTGAGGCTGACTGTAGCTTGCCAATCTCATTAGTTCAAATTTGGAATGATGATGATTTTTCAGAGCTGCAACAAAATCTGATTGCGCACCTTTCGATGCAGAAAAAATTTAAACGGATACCAACGGTTTTTATTGCCACGACGGCAGCAGATAGTGATATCATCTCGATCAACAATCTCAGTGGTGAGATAGTAAAAGAGTGTTTAATCACCGGCGATCTTACGGTTCTCGCCCCTGATTTAGCCACTTTTTTAGTACAATTAATTTAGTGAAAAAGTGTTTATACAATTTTTTTCTTAAAACAATAGATTGAAAAACAGATTGAAAAAACAGATTGAAAACAGCTGATCTATATTGATTTATTTGTAACGACTATTGCGCAATAACTATTTAGTCGCCAATGTTTTAACGGGCAGAGGTAACTGCTCACTTTTTTGGTACTGCTTCTTAAAAGCAGGTAGAATTAGATAAAAAGTAGGTGAATTATGTTTGAAATTTTAACCCAAGCACCCGCTGATCCAATTTTAGGATTAGCTGATCTTTATAATGCAGATGAACATCCGGGTAAGATCAATTTAAGTGTAGGTATTTATAAAGATGAGACATCGAAAACGCCTATTTTAGATAGTGTTAAAAAAGCTGAACAGTTTTTATTAGAAGATGAAAAAAATAAGGTCTATCTGCCAATCGATGGTTTAGTTGAATTTAATCTTGAGACACAACGCCTTATTTTAGGGGATGTCGATGTGCGGGCACGCACTGCGCAAACGCCAGGTGGTACCGGTGCACTCTGTATTATGGCTAACTTTTTAGCGCGTAAAACCAAAGTAAAACGCGTTTGGGTCAGTAATCCAACTTGGCCTAATCACCGCAGTGTTTTCCAAACTGCGGGGCTTGAAGTGCGTGAATATCGTTACTATAACAGCCAAGATCATAACCTTGATTTTGCTGGAATGATGGAAGATTTAGCACAGGTAGCTGAAGGTGAAGCGGTACTTTTCCATGCTTGTTGTCACAATCCAACCGGTATTGATCCCACTGCAGAGCAGTGGCAGATTATCTCTGATTTAGCATTAAAAAATGGATGGTTGCCGCTTTTTGATTTAGCTTACCAAGGTTTTGGTCATGGGATTGAGGAGGATGTTTTTGGTCTGCGTCTCTTCGCTAAAAATCAACCAGAACTGCTTATTGCAAGCTCCTACTCTAAAAATATGGGGCTCTATAATGAGCGAGTTGGTGCACTTACGCTCATTGCTGCTACCTCTGAGATCGCTAACCGCGCTTTTAGTCAAGTGAAGACCGTTATTCGGGCTAACTACTCAAATCCACCTTCGCATGGTGCTAAAATTGTTGCCCATATTTTAACTACGCCAGATCTAAAAGAGGAGTGGTTAACAGAGTTAACAACCATGCGCCAGCGTATCCACCGTATGCGTCAACTATTTGTAAAAACGTTACAAGAGAAGGGCGCCGATCAGGATTTTAGTTTTATCGCTAAGCAAAATGGTATGTTCTCGTTTAGTGGACTTACTGAAGCGCAGGTACTTGCACTACGTCAGGATTTTGGTATCTATATTGTCAATTCTGGGCGTATCAATGTTGCAGGGATGACACTTGATAATATGTCTCGTCTATGCGAATCGATTATTAAAGTGTTATAAAACTGTTTTATCACTGTTTTATCACTGTTTTATCATTATAAAAGAGATATATAAATGTAATAGATGCTTTTTTAAAATTTTAACGTTATTATCTATTTTTATCTGCTCTTATAAGCGTATCCACTTTTTGTGGCTACGCTTTTTAATTTATCAACTATTTGGTTATTCATGCAAGAACATAAATCTGTTTTAGAAAAATCTTTGTTTTCACTTAGCTGGCCTATCTTTATTGATATTTTATTGCATATGTCAACGCTATTTATCAATACCTATATGATTAGCCATGTCTCCATCTCGATGGTTGCGGCAACGACTGTTGGCAGTCAGTTTTTTGATATTTTTATCCCTATTTTTAACTTTATTGGTATTGGCTGTAGTGTGGTGATTGCCCAATATTTGGGTGCTGGAAATCGCAATCAGGCACGTTATGCGCTGCATCTCTCTATCTCATTTAATTTTGTTTTAGGGTTAATCTGTTATCTATTTATCTCGCTATTCGGTTATACCATCTTGCAGGTGATGAATACCCCCGAAGCTATTTTAGATATGAGTTATGACTATTTTCATATCCTTGGTATCTGTCTTATTTTTGAATCGGTAGTGATTATTCTCGCCTCCTGTTTGCGCGTCTACGGGAAACCAAAATCGTCAATGTATGTCTCAATTATTATGAATATCATTACGGTTTTGGGTAATGCGTCCGTGCTTTATGGGCTTTGGGGTATGCCGGAGTTAGGGTTAGTCGGTGTGGCATGGTCGACAGTGGTTGGTCGTATAGTTGGCTTGATTTTGCTCTTTAGTCTGCTCTTTTTTGGGTTACATATTAAAGTGCAACTCTCCCTTTTTTGGCAATGGAACAAGCAGATTTTAAAGCAGATATGTAAAATTGGGCTCCCTTCAGCTGGCGAAAACTTATCTTGGTCTGGTCAAATATTGGTGATGACCGCCTTTATCGGTCTACTAGGTGAGGAGGCGTTAGCTGCGCAAGCGATCTTTTTCCAAATCGCCTATTTTATGATGTTATTTGCGATCTCAATTAGTGTTGGGAATGAGATTATGGTTGGTCATTTAGTAGGAGCTAAACGGTTTGATGACGCCTATCACCGAACGTGGCGAAGTTTATGGATCGGTATTATAGTTACCTTTATTGTGGTCACCTTTTTTTACTGTTTCCGTGAAACCATTGTCACCTCAATTACGGGTGATATGGGTGTAGCTGATATTATTCTGCCTATCTTTTTATTGTCATTTATTCTAGAGCCGGGAAGAACACAAAATATTGTGATGGTAAATGCACTGCGTGCCACCGGTGATGCAAAATTCCCATTTTATACGGCACTTATTTTTATGTGGGGCGTTGCGATTCCTATCGGTTATCTGCTTGGGATCACCTGTAAATTGGGACTTTTAGGGATCTGGATCGGCTTTGCTTGTGATGAGTGGATTCGTGGCCTTGTGAATACCTATCGCTGGAAATCCCGTAAGTGGGAGAGTAAACGGTTAGATGTTGCTTAATTTTAAATAGTTTTAATTTTTTTATATATTTTTATATTAAGAGGATCAGTGATGGCTGAAGTCTTTATCGCATTAGGAAGTAATCTTAATAATCCGCAAGATCACGCAAATTGTGCTTTAGCTGAGTTAGCAAAGCTACCTGATACCACTGTTTCTGCGGTCTCCCCTTTTTACCGTAGTAAGCCACTTGGTCCCCAAGATCAGAATGATTACCTTAATGCGGTTATTAAACTAACCACATCGCTCGCGCCAATAGATCTTTTAGATCATCTGCAAGCGATTGAGCTTTTACAAGGGCGGATTAGGAAGTCTGAGCGTTGGGGGGCGCGAACATTAGATTTAGATATTTTGCTCTATGATAATTTAACCATTAGTAATAAGCGATTAACCATACCGCACTATGATATGAAGAATCGTGAATTTGTACTCTATCCCCTTTTTGATATAGCACCAGATCTCATATTACCTGATGGAATAACATTAAAAAGCTTGCTTACTCAAGTATCGATAAATGGCATGAGGTTATGGCAGTAATTTTTAATATTTAATGCGGCGATTTTTTAAAAGATATAATATAAAAAACAGTATGTTATATTTTACATATCGCATATAATGCGCCAAATGGTGTAAAAAGTGATAAAAGAATTTTTATAAATATCGATTTATTGATATAGTTTACGGCCGCTGATAATCTGTATACAGGAGAGTACGGTGAAAAACGAAAAAAAAATGAATATCTCTTCGCTTAGTTTACTTGCAATTGCAGGTCTTGAGCCTTATAAAGAGGCCAAAAATGAAGAGTACATGAATCCTAAACAGTTAAAACATTTTAAACTTATTTTGGAAGCTTGGTTACATCAGTTACAAGATGAGATGGGTAAAACTGTTACGCATATGCAAGATGAAGCTTCTAACTTCCCTGATCCAGCTGATAGAGCAACGCAGGAAGAGGAGTTTAGTTTAGAGTTACGTGCCCGCGATCGTGAGCGCAAATTGATTAAGAAGATAGAGAAGACATTAAAGAAAATTGAAGCAGATGATTTTGGTTTTTGTGAATCTTGTGGAATTGAAATTGGGATTCGTCGTCTAGAAGCAAGGCCTACAGCTGATCTCTGCATTGACTGTAAGACATTGGCTGAGTTACGTGAAAAACAGATGGGCATGTAGAAGTTGATATAATAGTTCCATAATAAGATGGATTATATTGGTCGTTTTGCCCCTTCCCCTTCAGGACCACTGCATTTTGGTTCATTAGTTACGGCGCTTGGGAGTTACCTACAAGCGAAATCAAAGCAAGGTAAGTGGCTCGTACGTATTGAAGATATTGACCCACCTCGTGAAGTTGCCGGTGCCTCCGCAGCTATTTTAAAGAGTTTAGAGGCACTCGGTTTACATTGGGATGGTGAGGTTCTTTATCAGTCAAACTGCACGCAGCGTTATCTTGATCTGCTAGATTCATTAATTTTGCAACAGCAAGCCTACTATTGTGACTGTAGTCGTAAGCGTATCCAAAATTTAGATCAGCACTTGTTAGATCGACAGTTATTAGATCAACAGTTATTAAATCAGCATATATATGATGGTTTTTGTCGTGATCGGCAGCTCTTACCGACAAAAAATGGCACAGTAAAATCGTTAGCTATTCGGTTAAGGCAGACTCACCCAGTTTATCAATTTTATGATCATATTTGTGGTTGGCAGAGCGTGGCTAAAAGTGTCGCTGAAGAGGATTTTATCCTGCAAAGGCGCGATGGACTTTTTGCCTATAATCTGGCAGTCGTACTTGATGATCATCTGCAAGGTATTACTGAGATTGTGCGTGGTGCTGATCTGCTGCCGGTGACAGCGAAACAGATCTCTTTTTATCAGTTGCTTAATTGGCAAGCGCCTACTTACTGTCATCTGCCGTTGGTTCTTGATCCGCAAGGGAATAAATTATCTAAACAGAATCATGCCAAGCCTCTTGATCTCCATAATCTTACCTCTCTTACTGCTGATGCTCTGCAATTTTTAGGGCAACCATTACCTGATTGTTGGCAAGATGCGACGCAGATAGATTTAATCAATTGGGCAATTTTGCACTGGGATGTTGATCAAGTCCCTAAAGTTAACCGCCAATATAGGAGAGATTTTCGGTAATTCCGACATTATGGTCATGCAGTAGATGTTTTTCAGGTTTTATTGATAGTGAGCTTAAAATACGCGCTTTTAACGCTTCTCGTAAGGTAGGTGCTGCAAGTAGTTCACGTAGATCAACCGCGGCATCACCAAATAGACAGTAGTGTAATTTACCAATTGATGAGATGCGTAGTCGATTACAATTTTGGCAGAAATCTTTTGAGTAGGGCATAATCAAGCCAATTTTACCTTGATAATCCTCATGAATATAGAGTTTGGCAGGGCCAGCTAACTGCTCTTTCTGTTGTAATTGCCAACCCTGCTCGATTAACTGCTTCTCGATCTTACTGCCGGAAAGGTGATAACGGTCAAAAAGCGTTCTATCTTCGCCGGTTTCCATCAACTCTATAAAGCGTAAATCGATAGCTCTATCTTTAATCCAAGCTAAATAATCGACCAAATTGTCGTTACTATTCTTCATTAAGACAGTATTAATTTTGACCCGTTTAATCCCCAGCTCCAGCGTTCTATCAACCCCGCGCAACAGCTCAAATAGTTTATCTTGCCCTGTGATCATTTTAAAAACATGAGGGGATAAGCTGTCGATACTGATATTAATCGCATTTAATCCCGCTGCTTGCCACTGGTCAATGTTTTTAACGAGTCGTGATCCATTTGTTGTCACAGCACGTACTTTAATGGTTGGGTATGAGGAGAGCAGAGCTAAAATATCAATAAAATCGCGACGTAAAGTGGGTTCGCCTCCCGTCAGGCGGACTTTATGAACACCTAGCTCAGTAAAAGCGGCAACAACATTATCGATCTCATTAATTGATAGGAACTTGTGATCTCTATTTGGATGATATCCATCAGGTAGACAGTATTGACACTTAAAGTTGCACAGTTCAGTAATTGACAATCTTAGATATTGAAATCTACGGCTATATTTGTCAATTAGTTGCATAGAGATACCTTATACAGTGTCGGGAGATTTAGGCATTGCTACATTATAGACTAGAAAATAGTATTAACCATATTAAAATGTTTTAGGGTTGCACGCTATTTGGGTATAATTTTGTTTCACTATTTAACGCTAAAATGCGATCTCTCTTCCATAAAAATAACAATAAGTAAGAATCGTTAAAAAATAGTTGATACTGTATAATAATACAGTATAATAGTGTGAAATTTATCCCATTTTGGCATCTCCACTCCTTAAAAAATAGCGTGAAAGAGAATTATATGAGCGAAAAAAATATGAATGAAAATAAACAACGTGCACTATCAGCCGCATTAAGTCAGATCGAAAAGCAGTTTGGTAAAGGCTCTATTATGCGTTTAGGTGATACGCAAACATTAGATGTAGATTCAGTATCAACCGGTTCATTAGGTTTGGATATTGCACTTGGCATTGGTGGTTTGCCAATGGGGCGCATTATTGAGATTTTTGGGCCTGAATCTTCAGGTAAAACCACATTAACCTTATCCGTCATCGCTCAAGCACAAAAAGAGGGTAAAACCTGTGCATTTATTGATGCCGAACATGCATTAGATCCAATTTATGCAGCTAAATTAGGTGTGCAAGTTGCTGATCTCTTAGTTTCACAACCTGATACTGGTGAGCAAGCATTAGAGATTTGTGATGCTTTAGTTCGTTCAGGTGCTGTCGATGTTATCATTGTTGACTCTGTTGCTGCGTTAACACCTAAAGCCGAGATTGAAGGTGAAATGGGTGATTCCCATATGGGCTTACAGGCGCGTTTAATGTCACAAGCGTTACGTAAATTAACGGCAAATATTAAAAATGCGAACTGTTTAGTTGTCTTTATTAACCAGATCCGTATGAAAATTGGGGTGATGTTTGGTAACCCAGAGACCACAACCGGTGGTAATGCCCTAAAATTTTATGCCTCTGTCCGTTTAGATATTAGACGTATTGGCTCAGTAAAAGAGGGTGAAAATATTATAGGAAGTGATACCCGTGTTAAAGTGGTGAAAAATAAGGTTGCGGCACCATTTAGACAAGCTGAATTCCAAATTCTTTATGGCTGTGGAATTTCCAAAGAGGGTGAATTAATCGATTTAGGTGTAAAACATAAATTGGTTGATAAAGCGGGCGCTTGGTATAGCTATAATGGTGAAAAAATAGGTCAAGGTAAAGCAAACTCAATTAAATTTTTACAAGAGCGCCCTGAAATTGCCAATGAGTTAGAGGTAAAACTACGTGATCTACTCCTTAATAGTTCAGCAGATTTTTCAGATGTAGAGAGTGTAGACACAGACAGTAGTGATGCATTCGATGATAATGCAGAGTAAAAAATAGAGAGTAAAAAATTTGCGTTGTGAATTGATAACCCAGTTCACAACAACACAGTTCACAACGCGCTCTAAACTATTCACCTATCCATAATCAAACCATTTAATTAAATGCTTTGATTCAATATAACTAATTAAAATAATGGGTGTTTACCATCATGGATGAACAACTCGCTAAAATTCTTCGTAATAAAGCTGTGCAACTTTTAGCGCAGCGAGATCACTCCTCGTATGAGCTTTCACAAAAATTGCTGATCTTTGCTACAAAATCATTTTTATCTAAAAAATCTTATGAAAAAGCCGCATTTAATGATGATGAAATATATGAGCAGAAGAGGGCTGAATATCGTCTCTTAATTGCAGATGTGATCAGTTACTGTACTTCTCATGGATGGATAAATGATGCTGAATATGTCAAAAAATATATTGATATGCAGGTGCGCAAGGGCAATGGTAGATATAAAATTGCTATGGAGTTAAAACAGCGTGGTTTGCAAATAGAAATTGTACAATCTATGTTATCGAATACCTATATTGATTGGGCAGAAGTTGCCGCCAATCAAATAGTAAAAAAATTTAAGCAGATCAATAAAAAAGATCAAACCCAAAAGAGAAAAATTGTTCAATTTTTACTATCTCGAGGTTTTGCTCAAGATGAGATTAAATCAGCCTATTTTTACTGTAGTAACCCCATCTAAATCTATACCTGTCTTTGATAAATTTAATATTTGCTTTTACAACTTAATCGGTAAAAGGTATATTAGCAGAAATTAAAAATTACAGTTTTTGGAAGCATTTTTTTGGGTATATAAATGAAAAGTACTGCACAAATTCGTCAGACATTTCTTGACTTTTTTCAGAGCAAAGGTCATCAAATTGTCGCTAGTAGTTCCCTAGTTCCGCACAATGATCCTACATTACTTTTTACCAATGCAGGGATGAATCAATTTAAAGATGTTTTTCTTGGTGTTGATAAACGCCCTTACTCACGTGCAACTACTTCACAACGTTGTGTACGTGCAGGTGGCAAACATAATGACCTTGATAATGTTGGTTATACCGCACGTCATCACACTTTTTTTGAGATGTTGGGTAATTTCAGTTTTGGTGACTATTTTAAACATGATGCTATCCATTTTGCTTGGGAGCTGTTAACAGGGAAAGAGTGGTTAAATCTCCCTAAAGATAGACTGACAGTCACAGTATATGCAACAGATGATGAAGCCTATGATATTTGGGCAAATGAGATTGGTATTCCAAAAGAGAGAATTATTCGTATCGGCGATAATAAAGGCGCCCCTTATGCTTCTGATAATTTTTGGCAAATGGGTGATACAGGTCCTTGTGGGCCATGTAGCGAAATTTTTTATGATCATGGTGATCACATTTGGGGTGGACCGCCTGGAAGCCCTGAAGAGGATGGGGATCGCTTTATTGAGATCTGGAACATCGTTTTCATGCAGTTTAATCGTAAACCTGATGGCACAATGGAACCACTGCCTAAACCATCCGTTGATACGGGGATGGGGTTAGAGCGTATTGCGGCAGTATTACAGCATGTAAACTCAAACTATGATATCGATCTATTCCAAAAATTAATTAAAGCTACAGCTGAACTGATTAAAGTTAACGATCTGTCCAATAAATCGTTGCGCGTTATTGCCGATCATATTCGGTCATGTGCATTTTTAATATCAGATGGGGTTTTACCATCTAATGAAGGTCGTGGTTATGTCTTACGTCGTATCATTAGACGTGCTGTCCGTCATGGTCATATGCTTGGTGCAAAAGAGGTCTTCTTTTATAAGCTTGTTAAGCCACTTATTGATGTGATGGAGAGTGCTGCTGTAGAGTTGAATAGTAATCGTCAATTAGTTGAAGATACGCTACGCATTGAAGAGGAGCAGTTTTTAAAGACATTAGAACGCGGTCTATTCTTACTTGATCAAGAGCTCAATAAGATGAGTGGTAAAGTGTTGTCAGGTGAAGTTGCATTTAAACTGTACGATACTTATGGCTTCCCATTAGATTTAACTGCTGATGTCTGCCGTGAAAAAGGTATTACCATTGACGAAGCAGGATTTAATAAATGCATGGAAGAGCAGCGTAAACGAGCACGTGAAGCAAGCTCATTCACATTCGATTATAGCAATGTTATTCAGTTAGATGAGAAGAGTGAATTTTTAGGTTACCAAGAGAGTGAAACATCAGGTAAAGTCATTGCTCTGTTTAATAAGGGTGAACGCGTTGATCAATTAAAAGCAGGTGAAGAGGGGATCATTATTTTAGATAAAACCCCTTTCTATGGAGAATCAGGTGGTCAGGTTGGTGATAAAGGGTTATTAACCTCATCTACCGTTAAATTTACGGTAACTGATAGCCAAAAATATGGAGAGAGCATTGGTCATTTGGGTCAATTAATTGATGGAACAGTTAAAGTAGGTGATACCTTAACGGCAGCTATTGATGCAGAGTTACGTGAACGTATTCGACGTAACCATTCAGCAACGCATCTATTGCAGGCGGCACTACAGCGTGTACTTGGCAATCATGTTCATCAAAAAGGTTCACTAGTTAATGAGAGTTATCTACGTTTTGACTTTTCGCATAATCAGCCAATCACTCGTGAACAAATTATTGAAATTGAGAACTTAGTCAATCAACAGATCCGACGTAACTTACCGGTCACAGTAGAATTAATGCCAATTGCAGAAGCTAAAGATCGAGGCGCAATGGCACTGTTTGGTGAAAAATATGGTGAAACTGTTCGCGTGCTGACAATGGGCGATTTCTCTATTGAACTTTGTGGTGGTACCCATGTTGATCGAACTGGTGATATTGGTCTCTTTAAGATTATTTCTGAATCGAGTATTGCAGCCGGTGTTAGACGTATAGAGGCAGTTTCAGGTCAAGGTGCGATGGATTATATCCATCAAGATGAAAATTTATTAAATCAAGTTGGTTTGTTAATTAAGAGCGATAAACTAGCTGTTGTAGGTCGTTTAGAGCAGTTATTAGATCAAACCAAACAGTTAGAGAAGCAAATTGATCAATTAAAATCACAACAAGCTAACCAAGAAAGTGTACAATTGTTAAACCAGTGTGAGAAAATTAATGATAATTATCTGTTAGTTGCTAAAGTCAATAATGTTGAAGCAAAAATGTTACGCACAATGATTGATGATTTAAAAAATCAATTAAAATCAGGTATTATTGTTTTAGCTACGGTTAATGATAATAAAATTAATCTTGCTGCTGGTGTTACCTCTAATTTAGTAAATGTAGTAAAAGCAGGCGAGCTAATTGCTCAACTGGCATTAAAAGTAGGTGGTAAAGGTGGTGGAAGAGCTGATTTTGCTCAAGCAGGAGGCGTTGATATCTCCGCACTTCCAGAAGCATTGTCCTCTGTGAAAAATGAGATTAGTCATAAATTGCAAGCAAATTAGCGCTATACTTAACTAAGAATAGGAGGTCTAATGTTAATTTTGACCAGAAGAATAGGGGAAACACTTATTATTGGTGATGATGTAGTGATCACTGTATTAGGTGTTAAGGGTAATCAGGTGCGAATTGGTATCAATGCACCTAAAGAAGTTTCTATTCACAGGGAAGAGATATATAACAGAATTCATCACTCCCCAGATACAATTAGTGATGGATCTACAGAGGAAGAGTCGTAGTTGGGTAGTAAATAGCCATTTAAAACGGGTTAGTCAAAAAATAATTGACTTATTTTTTGTAAACCGTAATATGTGCGCCACACATTATGTTTTATTCTGATATGAAACATAATGATTGGTGAGATGGCCGAGAGGCTGAAGGCGCTCCCCTGCTAAGGGAGTATGCGGTCAAAAACTGCATCGAGGGTTCGAATCCCTCTCTCACCGCCATTTATAGTTAAGATGTTAACCATTTTAATTATAGTTGGGAGAAGTTAGATATTTATAGATTATGCATCCGTAGCTCAGCTGGATAGAGTACCCGGCTACGAACCGGGCGGTCAGGGGTTCGAATCCCTTCGGATGCACCATTTTATAAAAATTGTGACTTGCTTAAGTAATATGTTATCAAGTAGTATTTGCATCCGTAGCTCAGCTGGATAGAGTACTCGGCTACGAACCGAGCGGTCAGGGGTTCGAATCCCTTCGGATGCACCATTTTTAAAATTGTTATAGAACCATTTTATAGCTTTTCCTTTCCTAATGCGAACTTACAAGCATCCGTAGCTCAGCTGGATAGAGCACTCGGCTTCGAACCGAGCGGTCAGGGGTTCGAATCCCTTCGGGTGCACCATTACTTAAAAGATCCACAACGATACACGACGCTCAAAGCCTTATGGTGTAAGGGGATTTCAGAGATTGCTCACGATTAGTTATGACGCAGTACGATTGACAACGACGGTATTTTAACGGTATTATCCACGGTATTTTAAAAGCGCCTTGGAAAAAAAATACCGTAATGTTAACAATCAAGTCTATAGAAGCGGCCAAACCTAAAGACAAAGCGTATAAAGTAAATGACTATGAAAGCCTCTACCTATACATCACCCCCTCCGGTACCAAATCATGGCGATATGATTACCAAATTGATGGAAAGCGTAAAACTCTAACAATCGGTAGATACCCGTACATCAGTTTATCAGAAGCGAGGGAAGAGAAAGAGCTTGCTAAAAAGCTATTGCAACAGGGTAGAGATCCAATCTTAGAACGCAAAAGAAGTAAGCTTTTAGCTAATATTGATCGAGATAATACCTTTGGAAAAATAGCAAGAGAGTGGTTTGAAGCCAAAAAAAGCTCTTGGTCCCCCAATTATTGGGGGGATATCATAGGTATCTTAGAACGTGACGTCTTCCCAACTTTAGGTAATAGACTAATTAACGACATTAAACCTTTAGAAATGCTGGCAGTCTTAAAAGCTATCGAAAACAGAGGGGCTTTAGAAGTTGCAAAAAAAGCAAAAGGACGTTGTAGCGAAATATTTAGATACGCGATCGTAACGGGACGCGCGGAAAATAACCCAGCAAGGGATCTAACCTCTGCTATGAAAAAAAAGAAACAAAAAAATTATCCTTTTTTGGCTACCGCTGACGAAATGCGCGAGTTCATGCTAGCTTTGAGCCGTTATTCAGGCAGCCTTTTAACTCGCTACGCAACCCTACTTTTAATTTATACCGTTCCAAGGACGATAGAGCTCCTAAGCATGAAATGGTGTAACGTTGACTTTGACCAGCAACTGGTAACTATCGAAGCTGATGTTGTAAAAAAAGATCGCATACACCTAATACCATTATCAAAACAGGCGCTGGCTATTTTAAAGTTTTTACATCCTATAACTGGAGACGGTGTTTATGTTTTTCCTAACAGGGTACGTATTAACGAGCCTATGTCAAATGGTGCTATTTTGCATGTAATTAGGCGCATAGGGTTTGCTAACCGTGCGACGGGGCACGGATTTAGACATCAATTTTCAACGGTGTTAAATGAGAATGGCTTTAATAGAGATTGGATTGAAAAGCAGCTTAATCATGAAGAGGGGAATGTGCGAGGTGTTTATAACCACGCACAGTATTTGGAAGGGAGAAGGGAAATGATGCAATGGTATGCAGATTACATCGATAAATTAACCGCATAGCTGTAATTTATATTCTTGCTCTTTGGCGTTAAGATAAGCATTGATTGTGGATAGTTTCCACCTAGGGTGCCTACCGAGGTAGAGGTCAGGTGGTGGGAACTTACCAGAAGCTACCCATTTATCTAAGGTTGTGTTATCGATGTCACCTATATAATTGCAGACTTGTGCTTTACTATATCGTGGGTCGATAGTTGTTTGTTCCATTTTTATACCCCTTCTGGTCGTTTGGTTAATGATTTACGCCAGTCAATACCGGTTGTGTCGATGTTTATGATGTCAACGATACGTGAATCGACTTCACTACGACATGACCAATGATATCCTCTTTCTAAAACATAAGGTTCTCCATTAAACATGTAAACCTCGCCGTCAAAATCCATAGCGGCGAATTTCCATTTAGAGGGGATTATTTCCCATGGAATAGGTAAAGGTGTTGCTTTTGAATTAATTAGGTAGTTTTTAGTAGCTAATTCTTCACCATCAATCTTTACTAAATCTGACATATTATTTACTTCCTTCTGGTTTGTTGAGTTCCTTAAAAAACCATTCCGTGATATTTTCATAGTTTTTACAACTAGGAATTCTGCAACCACCACCCATCGCCTCGGGTATTAATATTACAGAAAAAAGTTTTACATAGAATGGATATTGGATTGGCTTATAAGATTGTGAAAACCTACCTCTACCGGTGCCCTTACAATTCCAACTTATACAAGCATCAATGCAAGCATTAACAGCTAATGCAAATTCGTGATCTGTTTTTACTTCAATTTTCCAACCGGGTTTATCTCGAAGTCTTTTAATAATCTTTTGATTCTTCATATTGATTTCCTCTAATATTGACTCTCTTCTTCTTTAATGCGTTTTATCTGTTTTAAATGTTTTTCAACTCTTTCTTTAGCTATATCAAAATATCGATCATCTTTTTCGATACCAATGAATCGTCTATTTTCATTAATACATGCTATACAAGTTGTGCCACTTCCCATTGTAAAATCCAAAACTGTTTGATTTTCATCTGTATACGTTTTTATTAAATATTCACATAAAGCTACTGGTTTTTGGGTCGGATGAAGTGATGAGTTTTGTATATCCGAAGAAAAAGGCTGTATTGAGCGTGGATAGCGCTCAGTAGATGTATACATATAATCATTTTTCATATGCCCATAAATTTCAGTTTGATGTTTAGATGTACGGAAGGATTTTTTTAATTTATGATTTTTAGTTTTTTGTGGATTGTAAATAGGTTGTTTTTTATAAAAAACACTAATTATTTCATGGTTTCGCATCGGCTGTTTTTTAGCATTTAAAAAACCTGTACCCTTAATCTTGTCCCATATCCAGTCATATTTAAAATTTTGTAAATTAGAGCATCTTAATATACTACTAAATGGCTCTGCTCCGAATAGTGCAACCGCAGCATTTTCTTTTACAATTCTATTTAGTTGTAACCAAACAGCGTCCAAGTCTAGGATAGAATCCCATTTACACCTAGTTGTGCCATATGGCATATCGCAAAGTACCATATCTATGCTTTTGTCTGGAATCTCTTGCATTAGATTTAAACAATCGCCGTGTAACAAATTCACACTGTTTTTTTCAAACGGCATATCATTTCTCCTCTAATATTTAAATAACTTAAAACATGAGCAATGACATCAACCATCCAGCCATTGCCCAGCATTTTGTAGCTTCGCTTGTTGCCTATTGATTAAACTTTTATGTTATCCATCTAAGTTGTTATTAATTAAAAAACCGCACTAGGCGGTTATCTTATTTTTTAGCATCAATGAATGGTAATGATGAATTAGGGAGCATAGTAACTGGCAATTTACCGTCCCATTTTTCTGCTTTGGTAAGCTCTATAAGTGTGGCGTTCTCTTTGAGGGCTTTTGTTTTAGCTAGAATAGCTTTAGCTTCTGCATCCCCCTTAAGGATAACTGATTCAGCTTCTGCTTTTGCTCGAACCAGTGTACTGTCAGCTAGGGCTTGAGCCTTAGTAACAGCAATTTCAGCGCTAATTTTCTCTTTTTCCAGATTCTGCTTTTGTGTTTGTACTTCAACTTCAGCTTTCATTCTATCTTCAACAGATTGATTATAGGCTTTTGAAAAATCTATTTCTTCAATTTGAACAGACTCAACAATGATTGGGTAGTTTTCGAGAGACTGCTTAATTGCTTCGTTAACTTCTTTAGCAAATTGTGGTCGTTTTTGCACAGCTTCAATAGCGCTATAGTGACCAAATACATTTTCTATCTGATGTGGCACTTGTCGCTCTATAGTATTAGAGACCAGCCCCTCAATATCTTTAAAAGAAAAATAGACCTTTTCAACTTCACCTGCCGGAATTTTAAAAGTTACTGAAGCTTTGATCTCGGCAGTTTGTTGGTCTTTACTATATGCAGATAGTCTATCAAAAGTTTTGTTATGTGTTCGTGTACTGATATATTTAACAGAATCGACAAATGGCAATTTAAAATATAGCCCTGCATCAACAGCCCTATTTACAGCACCATTTCTTAGTTGTATTCCACGTTCACCGGCATCAACTGTGTACCAACCAGCTAAGGCCATATATAAGACAAGCACGATGGAAATAGCTATCGCCACTATTCCAAAAATAGATATATTTTTCATTAATTTTTCTCCTATTTATTACGATTAGATACAAGTACCAATAAAATCATTATGAGTAGCGCAATTGCTACTCCCATTAAAAATTGCATAAAACCTCCGAAGTTATTACCCCTCTATCGCCACTGGCGAGGCTACCAGCTACGTACTTTATGGCTTGTATATTTCAAGTTAGTAGGCTCTTGTGAGGAATAAAACAGTCATAGCTACAGACTAACCATCAACGCGTATACCAGACGCTAATTTTGGCAATAGATATCCGCACATTGAATAATCAACGTGATAAGAGTGGTTAACTTTATAATAGGGTTACTATGTAGCTTACCCACATTCTCTTATGGGTAAGCTATTTACGTGAAGGTATCTAGCGGCTTCGTCTTTGTGATTCTTCTTGGATAAAAGAAAGCAGATCGTAAGATAGTGACTTGCCGAACGGATAGAGATCTAACAACTGAACAGTTTCAAGGAAAAGATCAAAATGCGCGAAAACATCTTTTTCTGAAAGATAAGCAGGTGGGCATATATGTTCTTGCGTTTTAGTTTCCTGGTGTTTCCCGTTTAATTTAGATTGGTTAGACATAGCATATCTCCAGTGTAATTTATTAAACCCTATTTTGAGTAGGGTGATCAGGAGCTCAAAACCGTACACTGTCGGCGGATTTATTCCCTTTTCAGGTTTTATATTCGTCGCACTCCCGATCGTGGAAAATCGGAGATATAATTGGCCACAACAACAAAGAGAAAAAAATATGGTAGCTTAAGTGTATGAGTTTTGAGCCCTTAATATTTAATATATCCTTTTAAAATATATAAGGTCAATTGATTTTTCTAAATATTTAGCTTAAACCACACACCCTCTCCGTTTCATAGACTCCCGTAATATATCTTGAATGTTACGCTTAGTTTTTTTACGAGCTATGACATCCTCATCGACAGTTCCCTTAGCAATAATTTCATAAATAAACACCGGTCGGTTGTAACCTGATTGTGCTTGCCGTGTTGGCCCTATGCGTTCTAAGATCTGATCTGAACTTTCTAGATTCCACCAATGGGCAAAATAGACTAAGATATTTCCGCCGTCTTGTAAGTTTAAACCGTGGCCTGCGCTATCGGGGTGTGCAAGTAGGATTGGTATTTTTCCGTTGTTCCAGTCTTTTATTGTCTGCGGGTTATTGTCTAAGACTCTTGCCTGCTTGAATGCTTTTAACAACCTGACCTCATCATGCTTGAAGTGGTAAGCAACTAATACTGGCATCCCGTTTGATTCACTTATGATACTTTCTAACGCTTGGATTTTTAAATCGTGCACCTCGGTAAAAGAGTTATAGCTATCGATATAGAGGGCGCCGTTTGCAAATTGTAGACATTTAATTGTTTTAGACGCGGCATTATGCGCTTCGATTTCGTTATTTCCTAGCTCTAAAAACATCTCTTTTTCAAGTTGTTTATACTGTTTTTTAATTTTGTCTGGGAGTTCAACATAGATTTGTGTCGTGATTGGATCTTTAATATCAAACCAATCTTTTGCATCTAATGTTATGCACACATCGCGTAAAGCATTTTGAATCTGTTCTTGGGCAAAAGCAGCTGGTTCTATCTTATAAAAATCGCCGATGGGTATTTTATTAAACCATCTATCGGTAAAAGCCTCTATAGTGCGCCCTAACCGTTGGCCGCCATCAATAAACCAGTTTTGCCCCCAGAGATCTATCAAACCGTTAGGCGCAGGTGTGCCGGTTAGATTCTGCCAAAAGTTTACTTTCTTAAAGGCTACATTACGCAAAGATGCTGCTCGGGTACCGCCACCGCGAAGTCTAAATGATTTCAATTTAGTACTCTCATCAGCAATAATTTGTTTGAATGGCCATTTCGCCCCCAACGTTTCTACTAGCCATGGTAGGTTTTCGTAGTTGGTGGTGAACACATTCGCATTGGGATTCTTTAGGGCATCGGCTCTTTGTTTAGAGTTGCCTATGATAGGTTGAATGCTGATGTTCTTAAAATCCCACTTAATAAGTTCATCTGGCCAAGTGGACTGTGCAACACGCAATGGCGCGATAACTAAAGTAGGTTCGGTGTAATAGCCGCTCATGTATGCGATATCTAAAGCACACAAAGTAGATGAGGTTTTACCCATACCCATACCAGCCCATGTGTTCCCGCGAGGAATTTCTAGCTGATGGTTTACAATGAGATTTTGATAAGGTCGGGGTGTAAATGTTCTATTTTTCATCTAAAAAACTTACCTCTAACGAGTCGAGTACTATAACCTTAAAGCCTATCTTTCTAAGTCGTTCATGTTCTCTTATCTGACCAGGCCTTGGTTTTTCATTAGGGGCTTTGCACTCCACAAAAATAAGTGTGCCACCCGGTAACATGACAAGCCTGTCTGGTTTATTAATACGTCCAATAGGAGATAACTTATAGGTTATCCCCCCTCGGCTTTCTACTTCACGAACAAGGTTTTTTTCAATGACTGATTCACGCATTAATGCCAAGCTTCGCGTTTAAACCCTCGACCATAACCGCTGGTAAACCCTTTATTTCAGCGCACACTTCACAACCTTCTAGATAGTTAACCGATGCCGGCCAGAATTTTTCGAGTTGGGCAGCAGTTCGGCAGCTATTTAGGACAGTCCATATATCAATTTCCAAATCTTTCTTCTCCCGTTTTGCGTTCCTTAAATTTTGGTCAATATCCATAAAGCGTTTAGAAAATTCATGATCCCCAGCAAACATAGTAAGATCCCTTTTAACCTTGTATCGCGTTACTCCATCTGATGGGAACTCTAGATAAAGCTGTTGACCGCCAAAAGAACACCATAAACTTTGTGTTTTTAGGTAGTTTGTGTCGGCGTGTACTTGAAAATCAAAAGGGGTACCTGCTTTCAAAGATTGAAGTGCGGTACCTGTTTCCTCCGCATCGTGCCCACTTGTTACCGTGTTGTATATCTCGACGGCCAACTCATGTTTCAGCTTTGAAAGTTCAGACACACGTTTCACGCAAGGCGCAGATTCCATGGCGTTTTTTAATATCTGGTCTTTAATTGCTTTGTTTAATCGCGTCATAATTTTAATCCTTCTTATATCGGTAAGATTCAAAACCAGCGGCAGATAAGGGTAAACCTTTTGCCCAAACTGGTATGGTTGCAAGTAAGCTACTTAACAGATCGCTGGATAATGCGGGACTATCGTTAGCCTCTGTTATGATTTCATCGTGTACGGTTAGGACGATACTAAACCCACTATCTTCAATTTTAGGCATATTCCAAGCCATCACATCCCGAGCGATTGCTTGAGTGATGTTCTCTACAAGTTTCCCACCGTAAGTGTTTACACGTTCCCACTTTCGGGTATAGGTGTTCTGTCCCAAGTAGCTAATTTTTCCGTTCGTATCGATTCTAGCTGCTGGATAGCAGAGATAACGACCGGAAGGGAGTTTTATTCTCAGCCAAGCTTTTACTCTATCAATAGTAAGTAAATTGTTAATGGTAATGGGTTTGCTGTTGCTATTATGAATAGTAGAGCGCACGGCAAGATCGACTTTTTTCCATAACGCCGTTACGTTCGGGTGTGCCTCTCGCCACGACCTTTTAAAAGCGTCGCAAACAATATAAGCTATAGCAGATAGTCCAAAAGTACGTTTATTCTTTTTAGCCCATTCAAAAGTGTTTTTTGACTGTGCTAATGTCTCTTCGTTAATAGTCCTTACGGCAGAGGTTGCCATTGCATCTAAATCGATTCCGTATGCAAGACTGAAGGTAATAAAAGCACCAACGCCACCTTCATAGCCTAATGCTAGCTCTTGTACCTTACCTATCTGCCTTTGATCTTTAGTCACTGCATCCGGTTTGATACCAAAAGATTTGGCGTAGGATAATTTGTAGAGATCATGACCGGTACCCGAATCGTAATCATAAAAAGCTTTTATTTTCCAATCTTCACCCGCAAGCCATGCGAGTACCCGCCCTTCTATGTTAGAGAGATCCGATACTACTAATTTTTTACCCTTAGGCGCGCAGATACAGCCACGAAGGGCGTTACTAGTTAACTGCATGATGTTGTCAGTAATTAGATCAGCATTACCGGTTTTAATAGCATCAATGCCTAAATCGATTTCAGCTTGGCTTAATGTAGGTCGCGTCAAATTCTGCGGCTGAAACCCCCGCCCTGCCCAGCGACCGGTGCGAGGGGCACCCATAAATTGTAAAGTTCCGCGTAATCGGTTATCAGAATTGCTGCGTTTAATAAGTGCAGCATATTTACTTGTGCTGGTTGTGCTAGCTTGTTGCCTTACAAGAAGCAATTCTTTTAAGCCTTGAGGGAGTTCAGGATCATCTAATCTGCGCTCGATAGTTGCGGCTGTAAGATCCGGAAGTGTAACACCGTAAGCATTTAGAATATGCCGTAGCATAGCATCGCGTTGGGTTGCTGCCTGTACTTCGTTGTCTGTTAAACATTTGGATCTGTAGGCAAGCCGTTTGCGTTCTTTCTCGATAAGTTCGATAGCTTTTTTTGCAAGCGTAGCATCAATGCAAACACCGCGATCGTTAATCGTCTGATCCAAACACCATAAAAAGTACTCAAAGCCCTTTGGCTGTAGATTCCATGTAGGCATTCTTTTATGTAGCTCTCGCATGGCAATGATATCTTGTGTAGCATAATGCTTAAAAGCTCCCCATTCGGTTGGGTGTGTTTTGCGAGTTGCTCGTCGAATTTTACTGGTTTTAGGTCGAGGTTTACAAAATAGTTGAACAAGCTGCTTACCCTCTTTATCCTTAGCGCTATCATTATCTAATTTAAAGATTTCACATAGATCGCCTAGTGATCCTTTTAAACTGTGCGCGTAGGCTTGTACCATAGTGTCATACCACCGTTCGGGTTTTTTTAATGCCTCTATAACGTCTGGTCTGTCAGCAAAGAGCTTACTGAATACTAAAACCGTGCGATCAAACATAGAGTTGTGAGCGATGATCAAAACATCTGGATCTAATATCCTGTTGATAACCTCGGTAGGTATTTTCTCGCCATTGGTTAGATCGATAACGCGTACCGGTTCGTCGTTATATGCATATTGAAAAAGCATGATCTCGACCGTTTCGGCATAAGCGTAAACGCCTTTGTTGATTGGTTGCTCGTTATATGTTTCGGTATCCAGCCAAAGCACGTTGGCCATACTTTGTTCTCCTTTTATTTAGCAGCCCACAATCAAGCGCACTGTAGGCAATGCGCTTTGTTGTGATTTATGCAAGTAGATCGTCAACATCTGTTGTTGTTAGATCGTCAAAATCCGTATCGGAAGCAACACCGCCGCCGCTAAAGGCATCGCCGTCTTTGTAGAATTGAACACCGGATAGTGATGCGCAAATCCGCTTACCAAATTTATTATCCATTGCCCAGATATCAACAACTGCGTTTACGTAACAACCTGCGTAAATTACGCCGTCGTCTGGGTTTAGCTGCGTTTTATCACGATCAACGACATAAGGTCGGGTTTTGTTGTTCGCATTCAGGTAGTACTTGTTTTCAAAACCCTCTAACTCTGATTTAATGTCACCGTCTTTCAGACAAACTTTTAACTCTGCTTTGAGCTTTTTCAAAACAGCATCGGCTTTATCTGCCCATTTTTCCTTGGCAACTTGGGCGATAGCGTTTCCGATATCCTTTATGCAAGGGTGATCCTTGGCAAGTATAAAGGTGGCGCTAAATTGTGGCTCTCCTTCACCGTTTACTTGCTCCGGTTTGAATAGTTTAGGGAATGCTATTCGTACATTATTTAATTTAACTTTCATTAGTTAACCTCTTCTTTTGTTAAGTCGATAAAATCGTCTGCTGGGGATATTGCAGATCGTTTGTCGGTTTCTGGTACTATCGTTGGTTTGCCTTCTGGACGTGTTATTATCTCGTTAAGGCGCGATAGCCGCCGTGGGTTGTCCTTGATAAGTTTTGTTGCTTGGGTTGGCGAAATGAGTTTATGTATGTACATTTCATCTTGCTTTAAGCGAAAACTTTTTAAGGTTTTTTCGGCTTCTTCAACGCTCGACCATGCTCGGTTTCCAGCTCGGACAATAACTAGTTTAAAACCAGGTACCTTGTTGCCTTGGCTTAGTTCGTCATGCACCTTAGTGCGTACCGATTTGCACCAAGATTCAATCATATCCAACGCTTTAAACTTATTCGCAAGTTCCCCATTAGGTAAAAGGCTTAATTGCGTTTCGGCGTTCTCTATTTGATTGTTTATGTCATCATCTAGATTTGTAAAATCATCTGATACGGTTTTAATGACGTGTTCGGCGAGCGCTGGGCAGTTTGCAGATGCTTTACAAAAACGGCACTGAACACAACCGGGTACCAGTGCTATGCTTTTTTCGTCATCTGTAAAGCCTTTCACGTAGTAGCTGTATGCTTTACTAGCACGATCTTTTAGCAATAATTTAAATTCTTGCAGCTCTTCGGGTGTCAGGCTGAAACTTGAATAGTGATCAAGCCGAGGTTGATGAATGTGGACTGAAATTTTGTTGATGTCACAAATTAGGTTGTAGTAGCTATAAGCTGCCAAAGCATATATGAGTAGTTGCTTGTTGTTTTCAGCATCTACGCGCACGCCCATACCGTATTTAAGATCATGGATTTGTAGCTCCCCGTCACATAGAATAATAGCATCGGCAGTGCCGTAAGCGCGCTCAATAGTGTAATCTAAGCCTATTAAGTTTACATCGGTACTTAAGTCTAGCAGGTCAGTAAATTCAAATTTCTGTTCGACATCAAACACTATGCAATCTGACATGGTGTCTTTAATACCGTTTACTGTATCAATATAGCTTTGGACATAACTCGCCATATCTTCATCAACGACGGTACCAGATACGTTAACCTTTTTACCTATGCTATCTTCTGCCCTTTTGTTAAATTTAAAGCAGTATTCAGCAAGAATGTGGGCAAAGGTTCCCTCTTTGGCATATTCGCTAACGGTATCGGGTTCATCTTTGCACATCCACAGAGAGCCGGGGCACTCAAACCAACGACTAGCCCCGGATGGTGATAGGATTGCGTGGCTTGTCATGCCGCTAAATCCTCCGGGTTTTTGTTAAGCGGATCAGATTTTGACAACTCTAATTTTATCGCCTTTTTAACTTCGTCAACCTTATCGCTAGGGACTTCGCTAACTCGGCTAGCGCCATAGCTAGTTAATATTGCTACAACTCTCTCTCGGTTTTGTTTTGCGAGTTTTAACACTAAACTCGACAGATCCTCTTGCTTAACGGTATCTGTTGCAGGGGTGTTAGAGGTATCAATCTTTTTATCTTCCTTTTTAGGTTCTTTGGTTGCTGCGGTACCTTTTTGCGGTACCTTTGGGGTTTCCCCAACATCAGCAACTTGTTCAGATTTCAAAAGATTGATAGTTACATCCATCTTAGCGGATAGTTCAACTAGTACTTTTGTGTTTTCGGTTATTGCTTGTTCTAATGACATGGTGTAACTCCTTCAAAATAGATAGATGAATATAAGCATAAGGGTAGAAAAGATAACCCATTTGAGATTTTGTTTGATTACATTGCGGTTAGGTACTGCTTGCGGGTGTTTTAACTTTTTAGCGGTAAGATCATGCATTCATACCCCTTCTGGTCGTTTGGTTAGCGATTTACGCCAGTCAATGCCGGTTGTGTCGATTTTTAGGATGTCAGCGAAACGTACCTCGAAGGCACTACGACACCACCATTGAAGCCCCCTTTCTAAAATATAAGGCTCTCCAGTGAATATGAAAACCTCGCCGTCACTGTCCATAGCTGCAAATTTCCAGTTAGATGGGATAACTTCCCACGGGATAGGTAGAGGTGTTGCTTTTGGTTTAATTCGGTATTTTTTCCTAGCTAAGTCTGGGAGGCGAATAGCGTAGTGTGCTACCCATCCTCGACTACGAGTGTACATCTCAACCTCACCACCATCTAGCATTGCATCAAGGATCTTGTGAGCGTATTCACGATCGATATTTTTTAAATCTGGCATATTATTTACTCTCTTTGGATTATTAAGAAAAAAAGCCGGCTACTTTATTCACCGGCAAAGTCATGGATGTTTAGCAGATTATTACGGACGAGAGTTTTTACGCACTAAGGAAGTAATCGCGCACATACTCGAAGTAACACTTATTGCCCCGTTCGCGACCCCATCTGCAATGGGTTAGAGAAAAAATTAAAAATAGTGTCTTATGTCAAAGGGCTTTCGGTTATTGATTGGGTTGGATATGTTAGTTGTTATCCTTAATGGGGGTCGATGCGTGACATTAGTTCATTGACATTCTGAATAACTGCATCTTCCACGCTCTTTTTTAAAAGAGCTATAACATCCAATTCACTGGAAGTGCAGTCTTGCGCTTTACTTGTGGGGGTGAAAACGTCACTTGAGATGGAAACCTCTAGTTGTTTCTCGGAAAAAGTAAGTGTCACAACTATTTTTGCTTGATTCTGGGTCATATTAATGCTCCGTTAACTAGTTAAAAAAAAAGCCAGTTACTTAATTCACTGGCAAAGTGGATGAAAGGAAATAAAAGCTTGTTTTTATACTTGTCAAGCCAAGTTTATGGTTAACTATTACTTTCTAGATAAGCTTTTGATTGTGCATTTAGCGCGTTAAACACATCTCTAAAAATTGGGTATTGCTCTTTTGGTACATCTCTTAAATACCGATGAGCTAAAACACCGTTTTCTAGTAAAACTATTCGACCTTTATCAACGCCATTTACAAAAAAGAAGCGTGGAAACTTCCGCCATTGCGTTATTTTTCCGTTATCGATAGCATCGCGTAAGTATTTCGGTATTTTAAAATTTTCAACAATAGCTATTTTGCGTTCTTCGCGCTCGATTGCTTCTTTTGTTTTTTCAATGCTAACTTCAACATTTTTTATTGATTCATTTTGCTTTTCCCATTTTTTAAAAGTTGCTGTCCCAATGCGTTTGTCATTTAATGGTTGACCGTTAGTTTGCTTTACGGTGTCGAAATGGTTTTGAATTTTACTGTCTAAAAGCGCTTCTTTTTTAGCTAAAGAATTTTTTAAAATTTCTAATCTTTTGCTCATGTTTTTTCCTTAGTTAGTGTTATCAAACTAGATAGCCCTCAATGAAGGCTATCGGATTTAATAGCTCTGTTATCTCTAGAGCAGAGTTTTTGCGCATAGTTAGTAGTCCAATAGTTTGCCTTTGATGTCAGTCTTTCGTACTTCTGCCAAAAGAGTGCATACAGATTTACCTGCTCGGGACTTTTTGTCTTTCTAACTAACTTCGACTTTGCTAATTGTTAAAGAGCATCCCAAAAACGGTACGAAGTTCCGTATTTAGGATGATTTAAATATACTTATTGGAGACTTTATTTTCAATGAGAATTTCGTTTTTGTGAACTGTTCGGTTGTTTTTTGATCAAGTTAGATTGACGAGGTAAAAAGAAACCCGCATATAGCGGGTTGTTATCGGTTTATTTTTTTTAATGTGGGGTATGTTATCGTAGCTTAATAATTCTTAGTATGATGGAAATAAGTATGTGTTTCATACGACCTTATATGTAATTCTCATTTTAGCTTGAATGAAGATAAAAATTGACTAATATTTTTAAAGTCCTTTTCGCTTGCATTAGGAAAATAATTTATGGATATTCTTAAAATTCTATTTTTATGAATTGTAATTATTCCATTCTCGCTTCCTTGTTGACCTTGCGGAAATGTTATATGAGCAAGGTATTGAATTGCCCTAAATCCACTAATCTTAGTTTCTTCAACCCTTTCAATCTCAACTCTAAAATCTTTGGTAGGCAAGGTATCTTCTACTATTTCTTTCACGTATTTTTTTTTGGTAGCTTCTGTGTTCAATGTTTTGGCTAAACCGTCAAAGGTTTTTACTGGTGAATTTTTGGAGATCTCTACGCCGTACGAAATCTGTATTTGTGTCAGACCATCGCAGGTGGAGCAAACAAATACATCTCCTACAGGTGTAGCGTTTGCAACCCAATTTTTTGAATCAATTTCATAGTATCCAGCCTTAGTGAAAGCGTATGAACAAAAAGATAGGAAAATAGTTATTAAAAATACAAAAATATGTAATATGTCTCTCATAGTAATTACCCATACCTTTTTAATTCGAGCATTTGACTCAATAGTACTTTACCCTGGATAAATAGCTGATCCGTTTCGCTGCTTGATATCTCCCACTGTGCATAATGTTTATTATCTGAAATGACTAGCAATTTATCCTTAACTTTTTGCAGTCTTTTAATAAACAGAGTACCTTCAAAAACAAAAACATATATACCATCCCCATCGTAATGCTTTTTTGACACATCAAGATAAACAAGATCCCCTGCTTCTATAGTTCCCGACATGCTATCACCTTTGACGGTTACCACTTTAATACTGCTTTCTGGGATACTACCAAAAAGTTGCTTTGCTTTAACATTACTGAATTCGATAGATCGTATTGAATCGACTAGATCCGTATTTATTACCCCCGTTCCTGCACTCGCTTCTACGTTTAAGACATCAACAACGTAACTATCCTTTTTATAATATGATTGTTCAATATCCATCTTTAAATTACCGTCTTTTTGTATTGTAATTTCTTTTAATCTTAGTTTTGATAACAGATTTGGTACTTCTGAGATGGGAGGAACACGCTCCCCGTTAACCCAATGGCTAATGGTGCTCTTTGGTCTCTCTAACAATGTTGAAATGTCCGCCTGTGACATGCCGCTATCCTGTATGACTTTTTTTAATAGTTGGCTCCAAGCTTGCATAATTTCCCTCCGGTTAAGCTATTACAAATGTTACCACCCTTCATGTACGAAACGAACACAAGGACTTTTATAAAATTAAATTGTCAGTTCCGTTTTTTGATTGTAAAATCCCAAAAACGGAACAAAAAAGAATACATGAAATTATGAAAAAACCACAAGACGCTATTAAGGAGCTTATCCGGTTGGGCTTCTCACAGAAAGAAATTTCAGATCACACCTTTATTCCAACTTCAACCATAAGTCGCATTTTGAATAGTCAAAAACCTAATCCAAGATGGGAAACCGTAGAGGCTCTAAATTCATTTTTAGAAACGATCAATAAATTTGAAGATGAGAGTTTATAAGATGGAAATTTACGGAGCTCTGCAAGACGATTGGTTACATTTTGATTTTATCTTGGGACTTACGGAGGATATGCTCCCCGTTGTCTCTAATCCAACAGCTGGTATATCGCAAAACAGCACGTTAAAAGCTATTGGAAAAACACCATCGCGGTATAACCAAGATAGGAGGGTTGTCGGTTTCCCTAACTGGACAAACCATATAACTAAACCAAGCCAACTTGAACAGTGGGCTACAGAGCCTGATTACGGTATCTGTATTCAAACTAGACGGATTAGGGCTATTGACGTTGATGTTGCCGATCCAGTTTTGGCCAAAAGCATACATAAGCACATCAACGATACCCTAGGCATCACGCTACCTTGTCGAGAACGTGCTAATAGCAGTAAGTTTTTATTGATGTTTGAGATGGCAGGCGATTTTAGTAAACAGATAATTAAGCTTACCGATAACAACATTATCGAGTTCTTAGCAACCGGCCAACAGTTTATTGCCGTGGGTACCCACCCTAGTGGCGTTCGCTATGAGTGGCGCGATGGGCTACCGACCTCTATCCCTATCCTCTCTGATACACAGTTTAACGATTTGTGGCAAGGTTTAGCTGACACTTTTGGTGGTGAGGTAGTAAATTCACGTAGTAGTAAAAAACGTGATGTCTATTGCCAGCAGCAAAATGCTAGTACTGACGATATCGCAGACTTTTTAGATCTAAACTGGACGGTATACGGCGTTGGCGATAACGGGGAGCGTTATATAGAGTGCCCTTTTGCGGGAGATCACACATCAGAATCTAACGAGACGGCTACCGCCTATTTTATAGAAAACACTTGCGGCTTTGATCAGGGTCATTTCAGATGCTTACATGCGCACTGCATGGACAAAGACGATGGCGATTTTTTAAATGCCATTGGCTATCGGGCGCAAGATTTCGAAGTCATCCCTTTTGTCGAACAAGACAAGCCTTTACCTCCCTTTATCCGTGATAAAAACGGAAAGATAGAGGCAACAATCAATAACGTGTTCCTCGCCGTTCAGCGTAAAGACATTTGCGGTTTAGATATACGTTTTGACCATTTTCGCGATGAAATCATGTACACCACAAACGGCAGTGATCAGTGGGTCGCTTTTAACGATGCTGACTATACACGCTTACGTATCTGTCTCGAAAAAGGTGGATTTAAACCGATAGGGAGAGAGTTAATACGTGATGTGGTAATGCTTATCGCTGACGAGAAACCTTTTGACTCTGCTATCGAATGGATATCGCGGTTATCGTGGGATGGTGTGCCGCGTATTGCGACCTTTTTATCTGACTATTTTAATGCAGAGCCCTCTGAATACACTAAAGCGGTATCTTTGTACCTATGGACTGCATTAGCTGGGCGAGTTCTAAAACCTGGTATAAAAGCGGATATGGTACCCATATTGGTAGGTGAACAAGGGTGCGGTAAATCGACTGGCGTAGCTGCTCTATCCCCCGCGCTTGACTACTTTTGCGAGATCTCCTTTGCCGAAAAGGATGAAGATTTAGCCCGTAAGATGCGAGGGCGTTTAGTAGGAGAGATTGGCGAACTTAGAGGGTTACACTCCAAAGAGCTAGAAAATATTAAAGCTTTCATAACGCGAACTCACGAGAACTGGATCCCCAAATATCGAGAGTTCGCGACCCAATTCCCAAGGCGTTTGGTTTTTATAGGTACCACAAACCAAGATGAGTTTTTGGCGGATGACACCGGTAATCGTCGATTCTTGCCTATCAAAGTAAAGGATGTAGATGTATCTGCGATCAAACTAAACCGCGATCAGCTCTGGGCAGAGGCTAAAACCCTTTTTAATGCCAGCGGTATTCAATACCAAGCAGCCGAGCATTTAGCCGAAAACGAACATGAACAGTATATGATTAAAGATGCATGGCTGGATGCGGTGAGCAAGTGGCTTGATGAGCCAGATATCCTTACCGGCGAGCGACCAATCGAGCGACCATATTTACGTTCTAGCGATGTGTTAAAGGATGCAATAGGTCTAGATACCAAAAATATCGGAAGGCGTGAAGAGTTGCGAATTGGTAAAACGTTACAAGTTTTGGGTTATAAAAAAACGGTAGTGCGAGTTGGTAAAAAACTACAAAAAGCATTTATAAAAGAGCGCGATAGGTAACAACGGTAACATTTCACGCAGAAAGGTAACAAAAAAACTTTAAAAAACAAAGATGTTACCTTTGTTACCTTTGTTACCCTTCTTTTTAAAGTGGACACATAGAAGAGTAAGACTGCATGAAACACTGTATGGTGTCAGAGCGTCAGGGTATATATAGGAAAAGATCAGTAACAAGGGTAACAAAAAAATAAAAAAGCGTCAAAACACCTTTTACTAAAAAGGTTAGCCATCGGTTACCGATCTACAGCAACATTAAAAAAGATCGGTAGATGTAAAAAATTGCGAATAGGTAAAAAGTTGCAAAGAGGTAATAATATGCAAGCAAAGGTTGATTGGTTTCAAATCATATCGGATTTAAAAAAACGTGGTATCTCTGGGCGAGAAGTATCTCGGCGGCTCGGTATGTCTGTCGCTGCTGTTGATAGCTGGAAAAGAGGATCCTCACCGAGTTACGAGGCTGGGGCTATGCTTATCGCGCTCTGGGAAAAGGAGATGAAAAAGCAATAAAACCTCTCACTCCTCGCGCGCACGCGCGTTAGTCGAGTGCCATACTATCCAACCATTATGTTTTAGGCTTTGCCCTCTTTTTGATCAAATTATAACCATAAACTACGGTATTTTTACGGTATCGAATACATCCTAAATACATAACATATTGATAACTATACATAAATACATCTAGTTAGAATCCTCATGCAAACTTATAACGTGAAATGTTCAAGATTACGAACACCCCCTTATGTTATAAAAATCCCATTACCAACACATCTACGTTACGCAATTGCAGCAAATAAATTGGACTAAGATCATCGATGACATTCTATCTCGCGATAAATCTATCAACATAGAGACTATCGCGAGGAAGCTATGTGTTCATCGCACCACGGTAGCTCGGTGGCGTAACGAGGGTATTGATCCATCTCATGCACGTGGTAGCGAGCTGATTAAACTTTGGCGCAAAGCGGTAAACGATAACGTTCGAAAACCACCCTATTTAATATGATCGCGAGGTTAAAAAATGAGTAAATCAAAAATTATCGAGACTCCCGGCGCAGATAGCGTTGATACTAGTACTAACGAAGCGCTAAACAATGTTGGCGATGTGCAGAAACAGGCAGCCACCTGCGAAGAGCTGATAGAGCAACTGACGAATCAATTAATTACAGCACCAGATGATAGCGCAGCATCGGTTATACGCACGCAGATAGACGCGCTTTTAAAAACAAAAGAACAGATTAAAGATATGCTGGCTACTGCTGATAGTGCACTGCAATCTGTACAAGTTAAAGCGCAAATGGCAGCAAGCGCACAAAAGAAAACGGATATGTCAGGTATCACGGTTAACAAGCGAGATGTGAAAACCCTTAGCGGTTCAAACGTCAAGCTAACTGAATCTAGTTATGTTATTAGTAAAAAGAAGGATGCTAAATAGTGAGCGGTGGATTAGGTAGCATAGCGAACACCCTAACTGGCGGATTGCTAGGTGGCGGTGGTGCTAAAATCAAAGTTAACAACCAAACGGCGCAAGACACAGCACAGCAAGAGACAGATAAATCTCAACAGAAAGTAAATGCTGCCATTTCGCGTAAAAAGAACCGCAGCCTACTTAGTACAGGTGCGAACAGTAGCGATGACAGTGGTGTGCAAGCCGCGCAAGCAGCTAAAAAGCTATTAGGTGAATAACTAATGGAGAACGCCGCGAGCAAAATCATTAGCCGAGTCTCTTCATTAAGAGCCGAGCGCGCATCGCTCGAACGGGTTTGGAAAGATTGCTACGAGCACACTTTCCCGATTCGCGCATCTGGGCTGCTTGGCGATGCGTTCACTGCAGATCAGGCAAAGAACAAAGTAGCAGATCTGCTGACAACTGAAGGTACCCGCGGCGCCCGAGATATCGCATCGATTATCGTTGGCGGGATGACGCCATCCAACGCTAAGTGGTTTGATCTGGTTATCGATGATGTCGAAAAGATCGAAGATGAGGCGCTAAAAAAAGCATCTGATATCATCTTCCGTAAGATCCACTCTTCAAACTATGATAGCGAAGCGGTCGAAAGCATGTTAGATAATGTGATCGCTGGGCAGTCAGCCACTTACATATCAGAGAACGAGGATGCAAGCGGGTACAGTTTCGAACAGTGGAATCTCGCGGATGTATTTGCCTCATCAACTCGACGCGACGGTGTTATCGATACGATATACCACTGTTACTCAATGACAGCAGAGCAAGCAGTTAAGGAGTTCGGGGATGCATTAAGCGATAAGATTAAAAGCGATGCTGCTAAAAAACCTTCACAGTTGTATCAATTCATTCACTATATCGCGCCTCGTACAGACTATATACCGGGGTCACCATTCCAAAAGGATTTACCTTTTTTAAGCTACCATATCGAGGAGGACAGCAAAGAGATCCTTCGCGAAAGTGGATATCATGAGTTCCCTGTCTGCTTCCCGCGTTGGCAAAAGCAGAAAGAGAGCGCGTACGGTGTAGGGCTTGTATATGATGCACTGCCAGCAATCAAAGAGCTTAACGAGTTGAAGAGATTAGAAAAGCTCGGACTCGGTATCGCAGCAGCTGGAATGTATATCGCACAAGACGATGGGATACTAAACCCAAGCATGATAACAATCGGAGCTGGGGAGATCGTAGTTGCTGCAAGTACTGATAGTTTAAAACCCCTAGGGTCATCTAATAATTTCAGCGTAACGTTCTCTCAAGAAGAACGCCTACAAGCCGAAATTCGTGCAACACTGATGGCAGATCAGCTACCACCCGTTGAGAGTGGTGTTAGAACTGCTACGGAGTTTCACGTTAGATTGCAGTACTTAAGGCAGTTACTAGGTCCAGTTTTTGGGCGGTTAAATTCGGAATGGCTACAGGTTTTAGTACTACGCTGTTTTGGTATCGCATTTAGGAACGGTTGGATCGAACTACCTGAATCGCTATCTAATCGTGTATACAACGTTAAATACTTATCCCCGTTAGCACAAGCACAACGCGAATCTGAAATAGCAAGCGTTGAGCGCTTTATGGGGCAGGTAACAGGTATTATGCAAGTTAACCCACAAATCATCGATAACATCGATACTGATGAAGTTATTCGTCAGCTCGCAGATAAACAGAACATTGTAGATATTATTCGCAGTAAAGATGAAGTTGAAGAGCTACGAGCACAACGTGAAAAAGCACAGGAGGCACAGCGACAACAAATGATGCAAGAGCAGATAAGTATGACAGCGGCAACAGAACAAGCAAAGGCGGCAGCAGCTTATGGACAAGTATAAACCAATAGATTGCTACGATTACGAGAAAGTTTTTAGCTTACCGCACGCAACTGGGGTACCGGTATTGCAAGACTTGGTTAACAGGTTTTCACATGCGGCAGGAGCTTTTGTAAAAGACGATGAAGGTGGACGCCAAACCGCTTTCAACTTAGGGCAAAAATCGGTGATTGATTACATCATCGCACAGTTAAACGAAGCGAAAAGAGGAAACAAGTAAATGTTTAGAGGATTACATCACGCTTTATATGACGTAGCTATCGAAGGGGGTACAGGTGGCGCGCCAGCAAGTGTCGCCGATGCAATTGGTGCTAGCAATCCAACGCAGCCTTCTCAGACAGGGGATCAAGATAGCCAACCTTCGGTACTGTCTACTGGCACGGAACAGCAAAAAGCGCCTGATCAGCAGAATCAAAACTTTTCTTTTCCTGAAAAGTGCACAGTAAAAAATGAAGACGGTAGCGTCAATAACGAGGCATCGACACAAAAACTTCTTGAAAGCTATACCCATCTCTCAAAGCGAATGGGGGAAACTGGGGGGTTAGTTCCAACTAGCGCAGACGGTTATAAAATTGAGTTTGATCAGGAGGCGTTAGGTTTCCCAGAAAGCGTTACACCTGAACTCCTAAGAGCAGATCCTGATTTTAAACGCTTTTCTGAAGAGGCGCATAAGGCTGGCTTTACCAACGAACAGATGAATTTAGTCGCTAAAGAGTATCTGGGCGTCGTTCGTGATCTGGTCGACCGCCGGTATGAAAATGATTTGAACGCATGTAAAACCGAGCTTATGGAAACATGGAAAACGCCAGACGAAATGTCAACAGGCATCAACAATGCGTTAAAAGCGTTTAACCATTTTGCGAGTGATCAGGATAAAGCATTAATTGATACAATAGGCAACAACCCTTTAGTCGTTCGTCTACTTGCAAACATCGGCGCGACAATGCGGGAAGATGCACCAGCACGCAATACGCAACCACCAGAATCACGCGAGACGATAACGTCGCTAATGAAATCAGAAGCGTACCACGATCCGAAGCATCCTGACCATGATCGTGTAACGCAACAAGTTAAACAGTACTACAGACAAACTGTAGGCGATGAAGTTATCTATTAATATAAAAATTTCACTCGGAGCCGCTCACACAGCGGCTTTTTTATTTCTACCATAAACCTCGTGCAAAAACGCACATCTACCTATGTTAAATTCCATTTCATAGACCCGAAGGCATTCGGACACTCTACTTACTGCACATAGCACCAAGCCGACAGTGCTATGTATATAAGAGCCGCATAAGCGATAACTCTCTCGGTGTATTTGATGAGTTTTATATTATGAGTTTTGCAGCTAACGCAACAAAAATTACAGCAGCATATGTCCAAGAGTTCCATGATTCTTTTGAAATTGAAATGCAACAAAAGGAGTCACGTTTACTAAAAACGGTTGATAACCGTGGGAGTATTACAGGAAACAGTTTTACGATTAACGACATGGGTGTACTTGATATGCAAGATCGTACACGTTTTGGTGATACCGAGTGGGATTTACCGGATACGGGTACACGATATGTATATCTGAAAGATAAAGCCTTAGCGGTACCTATCGACAAGATGGACGTACCAAAATTAGTAGCCAAAGTACAAGGTCCTTACATGAACGCCTGTTTGTACGCCTACCAACGTGAAGTCGACAAGATTATCTATAACGCTTTACTCGATCCTATTGCACGTATCGACAAGTACGACGGCGTGTCAACGCAGGTAACCTTGCCAGCAACACAGCGGATCTCCGGCACAGCTTCGCTTAAAGATAAGATTATCTCTGCAAAAGCAATCTTTCGTGCTAACGAATGTGACGAACAAAATGGGGAAAAATTATATGTTTTATATAATTCAACTATGTTGCAAGAAGTTTTAGGCGATACCACGTTGACTAGTGCCGATTTTATGGCAGTAAAAATGTTACAAGAGGGTGCGGTAAGCACTAAATGGTTAGGTGTCGAGTGGATCCCGTATGAAGATATGCGCACTAATGAAGGGGTAACATCGACGGTAATGTATACAGGCTCTGCTGTTCATTACGGGCAAGGATCTAACTACGATGTTGATATCGGACCACGTCGCGATAAAAACAATACTATTCAGATCTACGTTGATGCCTCTATGGCAGCTGGTCGTGCTAACGAGCAGAAAGTAGTAGAACTTATGTTTTAATAGGGAGAGCGTTATATGGCAACAAAGGTAGGGATCTGTTCAAATGCAGCACTGCTGGTCGGCGATATACCTATTGCTGACTTAACAGATGATACCCTGCCTGCCAGACTAACGCTTAACCTTTTTGATTCAGTTCGAGACGCATTGCTCCGCGCCCACCCGTGGAGCTTTGCTATTAAACGTGTCAAGTTATCACCATTAGCAACAAAACCAATCTTTGGCTATCCGTTTGAGTTTAATACACCATCTGACATGTTACGGTTCGTTAGTTTAGATAACAAGCATGGACTCGATTTTAAGCTAGAAGGTAGGAAAATATTAGCCAACCAACCATCGATTAATATTATATATGTTTACCGTAACGAGGATGTATCCACGTGGCCACCTGACTTTATCGAAACGGTTACATATGAGCTTGCTGCCAAGATCGCTTACCCGATAGCTAACTCGGATACACTTCGGCAATCCCTAAAACAAGAAGCCCAATACTGTTTAGCTGTTGCAAAAATCAATAATGCGATAGAAAACCCGTCACCTAGATTGCAAACAAACCCGTTGTTGTCTGCGAGGTATTAATATGCAATTTCGTTATGATCAGTCTAGTTTTGCCTCTGGTGAAATTTCACCTGAAATGTTTGGAAGAACGGACACCGAAAAGCACCAGAGCGGCGTTAAGAAGAGCCTCAACGCTTATATATCCCCTTTTGGCGGTATCGTCCGTCGTAACGGCTCTCGTTTTATTAACGCGGCAAAATACCCTAACAAAAACGTGATACTGATTAAGTTTGTATTTAGCGTCACCCAATCTTACGTCATTGAAGCCGGCGAGAAGTATCTACGCTTTTACACTAATGGTCACGTATTAAAAAAGACAGATGGAACAATTTACGAAATACCTACTAACTATACCGAAGAGCAGCTAGCAGATATTAAATACACACAACGTAAAGACACTATATTTCTTGTTCATGGGGATCACCCTGTGTATGAACTGAAAAGGTATGGCGATATAAATTGGGTGTTAGAAAAAGCTAAGTTTGATCCTGTGCCTTTTGAGGAGACGGTACCAACACCTAATGCGTATCTTAGATTTTCAACACAAAATAAAGAAATCAATGAAAACTTCACAGTTTCAATATACGAAGATGAAGCGTGTACAAAAAAAGTTTATGGCTTTACCGATGATGATATCGGTGCGCGAATATCGGTAAACAGCGGTGTGCTGGTTATCAAAGCTGTAACTGACAAAAACGGTACGGGTTACTGCACAGCAACGGGGACAATCGTATATCGGATCTCCTCAAACATTACTGCTATACCCATGTCTTGGACGTTACTACACTATGGCTGGGGCGATAGTATCGGGTACCCATCCGCTACATATATCCACCAACAAAGACTAATCTTTGCAGCATCTAAGAAGTTTCCGCAAAAGATCTGGATGTCAGCTACAGGTAACCCTTACAACTTTGATACCGCAGATAGCAGTGATGACGATGCGTTGTCGGTTGAGATTGATGATAACCAAGGTAATAAAATCATTCACATCACACAGGATCAGGTACTGTTAGCATTGACCTCTGGTAACGAGTTTTCAGTCACAGGCGGTTATGAAACGGGGATAAAGCCTAGTAGTATCAGCATCCGGCTACAATCTTCCTTTGGGTGCAGCAACGTCTGTCCTGTTAACGTTGATGCGTCTGCCTTCTTCGTACAACGTGCGGGTAAACAGATAAAAGCAGTTACCAACGGCGGGTATTATGGTACCGATGTTGAGTGGTCTACACTCTCCGAACTCTCCCGTCATCTGTTAGAGTCTGGTGTGGTGGGTATGGTTTACCAACAAGATCCAAACTCTATACTTTGGGTTGTCTGTACCGACGGTACCATCGCACTGCTTACCTATAATGCGGAACAAAAAATAGCAGGTTGGAGTCAGGTAACAACAAAAGGTAGCTATATCGCTATCTGCTGTATCCCAGAAGAGACAAACGACACGGTATATGTGGCTGTACGACGAAACATAAACGGTAAGCCCGTGACATATATTGAAATGTTCGACCCTTCTTTAAATACCGATTGCGCATTGTCTGGTAGTGATTCAGAAGGATCTGCTATCTGGGAGAACTTCGATCACCTAAACGGTGAGACGGTTAATATCGTTGCGGATGGTCTCGTAATGCCACCACAGAGAGTAGTAGATGGCAAGATTATCCTAGATCGTACAGTTTATGAAATCGAAGCCGGCTTGCAGTATGGTACCGAGGTTGAGTTACTTTTCCAAAATATGCCAATGCCTAACGGTTCTCTTGTAGGGGCAAGGCTTACGCTTAGCGAAGTCACTTTAATAACCCACAAAACCAAAGGTGCAGCAGTCTATTTGTATGGTCCAGACAGTAAACAACTCCTTACATCACGGAAATTCGGCAGTAAGTTATTAGACAAAAGCGCGCCCTATTTAGATCAGTCGATAAAAATACCTGCGATAGGATGGAATGTAAACGATATTAACTGCGTGATAAAACAAGAGCAACCGCTACCGTTTCATCTTATGGCGGTCTCGTACGTGGTGACTTCAAAATGATAAAACAGGCAACACTTTTTGATGTGCCAGACATAGTTAGGATTGGGCATGATCTGTATAACGAGTCGGCAAACCATAATCAACTTTACAAATGGGACGACGAATCAGCGTTATCTACATGTAAATTTTTTGTAACAAACGAATCGTCTTTAGTTTTAATAGATAAGGGCGAACAAGGTCTTAAAGGTTTCTTTATAGGTCAAATACTCACGCCGCTAGCTAGCAAAGACAAAATGGCGCTAGATGTCATGTTTTTTATTCGTCCAGCCTACCGCGGTGGTACCACCGCATACCGGCTCATAAAACGATATGAAGAGTGGGCAAGATCACACGATGTTAAATATATACAACTTGGATCATCATCTGGGTTGAGCCAACAAAGAACATTAAATATGTATTCACGCTTAGGGTATGTACCACAAGCAGTAACGTATGTAAAAGAGGTATAACATGTGGCAATACTGGGTTGCTAAAGGTGTTTCCGATACTGCTAACTATTTAGCGGATGTTGTTGACTATAAGACAAAACGCGGAATGCTAAAGACGCAAGCAAAAATGTACGAGCAGGGTGCCGAAAGCGTACTATTTGAAGGGCGGCAAAACGCTGACAAAATTTCGGATCAGGGTAAGCAAGCACAAAGCTCTTTGATGGCGGATTATGGTTCTTCGGGTGTCGATGTAAACAGTTCACAGACGGTCAACAGTGCTCAACGAAAGCTGCAACGGGGTGTCAACGACGACGTGTTTACAACAATGTACAACGCGGCCACAGAGGCGAACCAACAAACTATCAATGCTCAAATTGCTAAATACCAAAATAAACAGTTGAAAAAAGGCTTTATCTTCCAATCTATCGGTACTTGGGCTAATAATGCCGCGCAAGCGATGGGTGGATCTATGCTTGGTGGAGGGAGTTAGAGATGGCAAAAATACCCCAGTTCGGAACCTTACAGCTTAATGGTGCTAAATCTAGCTCGGCAAATTTACCAACCAATATTATTTCAACCGCGCCGGGTTTGCACACTCTCGGTAAAGGGATAGGTGCTATTGCGGATCTTATCTTACAGAAACGGAAAGAAGACGATCAGTTACAGATGCAAAAATCCTTATTAGATTTGGATGAATACAGCAACGATCAACTGAACAACCCCGACACCGGTTACAAAAATATGCAGGGTGAAAACGCTATAAAAAATGCGGGGAAATATAGCGAAAATTATACAAACAAAATTAACCAAATTCGAGACACTTTAAAAGACAACTTCTATTTAAAAAAGTTTGATCTACAAACCCAAGCAATGGCGCTTGCACATAACCGCCAAATTATGCTGCATGAAAGTCAACAGCAATCTAAGTTAGCGTTAGATACCTTAACATCTGGCATCGATTTAGCGATAACAAATGCGCAAACGCTATATAACGACCATACCTCCCTCCTGATGGGGTACAACAACATTATGTCCCGTGTTGACGAGTTCTCCGAGCAGCAAGGGATGACAGCAGAGTTACGCAAACAGCAGAAAGACAGTATTGCACAAAAATATTTTTCGGCGTCATTAGATGGCTGGATAGCGCACACTGAACTAGTTAACGGTAGCTTTATGGCATTACAGAGCGATATAAAAAAATCGTTACCTTTCCAAAAGCTGACTGAAATTAACAAGGCAAAGTACCTTTTAAAAATTGATGCCCTAACCAAAAAACAGGGTAACGTAGATAAGGATAACCTAAACTTAGATCTTACTAACGCGTGGGCTATGCAGCAAAGAGGGATTCAGGCAGACGATATACCAGAACAGCGATTTATATCCGTACTCGGATCCCAAGCCGGTAAGCGTGCATTTGATAACTATCGTGATGGCCAAACAATGGCTCTCAATATCGCATCTATGCAAAATACACCAACTAAAGATCTTATTGCTAAGTATCAACACGAGGAGATTGATCAAACTGGAGATCAGCGAGGTGGGCTAACAGCTAATACGAAAGATGATAGTTTTGCTAACCGGCTACGCCTGCAAGGTGTACAGTCAAAAGCAGCGACAACACTACTTAAAGTCCGTGCGGATGATCCTATCGCCGCTGCTTTCCAAGCGGGCGAAGTATCAGAGGTAGATTTTTCACTAGACTCACTAACTAAACGTACCGCACAAGCCGAACGAATTAGTCAGGACTACCAAACCCCATTACGCGTGTTTTCTAATGCTGAATCAAAAAAGCTTTCAGATATTGTAAATAGCGCTAGCGCAATACAGCAGGCAGAGTTATTAAAAACATTTTCACAAGCTGCGGAAGGTAACGACAAGGTTTACGCAGCAATGCTTAATGATATCGGACAAGAAAACCCAGCCTTTGCCATAGCCGGTACCATTATGAATAGCCCAAGTGGGAAGACAGCAACAACTAAAAACGGTTGGTTTTTTGATAATAACGTAACGGCACAAGCAACCGCTAGTTTCATTTTAAAGGGCGCCGAAGCGTTAAAAGGTACCGGCAAAGGGGGTAATAAGGTGCCCGGCGTTTCTCTTCCAGCAAAAATGGATGCCACTTTTGACACTATTGCAGGTGATCTGTTTAAGGATAACCCACAAGCAAGACAAGCGATTTACAGCGCAGCAACCGCCTACTATACGGGTAAAGCTATCTCAAATGGTAACTTCTCAAGTACTCACGACTTAAATCTCAACTTACTTAAGGAGTCCATTAACGCTGTAGCTGGAAACACATCATCGAAGTATAACGTTCGTATGCCTTGGGGTATGGATAGCGGAACCTTTGACAATTTAGTTGAATACCAGTATGAAGCGGCCGCCAAGATGAATGGTTGGAAACCATCTAGGGACTATGAAAAGTACGGCTATGATCCTAGCGACCCTCAAGGATTAAGCAGTAAAGCTATCAAGGATCGTTTCGAGTTAATACCCGCTACATATTCAAGCGGGCTACCAGATGGTAAATACCTCTTACGCGCTGGTAACGGTTTTCTTGTTGACAATAAAGGGGAGCCCGTCGTTATCGATGTATTAGAATCCACAAAACATATTAAGGATATCCCAGAATGAGTTTTGAGAAGTTATATAACGAAGCCAAAACTAACCCAGTAGGCTTTTACGAATACGATCCAACTATCACCGATAGCATAAAAAATGGCATCGGTGCTGTTTTAAGTGGTGCGTATGCTGGACTTATTGCTAAACCCTCTACCCTGCTAGGTGGTGCAATCGTTGCCGGCATGGAGCAGCTCGACGAAATGGCCGGAATGGAAGGCGATAGCTTACAAACTCAATACCTAAAAAATAGTTTAGCGGCAACTGTTAAGCAAACACAACTGATGCAAGAGACGGCGCAAAGTATAGGTGAGATCAATTCGGCTCTCTATTCTATCAGCGATACCGTAAGCTCTTTTGCTGGTGCGGGCAAACTAACCCAAGGTACCGGACAGGTTTCACTTTCGGCTGGTGTGATTCAAGGCTATGCGGACTATGAGCAGGGTTTAGCAGAAGGCTTAGACAAAGAAACGGCAGCAGAGAAAGCATTTATTACCGGAGGGGGTACTGCGCTTGGTGGCTATGTACCGCTAACAATGGGGTTTAAATTGTCGCCATTTACAAAAGCGTTCTTAAAATCACAAAGCAAGGGTGCACTCTATCGAGCCTACGGCGAAGTTGCGTTAACCGATATAGGACATACCGCAGGGGCAAATATCGCAGTAGGTGTAGGATCTCGCGGGTTCACTCACGATATTTTAAAAGCCAATGGCTACGATCAGATGGCAGCTCAGTACACGGCACTCGACGATAGCGCAATGTTAGTTGATGGTACCTTAGGTCTGATTTTTGGCGGGGTTGCTAAATATGGCGAACTGCGGCAACAACATACTATTGATGCGCTACTTCTTAAAAATAACCAACTTCATCAGACAGGTGCTGCCCCAGGTGTCCCAACAGATGTAGAATCGATGAACTTACATAACAAAGCTTTAAATAAAGCTTTTGAAGACATGATAAGCGGCCAACCGGTTGATGTGTCAGAGATAGTACAAAATGGCAATTTCATCATAAAAGATGATACGGACTGGCATAGCTTAGTGCTTGAAGCCATCGAGAGGCAGTACCCCGACGAAGCCGTCTACTTTACTAAGAAAGGTACACCTATCCCTGCGAAATTGATAACAGAGCTAAAAGAGAAGCTCTCGCAAGAGGTCGCCGCACTAAACAAAGAGGGTAAGGGACATCAAGAGGTAAATGCTAAAGATGAACTTTCTAAAGCCCAACGCGATCTAAAGCAGCTAGAAAACGGTATTGTCCCTGAACGATTTATTAAAGATATTGTGGATAGCACCGGATTAAAAGCCAGTGAGCTAAAAGATTCGTTTGCATTTTATGATACTTCTAAAATGGATCAGGTAAGCGATACCGAATTTAAAAAGATGCAGGAAAACGCCGAATATGATGAACGCACGGCACAAGATGTTATCGGACGAATACTAAATAAAAGCCCAAATATGGAAGTCTCGTATTTTGACGATGCCGGTGTTGAAAAATCGGCAAAAGCAGCGGATTTAATCACATCCGCTATGCAAGATGTAGAGCGTGCGCAAGCAGATAAAAAACTGTATGAAGCGGCAGCAGCTTGCTTAATGAGGAACATGCAATAGTGAAACAGTGCTACCAATCAGTTATCAATGCGGCCACGGGTCGCAATCTTACTAAGTCAGAAGTGCAGGACATTTTTGAAAACATCTCAAAAAACCAGCAACGGTTAGCACGGCAAGATCCGGAGTGGCAAACCTATTCTGCGGAGGAAAAATTAAACAAAGCGGCAGAGTTGGGTGTGAATGATGCTATACATCAAGCAGAGCTAAAGCAACGACGCGTAGCGCTAACCATCGCTGCACGCTCACGACTTGATAACGCAATTAAAAATATGGTTGATACTGGAATAGCTAAAAACGAATTAGAAGCGTTAAACCGAATTGTTGCTTATAACCCTGATAACAAAACGGGGTTTCAAGCGTTGGATACGAAAGCCAATTCAACTCGTAATTGGGCGATTGGTCAGATGCTAACAGCATTCGACCACTCTAAAGTACTTGGTCTATTTGAAGATGAAAAAGGAGTTAAAGACTTAGTTCGAGAAATGTACGGAGAGCATACCGGTAACGAAAAAGCTAAACTAGGCGCGCAGCAATGGTTAGAACAGACGGAACTGCTAAGAAAGGCGTTTAATAGGGCAGGGGGCGATATCGGAAAATTGGATAACTGGGCGTTACCGCAAGAACATTCACAGGTCAAAATATCCCGAGCGGGCGAGGAACAGTGGATTAATGACCTACTCCCTAAACTAGATAGAGAAAAATATGTCAAACCTGATGGCACATTGATGAGTGATGCCGAGGTAAAAACTTTTTTAACTGAAGCTTACGAAACAGTATCAACTGGTGGGGTTAATAAAATAAAAAGTGTGGGTAGAAAAGTATCTAGTATGGTGGCCAATAGGCGCAATGAATCAAGACAGATATTTTTTAAAAACGCAGATAGCTTTTTAGATTACCACGCTAAGTATGGTGACCGTGGTATTTTCGATATCATGATGGGGCATATTGATGGCGTAAGTCGCGATCTCGCAAATATCGAGATCTTTGGTCCCAACCCTAACCTGATGTTCCATTCCCTACTTGAATCCGCAAAAGGTACAGCTATAAAACAGGATAGAGTTAATGCTACTAAAACAGACAAACTCGCAGAGAAAACAAGTGATCTTTATGATTTTGTCGCGGGTAACTACAAACCGGCTGTCTCCTCTCGATTTGCTACTGGTATGGACAGCCTACGTAGTTTAATGACAGCATCTAAACTAGGGAGCGCGGCAATCACAGCCTTAACGGATCAGGGTACCATGATGTTGATGGCAAGGACAAACGGGCTGCCTATGGGTGGTACATATAAGGCTATGATGGCATCACTAAACCCGCTAAATAGAGGTGACAGACACCGTGCCCAGCGAAACGGATTAGCTTTAGAAAGCACACTCGCTAGTCTAAATCGTTGGGGGATTGACAACATGAACACCAACTGGACGAGTAAAGCGGCAACGTCTGTCTTACGTTTATCGGGATTAATGAAAATATCCGATGCGGCCAAAGAGGGTTACGCAACTTCCATGATGTCCTCGATCGGGCATCTAGTTGCCACAAATACGGATTTCGCCACATTAACTAAAACTAGTAAATTTGATGCTGAATTGATAAAACGGCACGGAGCTGACAAAACGGATTTTGCTGTTTGGAAACAAGCCGAACTTGATGAATGGTCGGGCGTAAAAAATATACTCACACCAGAGAGCATTATGCGGATCCCTAATGAAAAAATTGCCCACCTAGGTAATCCTGAACGCATCAAATTTGAGGCAGCTCGTAAGCTAATCGGTATGTTATCTGAAGAGGCTGATATGGCGGTTGTTACACCGGGTACCCGTGATCGTGTTCGCTTGGGGGCGAGCTTACCAAGGGGAACTATCGGTGGGGAGATTGTGAGATCAATTACACAGTTTAAAGCATTCCCTATCGCCATGGTTGCCAGAATGTGGGCTCGAGGTAGTTCACTACCAACAGGGCTACAAAAGTCCTATTTTGGGGGTGCTCTTCTTTTGGGTACCACGCTATTTGGTGCGGCAGCTTTACAAATTAATAACGTCGTATCTGGCAGAAAACCACAAGATATGTCAGAACCACAATTTTGGATTGAGGCAATGCTGAAAGGCGGTGCGCTTGGGGTGTTTGGTGATTTTATCTTTTCTGACAAAAATAGTTTTAACTCGACGTTAGGAGAAATGGCGATGGGTCCGCTCGGTAGCGGAATCGGTCAATTTGCAGATCTAACTATCGGCAATACCCGTCGCGCCTTGCAAGGTGAAGATACCCGTTTTGGTGGTGATGCTATCCGATTTATTAAAGGTATGACCCTGGGTGCAAACTTATGGTACACCAAAGCGGTAACCGATCATCTGCTGTTTAACCAGCTACAGGAAGCGGTAAGCCCAGGGTATCTAGAAAGATATACAAACAGACAACAAACAGTACGCGGTACCGAATATTGGTGGCGTCCAGATGAAGTGATCCCAGGAGGGTGATTAGAATGAATCAACTTGAAAAACTAAAACAGCTATCAGAAAAGATGATCGGTATCGTGATAGCTGAAGCAGATCCTGATACTTGGCCGGGAGCTGATAAAAAGCTAAGTGAGATGGATGAAAGCGAAAGGGGCGACCGCTATTGGAGTAAAAAAAATGCTAACCAAGTTATCTCAACTGCGGTTAAGTTGGAAACGCTAATAGCTTTGCATGAACGTAAGGGTACCGCACCGAAAGAGGATAAAATCCCAGAAATTGAAAAGAAAATTCTCAATTTTGAAAAAGCGGCCAAAGCAAGGATTGCGAAAGTAGCTAATGGCTAAGGTCTCTTTTGTTGCTTTCTTATTGATGTGGAATGACCATATTAATAGGAAAACACCGGATTGTCATATCAGGATTGCCAATTGGCTTGAGCACAAGCGAGACACGGCTGTGCTGCGATGCCATCGTGGTATCGGTAAATCGACAATTCTCCCTTGCTACAACGCTTGGAGATATTACTGTGATCCTGCAACCCAAATTTTACACCAGTCCGAGTCAGACTCTACCGCGTATAAGATTAGCCGTGCGACACAAAGTATCTTACGGCGCCACCCGTTAACTGATGGGATATTACCGCAGGGGAATAAAAACGTAGAGAGGTGGTGGGTTAACGGCGCTGATGAAACCGATCCGCTCCATTCAAGTATGGTTGCTAAAGGTATTATGTCAAACGTCACAGGTGGACGTGCTACCGAAGTACAGAACGACGACGTCGAAGTACCTCGTAACATTACTACACCTGAACTAAGAGGGAAGTTACGCGACCGTTTAGGGGAGCAAACTCATATTTTGGTTCCCGGCGGGACAGAGCTTTATGTCGGTACCCCGCACACTTACGATAGTTTATATGATGAGTTAATAGCGAACGGGGCAGATCATCTAACTATTAAGCTATTTGCGCAAGAAAAACGGTTAGAGTTAAAAAATACGGATGGCGTCTATTTCTATATCGGCTTTAAACCAGATATGGTTTTTACTGGAATCTCTGGCGCAACACAGCTATTAGAAGAAAACGTTAACTATAAATACGATAATGGGTATATCGAACTAGCAAAACCCTTTGATGGGATTATAGATTTTTACGCTGGTGTTTCGTGGCCAGAGCGTTTTACTCGAGATGATATATTAAAAAGACGGAGCAGAACTAAAACCTTAAATGCTTGGGATAGCCAATATCAACTCCATTCGAAACCTGTTACGGAAAGTCGTTTAGATCCGAGCAAAATCCGTTTATACGATGTGGAGCCAACCATTATCGAAGCCAACCGAGAGGTTACCATGATGCTCGGAAATACTCGAATCATAGGCGCGACTGCGGTATGGGATCCATCATTAGGTAAACTTAAATCAGACGCAAGCCCATTTACTTTGCTACTTACAGATACCAAAGGGCATTTATATTGGCATGTAGCGCAAGGGTTAACTGGTGATTTGGCTGTTTTTGGACAGAACGATCAGATCATCGGTGGGCAAGTCATACAGATCTGCGAACTAGTTAAAAAATACGGGATCCCCTCTGTCGTTATTGAAACTAATGGCATCGGCGGTTTTGCACCCAACCTACTACGGCAAGCTTTTAAAAGTCGAGGCATCCGCTGCGGCGTTATTGAAAACCACGAAACACGCAACAAGCAGATCCGCATATTGGAAGCTTTAGAAGCCCCCCTTCAATCTCGTTTTCTCTGGGCACACGTTAGTGTAGCCGATGAGGATAACAACCCAGCATTAACCCAAATGCGCGACTTTAACCCAGATGTTAAAGAGCAACCGGATGATTATATAGATTCGCTTGCCGGCGCGGTGCTTAGGACTCCGATACGTATCGCTAAATCGGTGCAAAATCGCACAGATTCATCAAGTAAAATAGCAAAATGGCGACCCGATAGTGGGCATATTAAAGCGAAGATAAAATACTAATGACTGGAAAAATTACATCAATTCTTTCTTATTTATGGGGTGGTATTTGTACAATGTTTGGCGCCTTTAGTCTGGACGAGTGGGCTATACTTATCGGTATCGTGGGCTCTGTTGCCACCTACCTTACCCATCTATTTTATACAATAAGAAAAGATAAGCGAGAAGTTAAAAAACACGAATTAGAAACTTTACATATTTTACAAAGGTTAAAGTCGCATAGTGAAAAAAAATCTAAAGAGTAAGCTGATCGCTGTTGTGGGTGGCGGGGCCTTCGCCCTAGCCACGGTAATGATTCAAGAGTTAGAAGGTGAGAAGTTCACACCCTACCGAGATGTTGCAGGTACTCTTACCGTCTGCTATGGGCACACGGGAAAGGATATTATTGCTGGCAAAAAATATAATCAATTCGAATGTAACGCCCTGCTTGAAAGAGACTTACGCAGCGTCCAAAAAAATGTGGATATACTAGTAAAGGTAGCATTGCCTGATACAACAAAAGCCGCGCTCTACTCTTTTGTATATAACGTCGGTATTGGTAATTTTTCTCGTTCTACGCTGTTAAAAAAGATAAACAGCAAAGATCCGAGCGCTTGTGATGAGATGAAAAGATGGATACTTGCAGGTGGTAAGGTGTGGCAAGGACTAGTTAACAGACGCGAAGTAGAAGCGGAATTTTGCCACGTATATAGAGTGGAAGATCTGTAATGAAGAGAAAACTGATCGTGATTATTGCGGTGGCGAGTTTAGTAATACTGCCCGCTATTGTATCTCTAATTTGGTTTTGTGTAGAGCAGTATAAAAGCGCAAAAGCTTTAGAACTCGAATTATTGAGCCTGCAAGCCAAATTTACGCAATATAAAATAGATAACGATTCGGTTAAACAACTTGATACAAAAATTATGGGAGAGTTAAAAAATGCCCACATTGAAACCATTAATCTGCGTAGTGCTGTTGATGCTGGTGTTGTGCAGCTGCTCATCAAAACCAATTCAATCGAACGAGATACCGGCACCACCGGCATATCTGTTCGAAAAGCCGTACAACTCGCAGAGTCAGCTAGACAAGATTATTACGCCCTCCGCCAAGGAATAGAGCAGAACAGAATATTGATAACGGGCTGGCAAGAATATTATTGCAAAGTTATTGCGCCAAAAAACCAAACTGAATATTTGTGTAAGGATCTCTCATGGCAGTAACCAACCAACAAATTGAATTTATATATACCGCAGATGGTGCCACAAAGGTTTTCCCTTTTTATTGCCGGGTTGTCTCTGCCGCAGATCTGTTTGTCACTGTCAACGGTGAACGTGTTGGGGGTTTTGTTATTCAAGGTTTGAATAGCGATAGTGGGGGCAATGTTGTTTTTGATGTTCCGCCGTTGGGTGGTGCTACCGTTCTGATTCTACGTGATGTGCAACTGGAACGCGAAACGGAATACCAGACTAACGGCGATTTTCTAGCAAAAACTGTTAATAGTGATTTTGATCGAATTTGGATGGCACTACAGGGCACATTAGGTTGGTTTAAACGTGCATTAAAGTACCCTCTTGGTGGTAAGCATTACGATGCTGAAAATCGGCGAATTGAAAACTTGGCCAACCCTATTAATGATCAGGATGCTGTTACAAAAATTTACGTTAATGAAGAAGATGAAAAAGTAAAGAACTACGTTAACGAAGCAATTAGCAATAGCCTGTCTAACGCAGCTGTCTCACTTGATCATGGGTATTTTATGTTTTCAGTAAATGACGATGGGCATTTAATTTTAACACATAACGACAACGAACCGACGCCGCCTTTTGAAATTGTAAATGGGCGATTGGTTTATAGAATTGATTAGGAGCTATATATGTCGCAAACATTAGATCTGGGTAATGTAATAGGGCCACAAGGTCCGAAGGGTGACACTGGTCCTCAAGGACCAAAAGGGGATACTGGACAAAAAGGTGAGCCGGGAGTAGCTGGGACTACACCAACGTTAGTATTCGAAGTAAAAGAAGACGGACATTTGTACGTCACTATCGGTTAACGGGAGTATGTGAATGGCGGTTACAACAGTTGATTTAGGTAATGTTAGAGGGTTGCAAGGACCACCTGGTCCTAAAGGCGATACCGGAGCGCAAGGTCCAAAAGGAGATACGGGGCCACAAGGTCCAAAAGGCGACTCTTCGGTAGGCGATGGGGGACTAGGCTTTGGTCAGCGTTGGTATGACCTTATTAGCGAAAGGCAGGTTAACGTAACGTACACTAACACCACAGGGAAACCTATACAGGTTATAATTGCAGAAGCGTTTGCTACCGTGATGGTCAACAGTACTGGTGTTAATAAAAAACCAAGACCAGTACAACGTGTAGTTGCAGGAGATTTAAAGATTGATGGCGTATTGGTTAGTACATCAGCAGCATCTTCGGAAGCACCAGCAAGCGGTGTTATAGTGCCGCCGGGATCAACTTATATGCTGTCCGTCACCGGTACTAACGCTGGTGTAAAAGTATGGCGAGAACTACGATAAGGAAAACATACGATGAAATATTACAAAGACGGTAACAATGCGATTTTTGCTTATGAGGATGATGTCCCAGAATTTGGTACACCTGATGTGGAGTTTACTGTTGGGGAAGGGCTTATTCCCATAACCGAAGAGGAGATTCAGGCAATCAATGATCAACCACCTACAGAAGAGCAAATTAAAGAAACTAACAAATATCTTAAAAATGATTTATTATTAGAGGCTAATAGTATAATAAAGATCCTTCAAGATATAGTTGATCTTGGTATGCAAGAGGCGGATGAAGAGGAACAGCTAAAAGCTTGGAAAAAATATCGTATACTATTAACCCGTATTGATACAGATCAACTTGGTATATCTTGGCCAGAAAAACCAGAATAATATATTGAATGAACCTTGACATTTATACGGTATTTTTAACGGTATTATATTTTTACACTCTTTATTTATGTAAACTAAACAATACCTTATTTGATTTGTACGAATCCCTTCGGGTGCACCAATGCTGTTTCACATCTCTTAAAGTATAAAAAAACTATACAACCAGTATAAATATACTTTACTAATGATATGCTGCTACATATAATTAACCCGATATAACTGTATTAATTACTTCTTATGAATGCTTTGTACTAAATTAATTGAGGCAACAATTTAATGAAAATAGATAAAAAATCACTCTTTTCAGGTATTTTATCAGGAATTGTTGCTCCTTCTATGGTAAATGCAGCTACCAGTCAAATGCCTAGAAATATTTATCTCTCCTCCTATAAGCGTGTTTCAAAAAGAATCTCAAATGATGACAGTCAGATGTCACAAGATTTTAGAGCTGTAGGTAATGATATGTATAAAGCGATGAAATACTATGGCTAAAGATACACCTCAAAATTGTAACCAACAATCTGTTCAAATTAGACAAGAACGAATCCATCAAGGTCCAATACCTAATTCAACTGAAATGGCTAAATATGAGAGTATTCAGTCTGGTTTTGCTAATAGGATTATGACTATGGCGGAGGAAAATGGTCGTCATAGAAGAGAAATTGAAAGAATTAACGCAGAAGTTGATCGAGATAACACACGGAATATTATCGAAAATGATAAATTAAGTATTAAAAGTTTTTCTATTGGTCGTTGGCTGGGTGCATTTATTTCATTAATTGCTATCAGTGGAGCTATCTATTTAGGTTCTACTGGTGGATCTGTTATTGTCGCAACAGCATTAGTTGCTTTTCCTATTGCTTCAATAATACAGTCTATTGTTGGTTATAAAAAAACAAAAGACGATTAATTTATTGTAACTGATTACTTTACTAACTATTTTTTTATAAAAATTATCTATTCAATAATTTTTAATGTTAATAATAAAAATGGACATTTTTTTATGTTAGATCCTAATTTACTCCGTAATGAACTTGATCTTGTTGCACAAAAACTATCCCGCCGTGGATTTAAATTAGATGTTGATACCATTCGTAAGCTTGAAGAAGAGCGGAAGGTGTTACAGGTTGAAACTGAGTCGCTACAGGCAGAGCGTAATACACGTTCAAAGACGATAGGTGCAGCAAAGGCGCGTGGTGAAGATATTTCGGCTCTGCGTGAAGAGGTAAATAAGTTAGGCGAAAAACTTGATTGTGCAAAAGCAAAATTAGACGCATTGCAGACTAAAATTAGAGATATTGCGTTAACCATTCCAAATATTCCTGATGACTCTGTCCCTGATGGGAAAGATGAACAAGATAATGTTGAAGTTTTTCGTTTTGGTACGCCTCGCGAGTTTGATTTCCCGGTACAAGATCATGTGGCATTAGGTGAGCGTTTAGGTGAATTAGATTTTGCAGCTGGGGTAAAACTAACTGGTGCACGTTTTGTTGTGATGAAGTCACAAATTGCGCGTCTACATCGTGCTCTTGCGCAGTTTATGTTAGATCTGCACACAACTCAGCATGGCTATACTGAAATTTATGTCCCCTATTTAGTAAATCGTGCAACACTATTTGGAACAGGGCAGCTCCCTAAATTTGCTGATGATCTCTTTCATACTAAACCGCTTGATGAAGAGTCTGAAACAAGTAATTACGCACTTATTCCAACTGCTGAAGTGCCGGTAACTAATTTAGTTCGTGATGAGATTCTTGATGAAAATTCATTGCCATTAAAGATGACTGCCCATACTCCATGTTTCCGTTCTGAGGCGGGATCTTATGGAAAAGATACACGCGGTTTGATTCGTATGCATCAATTTGACAAAGTTGAGTTAGTACAAATTGTAAAACCTGAAGAGTCAATGCAGGCGTTAGAAGAGTTAACAGGGCATGCTGAAAAAGTGTTGCAGTTATTAGAGCTTCCTTATCGGAAAATTGTACTTTGTACAGGCGATATGGGATTTGGTGCATGTAAAACCTATGATCTTGAAGTTTGGGTTCCTGCACAAAACTGTTATCGTGAGATCTCCTCTTGTTCGAATATGTGGGATTTCCAAGCAAGGCGCATGCAGGCTCGTTATCGCCGTAAAGCAGATAATAAAACAGAGCTTGTCCATACATTAAATGGCTCTGGATTGGCTGTTGGACGTACTCTGGTCGCGATTATGGAGAACTATCAACAAGTAGATGGTCGAATTAAAGTGCCTGACGTATTAGTTCCCTATATGAATGGTGTCGAGTATATTGGCTAGGCGTAAAAATATTGATATCTATAGCGCTAATTTAAGCGCTATTTTTTTGAGGTAAGTGAATTATGCTAAAAGGTATTCTCTGTTCAATTTCTGCATCTTCTCTTTTCGGCTTAATTTATTACTTTCCAGTACTTTTAAGACCTTTACCTATGGTAGAGATATTCTGTTGGCGAATATTGATGTCACTTCCAACAATTATTATCCTCATTATAGTAGATAAACAGTGGTCGACTATTACTGCACTTTTGGCTCGTATTAAGAGACAACCGTTATTACTCCTTGGGCTATTAACCTCCTCCTTGTTATTAGGTTTGCAGATGTTCATTTTTGTTTGGGCGCCGCTTAATGGGCATGGGCTATCTGCATCATTAGGTTATTTCCTACTTCCGCTGACCATGGTGCTTTGTGGGCAGATTGTTTATAAGGAACGATTAACCTTCTTACAGAAAATTGCAGTTGCTGTAGCAGCAGTTGGCGTTGCAGTAGAGTTTTATATGACAGGAGTATTTTCGTGGGAGACGCTAGTCATAGCGTTAGGTTATCCCATCTATTTTGTGATAAGACGCAAATTACAGATAGAGGGGATTGTGGGTACATTTTCTGACTTCCTGTTTGTTTTTATTGGCTGTCTTATCTATTTTATGATCAGTTATGATGCAACTAAAATAGTGAATGATTTTATCGAATTTCCTATATATATTCCTATGTTAGGTATTACGACAGCAATTGCATTTGCTATGTATTTTCTGGCTAGGCGACTTTTGCCACTTAGTCTATTTGGGCTACTTGGTTATGTAGAGCCGGTATTATTGACTTTGGTATCTATGCTATTTTTACATGAAACTGTACCACCCAATCAGATTATCTCGTATGGGTTAATCTGGTTATCTGTCTGTATACTTGCTGCTGAAGGCGGGATTTTTCTTATAAAATCAATGAAGAGAAAAATTATCTACTAGTTATTTAACCGTTTGATTTTTTAACCTAGCTACTGGTAATTTAATTAGTCAGTTTGAGAATAGCAAATGGATAACCAATAATTATCCATTTGCCGCAAATATCTCTACTTACTAAACGTTGCAGTGACACCATACTCAGCTAAAATTGCCTGTATACGATCAAGCGTCTCTCTTGGTGGAGCTTCTACTCCTTCTAGCATATACTTATCACCCATATTATCCCATTTATAGGCGCCTAATTTATGATATGGAAGCAGATCGACTCTTTCGATATTCTCCATATCCTTGATAAAGTTACCTAATAGGTGAGCAGATTCATCATCATCAGTCCAACCAGGAACAACAACATAACGAATCCAAGTACGTTTATTGATCTTTTGCAGATATTGTGCAAATTCTAGAACACGTTTATTAGAGACGCCAACTAATTTTTGATGTATCTCATCGTTCATCTGTTTAATATCTAGCATGACTAGATCAGTAACTTTCATGAGATTTTCAACAGCTTCATCAATAACTCGAGCGTAACCGTTGGTATCTAAGCAGGTATGAATCCCTTCTTGATGGCACGCTTTAAACCACTCGGCGACAAATTCAGCTTGTAACATCGCCTCACCACCTGATGCAGTAACACCACCACCATTAGGCATAATAAAATTCTTATAAGATATGATCTCACTCATCAACTCCTCGACAGTTATCTCACGACCTGCTTTTAAGTCCCAAGTATCACGGTTATGGCAATAGAGGCAACGCATGAGGCAGCCTTGAAAGAAGACAATAAAACGGATACCGGGTCCATCGACGGTACCAAATGATTCGAATGAGTGAATTCGTCCTTTAATGGGGGTTTTTGTATTGACTATAAGTTGATCCATATTGAGGTGGCTTCCAAGATAAAGTTATGAGATCTCTATTTTTAAAAACGGCAAATATATATAATTTTATAATATTTAAAATCTTATAAATATTTAAAATCATATAAGAGTGCGTTTTCATTAAAAATAAAGGCTCCGCTAGGAGCCTTTTATTACAACTATTTTATCAACATATTATTTGAAATAGATCAAATTGAAATAGATCAATAATTAGATTGATGTTGTAAAAGTACGGTTAATCACATCGTTTTGTTGCTCTTTAGTTAAAGAGTTAAAACGGACGGCATAACCAGAGACACGAATAGTTAATTGTGGATATTTTTCAGGATGCTCCATTGCATCAAGTAATGTATCACGATTCAATACGTTAACATTAAGATGCTGACCACCTTCAACCATCGCTTCATGATGGAAATAGCCATCCATTAAACCAGCAAGATTACGTTTACGAGCATCATCATCTTTACCTAATGCATTTGGTACGATTGAGAAAGTATAAGAGATACCATCTTTCGCGTAAGCAAATGGTAATTTAGCTACCGATGTTAATGAAGCCACAGCACCTTTTTGGTCACGTCCGTGCATAGGGTTAGCACCTGGTCCAAATGGGGCACCAGAACGACGTCCATCAGGAGTATTACCAGTCTTTTTACCATACACAACATTAGAGGTAATCGTTAATACTGATTGTGTTGGAATAGCATTACGGTAAGTTTTAAGTTTCTTGATCTTCTTCATGAAACGTTCAACTAGGTCGATTGCAATATCATCTACACGTGAATCGTTATTACCAAATTGTGGATATTCACCCTCAATTTCGAAGTCAACAGCGATGCCGTTTTCATCACGAATTGTTTTAACTTTTGCATACTTAATTGCAGAAAGTGAGTCAGCTGCAACAGACAAACCAGCAATACCACATGCCATAGTACGGATGATGTCACGATCATGAAGTGCCATTAATGATGCTTCATAACTATATTTATCATGCATATAGTGAATAGCATTAAGTGCGGTAACATACTGTTTAGCTAACCAATCCATAAAGTGATCTAAACGTGGGAACACTTTATCATAATCTAAATACTCATCAGTGATTGGGTCAGTTTTTGGACCAACTTGCATTTTAGATTTTTCATCAACACCACCATTAATTGCATAAAGTAATGTTTTAGCAAGGTTTGCACGAGCACCAAAGAACTGCATCTGTTTACCAACAATCATTGGGCTTACGCAACATGCAATTGCATAGTCATCATTGTTGAAGTCTGGACGCATCAAATCATCATTTTCATATTGTAGTGATGAAGTATCGATAGAGACTTTAGAAGCAAAGTTTTTAAAGCCTTGCGGTAACTGTTCTGACCAAAGAATTGTCATATTTGGTTCAGGTGATGGACCCATTGTATAAAGGGTATTTAAGAAACGGAAGCTGGTTTTAGAGACGAGTGTACGTCCATCAGTACCCATACCGGCAATAGATTCTGTTGCCCAAATTGGATCGCCAGAAAATAGTTCATCATATTCAGGTGTACGTAAGAAACGAACCATACGTAACTTCATGACAAAATGGTCAACAATCTCTTGTGCCTCTTCTTCAGTGATAAGACCTGCTTTTAGATCACGTTCAAAGTAGATATCAAAGAAAGTCGAAGTACGACCTAATGACATGGCTGCACCATTTTGTGATTTAACCGCAGCTAAATAACCGAAATAGGTCCATTGAACTGCCTCTTTTGCTGTTTTAGCAGGTCCAGAGATATCAAAGCCATATTTAGCAGCCATCTCTTTTATTTGACCTAATGCACGATGCTGATCAGCAATCTCTTCACGACGTTGCATTGTCATCACAAGATCAACACCATTTTCGAAGTCAGCCTGTAATGAACCAAATTGTGCGTATTTGTCCTGCATTAAATAGTCGATACCATAAAGTGCAACACGGCGATAGTCACCAATAATACGTCCACGACCATAAGCATCTGGAAGGCCAGTAATAATACCTGATTTACGGCAACGAAGAATATCAGGTGTATAAATATCAAATACACCTTGGTTATGAGTTTTACGGTATTCAGTGAAGATTTTTTTTACTAATGGATCAAGTGTACGATTATAGGCTTTACAAGAGTTTTCGATCATTTTAATGCCACCAAATGGGATCATGGCACGTTTTAATGGTTTCTCTGTCTGTAAACCGACAATCTGTTCTAAATCTTTATCAATATAACCTGCATCATGAGCAGTAATTGTAGAGATAACGCTTGTATCAAAATCGAGTGGTGCATGGGTTGCATTTTCGATTTTGACGCCTTTCATTACGTCATCCCATAATTTAGTTGTTGCTTCAGTAGCACCAGCTAAAAAAGATTCGTCTCCCTCATAAGGAGTATAGTTTTTCTGAATGAAATCACGAACATTAACTCCATTCTGCCATTCCCCGTCAGCAAAACCTTTCCATGCTGAGAGTTGTTGCTCATTTAAATTACTCATAGTTGTTACCTCAGATTTATAATTACCGACCCCAAAGAGGGTCAAAGCGTCTAAATTCAGTGTTAATTTACGAACTACTATGTCAACAAGTACTTATTATTAATGGACTATTTTATACTTATATCTACAATTTTTTTGCATATTTAGTGGGGTTTACGTAAATAGAGTGCAAAGTAAGGGATTGCAACAGCTAAACCACCAAAAATATTGCCAATAGTGACCGGAATCAGATTATTTAAGATAAAATTTTGAATCGTCAAATCTTTAAAAGTATCAGGTAATATACCAATTGATAACCAAAATTGTGGTGAGGCAAAGTTATTAATAACAATCCCCATTGGAATCATAAACATGTTGGCAATGCTATGTTCGAATCCGCTAGCGACAAACATGGCAACAGGAAGAACCATTATCAACATTTTATCTAACAGAGTACGACCTGCATAACTGAGCCAAACAGCTAAACAGACCATCAAATTAGCGAGGAATCCAAGAAAGATAGCCTCAATAAAGGTGTGATGCAGTTTATGATCAGCTGTTTGAAGTACGTTTAATCCCCATAATCCATTAGCGACCATATATTGACCAGAAAACCAGATAATTAAGACGAACAGTAAAGCACCAATAAAGTTACCGATATAGACAATAATCCAGTTACGAAGCATCTGCATCCAACTGATTCTGTGCGTCATTTTGGGTAAAATGGTCAGTACGGTAGATGTAAATAGATCAGAACCACAACAGACAACTAACATTAATCCTAAAGAGAAACAGATACCACCAACTAATTTGGCTAATCCGAAAGCAACCGTAGCAGTACCAGTAGTAGATGTTATATAAAAGACAAAAGCGATGGAGATAAAAATACCAGCAAGAATTGCGGAGAGAGTTGTAGCGCAGAGATGTTTATTTACCTTGTAATTACTGACCTCTTCTGCGATTTTAGCCATTTGGGCTGGCGAAAAAGCGTCAACAATTTTATCACTTTGTGAACTATTATTATTCAAACCTAAAGTCCCTAATAAAATAAAGGATTTAATGATGTGATAGTATACTCAAAATTTGATATAGGTCATCTTTTTTTTTGATTAAAAATGGCAAATTTTTGGAAAAAAAGAGATAAACATTATCAATACTTAACTGATTAACAATTTATTATCTCTTTTTATTATCAGAACTTTTCTAAATTAAATTTCGCTTCTATCACATTTTAAAATGATGGTTTAGAACTATGTTTTAAATCTATGTTTTAAATCTGTAATTTTAACTTCTCGCTGTAGAGAGATTTTACCTATTTTCAAGTAATTTATTCACTTTAATAAGGTAATTTCGCGACTCTTGTGAAACATGTGATGTTACCAATTTGTTATACACCTGTTCTGGTGTCATACCGTTAATAACTTTGACAGCTATATTACGGTCGCTGTGGAAAGTTCTAAGTACACTACCGGCACCGCCATTATAGGCTGTTATCATTGCATAACGGAGAGATGTAGGATTGCTAATTCCAGCCAAATATTTAGTTTTAATTAGTGATAAATAGGCGGTACCCATATCAATATTATTATGCGGATCAAGTAAGAATTGACGACTCGGCTCGCCAGATTTTCCTCTCATTTTGAAAACATCTCGCCCCGCGGTATGTTGTTGTACCTGCATTAAACCGAGTGCATCTGAGCGGCTTACAGCAAATGGGTTAAATGCAGATTCAACTTCCATAATAGCCAAAATAAGTCGCTCTTCAATGTAGTAGCGATTGGACGCCTCTGTTACTAGCGGCATAAATTTTCGGGCACGTTGATTGATATGGTTAGGAACTAATTTTATCACTACATAAGCGATACGATGTGAGCCAGAATCACGAAATTTAATATTTTTTGTAATGACATAATTAGCAAAACTGTTTGCACGATCTGGCCAACGAATAGGCAGTTTATTCTGATCTAAAACTTGGTTATATAAAAAAGGTTCTTCTGTAAAATTGAGATCAATTCTATCATGGCGAATAATGTCGACCGGTTCAGACATTAGTAGCGTTGAGATTATCGCATCTTTTAGACTTTCTTGCGGTTTATCTGACAGCGTTTCAAACGTTATCACACCAGAGACAAAGTTGATATGTACACGTGTTTGTAGATCATCTTCATATTGGACATAATCTTTAGGTCCGGCAATTAAAACCTCTTTAGGCCCCCAAATCTGTTCAATATTATTGGCATATTGTCCGATTAAGATATTAAAAGCATTTGTATCTTTAACAATAAGTTTCTCTTCATTGAGACTTTTTTCACCTGAACAAGCAGTTAATAGCAAGGTGATAAAAAGGGGTAAGGCAATAAATTTTAGACTATTTTTCATGATGAATTTTGACTTCTGTAAATTTCAGCGCTATCTCAAGATTATGTGAATGTGGTAGATACTTAAAATGATAGATATTTTAAGACTATAGATACTTTAAGACTATAGATACTTTAATGAGGTTTATAACCTTCGATAACCACATCTTCACCTTCAAAAAGGAATCTTACCATCTCAGTCTCAATCTTTTTACGATGTTCTGGATTCATCATATTCAGTTTATGTTCATTAATAAGCATTGTCTGTTTTTTTAACCATTCAGCCCAAGCAGGTTTCGAAATTTCATTAAAAATACGTTTACCGATTTCACCAGGATAGAGCTGAAAATCTAGCCCTTCGGCCTCTTTTTTTAGGTAGTGACAATAAATTGTGCGGCTCATTTTCATTATTCTCAATTTAATAATTTTAGGCTTGATTATACCCAAAATAGTGTTAGAAAGGGAGATTTTTATAATCGGAATCTCGTTATTCAATCCAACAATAAGTGAATAATTACAATAATAAAAACTTTTTTTAGATGGGTAGATGATCCCTCTATTTACGCTATTTTTTGATTGAAATGGGTGTTAACCCTAAAACAAATTTGCATCATATCTATGATACTGATGTTTCATAAAGGGGAAAAGATATCACTAGTTATCCTGAAAAGGTAAACATCCATTTTATTGATAGCAACTATTTAATCTGTTGTAACAGCGTAAGAATCGGTGCAGGCAAGCCTAAACTTGCCTCTTTAGTGATGAGATCATACCAATGCCCTTCTCTCTCATATAGCGTTTTACTTGATTGAATAATCTCACACTGTATCGGTATGATATTGAGGTGAAAATGGGTAAAAGTGTGGCGAATAGCATTGAGCTGTTTTGGTTTAGTAGTAATAAAATGGTATTTGTTGAGCCACTCCAGTAGTGCTTGCTCATCGGTAAATTGTGGAAAACAGTAGAGTCCCCCCCAGATTCCTGAAGGGGCTCTCTTCTCGAGCCAAACATGGTGATTTTTTTCTAATATTAGGAAATAGGCAGTTTTTTCAGGAATACTTTTTTTCGGTTTTTTAGTTGGATAGTGCTGCCAGCTTGATCTTTTATAAGCGAGACAGCCATCACTTAGTTGGCAGAGTGTGCATTTAGGTTTCGACCTTGTACAGACTAGCGCACCTATATCCATCATAGCTTGATTAAATTGTGCCACACCCTGTTTCGGCGTCACCTCTTCACTTAACTGCCAAAATCTATTCTCAACAGCTTTATTACCGGGGAATCCGTCAATTGCAAAATAACGGGCGAGTATCCGTTTAACATTACCATCTAAAATAGCGTAGTGCTGGTTTTGTGATAACGATAAAATAGCGCCAGCAGTGGATCGACCAACTCCAGGCAGAGCGACCACATCAGCAAAATCGGTAGGGAAGATCCCACTATATTTTTCGGCAATAATTTGCGCTGCTTTATGTAGATTTCGCCCTCGCGCATAGTAACCAAGACCAGTCCAAAGATGGAGCACATCATCAATTGATGCGCTGGCTAAATCGGTAATAGTCGGATAGTTTTCAATAAAACGGTTGAAATAAGGTATAACAGTTGCAACTTGCGTCTGTTGCAACATCACCTCGGATAACCAGACATGATAAGCACTCTTTTCGATCTGCCATGGTAATGTTTTGCGACCAAACTGGTCATACCAATTTAGTACAGCATCAGAAAAATGGTTCATATTATTAGGCATCGATTTTTTCGTAACTTACATTATCTTAATTTGTGTTCTTAACATAGAAGTTTAACTTAGAAGCTTAATTTAGAAGCTTAATTTATAACTTAAATGACGGTCGCGACAGACTCACTAGGGTAACAGCCTAACACTTTTAGATAGCGCGTTATCGATGAGAGGGCAGTTAATGTTGCCTGCATATCAGCTGATTTTATATTACCTTGCAGATCAATATAGAACATCTCCTCCCATGGGTTACCATGAATTGGGCGAGACTCCAGTTTGCTCATCGTAATATTGTGTTCCCGAAGTACCATTAATGCTTCAACTAGTGCTCCTGCCTGCTGTCCGGTTTTCACTAAAATCGTGGTTTTGGCTGGAATCTGCTCTGGTACATCAATAGCTTTACGTGCTAAAACAATAAAGCGGGTGATATTCTCTTTCTGATTGGCAAAATTATGTTTTAAAACCTGTAGACCATACAGATCTCCGCCATCTTTATTACCTAGTGCAGCGATATTTTGTTGATTAAGTTTAGCGACCGTCTCAATAGCGGATGAGGTGCTGTCACAATAGACAATCTTCCAGTTTGGGAAGTTCTCTAAAAAGTCACTACACTGTTGAAATGGTTGCGGATGGCTATAAACGGTATCAATATCACTCAATTGACTATTGGACGCAGCCAGAACACAGTGATCAATCGGTAACGATAGTTCGCCTATAATATTGAGATCGGTCTTTTGGAGTAGATCGTAAACCTCATTGATTGAACCAGAACTACTATTCTCAATTGGCACAATTCCATAATCAGCCACGCCATTTTCAACCTGTTTAAAGACATCTTTAAAAGTTGGGCAACTAGATTCAATCATCTGTTCAATATGGCTGTTGGCGTATTGCCGAGTCGCTGAGTGTGAATATGAACCTTTCGGTCCTAAAAAGGCGATGGTGGTTGCGCTTCGGTTATTTAAGGTCTCTTGTAGATATTTTTGTTGGAGTAACACCGAATCTTCAATAATCAGTTGGTAGAGCCGTTTAATCAGGAGATCATCAAGTTGATACTGCTTACCCTGTTCGATTAATGTATTGATCAAAGAGCGTTCACGCTCAATATCGCGGACAGGGATATGAGCCGCAATTTTAGTTTTGACCACTTCAATCGACAGATCTCTCCGTTTAGCGATAATTTCAAGTAAGCTTTTATCAAGGGCGGTAATTTTTTCGCGTAGTGGCAGTAGGGGATTATTAGGCATTTTGAATTAAGTTAATAAAAGTAGCATTGGTTAAATAGTGTAACATCTATTATAGCAATATTTATCATAAATATACCAATAAGGAGAAGCACCAAATTTATGCCTCTCCTTTTTCTTTTTTTAAAATTTAGGTTTGACTATTTAGAGAAACTTACGTTAACAAAAATATTTACTCTGCATCTGGCTGATCTTTAATACTCTCAAATGCCCGTCTTGATTCCCCTTTATGTTGAATCTTATTTAGCTGTTTTTCAAGTTTAGCGATTAGATCATTAATGGCTGAATACATATCCGGATCTTTTGCTGAGGCAACTAATGGCGTACCTTTGGTTGAGATTGTTGCATCGATAATAAATCCATCAGGCTCTTTGGATAAGATGAAGTGGGGATTAATGAGTGATGCACGCCACTTATCTAATTTCGAGAATTTTTCCTCAATATAGTTGCGTAGTGCAGGCGTAATATCCATCTGTTTACTGGTGATACTTAATGTCATAATTGACCTCCTCTTCTTAAGTTGATTGGTCTCTACTTAATCATATCAACAGACGACTCAACTGTTGTATATCCTGTTATATATAGTTATATATAACTATATAGGTAATACATTGGCAAATTATAGGGGGTAGGTCAACATAATACCTCTGGTTTGTTAAATTAATCGTCAAAATTAGCCTATTTATGCAGCAATTAACTCAATCATCAACTCACTTATCAACTTAATTATCATAGCCGATTAGATGTGTCATCAAAGTAACTAATCAGTTTATAATAGATCAAAATAGGTAAGTTTAACGGTTAAAGAGGTTTAAGTGGTTTCTTCTTCAAATATAGATTTTACAAATATAAAGATTGTTCTTATTGGGACATCACATACCGGAAACATCGGATCAGCAGCCAGAGCCATGAAGACAATGGGGTTAACCGAGTTAGTTCTTGTTAATCCGCTGGTTGAGCCTGATTCTCAAGCGATATCATTGGCAGCAGGTGCTAGTGATATCATTCAAAATATTAAGATCTTCCCCTCATTAGATGCAGCAATTGCCGATTGTACGCTGGTCATTGGGACAAGTGCGCGTCAACGAAATTTAGCTTGGCCTAACTTAATGCCAGATGAGTGTGGAGAGAAACTTGTCCAAACCGCAACAACAGCACCTACCGCCTTAGTTTTTGGTTGTGAACGGGTTGGATTAACCAATAATGAGCTACAAAAGTGTCACTATCATGTCACTATTCCAGCCAATCCTGAATATAGCTCTCTCAATCTTGCGATGTCGGTACAGATACTCTGTTATGAGATTCGCCAAGCTTGGTTAAAAATGGTGCCAAGTAGTGAGCCACCGGTCCCGCAATTGCCCAAAGATGAAGATATAGAGCGTTTTTATCAACATTTAGAGTCTACTTTGCTACAGACCGGATTTATTCATGAAAACCACCCTGGTCAGGTGATGAATCGACTACGGCGACTATTCACGCGCGCCTATGTTGAGCAGCAGGAGCTGAATATTTTACGTGGAATTTTAACTTCGATTAATCAAGCCATAAAAAAGGGGTGATCTTGTTTCACCCCGCTCTATTTTGTCTACTGTTCTATATTGATTTAAAAAATCGATTTAAAAAATTGATCTGTGATTGATCTAAAATATTGATCAAATAGTTTTACAATGCGGTATCACGAATTCGCCACGTGGTACCCTCTGCACTATCCTCTAAAACAATATTCATCTCAGCTAACTTATTACGCGCCTCATCGGCAACCGCCCACTCTTTATTAGCACGTGCGTCATTACGCTGTTTAATCAATTTTTCAACTAATGCAGTATCAACCTGTTTGGTACCTTGCTGTAAAAACTGTTCTGGATCTTGATTTAATAACCCTAAAACATCCGCTAAATATCTCAGCTCTGCTGCCAGCTCATCCGCTTTTTGGTTATCTTTATCCGCTTTTGCTCGATTGATCGCTTTGGCTAAATCAAATAGCACGGAGTAAGCTTCTGGTGTATTAAAATCATCATCCATAGCAGCAGAAAATTGCCGGCGATAATTGCTATCAGGTGTGATATGTGTAGCTGACGGATCAGTATCACGCAGCGCAGTATAGAGACGTTCAAGGGAGAGACGTGCCTGTTTTAAGTTATCTTCGCTATAATTTAGTTGACTACGATAGTGCCCCGACAGTAAAAAGTAGCGTACTGTTTCTGCATCATACTCTTTTAACACATCCCTAATGGTGAAAAAATTATTGAGTGATTTGGACATCTTCTCTTGGTTGATCATAACCATGCCAGAATGCATCCAGTAGTTAACATATTTGCCATGATGGGCACAGGTTGATTGCGCAATCTCATTTTCATGGTGTGGGAACATCAGATCTGAGCCACCACCATGAATATCAAAGTGGTGACCAAGCATTGCGCTATTCATCGCTGAACACTCAATATGCCAACCAGGGCGACCTTTCCCCCAAGGTGAGTCCCAACTTGGTTCATTAGGTTTTGACATCTTCCAGAGCACAAAATCCATTGGATTCTGTTTTGCATCAATCACATCAACCCTTGCACCTGCCTGTAACTGTTCGAGATTCTGCCTTGAGAGAATCCCATAATTAGGATCGCTATCTACCGCAAACATCACATCACCGTTAGTCGCAATATAGGCATGATTTTTAGCCAGCAACTCCTCAATTAACTGGATGATTTGTGGCATGTGATGGGTGGCACGAGGCTCGATGTCGGGTCGTTTAATATTTAGTGCATCGAAATCCGCATACATCTCTTTTAGCATGCGATCGGTTAGTTCACTACAGCTTTCACCATTTTCTGCGGCGCGCCGAATAATCTTATCATCAATATCAGTAATATTACGGACATAGGTGAGATCGTAACCTAAAAAGCGTAAATAGCGCGTGACCATGTCAAAAGCGACAAAAGTGCGTCCATGACCTATATGGCAGAGATCATAAATTGTCACCCCGCAGACATACAGACCCACTTTATTGGGGTGTATCGATGTAAACGGCTCTTTTTCTCGGGTGAGGGTGTTATAGATCTTCAACATAGATTGTCCTGAAATGGGTAAGATAAAGTGTGAAAATTGAGGTTATGCGGGCAATATAACAAAAATTTATAGCAGACTCAAATTAGTTTAATCTGCGCTAAATCTTATAAAAAATAGGTCAAACCCTAAAACATTGGTCAAAAATTAGCAATAAAATTACAGTTAATTTATTTAAGTTAAATTTAATCGATTAATTAGCAGTTTATAGCGTACCTAATATTGAGGTGACGTTATAAACTGCGTAATTTTTATGCTGTAAGTATCTGTTTTCAAAGCATGTTTTTAAAACCTGATTTAGAAACCTTTTTTTAACACCTATTTAAAAAAACTTATAGTAGCTTATAGTAGCTTACGGTTACTACTCAAATATGTGTTGATGTAAAAGTTTTATAATGGTTTCAGCATCGCTATTTTTTACAAGAAAACAGGCATTATGGGTGCTAGCACCATAGCAGCAGAGACGAATACAGAAATCATCTAAAGCACCGAATACCTCTTTAGCTACCCCTTTAGTTGAGGTGATATTATTGCCAATAATGGCGATTAAAGCTAAATCCTCTTCAACATCAACATGACATAACGTTGAAAGCTCCTCAAATAGTGCTTGGGTAAGCAGGCTGCTGCCGTCGGTATTTGTTCCTGTTGTATCGATGGTGAGTGCAATGCTCACTTCAGAAGTTGTCACTAAATCGACCGAAATATTATGTTTCGCCAAAATAGCAAATACATTAGCTAAAAATCCCTGCGCATAGAGCATATTTAGACTGGTCAATGTTAAAAGTGTCTGTTTACGCCTAAGCGCAAGTGCGCGGAAAGGGGGGAGATCAGATTTTATACTGTTAGTGGTATAGACCATAGTGCCGCCTTTTTCTGGTGCTTTGCTCGATCCAACAAAAACGGGGATATTACTGCGAACAGCTGGCACTAATGTTGCTGGATGCAGCACTTTGGCGCCAAAAGTTGCCATCTCGGCAGCTTCTGCAAATGAGATCTCATCAATCCGTTTTGCCGTAGGGGTAATACGTGGATCAGTGGTATAAATACCAGCTACATCTGTCCAGATATCAATCTGGGTTGCATCTAAAGCTTCGCCAAGAAGTGCCGCAGTATAGTCACTACCTCCTCGCCCTAATGTGGTTGTTTTTCCGCTACTCTCTGCGCCAATAAAGCCTTGTGTAACGATGATCGTTTCACGATTTGGCAGGAGAAAGTTTGCCGATTTTAGATGTGCACAGCAGAGCTGTTTTATCTCTTCAATCTGCGGTGTTGCTTTACCAAATTTACTGTCTGTACGCATCACTTTACGTACATCAAACCAGATACTATTCATGCCTTTCGCTTTTAATATTTCAACAAATAGGCGTGATGAGATGATCTCTCCATGGCTAACTAATTCGTCAGTTAAAGCAGGGGATGTGGCTAAACTGGCTGCTTCAGAGAGGGATGTAATATTGGCAAGTAGAGCATCAATATCTTGATGTAATTGTGGATTTTCTGGAAGCTGATTAAGGATATTATCTTGAATGGTTCTAATTTTCATTAAATGCTGTTGACGAATCTCATACTCTCGCCCTTCAGCAAGTGCCACTAAAAGATTAGTAACACCTGCAGATGCGGATAGAACAACGACTTTAACATTTGGATTGGCAATAACCACATCAGCACTATTTGCCATTGCGGCATAGTCTGCCACACTGGTACCACCAAATTTTGCAATAACTAATGATCTACTCATGAATTCCTCATATTTTTATCTCTATTTTCCTGTTGAATAACAGATAGTGTGGGGAGATTAATAGTTTTGTGATCACCCTATTTAATTTAGGTTAATCAACAAGCATCAATGCCATATAGCATTGATGATTATAGAAAGTGTGTCAAGAGAGGATAAAATTTATTAATTATTAGCAAGATCAAGTCATTAATTGCTTATAATTCCCGTTCAAAAAGTTCAATAATTGTTTTATGTAATTTTTTAACCGAACAATCTTTAGTAGGGGTACTGAAAATTGTATCGTCACCAGCAATTGATCCCAAAATACCCTCTGATTTACCAATAAAATCGAGTAGCCTTGCAATAAGTTGGGCCGCGCCCGGGCTAGTTTTAATAACGACCATCGCACTATTATAATCGATATCTAACACTAGATTTTTAAGTGGACTGCGAGTGGTTGGAATGGTGATCTCAGCCGGTAAACAGTAGACCATTTCAGATTTGGCATTACGCGTTCTTACGGCGCCAAATTTTGTCAACATACGGGATACTTTAGATTGATTCACATTATCGAATCCCATCTCTTGTAGTGCTTGTACAATCTCTATTTGAGAACTAAATTTTTCTTGCATTAAGAGCTCTTTAAAAGATTTAGTGAGATTATCTTGTTTCATAAAGATCCTTGTTAATAGTTGAGTGATAAAATTATGCTACCAAATGTTAAAGGTCAGTTTTCACTGCATTTTTAGGTCGGAACGATTTAATTATCTGATCATCTGTCTCGATATAGGGTCCATCAAGTAACTGAATACAGTAAGGGACGCTGGCAAAAATTCCGGTCACAATGACATTGCCTTGGCTATCTTTCACCCCTTCTAAGGTCTCTTTAATCGATTTAGGTTGACCTGGCAGATTTAAAATTAGGCACTGTTTACGGATAACGCCAACTTGACGTGATAAAATTGCCGTAGGCACAAAATGTAGACTAATTTGCCGCATCTGTTCACCAAAACCGGGCATAATGCGATCGGCGATTGCTAAAGTGGCATCTGGCGTAATATCACGTGGAGCAGGTCCTGTTCCACCAGTGGTTAAGATAAGGTGACATCTATCCTTATCTACTAATTCGGTTAATGTTTTTTCAACAGTTGGCTGATCATCTGGAATTAATTTTTGTACTGTTACGAACGGGGATGTTAAAGCGCTCTGTAACCAAGATTGAAGTGCAGGGAGACCTTTATCAACATAGATCCCATTTGATGCGCGATCAGAAATAGAGACTAAACCAATTTTAAACATACCCGTAATCCCTTGAAATTTTACCTAAATTCAATCTAAACGAACTGTAACCCTAAAACATCTTGGTGACGTGCATATTTACAATAATGTATCATTTTGTCAATATTGCATAGTTTAGACAGGGTATCATGTAGCCGTTATCGTTTTAATTAGATATATTTTACGCGCTATTTTGTGGCAATATAGGTTTTATCGTTTAATTAAATATTTAGGATATAGATATGTCATCCACTCCTGCACTTGAGATAGTTGCACTTAAAAAGAGATATAAAAATGGTGTCGAAGCTTTAAAAGGGATTGATCTTACCGTGCAAGCTGGCGATTTTTATGCGCTGTTAGGACCCAATGGCGCAGGTAAATCAACAACAATTGGTATTATCAGTTCACTGGTTACCAAAACATCAGGCCAAGTGAAAATTTTTGGCTATGATTTAGATCGTGATCTAGTTAAAGCAAAACAGCAGCTAGGATTAGTTCCGCAAGAGTTTAATTTTAACCCTTTTGAGACAGTGTTACAGATAGTTGTAAATCAGGCGGGTTATTATGGATTGCCACGCAAAAAGGCATTAACGCGGGCTGAAAAGTATTTACGCATTCTTGATCTATGGGATAAACGAAGTAGTCGTGCCAGAATGTTATCAGGTGGTATGAAGCGCAGATTGATGATAGCCAGAGCCTTAGTACATGAACCAAAACTACTGATTTTAGATGAACCCACTGCCGGTGTTGATATTGAGTTACGCCGTTCAATGTGGGATTTTTTACGCCAGATCAACCAGCAAGGTATCACTATTATTTTAACTACTCACTATTTAGAAGAGGCGGAGATGCTTTGTCGCCATATTGGTATCATCCAACATGGTAATCTGATTACCAACACCTCTATGCGCGATCTGTTAGCCAATATTGAGTCAGAGACCATTATCTTAGATTATGAACCACTCTCTAAACCGATTAAACTTGATGGATTCACTTTTGTTGAGGTTGAGCCTGGTACGATCGAGGTGAAAGTGAATTATAAAAACAATCTCAATATTCTTTTTGAACTATTAAATGAGCAGGAAGTAAAAGTGGTGAGTATGCGGAATAAAACTAACCGATTGGAAGAGCTTTTTGTCGATATTTTACGACAAGGCGAGAATCGTAATGAGAGTCAAAATATAAGTCAAAATGTGAGCCAAAATGCGAACGAAAATGGGGGTGTAAAATGAATAGTCTCTACTGGATCGCCCTAAAAAGTATTTGGCGTAAAGAGGTGACGCGTTTTATGCGAATCTGGATTCAAACTTTACTACCGCCTGTTATTACAATGTCACTCTATTTTGTTATTTTTGGTAATCTTATCGGATCTCGTGTTGGTGAGATGGGTGGATTTAGTTACATGGCATTTATTGTCCCTGGTTTAATTATGATGTCAGTTATTACCAACTCCTACACCAATGTCTGCTCCTCCTTTTTTAGTGCTAAATTCCAACATAATATTGAAGAGTTATTAGTGGCGCCTGTTCCAACCCACATTATCATCTTAGGTTATGTCGGTGGTGGTGTTGCACGGGGCATCTGCACCGGTGTTTTAGTTACGATTGTCTCCATGCTTTTTGTGAAGTACGAGGTACACTCATGGTTTTTTATCATCTGTACCTTATTACTGACTTCAATTCTATTTTCATTGGCAGGTCTGTTAAATGCTGTTTATGCTAAATCTTTTGATGATATTAGCATTGTTCCAACCTTTGTATTAACTCCACTTACCTATTTAGGCGGAGTATTTTACTCCTTAACTTTACTACCAACTTTTTGGCAGTGGGTCTCAAAATTTAACCCAATCGTCTATATGATTAACGGTTTCCGATATGGTTTCTTAGGAATTACTGATGTCTCACTCCTCATCACCTTTTCAATTTTGATCCTATTTTTAGTTGTGCTCTATTTTATTGTATGGAAAATTATTGAGAGTGGTAGAGGACTTAGGAGTTAATAAATAGTTTATGATGCTTCTATTGGAGAAGCATCCTATTTTTAACAAAAGTTGACTCTTTTGGTTGATTTAAATGGGCATTAGTAAATGATAAATAGTAAATTTTCCATAATAAAAAATGTAACAATTTATCACCGCAATTGAAAACCAAACAAAAGAGTAAAAAATATATTCAATGAGTTGTTAAGTTTGATTAATAATATTGAATAGATTATTTATAAAAAGAATAGAAGATAAAGATTTGAAGAGGGGATTTATAGGGCAAAAGCCCTATAAATTGATTACTCATAAATACCGAGTTTCTTCTCTAAATAGTGAATATTCGTTCCACCTTTTTGGAAGTTCTCATCATTCAAAATTTCGTTATGAAGTTCGATATTGGTTTTAATACCATCAATAAATAACTCATCTAAGGCATTTTTCATGCGTGCAATAGCAATCTCGCGTGTTTCGCCATAAACGATTAATTTACCAATCATTGAGTCATAAAATGTTGGTACAGTGTAACCAGCATAAATATGCGATTCCCAACGAATACCAAAACCACCTGGTGCATGGAAACGGGTTATTTTACCTGGGGATGGCATAAAGGTTTTAGGATCTTCGGCATTAATTCGGCACTCAATCGCATGACCTTTAATATGCACGTCACTCTGTTTGAATGACAATGGATTACCTGCTGCAATTGAGATCTGCTCTTTCACTAAATCGATTCCAGTTACCATCTCAGTGACAGGATGTTCAACCTGAATACGTGTATTCATCTCAATAAAGTAGAATTCATTATTTTCAAATAAAAATTCAAAAGTCCCTGCACCGCGATAACCTATTTCAAGACATGCATTAACACAGCGTTCACCAATATACTTTCTCATCTCTGGTGTAATACCGACAGCTGGCGCCTCTTCAACTACTTTCTGGTGACGACGCTGCATTGAACAGTCACGTTCACCTAAATAGACGGCATGACCTTGACCATCAGCCAACACTTGAATCTCGATATGACGTGGATTTTCTAAAAACTTCTCCATATAGACCATATCATTATTAAAAGCAGTTTTTGCCTCTAACTTAGTCATTTTAATAGACTGTTCTAGATCTTTCTCATGACGGACAATGCGCATTCCGCGCCCACCGCCACCACCAGAAGCTTTAACAATGATTGGGTAACCAATCTTATTAGCAATCTGTTTGTTGATCTCAATATTATTGCCAAGAGGACCATCAGAACCCGGTACACAAGGTACGCCTGCTTTTTTCATTGCCTCAATTGCTGAAACTTTATCGCCCATTAAGCGGATTGTGTCAGGTTTTGGTCCAATAAAGATAAAGCCAGATCGTTCAACTTGTTCAGCAAAGTCAGCATTTTCCGATAAAAAACCATAACCTGGGTGGATAGCTGCTGCACCAGTTACTTCTGCAGCTGAGATTAGAGCGGGTACATTGAGGTAGCTTTTTGCGGCAGGTGCAGGACCAATACAGACAGTTTCGTCAGCAAGTAAAACATGTTTTAAATCTTTATCTGCTGTTGAATGCACAGCAGCAGTTTTAATGCCGAGTTCTTTACATGCTCGCAATATACGTAATGCGATCTCACCGCGATTAGCAATAAGAATTTTATCAAGCATATTTAAACCTTTAATTGTATAGGTAAATAATATAAAAAAGTTATTCTAAAATGAATAGTGGTTGGTCAAATTCAACTGGTTGACCATTTTCAACCAGAATAGCTTTCACAACTCCCGCTTTTTCTGATTCAATTTGGTTCATCATTTTCATTGCTTCAACAATACATAGAACATCACCAACATTGATTGTCTGTCCCACTTCAACAAATGGTTTTGAATCAGGACTTGGGGTACGATAAAAAGTACCAACCATAGGGGATTTAATTGTAATACCGGCATTCACTTCTAACTCTTTTGCCGTTTCAGCAATAGTTGTTGGTGTTACAACAACTGGTGCGGATTGAGGAATCTGAATATTTTGAATGGGCGCTGAGTAGTTAGCTTGCGGGATATTTCGACTAATTCGAACAGCTTCTTCACCCTCAGAGATCTCTAGCTCTGAAATACCAGATTCTTCAACGAGTTCAATTAATTTTTTAATTTTTCGTATATCCATGAATAACACCGTATTTGTTTGATATAAGTAATAGCTACTTTTAATTAAAAACAGATTTTATTGTAAATTAACCATCCAAAATAAGACTGTTTTAGCAGATCATGCTTTAAAAAAGCGCTCTTTTAAACATGCAAAACTTAATTTGGATGACAACTAAATTAAATATTAGCGGGGAAGGATACACTGTAAAATAGAATTTGTCATTATATATTCTCTAGGTATTATTTTATAAATGATATACAATGTCGGCTCTTCGTTCCTATAGGTAAAGATTGCAAATAAAGGCTGTAGCAGAATTACAGAAGCTAGCAAAAAGCACAAATAGATGGAACTAGAGTTGTTCAGAACTCTTTATTAATAAATTGCGTTATTAGTAAATTTCACCATCTGTTTTTTGCTATCTAGTTTATATAGATTATGTAAATATTTTATCCGATCATCTATTTTTTATGTTATTTGTTTTCAGATTATTTGTTTCAGGGAAAAGTGGCATTTAAACAAAATTAATTCTAGGAAGCGTTTTTATTATGTTCAAAAAAATTCGAGGCTTATTTTCTAACGATTTATCGATCGATTTGGGTACTGCTAATACACTTATTTATGTGAAAGGGCAAGGCATTATTCTAAATGAACCTTCAGTTGTGGCTATTCGTCAAGATCGTTCAGGTACTCCTAAAAGTGTTGCAGCCGTTGGGCAAGCCGCAAAACAGATGCTTGGCCGTACTCCGGGAAATATCGCAGCAATAAGACCGATGAAAGATGGTGTGATTGCTGACTTTTCAGTGACTGAAAAGATGTTACAGTATTTTATTCGTCAAGTTCACAGCCACAGTTTTTTAAGACCTAGTCCGCGTGTTTTAGTGTGTGTGCCAGTTGGTGCTACTCAAGTTGAAAGACGCGCTATCCGTGAATCAGCGTTAGGTGCAGGCGCTCGTGAAGTTTACTTAATCGAAGAGCCAATGGCAGCAGCCATCGGTGCTGATTTACCTGTTTCTGAACCAACAGGTTCAATGGTTGTTGATATTGGTGGTGGTACCACTGAAGTGGCTGTTATCTCTTTAAATGGTGTTGTCTACTCAGCTTCTGCAAGAATTGGTGGTGATAGATTTGACGAAGCAATCATTAATTATGTACGTCGTAATTATGGCTCATTAATTGGTGAAGCAACTGCTGAAAAGATAAAACATGTGATTGGTAGTGCTTTCCCGGGTGATGAAGTTCTTGAAATTGAGGTGCGTGGACGTAATTTAGCCGAAGGTGTACCACGTAGTTTTACCTTAAACTCAAATGAGATTTTAGAAGCATTACAAGAGCCATTAAGTGGTATTGTAAGTGCTGTTAAAGTTGCTTTAGAGCAGTGCCCACCAGAACTTGCCGCTGATATTTCTGAACATGGTATGGTATTAACTGGCGGCGGTGCATTACTTCGTAACATTGATAAATTACTTTCAGCCGAGACTGGTATTCATGTTGTTGTTGCCGAAGACCCACTTACTTGTGTGGCAAGAGGCGGCGGTAAAGCATTAGATATGATTGATATGCATGGCGGTGATCTTTTCAGTGAAGATTAATTATCATATAACTATTAATAAAACATATTAATAGAACAGAATGTAATAGAACACTATGCTTAATTAAGAATACGATTAATAAAAATTAACTTTAATACCTGTTATATTAATTCAGTAGCAATTGGATTATTTGACAGGTAAGTATTAAACGATGAAATTACTGTTTTCCAAACAATCCCCACTTAGCGTACAACTTTTTATAGCGTTACTCTTCGCTCTAGTGTTACTCGGACTTGATATAAGCTATCGCCCATTTAAAGTAGTGCGATTCTATTTAGATACTATAATCTCACCTATCTATTACCTCTCAAATTCTCCTCGCATGACGGTTGATAAGTTATATCAGATGTCAAAAACGCAAAATGATTTAACAGTTGAAAATAGAAGATTGACTGAAGAGTTATTGAATAAAAGAAGCGATCTTCAATTATTAGAACATCTACGTCACGAAAATAATCGATTAAGAGAGTTATTAGGCTCACCATTAAGGCATGATGAGCATAAAATGGCTGCACAGGTACTACTTGCCGATACCGATCCCTACTCTTACCAAATTGTCTTAAATAAAGGTAAACGTGAAGGGGTTTTTGAAGGGCAGCCTGTTGTAGATGGTAAAGGTATTGTGGGGCAAATTTATGAAACCGCGCAGACAACTAGCCGCGCTATCTTAATTTGTGACTATCAACATGCAATTCCAGTACAGGTGTTAAGAAACGATATTGCGATGGTTGCTGTAGGTAATGGTTGTAGTAATGATTTAACGCTTGATTTTTTACCAAATAATGTAGATATAAAAGTGGGTGATGTGCTTGTTACCTCTGGTCTTGATGGTCGATTCCCAGAGGGTTACCCCGTTGCGATTGTTAGTTCAGTTAAACTTGATATTAATGACTCCACACCAATTATTTCAGCAACACCAACCGCTGATCTAAAACGGTTACGTTATCTATTACTGTTATGGGCTGAAGCGGGAGTTAACGAAGATGAAGAGTAGTCGAACTTTTATAATCTGGATAACGCTTTTTATCGGCATATTTTTGCAGATTTTACCTTGGACCAGCTCCCTATATATGTTAAAACCGCATTGGGTAATGCTTATTTTGGTCTATTGGCTACTTGCCTTACCTCATCGAATAGGTATAGGCAGTGCTTTTATTATGGGTATTATTTTAGATCTTTTCACTGGAACTGCGATTGGTATCCACGCTTTTATTTTTTCAGTGATTGCCTATTTAGCACTATTTAGATTTCAGTTAATTAGGAATTTAGCTTTATGGCAGCAATCTATCATCATCTTTTTGCTATCAGTCTGTTATGATCTGCTGTTATTCTTGTTTGAAATGAGCATCTATCATATTATCACCATGTCCCCAATGATATTACTCTCAAGTGTTATTGACGGCTTTTTATGGACGTGGATCTATTTTTTATTGCGTCAAATTAGACGCAGTTTCGGCATAAAATGAAGGAAGTGCTATGTCGGTTGAACTATTAATGAATGTAACCCCATCAGAGACACGTGTTGCCTATATTGAAGATGGTATATTACAAGAGATTCATGTCGATCGTGAATCTAAACGCGGTATTGTGGGTAATATTTATAAAGGTAAAATTATCCGTATTTTACCAGGCATGCAAGCCGCATTTGTCGATATTGGACTTGAAAAAGCCGCTTTTTTACATGCTTCAGATATTATGCCGCATACTGAGTGCGTCTCTGATTCTGAACAGGAACAATTTCAAGTAAAAGATATCTCTGAACTAGTTCGACAAGGTCAAGCTTTAATGGTACAAGTGGTTAAAGATCCTCTTGGTACCAAAGGGGCTAGATTAACCACAGATATCACCCTACCTTCCCGCTATTTAGTCTTTATGCCCGGTATTAATTCCGCCCATGTGGCGACTTCACAACGTATTGAGAGTGAAGAGGAGCGAGATAGGTTAAAACATATTGTTGAAAAATATGTTACCGATGCAGGTGGTTTTATTGTCAGAACAGCAGCAGAAGGGGCACATGCGCATGAGATTGAACAAGATGCTAACTTCTTAAAGCGTTTATGGGCAAAAATTCAAGAGCGGATGGCAAGACCAACTAGCAAACATCTGGTTTATGGTGAGTTGGCATTGGCGCAGAGGGTTTTGCGTGATTTTGTCGGTGATCCGATTGAACGCATTCAGGTCGACTCTAAATTAACCTATGATCTCTTGGTCGAATTTACTCAAGAATTTATGCCAGAAGTGACTGATAAACTACAGCATTACCGTGGTAGTATGCCGATATTTGATCTCTATGATACTGAAAATGAGATCCAGCGAGCTTTAGAGCGTAAAGTACAGCTTAAATCGGGTGGTTACCTAATCATTGATCAGACTGAAGCGATGACCACTATTGATATTAATACAGGGGCTTTTGTTGGTCACCGTAATTTAGAAGAGACAATTTTTAATACAAATATTGAAGCGACAATCGCTATAGCCAGACATTTAAGGCTGCGCAATTTAGGTGGCATTATTATTATCGATTTTATCGATATGCAAGAAGAGGTACACCGTGAACGCGTATTGCAATCGCTCCATGAATCTCTTCAAAAAGATCGAGCAAGAACAACTGTTAATGCTTTTTCAATGCTCGGTTTAGTTGAAATGACACGTAAAAGAACTCGTGAAAGTATTGGTCATATTCTCTGTGAAGAGTGCCCAACTTGTAAAGGGCGCGGTATGGTGAAATCTGTCGAAACCGTCTGTAACGAGATTTTACGAGAAATTGTCCGTATCAATAAAGCCCACCGCTCTGAATACTTTTTAGTTTATGCATCTACTGCTGTTGCTAAAGCATTAACGATTGATGAATCACATGCTCTTGCTGAAGTTGAGGTGTTTGTGGGTAAACAGGTCGAAGTAAAAGTTGAACCGCTCTATATGCAAGAGCAGTATGATGTCGTGTTAATGTAAAAGAGGGCGCTTTAACAAAAATGTTTTAGGGTTAACAGTTGGTTAACTGATCTTTTTTAAGATTTATATTAATAACCCTAAAACATTATCTCTTTTATCGATACTGTTATCAATAGTTATAAGCAGATTATTGCTTATCTTGATCTAAAAACATAAGGAAGCTATGAACGTAACTGATGTCAGTGAGCGACTGCTAACACCAAATAATCTAAATCATCAAAAGTTAACGCATCTATTAGATATGCTTAGTTCAAGATCGATCGATTTTGGTGATCTCTATTTTTTATCGGGCTATTATGAAAGCTGGGTTTTAGAAGATAGAATCATAAAAAATGGCTCTTTTCATCGCGATCAAGGCGTTGGTGTACGTGCAATTGTTGGTGAAAAAACCGGTTTTGCCTATACAGACCAAATTACGCTTGAGCGACTTGAACAGAGCGTCAAAGCAGCAAATAGTATTGAAACTAGATCCCAACCACTCACTATTACCCCATTAAAAATTGGTGAGAGTTCACTCCCTATTTACCAAAATATCAATCCAATCAACAGTTTTGCACAAGAGCAAAAAGTTATGCTATTACAGCATATTGATAAATTTGCTCGTGCATTAGATCCGCATGTTGTTGAGGTTACCGCCTCCCTTACTGGGAGTTATGAGGATATTTTAGTTGCCGCAACTGATGGCACATTAGCAGCTGACACGCGCCCATTAGTTCGGTTATCTATCTCGGTACTGGTTGAAAAAGAGGGAAAACGTGAGCGCGGAAGTAGCGGTGGTGGAGGGCGTTTTAATTACGACTATTTTTTATCTCCACATCCTAAAACCGGTGAAAGTTATGCAGAACACTATGCAAGAGAAGCTGTTCGATTAGCACTGATTTTATTATCGGCAAAACCTGCGCCTGCTGGTTCAATGCCAGTTGTTTTAGGTGCTGGTTGGCCAGGGGTGTTACTGCATGAGGCAGTCGGGCATGGTTTAGAGGGGGATTTTAACCGTAAAAATAGTTCACTTTTCTCAAATAGAGTGGGTGAGCAGGTGACATCAGAACTCTGTACGATTGTTGATGATGGTACTTTAGTTGATCGCCGTGGTTCATTGACGATTGATGATGAAGGTACACCAAGTCAAAAAACAGTTTTGATCGAAAAAGGAATTTTAAAAGGTTATCTATTTGATAAACTAAATGCTAAGTTAATGAATACTCACTCAACTGGTAATGGTCGACGTGAAGGTTATGACTGTTTACCAATGCCAAGAATGACAAATACCTACATGTTAGCTGGTAATTCAACATTTGAGGATATTATTACCAGTGTTGATTATGGCATTTATGCGCCTAATTTTGCTGGTGGACAAGTTGATATCACTTCAGGTAAATTTGTCTTCTCTACCTCTGAAGCCTATCTCATTCAAAATGGTAAAATTACGACACCAGTAAAAGGGGCTACGTTAATTGGATCAGGTATTGAAACGATGCAACAAGTCTCTATGGTTGGTAATGATCTCGCTTTAGATGCCGGTGTTGGTGTCTGTGGTAAAGCGGGGCAGAGTGTTCCTGTTGGGGTTGGTCAACCGACATTAAAAGTGGATAATTTAACAGTTGGTGGTACTATTACTCAATAATGATTATGTAATGTATTGATAATTAATGAGAATAGGTTGGTTGCAAAATCTAGGTTTGCATAAAATAGTATGATGCATTAAAAGCCTAATCGCTAATATAAGCAGTTAAAAAAGGATGTTAGAACATTTTTTATTTTTTCTATCTGAGGCAATAGTCGACGATATAGATAAGATAGATTTATAGAAAAAAGAGAGTCAATAATGGATACAATCATAACGCTGTACCATGCATTTTTAAACATGAACATTGAAACCCTATCTGATCCTAAAATTTTATGGATACTGTATGGAATGTTGTTTGTTATCTTGGTACTTGAGTGCGGTATTTTACCCGCTGCTTTTTTGCCAGGTGATAGTCTGCTTTTCTTAACTGGCGTATTTATCAGTATGGATATCTTCCATTTTGGTTTAATTAATCTGGTTCTAATTGCTGGAGCTGCATGTGGTACTTGGCTCGGTTATCTACAAGGTAGGTGGCTTGGAAATACCAAAATGGTCAAAAATTGGATGGCACATCTACCAGAAAAATATCACCATCGGGCAGAGATCTTATTTCATAAATATGGACTATTTGCCCTATTTATTGGTCGTTTTATCCCTTTTGTTCGTACACTTATGCCGATTATGGCGGGACTTTCTGGACTAAAAAGTAAATATTTTCATATCTATAACTGGTTAAGTGCAACACTCTGGATCTTTCTAATCGTCACATTAGGGTATCTCTTTGGGTTATCGCCACTCTTTAAAATGTACCAAAAACAGATGATGACCTTTTTGATGTTGATTCCGCTATTTTTCCTAATTATTGGGCTTATTGCTTCGATCTGGGTCATGGTGCAGCGAGCAGTTAAGAAGAGAAAACAGCAGAACTGCCAAAGCGATAATGGCACCAAGCATGAAGACAAAAAATAGTCACTCGCCTAAATGTTGAATTTAGGCGAAAGTTTTGCCTATTTTATTCTGATTAGGACAAGTGATAAGGTATAGCGTTATAATCAAATAGATATATAAAATAGAGATATATAGAACTAATTAGCTGATTCTAAATAAGTTGATCTTTCAATAACGCTTTATATGCTTGATAATTTTTCTCAGCAGGTAATGTTTTTAGTCTTTCCCATGCATCTATCGCCGCTTGTCGAGTAGCTCCTGTATGATCAGAATCGGCTAAATAATCAGTAATAAAATTATTAAAACGAGTTGATGGTATTCGAGGTAATTTCCCCTCAGTTTTCATAAGGTTATAAAGATGATCTATTAAATGCTTATAAGTTATCTTCTGATTATCTCGAATTTGCTGTTTCCGCCAATCATTTAACCAGTACCATTGACCTGATTTATCCTTGATAGTTGAATCTATTTTGGTTATTTCTGTTTTTAAAAACATTTTCGTTTTTTTATCACTAACATAATTCACCACATAAGCATCAGGCAATAATTTATCTCTCTCCCCTTTTGTTTGCCGGTTTTCTATATTTTTAGGTAGTTCTATCTTATTACATCCTAATAAATAAGCTTTAATATGTTCTTCTATCTCATTTTTTCTTAAGCTACCAATATTTATATTTAACTCTTTAGCAAACATTTTTAGCTCAGTAGCATAAAAGTAACCACATTCAAACTCTTCTATTGACATATTTTTATGAAGTTTACGCATGATCGTCTCTAACAAATTTCTTAGATAGGATTATAAAAGCTATATCTGTAATAAAGTTAGGCAGATATTGTTATGAAATCTATTTGTGGATATCACATTATAAAATATCTAGTTATAAAACGTATTAATTAGAAAAAGTGTCGTATCTTTATATTAAAGGGATAAATATTAAGATAGTTAAAAAGCTATTTTGATTTGAAAAGGTGAAATTAACCGATAAGCCGGGTTCTGTCGTGGACAATCATTCCTCTAGGCTAATACTCACGCATTAGCTCAAGCAGTCTACCCGGATTCAACGCGGGCCGCGCCAATGAATCCCTATTTGACCTTGCTCCGAGTGGAGTTTACCATGCCACATCTGTTGCCAGCTGCGCGGTGTGCTCTTACCACACCCTTTCACCCTTACCTGTGCTGCAAGCAGCCATCGGCGGTATACTCTCTGTTGCACTAGTCGTGAACTTTAGCTCTCGCCAAAATCCCCCAGGCGTTACCTGGCACTCTGCCCTATGGAGCCCGGACTTTCCTCCCCTCTACACTTTTCTGAAAACAGAAAATTAATAGAGCAGCGATTGTCTGGTTAATTTCGAGCAGCAGCATACTATATTAGAATTTAAGTGTAAATGGTTAATTCAAGCTACTCTTTTGCAACTAAACCGTAATTAATACAATTCCCCCAAAATAAAATATTTTAATCCATTAAAACTTATTAAAAATATTTATAGGTTGGCGATTTAGCCATGAGTTTGATTGTCAGTATATTGGTGATTAAGTATACTCGTTTAAATTACTCACTAAATTGGACTTATTCTAATAAAGCCATTTTCTAAAAAAATAACAGGGGATTTATGAAAGAGATACGCACTATTTTAGTTGCTAATCGTAGTGAGATTGCGATTCGTATTTTTCGAGCAGCTTATGAGCTAGGTATTAAAACAGTAGCTATTTTTTCACATGAAGATCGTTTGGCTCTGCATCGATTAAAAGCAGATGAATCCTACATGGTTGGTAAAGGGAAAAAACCGATAGAAGCTTATCTGGATATAGACGATATTATCCGTATCGCTAAAGAGGCAAATGTCGATGCGATTCATCCTGGTTATGGTTTTTTATCTGAAAATCCCGATTTTGCAGATGCCTGTGCAAAAGCGGGAATTGCTTTTATTGGTCCAACTGGTGAAGTGATGCGTAATTTAGGTAATAAAATTGCGGCGCGCCATATGGCAGAGATCGCAAATGTTGCAGTTGTACCAGCAACGGAAGCACTGCCTAAAGATATTGAAGAGGTAAAAAGGATGGCCAATAAAATTGGTTATCCTTTTATGCTTAAAGCGAGCTGGGGTGGTGGCGGGCGAGGTATGCGCGTTGTTGAGAATGAGTCAGAACTTAAGCCTGCTATCGATGTTGCTCGCCGTGAAGCGAAAGCTGCTTTTGGTAATGATGAACTCTTTCTTGAGAAGTTGATCCGTAATGCAAGACATGTCGAAGTGCAAGTGCTTGCCGACCTGCACGGTAATTATGTACACCTTTTTGAACGAGATTGCAGTGTCCAGCGGCGTAACCAGAAGGTTGTTGAACGGGCTCCAGCCCCCTATTTTACCGAACAGCAGCGAGAAGCGCTATGCCAAGCAGCATTACGTTTAGTTAAAGCAGCAAACTATACTCATGCAGGTACGGTTGAGTTTTTGATGGATGTTGATACCGGCTCTTTCTACTTTATTGAAGTTAATCCACGTATTCAGGTTGAACATACAGTTACTGAAGAGGTAACGGGTGTTGATATTGTGAAAGCGCAGATCCGTATTACCGAAGGTTATCATATTGGTGATGAAAATAGTTATGTCCCAAAACAGGAGAACATTCACCTTTTAGGCCATGCACTACAGTGCCGTGTCACAACTGAAGATCCTGAAAAGAGTTTTACACCTGATTATGGGCGTATTTCTGTCTATCGAAGTGCATCTGGTAGTGGTATTCGTCTTGACGCAGGAACAGCTTATACAGGGGCGGTTATCTCACCCTATTATGACTCTCTACTTGTCAAAGTGACAGCGCGGGGGCGCACAGTTGATGAGGCCACCTCGACTATGTCTCGTGCACTGCGTGAGTTTCGTATTCGGGGACTTTCTAGTAATTTACTGTTTCTACAGAATGTTATTTTGCATCCGAAATTTAGGAGTGGGGATTACAATACCCGTTTTATTGATAATACGCCGGATTTATTTAAATTTACTAAACCGTTAGATCGTGCAACTAAACTGGTTAATTTCTTTGCAGATATTGCCGTTAACGGAAATCCTGAAATAAGAGGGCGTACGTTACCCGAACTACCAATTGATGAGCCTATTCTGCCTACATTTAGTTTAGCAACAGAGATCCCAAAAGGGACACGTGATAAGTTATTAGAACTTGGCACAGCGGGTTTTATTAATTGGATAAAGGATAACCCTAAAACATTGATAACTGATACATCAATGCGTGATGCACATCAATCACTATTTGCAACTCGTATGCGAACGCACGATATGATTAATATTGCACCCTATTACGCGAGAATGGCACCTGCGCTATTTTCACTAGAGTGTTGGGGTGGTGCAACTTTTGATACCGCAATGCGTTTTTTAAATGAGGATCCATGGGAGCGCCTCATCCGTTTACGTGCTGCTGTTCCAAATATTTTACTCCAGATGTTACTCCGTTCATCTAATGCGGTTGGTTATACCAATTATGCTGATAATGTGGTGCAGTTTTTTGTTAAACAGGCGGCCAAGAACGGTATTGATCTATTCCGTGTTTTTGACTCATTAAACTGGGTGGAGAATATGCGCGTATCGATTGATGCGGTATTGGAGTCAGGCAAACTATGTGAAGGTACCATCTGTTATACCGGTGATCTATTCGATAGTAAGCGCAGTAAATATAATTTAAATTATTATGTCAAATTAGCTAAAGAGCTCGAAAAAGCTGGGGTTCATATTTTAGGTCTGAAAGATATGGCAGGGATCTGCCGACCAGAAGCGGCAAAATTATTAGTGAAAACATTAAAAGAGGAGACAGGTTTACCGATCCACTTCCATACGCATGATACTAGTGGTATTGGTGGTGCATCTGTCTTGTCTGCTATTCAAGCGGGTTGTGATGTGGTTGATCTTGCTATGGATGCACTCAGCGGTTCGACTTCACAACCTAACCTAGGATCTATTGTTGCTGCATTAGAACAGAGTGATCGCGGCACAGGTTTGAATCGTGATCATCTACTTTCGATCTCTAACTACTGGGAGAAGGTGAGAGCAATATATAAACTATTCGATCTTCCGATAACTGGTACATCTGATGTCTATAATCATGAGATGCCAGGTGGGCAATATACCAATTTGCGTGAACAGGCGAGATCTATGGGGCTCTCAGATCGATGGTCAGAAATAGCCAAAGCGTATGAAGCGGTAAATAAACTATTTGGGGATATTGTCAAAGTGACACCCACCTCAAAAGTGGTAGGTGATTTAGCTATCTATATGGTAATGAATAATCTTACTATTGAAGATATTGCTAATCCCGCATACGAAATTGATTTTCCAGCTTCTGTTGTTTCGATGATGAAAGGTGAGCTAGGTTTCCCGCCTGATGGCTTTCCTCCTGCAATTCAGGCGCGCATTTTAAAAGGTGAAAAACCGTTAACGGGTCGAGCGGGTGCTGCTATTTTGCCAGTTGATTTAGCTAAAACCCGTATCGAACTTGCTAAAAAATTGAAAGTTGATCCATCTGAAGTCTCTGATAATGACCTTTGCTCTTACCTCATCTATCCAAAAGTTTTTCTCGATTTTAAAGAGAAGTTAACACAATTAGGTGATCTCTCATGTATTCCATCTGCCAACTTCTTTTATGGGTTGCAGAATCAAGAGGAGATCAATATTGAGATTGAAAAAGGTAAAGTTATTATAATCCGTGCAACAGGACGCGCTGAGAATAGTGATGATGGTACGGTAAAAATCTTCTTTGAGATGAATGGTCAACCAAGAACAGTGGTTGTCACAGAAAAAGGTAAAGAGCAGAAAAAGGATAGTCAGCGAGTAGCAGAAACGGGGAACCCTTTACATGTTGGCGCGCCAATGCCTGGTATGATTGCTATTATATCAGTAAAAGCGGGGCAGAAGGTGAGTAAAGGTGATCCGCTACTATCTATTGAAGCCATGAAGATGGAGACAACCATAACAGCAGAGTGTGATGGTGTTATTAAAAATGTTTTTGTCAAAGCGGGTAGTGTGATTGAAACTAATGATCTGCTGGTTGAACTTGCGTACTAGTTAAATTTTCAGGGTATCGTTTTGATACCCTATTTATATTTAATAGCTTTATCATTCTATTATAGTCTATAAATTGTTATCTATAGATTTATATCAAACATTTGTTGGCTTTTCCCTATCTGTTATATTCATTTTATTATTCAATAACTTGAGAATGTTGCTATTTGACAAAAATAACATAGAACTATAATTATTTAAGATAGTTTTTAGTAAAATTGCCGTGGTTTTTCTCAATATAATATCTATTTTGGGTAGTGAGATATTACCCAAAATATTTTGATTATATCTAAGTCAATTATTGCATAATAACTTTTTTATAAAAGTAAAATGTGCTTTTTTAATGCCTTATTTTTCTTTATATTTTCTTAATAGGTCAGGCGCAACTGTATTTAGTTCAATATATGATCATTTCTTGCCCGTTTTCTCTGTTTTACTCTTTCTCATGACACGCTTAATCGGCTCTTTGGTATCTAAATTTATATAACGACTAGGCCAAATTTTGTCAGGTTCAGTATCAAGGGCATTGGCGATAATATATTCACCTTTTGTCCATGGACGTACTAAGGCATTACTAAGTGTTGTCGAACTTAGCCCTGATTGGCGAGATAACTGTGTAAGTGTTATCCCTCTCTTTTTTAGTGCGGCAATAATGTCAGCATTATGCCAATCCGTATATTTTATTTTCATCTTTTCTATCCCATTATTTATAACTATCACTTAATGTGTTATGCTTTTTATTACTGATTTTAGTAAGTTTAATTAGTAATTTGGATAACTATTTGGATTTTGTTTCTCATTTATTTTATCAAAATTTCTATTATTTCAGTAATATTTTCTATATATTCTATAAACAGGTCAATTAAAATGAAAGAGTGGTTCTCACCTAAAGAGCTAACCGATATAGAGGGATTGCCATCAACAACTCAAGGCGTTAATCGAAAAGCGAGAGTTGAACACTGGACAGCACGTAAACGTATGGGTGTCCGTGGTAAGGCGCTGGAATATCATATTGGTAGTTTACCTAAAAATGTTAAAGATATATTAATAGTCAAAGAGGAAGCAGCTTCTTATGTGGTTTCACCTATTGAACCTTTACAACTTTGGATTACTGCATTTGAACAGTTAACTAAAGAAGAACAGGCAACAGTTACTTCATGGTTAATGCGTAATGGTATTAAAGATTTTATGGTTTTTATTAATGAAACCCAAAAAGATAGTTAGTGTTATTGTTTAAGCTGCGATATACTTTATCACTAATAATTTGAATATGAATAAATCAGGCACTTCGGAATTACAGCAAATGGAAAACCAATTTCAATTAACAAATAATAGAGAAATTATTACTTATTTAGTTAAACAGTTCCCAAACTGTTTCTCTCTTGAGGGGAGTGCTAAACCTCTGAAAATTGGAATTTTTCAAGATATTTTAAGTCGTTTAGATGATAATACAGCGTTAAGTAAGACACGGCTTCGCACGGCTTTGCGAGCTTATACATCAAGCTGGCGTTACCTATATAGTATTAAAGAGGGCATTCACCGCGTTGATTTAGATGGTAATCCGAATGAAGTTGTAACACAGACACATTTGGAACATGCACAACAGCAATTAAAAGAGAGTAAAGAAAAAGCTAAAAAATATGCGGCAGAGAAGCGTAAAAATTTAGCTAAATCGTCCAAAACTTCATCTAATGAAATCCTACCTAAAAAATCCCCTGTTATACCAGTTATCGGTGATTTAGTTAAAGTAGTAATTGGTGGCAAACCTATAACTGTACAAGTGGTTAATATTGAGAAAGATCATCTTAAAGTGAAAGCCAACACTGGTATGGAGATGACTGTAAAAATTGATCATATTCTTTCTCCTAAAAAGAGTATTAACAAAAAAAGTCGTTAATACCAAAATAAGTAAATATAGATAATAGAGAATTTTTAATGAAAAAATTTCTGAAAGGTTTTGTTAAATTGAGCCTTATCTTATGTTTTATGAGCCACATGGTTCAAGCAAAAGAGGCGAAAGAGTTTACAGTCACTCAGTTACCCATATTAAAACAAGATTCAATTCATGAAGTGGTTACCAGACGTGTAACCAATTTTTTTACCCAGTCACATTATCGCAATTTTGCATTAGACGGTGCATTTTCAGCTAAAATTTTTGATCGCTATTTTAAACTACTTGATCCAAATAAAACCATTTTTATACAGCACGATGTTGATCTATTTCGTAATAGACAAGAGCAGATTGGCATAGAGCTTACAGATGGTAATTTGCAGACAGCTTATGATATCTATAATCTGCTACTAAAAAAACGATTTGATCGTTACCAATACGCACTTTCTCTTTTACAAAAACCGATGGATTTTTCCGCTAATGAAGAGATTAACTTTAAACGTGATGAGATCTCATGGGCAATTTCAGAACAAGAGTTAGATGATTATTGGAGCAAACGCGTTAAATATGATGAGTTAACTCTTCTTCTTTCAGGTAAAAGTGAGAGAGAAATACGTGAAACATTAACAAAACGTTATAATCGTGTGTTAAAAACATTAGAGCAGACTAATACAGAAGATGCATTTCAGCTATTTATGAATGCCTTTGCACGTGAGATTGATCCGCATACTAGTTATTTAGCGCCGCGAAAAAAACGTGATTTTGATTCTGAAATGAGCCTATCTTTTGAAGGAATTGGTGCAACGTTAAGCCAAGAAGATGATTATACTGTTATTCTCTCTTTTGTAACTGGTGGCCCTGCTGAAAAAAGTAAGAAGTTAGCCATTGGTGATAAAATTGTAGGTGTAGGTCAAGGTAATGGCGCTATTGAAGATGTGATAGGTTGGCGACTTGATGATATTGTAGAAAAGATTCGTGGTCCTAAAGGTACAGTAGTTAAATTGGAAGTCCTTGCTGCCGGCAATCAGAATAAGACAAAAATCATTGAATTAAAAAGAGATAAAATTCATTTTGAAGATCGTGAAGCAAAATTGAATATCATCAATGATGAACGAGGTAAGGTTGGTGTAATAGAGATTCCAAGTTTTTATATGGGATTAACTGACAAAGTTACACATTTACTTGAGCAAGCAAATCAAGAAAATCTCCAAGGAGTTATTATTGATCTTCGTAATAATGGTGGTGGTTCATTGGCTGAAGTTATTACGTTAACTGGACTATTTATTGATCAAGGCCCTGTGGTTCAAGTGCGTGATAACTTACAGAAAGTGACTATCTATGATGATAAAAATAGAGGCATTGAATATAAAGGCTCAATTGTGGTAATGGTAAACCGTTATAGCGCATCAGCATCAGAGATCTTTGCAGCAGCAATGCAAGATTATGGGCGTGCTATTATAGTGGGCGAAACTACCTATGGTAAAGGGACAGTGCAGACATCTCGGAATATCAGCTATCCAATCGATATGCGGTTACATTCTGACTGGCCAGAACTGGGTGGTGTTCAATATACAGTACAGAAATTTTATCGAATCAATGGTGATAGTACACAACGCAAAGGTGTTGAACCTGATATTGATATGATTCAAGACAAATATGTTGATGAGACCGGTGAACGTTATTTAGATAATGCTTTACCGTGGGATAAAATATCTTCAGCTGAATATAAACCAGTGGCAAATATAACTGCTATATTACCAACACTTAAAGCACAACATTTGGTTCGTATTTCGAATAACTCAGAGTTTATCTATATTAAAGAAGATATTGCAAGATATAATGAAAAAAGAGATCAGCTATTTACCGTCTCTTTAAATAAAATATCTCGAGAAACAGAACAGAAAGCTAATGAAGAGCGGGAACTTAAAAGAGTAAACGAACGTTTAAGTAGAGCTGGATTAGCGACTGTTAAAAAACTGGAAGAAGTACCAAAAGATTTTAAAGCGTCCGATGCCTTTTTAGATGAAGCTGTGCAGATCATGCTTGATTTTGCACCAAATTATGCAAAGATTGCAGATTTTAAATTAAATACCTTAAAAAAAGTGGAACAGATTGAACAATCAAATATTCATGAAATTCGATTAAATAAACCGATTGAATAGTTAAATTTTAGGCAGAATTAAGGAGTAAAATATGAGTTCTAATTTAAAATTAGCATTAGTAACCGTAGTATGTATCATTGTAGTATTAGCTATTTTTGCGACCATTGTTGTAAATGGTTAGTTAGTTTGTACTGATATTGTGTACTAAAAGACTTGATTAATTTTGTACACATCTTTATAGTATGCGCCTACTTTATCTAAGTAGGTCATATTTAAATTTGGTGAGGTGTCCGAGAGGCTGAAGGAGCACGCCTGGAAAGTGTGTATACGGCAACGTATCAAGGGTTCGAATCCCTTCCTCACCGCCATTTAATTTCAATTCCCTTTTCTCTGTTGCCACTGTTGGAGTTATCATGGAAAACTTACGCACCATTCAGGATTTCATTCGTTGGGGCGCATCACAATTCGAACATGCTGAAATCTATTTAGGTCATGGAACTGATAACCCTATTGATGAAGCAAAACGTTTAATTCTCCCTATACTTGGTCTCCCTTTTCATATCCCTTCTGAGTTTTATGCATCAAATCTTACAAATAGTGAAAAAACTGAGCTGATAGAGATCATAAGAAAGCGAATTGAAGATCGTATTCCAACACCTTATCTTACTAATCGAGCATACTTTTGTGGGCACACTTTTTATGTCGATGAACGTGTATTGATACCCCGTTCCCCGATTGGTGAATTAATCGAGAACCGATTTGCTGGTATTGTTCAATCATCACCAAAAGCGATTTTAGATCTATGCACGGGTAGTGGTTGTATCGGTATTGCTTGTGCATATGTATTTCCAGATGCGCAGATTGATATTGCTGATATCTCCCCTGAAGTTCTAGATGTGGCAGAGACCAATATTGAGCTGCATGCGGTGGGTGATCAGGTAACTCCAGTACTCTCAGACCTTTTTAATACGATCCCAAATAAAAAATATGATCTGATTGTAACTAATCCCCCGTATGTAGACGCAGAAGATATGAGTGATCTTCCAGAAGAGTTTCTATTTGAACCACAAATGGCACTTGCGGCAGGCGTTGATGGTCTTGATTTAGTTACACGAATTTTACGTGATGCACCTAACTATCTAACATCAGATGGCATGTTAGTGTGTGAAGTTGGTAATAGCCAAGTTCATTTGCAAGCAAAATATCCTGATGTTCCTTTCAATTGGATTAAATTTACCCATGGTGGTGATGGTATCTTCTCTATTTCATATGCAGATCTCATACACTATAAAGACTGTTTTCAATAATCATGTTGGAATAATATTTTATGGCTGGAAATTCAATAGGTAAAATATTTAAAGTTACCACTTTCGGTGAGTCACATGGTGTTGCTTTAGGCTGCATTGTTGATGGTGTACCGCCCGGACTCACTTTAAATGAATCGGATATGCAACGTGATCTTGATCGTCGGCGACCAGGATCTTCTCGATATACCACACAACGTCGTGAAGCTGATGCAGTAAAGATTTTATCTGGTGTTTTTGAAGGGGTAACAACTGGCACCAGTATTGGATTACTTATTGAAAATACGGATCAACGATCTCAAGATTATAGTAAAATCAAAGATATTTATCGCCCTAGCCATGCTGATTATACCTACCAGCTGAAATATGGTATCCGTGACTATCGTGGTGGTGGACGATCTTCTGCACGTGAAACAGCAATGCGTGTTGCTGCGGGTGCAATTGCTAAAAAGTATCTGCATGAGAAATTGGGCATTACTATTCGTGGTTATTTGGCACAGATGGGGGATATTATTTGTGAACCATCTACCTTCACGCCTGAAAATTGGCAGCAGATTGAGCAAAATCCTTTTTTCTGTCCAGATGAGTCTAAACTTACTGAATTAGATGCACTTTTAAGATCACTAAAAAAGGCGGGTGACTCTGTTGGCGCAAAAATTACCGTTATTGCCGAGCATGTTCCTGTAGGATTGGGCGAGCCAGTATTTGATAAATTAGATGCAGATCTAGCTCATGCGTTAATGAGTATTAATGCGGTCAAAGGGGTTGAAATTGGTGATGGTTTTGCTGTCATAGATAAGTTGGGTAGTGAAAATCGCGATGAGATGAATTCAGATGGTTTTTTATCTAATCATGCCGGTGGTATTTTAGGTGGTATCAGTTCTGGTCAAGCAATTAGAGCAAGTATAGCCCTTAAACCAACCCCAAGTATTGAAATTAGTGGGAAAACAGTCAATATTCAGGGTGAAACAGTTGATGTATCGACGCATGGTCGGCATGATCCCTGTGTTGGAATACGTGCTGTTCCTATCGCTGAAGCCATGGTGGCAATTGTGTTAATGGATCACTATTTGCGTAACCGCGCTCAGTGTGGAGATAGGTAACTTGATAAGTTATGAGTTATTAATCCTCTTATTTGCTATTGCAGTGTTAGCCGGATTTATTGACTCAATAGCAGGCGGTGGTGGGCTGTTAACTTTACCTTCACTCTTAGCAGTTGGTCTATCTCCTGCTGCTGCACTAGCAACCAATAAATTACAGAGTTGTGGTGGCTCATTTTCAGCTAGTCTCTATTTTGTTCAGAAGAGGATGGTTGATCTAAGAGAGCAAAAATGGTCAATTTTAGCTGTGTTTGTCGGTTCGGCAATAGGTACCGTGCTGATCTTGCATATTAAAGCAGATTTTCTACGTCTCCTCTTACCTATTTTAACCATCAGTGTTGGACTCTATTTCCTATTTTCACCGAGCGTTGGTAAAGAGGATCAGAAAAGCCGTTTGTCGCCTTTAAAATTTGCGCTTATACCTGCAATGGTAGTCGGTTTTTATGACGGTTTTTTTGGCCCTGGTGCAGGTTCCTTCTATGCCTTAATCTATATCACTTTAGCTGGTTTTAACCTAACAAAGGCAACTGCATATACTAAAGTACTTAATTTTACCTCCAACTTTGCTAGTTTGCTCTTTTTTATTTTAGGTGGTGAGGTGGTTTGGGTAGTTGGATTTGCCATGTTAATAGGGCAATTTATTGGCGCCAGATTAGGGGCAAGAGTCGTGATGGCAAAAGGGCGTAAATTGATTAAACCAATGCTAATTATTGTATCAACTATTATGAGCATTAAATTAATTCACGATAACTTCTTTTAATCAATACTGATTAATTTTCATTATTTATTTTTTGTTTTTCGGCAAACCACAATTAGTTAGATTCATCTTTGTAGCATATTTAAATAGCTAAGAATATTATACTCAATTAATAGTAACTATCTGTTGGTCTATCATGAAACTTCAACAACTACGTTATGTTTTAGAAATCGCACGGGCAGGCTCAATAAATGAGGCAGCAAAAAATCTCTATATTACTCAACCCACACTTTCAACGGCAGTGAAAGAGTTAGAATCTGAATTTAATATTGAAATTTTTCTCCGTACCTCAAAAGGTGTATCGCCTTCAGTCGATGGTGTCGAGTTTCTTGGTTATGCAAAACAGGTGTTAGATCAAGCGGATCTTTTAAATCAGCGTTATTCTAATAATGAACCATCAAAACAGCTCTGCTGTATCTCAACGCAGCATTATGCCTTTGCTGTAAATGCATTTGTTAATTTAATTAAAAAAAATCATACTGATGAGTATGAATTTACTTTAAGAGAGACGAAGACCTACGACATTATTAACGATGTAGCCAATCTACGTAGTGAAGTTGGGATCTTATATATAAATGAATTTAATCAGAAGGTCATTTTAAGATTACTTAAAGATCATCGTTTAACATTTAATCCATTATTTGATGCAAGACCTCATGTTTTTATCAGTACCCATCACCCTCTGTCTTCTGCAACATCATTAAATTTGGAGCAGTTAGAAGATTATCCCTATCTATCTTTTGAACAGGGTGAATATAACTCTTTCTACTTTTCAGAGGAGATTTTAAGCACCGTTTACCATAAAAAAAGTATTCATGTTAGTGATAGGGCGACACTTTTTAATCTACTACATGGTTTAAATGGTTATACTATTAGTACAGGGGTGCTTAGTGCCGATCTAAATGGATCAGATATTTTATCAATTCCACTAGATGTTAATGAAAAGATGCAGATAGGTTGGATCACATCACAAAAAGTTCAGCTTAGCCAATCAGCCCAAAACTATATTATAGAATTAAAAAAATTGATTCAGGAAGAGTATGGTTTTCATCTAAAATAGCTGGCAATTATAACTTATAATCAGTAGCTACAATAAATCAAATTGCTATTTAAGTAAATTAAAGTATAATTGTCAACTATTAATCATTAATCGTTATCTAATATTGTTAACAATTAATTTTTAATGAATTTCGTGGAGTGACTGAATTAGAGATCGGTCATTCCTATTTTTGTATTTTAAATTTTGAGGTTTATTATGTCTCTAACTACAGAACAGAAAGCAAAAATAGTTGCTGAGTTTGGTCGTGGCGCAAATGACACTGGCTCAACTGAAGTACAAGTTGCACTATTAACAGCACGTATCAATGGTTTACAACCCCATTTTTCTGAAAATAAAAAAGATCACCATAGTCGTCGTGGTTTATTACGTATGGTTTCAAGCCGTCGTAAATTATTAGACTACTTACGTGGTTCAGATATTGGGCGCTATAACCAACTAATTCAAAGATTAGGTTTACGTCGTTAATTAGAACTATTTTAAGAAGAGGCTCTAGCCTCTTCTTTGTTTGTGTGCAGTTTATAGAAGATGAATAGTCGAATATAACTGCATTTTTAGTAAGAAGTAAAAAGATAGACGAATAAAAAAGATTGTATCTCATGTTTCGCGCGACTAATGAGAACTCTATTCTCAAAATAGATTTGTCATTAGTCGTGACAGTGAAATAATCTTTTTATTTGATTTTCTGCTATTTATTATAGAGATGATCTATATTCTTTTCTATAAGATGGTGAATTGGAATATCTTTTATAAAAAGAGGACACTATTTTGTTTAATCCAACAATACAACAATTTAAATATGGTCGCCATACCGTTACATTAGAAACTGGTATTATGGCACGTCAAGCGACAGCAGCTGTTATGGTTAATATGGATGATACAGCTGTATTTGTCTCTGTTGTAGCACAGAAAAAAGTCAAAGAGGGGCAAGATTTTTTCCCTTTAACTGTCAATTATCAAGAACGTTCATATGCTGCTGGGCGTATTCCAGGGGGCTTTTTTAAACGTGAAGGCCGTCCTAGCGAAGGTGAAACATTAATTGCTCGTTTAATCGATCGTCCACTTCGTCCACTGTTCCCTGAAGGGTTTGTTAACGAAATCCAAATTATTGCAACTGTTGTGTCAGTGAATCCTGATGTAAGTCCCGATATTGTTGCAATGATTGGTGCCTCTGCAGCGCTCTCTTTATCTGGCGTGCCTTTCCATGGTCCAATTGGTGCAGCTCGTGTCGGTTTTATTGATAATGAATTCGTACTTAATCCATCAGTTAAAGAGCTTGCTAATAGTCGTTTAGATTTGGTTGTTGCAGGAACTAAAAGTGCCGTATTGATGGTTGAATCAGAAGCAGAACTTTTGACTGAAGATCAGATGTTAGCTGCTGTTGTTTTTGGTCATGATCAACAACAAGTTGTTATCGATAATATTAATGAATTTGTTGCTAAAGCAGGTCAACAGAAATGGGATTGGGTTGCACCAGTTAAAGATGAGACACTTTATAATGCTATTGTTGATTTAGCAAAAGATCGCCTTGGCGAAGCTTATCGCATTACTGAAAAACAGGCACGTTATGCACAAATTGACCAGATTAAAGAGGATGTATTAACAACATTAAAAGCATCTAATCCTGAATTAGATGAGAATGAAGTTCTTAATATTATTGTTGATTTAGAGAGTCAAATTGTACGTCAACGTGTAATTGCGGGCGAACCGCGTATTGATGGTCGCGAAAAAGATATGATTCGTGCCCTTGATATTCGTACCGGTGTCTTACCAAGAACACACGGCAGTGCGTTATTTACGCGTGGTGAAACCCAAGCGTTAGTTACTGCAACATTAGGTACTGAGCGTGATGCACAGATAATTGATGAGATCACTGGCGAATATACAGACCGTTTTTTACTCCACTATAACTTCCCTCCTTACTCAGTTGGTGAAACAGGTATGGTTGGTTCACCAAAACGTCGTGAAATTGGTCATGGTCGTTTGGCAAAACGTGGTGTGGCTGCGGTAATGCCAGATAGTGATGCTTTTCCTTATACTGTTCGTGTTGTTTCTGAAATTACTGAATCAAATGGTTCATCTTCAATGGCGTCTGTTTGTGGTGCTTCATTAGCATTAATGGATGCTGGTGTTCCGATTAAATCATCAGTTGCAGGTATTGCAATGGGGTTAGTAAAAGAGGGCGATGATTTTGTTGTCTTATCAGATATCTTAGGTGATGAAGATCATCTTGGCGATATGGACTTTAAAGTAGCTGGTACCCGTGAAGGTATTAGTGCACTACAGATGGATATTAAAATTGAAGGTATTACCAAAGAGATTATGCAGATTGCCTTGAATCAAGCAAAAGGTGCACGTCTACATATTTTAGGGGTAATGGAACAAGCAATTAATAAACCACGCCAAGAGATTTCAGAATTTGCTCCGCGAATTTATACCATGAATGTAAATCCGGATAAAATTCGAGATATTATCGGTAAAGGTGGTGCAACTATTCGCGCGTTAACCGAAGAGACTGGAACAACAATTGAAATTAGTGATGATGGTGTTGTAAAAATTGCCGCATCTGATGGCGACAAAGCGCAGCATGCAATTGATCGTATTACTAATTTAGTTGCCGATGTTGAAATTGGTAAAATTTATGCTGGTAAAGTGACACGGATTGTAGATTTTGGTGCATTTGTCTCAATTATTGGTGGAAAAGAGGGATTAGTACATATTTCGCAAATTGCTGATCAGCGTGTTGAGAAGGTAACTGACTATCTTAAAGTGGGTCAAGAGGTGAACGTAAAAGTTCTCGATATTGATCGTCAAGGACGTATTCGCTTAAGTATGAAAGACACTGTTGATGTTGCTCCAATATCAGAATAAATTATTTGTTAGTAGGAGCTATGTATGGAACTATTCAACCTGAGAATTGTATGCTTTTTAATAGCGACTACTCTTTTATCGGGTTGTTCTAGTTCTCTGCAATCACCTGTCCTAGCTGTACCTGAGCAAGTTTCATATAATGATGAAGTGAAAATTGCTCAGCTCAGTCAACAGTTAGTACGCAAAGATATTGATGAAGTAACACGGATGCAGCTCTATTTCGAGCGCGGAATTATCTACGACTCTTTGGGCTTTAAAGCATTTGCGCAAAGTGATTTTGTAACGTTATTAAATTTTAATCCTCTAGTTGCTGATATCTATAATTCTTTAGGTACTTATGCGTTAAGAGATGGGGATTTTGATGCAGCATTTTTAGCATTAAATACCGCAATTGAACTCAATTCAAATTATGCTTTTGCCTATTTGAATCGTTCTATAGCGTTATATCGTACAAATCATTTCTATTCAGCTAAACAAAATGCACTTAAATTTTATAAATTCAATATAAATGAACCGATTAGAATTATTTGGCTCTATTTGATTGAAAATGAGATAGATAGTAAAGATGCGATAAAAACGTTAAAAGAGCGTTATGATCAGATGAGTGATAAGACAGTTTCTGGTGGCGATATTATTGCATTTTATTTAGGATATATTAAAGAGGATAAATTAATTCAAAATGTACAAAAAGGCGCAGAAAATAATCGGCAATTAGCTGAACGCCTTTGTGAAACTTATTTCTATTTGGGTAAATATTACCAAAATAGAGGTGATAACGAACGTGCCAAATTGTTATTTAAATATGCATTAGCAACTAATATTTATAACTTTGTTGAACATCAACAGGCACTCTATGAAATGAAGTTACTTGATGAAAAATAACTGTTTGATTTAACATCAATATTAAATTAAGTAGATGTATCTTAATTTAATAACAGTATCAAAAAGTAATTTGGGTCATGCCAGTTTTAAAAGTGAAAATATTGTTATAGCGTAGTTCTAAATAGCGTAGCTTGATTAGCCAATACTATCTCTTCTACTCTAACGTCTTAAAGTCGATAGAGTAATATCACTAAATAGTAGTGATAAGAATATTATTGGTAACTTGTTATTGGGGTGAGTTGTAAATTTTCAATTTAGTAAGCTGGCATTATAATTTAACAGTTAAGTTAGATACAATTTATAAGCGAGTTTACATGACAACAGACGTTTCTTTTATTGACCTTGGTCTATCCGAGGATATTCTTCAAGCATTAACCGATCTCGGTTTTTCTAAACCATCACCAATCCAAGCAGCTTGCATTCCGCAAATATTAGCAGGGCACGATGTTTTAGGGATGGCACAGACAGGTAGTGGGAAAACAGCCGCATTTTCACTTCCTTTTTTAATGCAAATTGATCCTAATTTAAAGGCGCCACAACTATTAGTACTTGCACCAACAAGAGAGTTAGCAATTCAGGTTGCCGATGCTTGTAGTGAATATACAAAATATATGCAAGATGTGAAAGTGGTTGCATTATATGGTGGGCAGCGGTATGACATACAGTTACGGGCCTTAAAGCAGGGGCCTCAAATTGTGGTTGGTACACCTGGTCGTTTACTGGATCATCTTAATCGTAAAATATTAGATCTTTCAAACTTAAAAGGTCTAGTTTTAGATGAAGCTGATGAGATGTTGCGTATGGGCTTTATTGAAGATGTAGAAAATATTATGGCAGCTACACCTGATGATCATCAGACTGCACTATTTTCTGCAACAATGCCAGCGCCAATCCGCCGTATCACTAAACGGTTTATGAAAAATCCACAGGAAGTACAGATTAAAAGTACAGCACAAACAGTGCCTGATATTAGTCAAAGTTACTGGTTAGTGCATGGTGTTCGTAAAAATGAGGCACTGGTTCGCTTTCTAGAAGCTGAAGATTTTGATGCAGCAATTATCTTTGTACGGACTAAAACAGCTACACTAGAAGTGGCGGATATATTAGAGAAGCATGGTTATAGCTGTGCAGCACTAAATGGCGATATGACACAACAGTTGCGTGAGCAGACTTTAGATAGACTCCGTAATGGGCGTTTAGATATTTTGATTGCAACTGATGTTGCTGCACGTGGATTAGATGTTGAACGTATTAGTTTAGTTATCAATTATGATATTACTTTAGATTCAGAATCTTATGTACACCGAATTGGTCGTACAGGACGAGCTGGACGAGCAGGTCGTGCGATACTATTTGTTGATAGCCGTGAACGTCGTCTTCTTAAAAATATCGAACAGTTAATTAAAAAACCAATTCCTGAAGTAAAATTGCCTTCAAAAGAGTTACTTGAACAGCGTAGATTAGTTAAATTTACCGAGCAAGTACAAAAGCAGTTAGCAAGTACAGATCTTGATCAGTATCAACTACTACTGAACCAAATTCAGACTAGTTGTGATGCGGATTTGGAGACTATCGCAACAGCTTTATTAAAACTTGCACAAGGTGAACGTCCATTAATTCTACCACCTGATCCTGTTTTTAAACCGATGCGAGAGATGCGTGATCGTAATGATCGCGGTGGTGAACGTCGTCTTCGTGGCGATAATCGTGAAAAGCCTAAGCGTCGTGAACGTCGTGATGTTGGTGATATGGATCTCTACCGTTTAGAAGTGGGTAAAGAACATGGTGTAGATGTACGTCATATTGTTGGTGCTATAGCTAATGAGGGCGATATTAGTAGCCGTTATATAGGTAATATCAAACTTTATGATAACTACTCTATGGTTGAGTTACCAAAAGATATGCCAACAGAAATGTTAAAACATTTTGAGAAAGTGCGAGTGCTTAACGTGCCAATGCGTATGAGTTTGGTGAAAGATTCTAAAAATTTCTCAGATTCACGTAGTGATTTCCGTAGCGATTCGCGTGGCAGTAAAAGTGGTGGTAAACGCTCTAGTAGATCATCTGATGGTGTAGCTAAAAAAAGAGGGCGTCCTTCGACACCAAAATTCTAAATTTTAGGGCTATTCATTGAATAGCCCTATTTTCTATCTGAGTCTAGTACTGTTAAAACCATATTTATTAAAACCATATTTATTAAAACCATATTTATTAAAACCATACTTATAAAAAGTCTATTAAATCCTCATGATCTATTTTGTTAATTATCAAATCAATGGATTAGATCAATCTCTTATCTTAATTTAGCTCAATCATAAATTATCTGAATAGATCTTAAAAACGTCTGATTTTGGATAATTATTATAAAAATGTTTTAGGGTTGCTAGATCACTGTATTGAATATTTTTTAATATCTTATTTTATAATCAATTAGTTATATTTCTGCCATAAATTAATTCGTAAAATACCTATTAATTTTATGACTTTTATGGTAAAAAGTGGAGATAAGTGGTAAAAGTGGCAATTTATTTAATTTATTGATTTTAATAAGAATAAATTAAATGGTATGTGATTAATTAATAATTTTAATTAACCATTAAATTAATAATAGATAACGGTATATTTATGTTTAGTGGTGCAACTTCAGTTAATCTTGATAGCAAAGGGCGATTAGCTATCCCTACTCGTTATCGGGAAGCCTTGGCTGAAGGTCTGGTTTGTACTATTGGTTTATATCATACATGTATCACAATTTATCCTCTATCTGAGTGGTTAGAACTTGAAAAACAGTTGGCAACACTCTCATCAATCATTGAAGCTGAACGTCGAATTAAAAGGTTAATCTTAGGTTATGCAATAGAGTGCAAAATGGACAGTGCAGGGCGTATTTTGCTGCCATCGTCATTGCGTAATTATGCGAAATTAGATAGATCTTCCATGTTTGTTGGTCAATCAAATAAATTTGAGTTATGGGATGAGGCGATGTGGAATCAGCAAATTACGGAAGATATTGCAACATTAGTAAACGATAGCGACAAACTGTCAGATAATTTAAGCAAGCTAATGATTTAATAGATTACTTTTTTAGCTTTTTTAATGAAATAGATAAATAAAATGGTGATTTAGCTATTATTAACTTACCATTTTTTGACTTACCGCTTTGAAAAATAATTTAAACGTTACAGAAATTAATGCGAGTTGTGGAATTATGGACTATCAACACCAAACAGTTTTATTAAATGAAGCCGTTGATAAATTGGCGATCAAAAGAGAAGGTATCTATGTTGATGGTACATTTGGGCGTGGAGGACATTCACGTCTTATTCTTCAACAACTAGGGGAGAATGGACGTTTAATTGCTATAGATCGCGATCTTCGGGCTAAACAGGCAGCAGAGATGATTGAAGATAGTCGATTTACTTTTATTCATGGTGAATTTTCACAAGCTGATAAGTATATCGATTCTATGGGCTTAAGCGGTAAAATTGACGGTTTTTTGCTAGATTTAGGTGTCTCATCCCCACAATTAGATGATCCTGAAAGGGGCTTCTCTTTTATGCGCGATGGTCCTTTGGATATGCGGATGGATGTTAGCCAAGGTATCACAGCAAGTGAATGGCTATTAAACAGTAGTGAAGATGAAATTGCCTGGGTTCTGCGAACTTTTGGGGAAGAGAAATTTGCAAAACGTATCGCAAAAGCGATCACGTTACAAAATAGCGTATCACCAATTACGAGAACTGTTGAGTTAGCAAACCTTATTGCAAATGCTACACCACGTATAGATAAGCACAAGCACCCTGCAACTCGTAGTTTCCAAGCTATTCGAATCTATATTAATAGCGAGTTAGAAGAGGTTGAACGAGCATTAAAAGCGAGTCTTTCTATGCTTGCAAAAAATGGTCGACTTGCAGTTATTAGTTTTCACTCTTTAGAAGATCGTTTAGTTAAACAGTTTATGAGTAAACAGAGTAAAGGCCCACAGTTACCAGCAAATTTACCGCTGACAGAAGCAGAGATAAAGCAGTATGGTGAAGCAACTTTTAAATTATTGGGTAAAATTAAACCTTCTGATACAGAGATAAGTAGGAATCCACGTTCTCGTAGCGCAATATTGAGGATAGCCGAAAAGATAAGATGAGCAGTGATAATGAACATTTTAGAGGCAGTAGTTATCATTATGAAACAGGTAGTTATATAAAAGATAACTATGTGGCTAATATCAATGTAAAAAATAACTATGTAAAAGATACTAATTACAGTGATTATCCAAAAAAACAGCCCTCTAGCTTGTTAGGTTTAATTATTCATGATCTACTACGTAATCAAAAAATTTCAATATTACTCTTAATCTTAATTATTATTTCAGCGGTTGCTGTTTTAGTTACAACCCAGCAAGTACGTAAACAGTTAATTGAACGTGAACAACTTATATTAGAACAGGATGTATTAGAGAGCGAATGGCGTAACCTTGTTATAGAAGAAAATGTACTAGCAGATCCCAAAAGGATAGAAGATAAAGCGCGTAATCAATTAGGGATGACTAATGTTACACCACAAAATGAGACTGTAATCGTCATTAAAAATAGTCTTATAAAAAGTAATGACCTAAAGAGTAAATGATGAGGGCAGTTATCAATAATAAAATGAACAGAGTAAATAAAACCAATAAAAGCGGTGTTAAAAAACATTTTTTTGCTCCTATACGTTTTAAAATTGTCTATGGTTTTATTATTTTTTCAATTATCTGTTTATTAACCAAAATGGCGATCTTACAAGTTATTAAGCCTGATCGACTTGTAGCTGAAGGTGATAAACGATCTATTCGTTACCAAGATATGGATGCACCACGCGCTATGATAACCGATCGAAATGGTCGGGCTTTAGCAGTAAGCGTACCTATGTATGATGTATGGGCTGATCCTAAAATTGTTGTAGAAAAAGGTGGTGTAGATAGTCATGATCTTCGTTGGCAAGGTTTAGCAAATACATTGAATATGCCAATGGCGGTACTAACAAAAAAATTAAGTAATGATTCGATGCGTTTTGTCTATCTAGCTAAGCAGGTAACTCCTACTGTATCGGATTATTTAAAAAAACTGAAATTACCAGGAATCTCGTTTGCGAGAACTTCAAAACGTTACTATCCTGCTGCTGAAAATATCGCCCAGTTGATTGGATTGACTGATATTGATGATAATGGCAACGAACGCGGTTCTGAAGGAGTTGAAAAAAGATTTAATAAGTGGTTAACGGGTGAAGCAGGGCAGCGAGTAGTAAGGCGTGATCGTCTTGGCCGCGTTGTTGAGGAGTTAGAGCATACTGAAAGCGCCACAGCCGAAGATTTAATATTAAGTATTGATGAACGATTGCAATCATTAGTCTATCGAGAATTGAGTCAAGCGGTAGATTTTAATAAAGCGGATAGTGGAACAGCTGTATTAATCGATGTTAATACAGGTGAGATTCTCGCAATGGCGACAAGTCCATCTTACAACCCTAATAACCGTTCAAGCTTAGACTATAATTTACTGCGAAATCGTGCTGTAACCGACTCGTTTGAACCCGGTTCAACGGTAAAACCGCTAATAGTTATGGCAGCATTAGAGAAGAGAGTCGCTGATCTAAATACCATTATCGATACTCGCCCTTTTTTCGTGAATCGTTATGAAGTTAAAGATGTCTCTTATCATAAGTCACTTGATTTAGCAGGAATTTTAGAAAAATCGAGTAATGTTGGGGTAAGTAAATTGGCATTACAGATGGAGGCGAGTGATGTAGTCCAATTTTATAGCCGGTTTGGGCTAGGTCAACCAACAGGTCTTGGTTTGGGCGGCGAAGTGAGTGGATCCATAGCGGCAGATCGAACCAGACGCTGGGCAGATATCGAACGTGCCACGTTTGCTTTTGGTTATGGTTTAAATGTAACACCACTACAACTAGCAAGAGCGTATGCGACAATTGGAAGTTATGGAATCTATCGTCCTGTTACGATTTTAAAAGTGACTGAATCGGTTAAAGGTGAACGGGTTGTTTCAGAAAAAATTGCAAAAACGGTTGTACAACTAATGGAAGCAGTGGCTGTATCAGGCGGTGGTACCAAAGCTTCTGTTCCTGGTTATAGTGTAGGCGTTAAAACAGGTACGGCAAAAAAATTAGGCGCTGGTGGCAAATATGTTAATCAATATTTAGCTTATACCTCAGGTATTGCACCGGCAACAGCACCAAAATATTCATTAGTTGTTGTCATTGATAACCCTAAAGCAGGACAATATTATGGTGGATCTGTCTCGGCGCCTGTTTTTAGTCGTATTATGGGCGGAGTATTAAGGACAACTAATGTGCAACCTGACCGCCAAATTGACGGTCAAATGGTTATTTATTAATAGGTTTTCGTGATGACAATATCTACATTTAACAAATTATTAAACATTTTGGGCGGACGCTCTGCTGAAAAGGATTTTGCTTTAAAACATTTAAGAATTGATAGCCGTGAAGTGCAAAAAGGGGATCTATTTATCGCGATTAAAGGAAGAGAACAAGATGGGCAAACCTTTATCCCTAAAGCATTGGCATCAGGTGCAGCTGCAATCTTAATTGAAACAGATAACGAATCTGATGATCTAAAAATTGATTATCTTGAATCTGTTAACGAAACTGCAAATGATGATAAAAAGTCCATCCCTTTAATTCATGTTTTTAATCTATCTAAACGGCTATCATCAATTGCCAATAAATATTATGGCTCACCATCAAAAAAACTTTCAGTTGTTGGTGTAACAGGAACAAATGGCAAAACAACCGTAACACAATTAATTGCGCAATTAGGTCAACTATTGAACCAAAAAAGTGCTGTTTTAGGGACAATTGGTAATGGTATCTATGATCAGTTAAAACCCTCAATTAATACGACATCCTCAGCTGTTGATATTCAAGATATGTTGGCTGATTTTGTTGACAAGAGTGTTAAAATAGCCGCACTTGAGATCTCATCTCACGGCTTAGTAATGAATCGAGTAGCTGATTTAAGTTGTAGCGTCACAGTTTTTACCAATCTTAGTCGTGATCATCTCGATTTTCATAAAACGATGAGTAATTATGCTAAAGCAAAGTGGTCACTCTTTAGCCCAGATATCAAAGAGAGATTAGTTGCTAACTCAGGCATATCTATTCTCAATTATGATGATAATTATGGTAAACGTTGGCAGCAAAAGTTAACTCAAGCAGTAGTTGTATCAAGCCAACCCAATAAGTTAGCTAAGTTGAAAACATTAGGTGTCCGCTATATTGGTGTGGTAATGATTAATTATCATAGTAAAGGTGCTGAGATACATATTGAATCAAGTTGGGGCAGTGGGACGATCTTTAGCCATCTATTAGGCGAATTTAATGTCTCTAATTTATTACTTGCTATCGCAACAATGTTAGTTATGGATTTTCCATTTTTTGCCGTTATCAATATGGCAGCTTATTTGAAACCAATTTGTGGGCGTATGGAGCTAATCCATGCACAAAACCGACCTATTGTCATTGTTGATTATGCCCATACACCTGATGCATTACAGAAAGCATTACAAGCAAGTCGTATGCACTGTAAAGGGGATCTTTGGGTTATTTTTGGTTGTGGTGGTGATCGTGATAGCGGCAAAAGAGCGTTAATGGGGCAAGTTGCCGAGAGATACGCAGATAAAGTGATTCTAACTAATGATAACCCAAGAACTGAAAATGAGATGGCTATTTTAGATGATATTAAAAAAGGTCTATCAGACAATTCAGACAATCTGCAAAAAGTGCAAGTTATTCCTGATAGAGCAAAAGCGATTGAAGCAGCATTAAAGCAGGCTAGAGAAGATGATCTCATTTTAATTGCCGGTAAAGGACATGAAGATTACCAAATTATTGGTAAGACAAAATATCACTACTCAGATCAAGAGACGGTTAAAAAGTTGTTAGAGGAAGAGACTAAATCATGATTTCACTTCAACTAAAACAGATAGCACAAATTACGCAAGGTCAACTAGCTCATATAGAAGATGAGGAGATTACGGTTGATGATATCGCTATCGATTCACGTAAAATTACTCAAAAATCCCTCTTTATTGCGTTAAATGGCGAAAATTTTGATGGGCATACCTTTGTACCACAAGCTATTAAAGCAGGTGCTATTGCTGTAGTTGTTGAGCATAAGATTGCAGAACAGGATGAATCTTTTTTAAAAAATAAGATTCCGCAAATTATTGTTGCAGATAGCCGTCAGGCATTGGGGAAAATTGCTGCTTATGTTCGGTCAAAAGTGGCGGCAAAAGTTGTTGCTTTAACTGGTTCGTCAGGTAAAACGTCAGTTAAAGAGATGACGGCAGCTATTTTGCAAAATTGTGGGCAGACACTCTATACCCAAGGCAATTTTAATAATGATATTGGCGTACCTTTAACCCTTTTACGACTAACGCCAAGTGATCAATATGCTGTGATAGAGTTAGGTGCTAACCATATAGGTGAAATTGCTTATACTACTCAACTGGTTAAACCACAAACTGCATTAATTAATAATATTGCTCAAGCTCATATTGAAGGTTTTGGTTCGTTAGCGGGGGTGGCAACGGCAAAAGGTGAGATTTTTGAAGGTTTGAGTGAAAATGGTATTGCAATTATTAATTTAGACAGTTGTTCCGATAAATGGTTTACTCAGTTAGAACAACGGAATCAGCCTAAAAAAGTTTGGACATTTTCATTAACTAATCCAAAAGCTGATTTTTTTGCGACAGATATTATCTCTATTACTAATGATTACTCTAGGCAGTTGCATACTCGCTTCAACTTACATACACCTCAAGGTGAAACCGTTATCGAGATCCCATTAGTTGGTCAACATAATGTTGCTAATGCAGTAGCCGCATCGGCCCTAGCCTACTCTGTCGGCGCCGGTTATAAAGAGATTAAATTAGGATTAGAACAATTAAAGCCAGTAAAAGGACGACTTTACCCTATAAGATTAAATAATAATCAGCTAATTTGGGATGACTCTTATAATGCCAATATGGGTTCAATGCGTGCAGCAATAGATGTTTTAGCAACGCAACCTGGTTATAAAGTTTTAGTTGTTGGCGATATGGCAGAGTTAGGACCAGATTCAGAAAATTACCATAAGCAGATTGGTGATTACGCCAAACAGCTTAAGTTAGATTGTGTAATCAGTATTGGTCAATTGAGTGAATTGATCAGTTTGAATAGTGGAGTTGGACACCATTTTATCAATAAAGAGTCAGTGGTTGATTTTTTATTAACCCTTTTGCAACAATATGAGACGTTGACCCTTTTAGTAAAAGGGTCACGTAGTGCAAAAATGGAAGAGGTAATTGAACAGTTATTAAAGCGTTTAAAAGAGAGTAATATCAATTAACTTTAACAAATAGATTAAACAGAAGAATTAAATTAGGAATAAACAGATTATGTTGTTGTGGATGTCAGAATATTTAATTAACTACTTTACATTTTTTAATGTATTTTCTTACTTAACCGTTAGAGCTATATCAGCTCTATTAACCGCTCTTTTTATCTCGCTATTTGCGGGGCAAAAAGTGATTGATTGGCTACAAAAATTACAAATTGGTCAAGTGGTCAGAAATGATGGCCCCCAGTCGCATTTAAGTAAAAAAGGGACGCCAACAATGGGGGGGACTCTAATTTTAGCTTCTATCTCGTTGTCTGTTTTACTCTGGGCTGATCTCCGTAATCCTTATGTATGGGTTACGATGTTTGTTCTACTCGGTTATGGCGTTATTGGTTTTGTCGATGACTATTTAAAGGTGGTGCGTAAAAATAGTGCAGGTTTGATCGCCCGTTGGAAATATTTTTGGCAATCATTTATTGCATTGATTGTTGCCTTTGGACTCTATATTTACGGTAAAGATAGCGCGATCACGGTACTGGTTATTCCATTTTTTAAAGATGTTATGCCGCAATTAGGTCTCTTTTTTATTCTGCTTACCTATTTTGTTGTGGTTGGTGCTGGCAATGCCGTTAATCTTACTGACGGCTTAGATGGACTGGCTATTATGCCAACTATATTTGTTGCTGCCGGTTTTGCCTTGGTCTCTTGGGCGACAGGTAATGTCAATTTTGCCGCCTATCTGCATATCCCCTATATCAAATTTAGTGGTGAATTGATGATTGTCTGTACGGCAATTATTGGTGCTGGGCTTGGCTTTTTATGGTTTAACACCTATCCAGCAATGGTATTTATGGGCGATATCGGTTCATTAGCATTAGGTGGTGTACTTGGGATTATCTCAGTTCTGTTAAGACAAGAGTTCCTATTACTTATCATGGGGGGAATCTTTGTTGCCGAAACATTATCGGTCATCTTACAAGTAGGATCGTTTAAGTTACGTGGTAAACGTATTTTCCGTATGGCACCAATTCACCACCATTATGAGTTAAAAGGGTGGCCAGAGCCTCGTGTTATTGTCCGTTTTTGGATTATCTCAATAATGTTGGTCTTAATTGGTCTATTGACCTTAAAATTGCGTTAAACCATAAAGATCCGTTACGTTAAATATTCAGGTGTTGTAACCATGCGAACATTTAGGATTTAAACATGATCAGTTATCAAGGCAAAAATATTGTTATTGTGGGGCTCGGTATCACAGGGCTCTCGTGTGTTGACTATTTTTTAGACCAAAATATGATTCCTAAAGTTATTGATACTCGTAATAATCCAGCCGGTATTGAGCAACTTGATAAACGTGTGCCTTACCATTTAGGTGGATTAAATAGTGAATGGTTATGTGAAGCGGATCTTATTATAGCAAGCCCAGGTATCGCGCTATCAACGCCTGAATTACAACAAGCAGCCAAAAACGGGGTTGAAATTATTGGTGATATTGAACTTTTTTGTCGTGAAGTTAATCAACAGCAAGGCAAAAAAATTGCCGCCATTACCGGATCGAATGGAAAAACCACCGTCACCACCTTGGTAGGTGAAATTGTTAAAGACGCAGGCATAAGTGTCGGTGTGGGCGGCAATATTGGTCAACCAGCTTTAACACTACTTAAGCAGCAACCAGATATTTATGTTCTTGAGTTATCCAGCTTTCAGTTAGAGGCAACCTGTAGTTTACAGGCAACTGTCGCCACTATTTTAAATATCTCTGAAGATCATATGAACCGTTATCCAGAAGGGTTACAACAATATATCGCTGCAAAACAGAGAATCTATCACAATGCAGAATATTGCTTGATCAATGAAGATGATAGACTGACTTATACCGATGAGAAGGCTAAAATCATCTCATTTGGTCTCCAAAATGGCGATTATCATCTTAGTGATGACAATCAATATCTTATGGCAGGTAATGACAAACTATTAGCAACCGATCAGTTGCATTTGATCGGCACGCACAACTATTTAAATGCATTAGCAGCGTTAGCGATTGCCGATAAATTAGGTATTAATCGAACCTCTAGCCTAAAAACAGTTACTGATTTTCAGGGATTATCACACCGTTTTGAACTGGTATTAGAAAAAGATGGAGTGAAATGGATAAATGACTCAAAAGCAACCAATGTCGGAAGTACCGAAGCTGCCTTAAATAGTGTAGCTTGCCAAGGTAAACTATATCTACTACTAGGTGGTGATGGTAAAGCTGCTGATTTTTCGCCTTTAATTCCCTATTTACAGAATCGATCGGTTGAACTGTTCTGTTTTGGTCGTGATCGCTCACTTTTAGCTAAACTTAAGCCAGAAGTTACAACAATAACGGAGACGATGGTAGAAGCGATGGAGATTATTGCAACCAAAGTTAAAGCTGGTGATGTGGTACTGCTTTCACCCGCCTGTGCAAGTTTAGATCAGTATAAAAATTATGTTGAACGAGGACTATTTTTTACAGAGTTGGCAAAAAAATTAACTTCTGAAACTAGGTTGAAATCTTAACGATGAAACTCTTTTATATCAATAAACAGGTAAATCCTCAAATTCCTTTTGATAATCAACTGTTATGGACGGTTATCGGTTTAATGATATTTGGCGTTATTATGGTGACATCAGCCTCTATGTCTCTTAGTGAAAGTCACCCATTTTACTATACGCAAAGAGAGTTAATTCAGTTAGGTTTATCACTATTTTTAATGTTGATAACGCTCTATGTACCAGTCAAATATTGGCAGCAGTGTAGTTCTATCTTACTAATTTCTGCAATTATTATGTTAGCTGTAGTGCTGCTTATTGGTTCATCAATTAATGGTGCGTCACGTTGGATTCCTTTAGGCGTATTTAACTTTCAACCTGCGGAACTTGCTAAATTGGCACTGTTTACATTTTTAGCCAGCTATTTAGTTAGAAAGTCGGATGAGGTTCAAAATGGATTTTGGGGATTTTTTAAACCAATGGCGATTATGGCTATTCTCTCTATTTTACTACTTCTACAACCTGATTTAGGTACGGTAATAGTTCTATTTATTGTTACAATAGGCATCCTTTTTATTGCTGGTGCAAGAATGTGGCAATTTATTGCTATTCTTTTAGTAGGGGTAACTGTAGTCACGAGTTTAATCCTATTTGAATCTTACCGCTTAACACGGTTATTAACATTTTTAGATCCTTGGAAAGATCCAACCGGATCAGGGTATCAGTTAACAACTTCATTAATGGCAATTGGTAATGGTGGTTTGTTTGGTCAAGGTTTGGGTAACTCAGTGCGCAAATTGGGTTATTTACCTGAATCCCATACTGACTTTATTTTTGCAATTATCTCTGAAGAGTTAGGATTTGTAGGTGTTACTGCTGTTTTATTCCTTCTCTTTTTCCTGACTTTTAAAGCGTTAGCGATTGGATATCGTGCACTGAATCTTGGTATGCAATTCGCTGGTTATTTAGCCTGTGAAATTGGTATCTGGTTCGGTTTTCAAACTTTTGTAAATGTCGGTGTTACCTCTGGAATGTTACCAACCAAAGGGTTAACTTTACCTTTTATCAGTTATGGTGGATCAAGTTTAATCGTAATGAGTGTTGCCGTTGCAATATTATTACGAACTGATTATGAATTTAGACAAGAACAGGCACAAGCAAGAATTAGGTCTATAAGATGACAAAAAAATTATTAGTTATGGCTGGCGGTACTGGCGGACATGTTTTCCCTGGGGTGGCAGTTGCCCACTATTTAATGAAACAGGGTTGGCAAGTGAGATGGTTAGGGACTGCCGATAGAATGGAAGCGCAATTAGTCCCAAACAGTGGAATTGATATCGATTTTATTGAGATATCTGGATTACGAGGTAAAGGGGTAAAAGCGTTATTAAAAGCCCCTTTTCGAATTTTTAAAGCTGTTTTACAAGCACGAAAAATTTTAAAAAAATATCAGCCTGATGTGGTATTGGGCATGGGTGGTTATGTATCTGGTCCGGGTGGTATCGCAGCTAAATCTCTTGGTATTCCAATTGTTTTACACGAGCAAAATGGTGTTGCTGGTCTAACCAATAAATGGTTAGCTAAAATCGCAACGGCTGTATTACAAGCGTTCCCAACAGCATTCCCGAATGCTGATGTTGTAGGTAATCCTGTACGTGAAGATCTGTTAAATTTAGCTCACCCTAAAACACGTTTTAATGATCATAAAGGACCTTTACGTATTCTTGTAATGGGCGGCAGCCAAGGCGCTAAAGTGTTAAATGATGTGGTACCACAACTGTTTAAAAAATTAGGCAATAACTCATCATTAGCGGGCGACCAAAAATATGCAGTAATTTGGCATCAAACCGGTAAAAATATGTTAAATAGTGTCCTTGATGCTTATAAAGAGTGTGATATGACGGGTAGTCAGGTGACAGAATTTATTACAGATGTGGCAGCAGCTTATGAATGGGCAGATATTGTTATCTGTCGTAGTGGTGCATTGACGGTGAGTGAGATAGAGGTAGTTGGCATTGGCGCAATTTTTGTCCCTTTTATGCATAAAGATCGTCAGCAATATTGGAATGCGAAATCGTTAGCGGATATTGGCGCGGCAAAAATTATTGAACAGCCACAATTTAATGTTGATAGTTTATATGCGTTTTTCTCTACATTAGATAGAGAAACATTAACTAAAATGGCAGAAAAAGCCAAAAGTTTATCCATTGAAAACGCGACTGAAAGGGTAGCCGAAAGACTAAATAAAATGATAAGATAATTCACTTTTACCTATAGTAATGTTTTAGGGTTAACGCCTATTTAGGCAAACATATTGCGCTAAAATCATCATGAATTTTAAAAACAATATTATGAATTGTTCATAATTATGGTAATCACAGCATATATAATTGAGTAATTGGGAGTTATAAACTTGAGTGTAAAGAATTTAGCTGAACTTAGAGCCATTATTCCTGAAATGAAACGTGTAAAGCATATCCATTTTGTGGGTATCGGCGGTGCAGGAATGGGTGGCATTGCTGAAGTTCTTGCTAATGAAGGTTATATAATAAGTGGGTCAGATATTGCAGAGAATGCAGTAACTGATCAATTAGCTAAATTGGGCGCAAAAATCACGATTGGTCATGCAGCCGAAAATATTATTGATGCAAGTGTTGTAGTGATTTCGTCAGCAATTTCACAAGATAATATTGAAGTTATTGCGGCGCGAGAAGCGAGAATTCCAGTTATTCAACGTGCTGAGATGTTGGCAGAGTTGATGCGTTTTCGTTACGGTATAGCAATTGCTGGTACTCATGGCAAAACCACTACTACTGCAATGGTCGCTGCAATTTATGCTGAAGCAAAGTTAGATCCCACTTTTGTCAATGGTGGATTAGTTAAAGCCGCTGGAAGGCATGCACAGTTAGGTAGTAGCCGCTATTTTATTGCCGAAGCAGATGAAAGTGATGCCTCATTTTTACATTTACAACCTATGGTCTCTATTGTTACAAATATTGAAGCTGACCATATGGATACCTACCAAGGCAATATTGAAAATTTAAAACAAACTTTTATAACATTCCTACGAAATTTACCATTTTACGGGTTGGCTATCATCTGTTATGACGATCCAATTAACCGTGAATTACTTCCTGTTGTTGGTCGAAAAATTATCACCTATGGTTTTAATGAAGAAGCCGATGTAGTGATCAAAAATTATCGTCAAGAGAGAGGTGTAAGTTATTATACCGTATGCCGTAAAGGTTATGCTGATTTAGATATTGAACTTAATGCACCAGGTCAACATAACGCACTAAATTCGACAGCTGCAATTATTGCCGCTACAGAAGATGGTATTGATGATGAATCGATCATAAATGCACTTACGAAATTTGCTGGTACAGGTAGACGTTTTGACCTGTTAGGCGTCTTTCCATGTGCAGAAGGTGGAGATATTATGCTGGTTGATGATTATGGCCATCATCCAAGTGAAGTAAATGCGACAATACAAGCTGCTCGAAATGGTTGGTCAGAGCGTCGCTTAGTTATGATTTTTCAACCGCACCGATATACCCGAACTCGCGATCTTTTTGATGATTTTGCTAATGTATTATCACAAGTTGATGTTTTAATTATGCTTGATGTCTATCCGGCAGGTGAAAAACCGATTGCAGGTGCAGATAGCCGAGCACTTTGTCGCTCAATTCGTAATCGTGGAAAAGTGGATCCTATCTATATCGCAAATGTAGAAAATCTACCAGAGGTTGTCTCTAAGTTAATTCAAAATGGTGATCTACTTTTAACACAAGGTGCCGGAAGTGTTGGTCGAATTGCACGGCAATTGGCTGATTCGCAACTTCTTCTATCAAAAAAGAGTCTATTAGGAGATAAATAATGGCTGACAAAGTTGCTGTGCTGTTTGGTGGTACTTCTGCTGAACGTGAAGTTTCATTAAAATCAGGCAATGCTGTTTTGACTGCACTGCTAGCAAGCGGTGTTGATGCTTATCCAATTGATACGAAAACTTATCCAATTACTCAATTAAAGCAAGACGGTTTTACTAAAGCCTTTGTGATACTACATGGACGTGGTGGTGAAGATGGAGTTACTCAAGCAATTTTGACTTATCAAAATATCCCATATACCGGTAGTGATGTCCTCTCTTCTGCATTAACGATGGATAAATTGAAAACAAAATTGGTTTGGCAAGCTTTAGGGTTACCTGTTGCTAATTATGTTATGGTTGAAAAGTCAAAACGAATTGATACGAAAGCAGTTATTAAAAAGTTGGGCTTACCGCTATTTATTAAACCTAGCCATGAGGGCTCTAGTGTTGGAATGAGTCGAGTTGATGAAGAGTCAAAATTAGAAGATGCAGTTAAATTGGCATTTCAATATGATGATTCAGTTATGATTGAATCATATTTATCTGGGCCAGAATTTACCATTGCTATTGTTGGCGATGAGGTGTTATCACCAATTTATATAAAACCAGCAAGTCAATTTTATGATTATGATGCTAAATATAACTCTTCAAAAACTGAATATTTCTGTCCTAGTGGACTCTCAGAGGAGAGAGAAGAACAGATTAAGGCATTAGCATATAAAGCATATAAAGCTGTAGGGTGTCGCGGTTGGGGGCGTGTAGATGTTATGTTTGATGAACAACAGAATCCTTATTTGCTAGAAGTAAATACTGCTCCAGGAATGACAGATCATAGTTTAGTTCCAATGGCTGCTAAACAGAAAGGGTGGTCATTTAATGAGCTTGTCTGTCAAATTTTGAATTTAGCAACGGTGTAACAAATTTGTTTTAAGAGCAGAAACTTTTATGAAAAAGATTCGCCAAGCTGCCAAGCGAAAAAAAGAGAAAGAGAGAAAAAAACTGTTTTTCTTTTGTAATCTAGAACAAGCTTTAGGTTTTATCTTTTTTATTTTAGTTATCTATGTCACTATTTGGGTTGTACAGAGCGTAAAAGATTGGATGGATGATCCTGAACGCGTTCTATTATCCCAATTGACTTTAAGTGGTGATCTTACATTTACAACTGAAGAAGATATCCGTAAAACAATATTAGGATTAGGTTTACCTAACACCTATATTGAGCAAGATGTCGATAGCATTCAGGAAGAGATATTACGGTTACCTTGGATTAAACAGGCTAGCATTCGGAAGCAGTGGCCAGATCGATTACTTGTACATATTGTTGAATACAAGCCTCTATTTTATTGGAATGATCTCTTTTTATTGGATAGAGATGGTGAGATGTTTAGTCTGCCACTAGATCGTATTTCCAATTTGCAATTACCACAACTATATGGTCCTGAAGGTAAACAGAAGATAGTATTGAATGAGTATCATAGACTTGAAAATATCTCTAATCAATTAGCTAATAATCAGTTAAAGCTTTCTATAAAAGCAGCAGTGGCTAATGAACGGAATGCTTGGCAACTTTTTGTAAAACAGTGTGTAAGTAATTTTTGTAGTGATAATCAGGAGATGAAATTACTATTAGGTAGTGAAGAGATTGAGCAACGTCTCTTGCGGTTTATTAAATTATTTCCTGAAATTCAGGCGAGAATTCCTAAAAATGAAAAAATAGTAGTGGCTGATTTACGTTATGAAAATGGCATTGCTGTAGAAAGAGAAAAAATAGCGCAATAAAAATGATAAAGGCGGAAGAAGTATGAAAGCAACAGAAAAAAAGTTAGTCGTTGGACTGGAAGTCGGCACATCCAAGGTACTTGCACTTGTTGGTGAAGTTCTTCCCGATGGTGTTATCAATATTATTGGTGTTGGTCACTGCCCATCAAAAGGTGTTGATAAAGGCGGAGTTAATGATCTTGAGTCTGTTGTCAAATCAATACAAAGAGCGGTTGATCAAGCAGAATTGATGGCTGATTGTCAGATTTCATCTGTTTATTTAAGTTTATCAGGTAAACATATTCGTTGCCAAAATGAGATTGGCATGGTACCCATTGCCGAAGATGAGGTTACCGCTGATGATGTTGAAAGTGTTGTACACACGGCAAAATCAGTACGTATAATGGATGAGCATCGAATTTTACATGTAATTGCTCAAGAGTACTCAATTGACCTGCAAGAGGGTATCAAAAATCCGATAGGTCTATCTGGTGTTCGCATGAAAGCAAAAGTGCATCTCATTACCTGTCATAACGATATGGCAAAAAATATCGTTAAAGCGGTTGAGCGTTGTGGGCTTAAAGTAGATCAGCTTATCTTTTCTGGACTAGCTTCAAGCTTTGCTGTTTTGACCGATGATGAAAAAGAGCTTGGTGTCTGCGTCATTGATATGGGTGGTGGCACCATGGATATATCAGTTTATACTGGTGGTGCACTACGTCATTCTGCTGTAATTCCCTATGCAGGAAATGTTGTAACTAGTGATATTGCTTATGCTTTTGGTGCACCACCTACAGATGCTGAAAATATTAAAATACGTTATGGTTGTGCTGTCGGAGCTTTAATTGGAAAAGATGAAGTTATTAATGTACCAAGTGTTGGTGGAAGACCTTCAAGATCTTTACAAAGACAGACATTAGCTGATGTTATTGAACCTAGGTATTCTGAACTTTTATCATTAGTACAAAAAGAGCTTATTACACTGCAAGAAGATCTAAAAAAACAGAATATTAAATATCAATTAGCTGCAGGAATTGTTTTAACAGGTGGCGCTGCACAAATTAAAGGAATAGTGGAATGTGCAGAAAAAGTTTTTCAAAATCAAGTTCGTATAGGTCAACCACTCAATATTTCAGGTTTGACTGATTATGTACAAAAACCATACTGTTCAACGGCGGTGGGTCTTTTACATTATGGGAAAGAGAGTTTATTAAATGATGATTTGAAAGATAAAGATAGATCACCATTTAAAGGTATGATAAAGCGTGTAGCAGGGTGGTTTAAAAAAGAATTTTAATTGATAGATTATTACCATATATTGCTGGCGTTTTACTCATGTATGATAAGAACTTCATAGACATTGTAGATGGTTATATGTACAATGTGCTTAGGTTGTAAATTTGGAGATAAATTATGGTTGAGCCTATGTTTGAACCTATGTTTGAGCCTATGGTTACAGATGATGATGCAGCAGCTGTCATTAAAGTTATCGGAATCGGTGGTGGTGGTGGTAACGCCGTTGAACACATGATTGCCGAACATATTGAAGGCGTAGAGTTTTTTGCTGCTAATACTGATGCCCAAGCATTAAAAAGAATAAAAGTAGGTCAAATAATCCAAATTGGTACAAATGTCACAAAAGGTTTAGGTGCTGGTGCCAATCCTGAAGTTGGTCGAAATTCTGCTGAAGAAGATCGTGAACTTATTCGTAGCGCCATTGAAGGTGCCGATATGGTATTTATTGCAGCAGGAATGGGCGGTGGAACTGGAACTGGTGCTGCGCCAGTTGTTGCTGAAATTGCTAAAGAACTCGGTATTTTGACCGTTGCTGTTGTAACAAAACCATTTGGATTTGAAGGTAAGAAACGTATGGCATTTGCTGAACAAGGCATTGCCGAATTAGCTAAACATGTTGATTCTTTAATTACTATCCCAAATGATAAATTATTAAAAGTATTAGGTCGTGGTGTTACATTATTAGATGCATTTGCTGCAGCTAATGGTGTTTTAAAAGGTGCAGTACAAGGAATTGCTGAACTCATTACCAAACCAGGGCTGATTAATGTTGACTTCGCAGATGTTCGAACTGTTATGTCTGAAATGGGCTATGCAATGATGGGGTCAGGTAAGGCAAGTGGTGATAATCGTGCTGAAGAGGCTGCTGAAATGGCTATCTCAAGTCCACTTCTAGAAGATATTGACCTTACTGGTGCTCGAGGTGTATTAGTTAATGTTACAGCTGGATTAGATTTAGGTTTGGAAGAGTTTGAAACAGTAGGAAGTACTGTAAAAGCATTTGCTTCAGATAATGCAACAGTTGTAGTTGGAACAACTTTTGATCCTGATATGTCTGATGAGATTAGAGTGACAGTTGTTGCAACTGGTATTGGGATGGATAAACGACCTGATGTGAAAATTGTACAAACACCTCAACAACAAATTTTTCGTCAACCTTCTCGCGTAACACAACCAGAAGTTAAAGTTGCACAAGTTGTTAATGACCAAAACCCAATGGATCAGAATAAAATTTTCGATATTCCAGCTTTTATTCGTAAACAGATGGACTAGAGAGAACTTATTTAATACTTTTTTGTCTAATTAAAAACGGAAATAGAGTAAATAGTATAAGGTAGATGCAAAGTGAAACAGAGAACATTAAGAAAGACAATACAAGCAACTGGTGTTGGCTTACATACAGGCAAAAAAGTTACTTTGACATTAAGACCTGCACCTGATAATACAGGTGTTATTTACCGTCGTACAGATATTACACCTCCTGTTGATTTCCCTGTAGATGCAAAATCAGTAAGAGACACGATGCTCTGCACCTGTTTGGTTAATGAAGATAATATCCGTATCTCAACTGTTGAACATATCAATTCTGCTTTAGCAGCTCTTGGTATCGATAATATTATTATTGAAGTTGATGCACCAGAGATTCCAATTATGGATGGTAGTGCTAGCCCTTTTGTTTATCTACTTCTTGATGCTGGAATTGTTGAACAGAATTCATTAAAAAAATTCTTACATGTTAAAGAGACAATAAGAGTTGAAAATGGTGATAAATGGGCTGAAATTAGACCTTATAGTGGATTTAGATTAGATTTTACTATTGATTTTCACCATCCAGCTATTGATAGCAGCTCACAGCGTTATCAATTTGAATTTTCGTCTGAAGCATTTATGCGTCAGATAAGTAGAGCAAGAACATTTGGCTTTATGCGCGATATTGAAGCTTTACAAGCTAAAGGATTATGTCTAGGTGGAAGCCTAGATTGTGCCATCGTTGTAGATGATTACAAAGTTTTAAATGAAGATGGTTTACGTTTTGAAGATGAATTTGTACGTCACAAAATGTTAGATACTATCGGTGATCTCTATATGTGTGGTCACAATATGATTGGTGAAGTAGTTTGTTATAAATCTGGTCATGCATTAAATAATCAATTGTTACAAGCACTATTAGCCAAACAAGATGCTTACGAATATGTCACCTTTACTGATGAGCAGGTTGTACCAGTTGCTTTAGGGACAAAAGCTTTAGTGCTAGCCTAAACACATTTTTCAATTTTCCTTTTAAAAAACGCTTTTACTTTTTAGTAGAAGCGTTTTCTTTTTTTAAGGATATTACACTAATTGGGGAGTAATCTTATAAATTATTTTTGACTAATATTTAATATAAATTTTAAGGACAAGAGAGTATTAATAAAAGTAGAAAATATAAAAGAGATTAATTATATGAAACAAAGTCATTTTTTTGCTCATCTTTCACGTCTAAAATTAATTGCTCGTTGGCCTCTAATGCGCAATGTAAGAACTGAAAATGTTTCAGAACATAGTCTACAAGTAGCATTTGTTGCACATGCATTGGCGATCATTAAAAATAGACGCTTTAGCGGGCAAGTGAATCCTGAAAGAATTGCATTGCTAGCTATGTATCATGATTCATCTGAAGTTTTGACAGGCGATATGCCAACACCAACTAAATATTATAATCCGCAGATCGCAATCGAATATAAGAAAATTGAGAAAATAGCGCAGCATAAATTAATTGCTATGTTACCTGAAGATCTGCAAGATGATTTTAAGCAGCTAATTGATGATGATTATTATAGTGAATCTGAAAAAAATATTGTAAAACAGGCAGATGTATTATGTGCCTATCTTAAAACAATAGAGGAAATTAGTGCTGGAAATAATGAGTTCAAATTAGCTGAACAGCGTTTGAAAAAGACATTATCAGAGCGATCGAGTCCTGAAATGGACTATTTTATTAAAATTTTTGTCCCTAGCTTTAGTTTATCGTTAGATGAGATCACTTTAGATGAATAAAGAGAGAAATATTTAATCTCTCCTCTTCTGTCACAACAGAAGAGGAGAGACAAATAGCGCTAGATCACTATTTGCGGTAAGGTTTAATGATGAATATACAGCTTGCACAAACAAGTAAAGGTAAGCCTAAAATTAAGAAATAGTAAGCGCGTGGTAGGTGTGAAGCAATTAATAGACCGGCTAAATAGGGACCTAATGTTGCACCAAAACGTGCTAATCCTAATACTAATCCTGTACCTGTTGCACGAATTTGTGGAGGGAATACCGTAGGTGCTGTTGCATAAAGTCCTGCCATTGCTCCCAATACTGTAAAACCAATAAATCCAATAATAATAAAAAGAAGAGATAAAATATTGGCAGAGAGACCAAAAGCAGCAACTGATATAAAACCCATTAATGAAAGTAGTGCGGTAATTTTCTGTACTGAATAGTGACGAGATAACCATCCTAAAGCCAATCCACCAGCGATACCAAAAATATTCATTATAAGCGAACCAGTAATACTTAGATCTTTTGAATATCCTAAATCGACCAAGATCTTAGGTGTCCAGTTCATTAAGAAATAGAGTGAACACATTAAAGTAAAATTACTAATAGCAAGCAGAACGGTTGTTTTCAATACAGTTGGTGTGCAAAGAAGCTTAAAACTATTTTTAGGATTTTCACCTGTTGCAACTTCTTTTGGAAATTCATGACAAATGGGTAATTTTAATTTAGTTAATAGATAGTTAAGTTTTGCTAAATTATGGCGATTTTGCTCTTTTGTTAATAGGAAGTCGAGCGATTCAGGAAGATTTAACCATGTTATTGGAATCATTAAACAGGAAAAAATCCCACCAAAAAAGAAGACATACTGCCAACCAAAATGGTTAATGAGATAGATAGAGATAACACCACCAATTAGTGCACCCACAGTATAGCCAACGGCCATTACACTGATAGAAAGTGAACGATAGCGGTTAGAGGAGTACTCAGCAACAACGGTATTTATTCCCGGCAAAATAGCACCCATTCCAACACCGGTAAAAATACGTGCAATCACTAACTCTATATGATTAGATGCAAATCCGGACGCTAACATTCCGACAGTTAAAATTGTTAAACAGCTTAATATAATAAATCGACGCCCAAATTTGTCAGCCATTGGCGCAATAAAAAGCGCGCCAATTATCATACCAGCTAAACCGGCACTAAATAACAGTCCTAACTGTTCAGGCATTAGTTGCCACTGCTCAGCAAGAGAGGGGGCAACAAACGCAATTGTAAGCACGTCAAAACCATCGATTAAGCTGATAATGACACAGATTGCAATAGCAATAATTTGAAACAGTCCCATACTTTGATTATAGATTGCCTGCTGTATATCACTTGATCTCATCACTACCCCAAACATCATGTGCAATATCAACAACCAATTTTAACTTGGCACGTTCATCATCAACGGTAACATTATTGCCATGAACTGTGCTACTAAAACCACATTGCGGAGAGAGTGCTAACTGCTCTAACGGTGCAAATTTTGCAGCTTCATCGATACGACGTTTAATCGCATCTTTATCTTCTAATTGCGGAAATTTACTTGAAATTAACCCTAAAATTGCAATTTTACCTTTTTGGAGATAACGGAGTGGTTCAAATCCACCGCTGCGTTCATCATCATATTCTAAAAAGTAGCCATCTAATCTCATTTCACTTAATAGTGCTTCAGCAACAGGACCATAATTCCCACTAGCTGCAAAAGTACTTTTGAAATTACCACGACATAGATGAATTGATAACACTAAATCAGCTGGTTTTAAATCAACTACTTTATTAATAAATTCAGCATATTTAAAAGGGAGATCATCAGGATTATCACCACGTTTACGCGCAGCTTCACGCATCTTCTCATCACATAGATACGCTAAATTTGTATCATCCATCTGAACATGGCGACAACCGGCTGCATAGAGGGCTGTTAGCTCCTCTGCATAAGCTTTAGCAACATCATTATAAAAATCGGGATCAAGCTCTGGATATGCTTGTTCATCAATTCCATGACGCCCACCTCGGAAATGTAACATAGTGGGTGAAGGGATTGCTACTTTGGGTACAGAAGATGGCGCAGCTTGTGATTTAAGATAGTTAAAATCAGCGACTTGAATCTCTTGTATATGTTTAACTTTACCAGTTACACGAATATTTGGCGGTAATAATTTTTCATTGCCATTATCATCAATAATAGTCTTTGGTGCATCTGTTGTAACGCCACCAAGTTGCTTCAAAAAGTCTAAATGGAAATAGGTACGACGAAATTCACCATCAGTAACACTGCGAATACCTACCTCTTCTTGGAATTTTACAATTTCAGTAATCGCTTTATCTTCAATAGCACGTAATTGTGTAATATCAATCTCTTTTGCCGCAAACTTTTCACGAGCTGTTAAAAGATAGTGTGGTCTTAAAAAACTGCCGACATGATCAGCACGAAATATTGGGTAAGTGCTCATTTTACTCCTTTTACTCTTTATTGTTATTAGATGGATAGACGTCTAAATAGTTCGAAGAAGTATATAGGCAAGTACAATTATTGGCAAATCTGATTTTTATATAGCAAGGTATAGATAAAAATTATAACTACTATTATCTATATCTAATTTTTTTATTGAATTAAAAATAACTAATTAATTATTAATGAAAACCGCCTGATCGGCAACGGTAAGTGATGTAGCAAATTGTAGTGGCTCAGAAAAACTAAAGCCGCTTATACAGTGGCTTTAGGTGTTAGTGGGAGAAGTATTCTACTTTTAAACCTCTTTACCACGTAATTTACGAGATAAAGTTTTATATCCATGAGCAATTTTTTTTAAAAACATGGCAAAAAAAGGAACTTTAATCTTAATATTAAAACGATCACGTAGCTCTATCGCATCATTTGCTTTTGTTAGCCAAATAAAGCCTGAATTGGTGAGGTCAATCACCTTAATTTTACCTTCCGGTGTTAAGATAAAATTACCGCCATGAATATCATTTGAGACTAAATTATAACTATGCAGTGTCTCAATACAATGTTTAATTTGATCTGCGTAGGTGTGCATATCATCTTTTGATAATGAACGCCCCTCAATAAAATTAAAGATCATATAGTGACGTTTACTTCTCTTATCATAAGCCACTAAATAGAGCTCATATGCGATATCACAATGGTTTAAGGAGAGTGTTGCCAGTTTATGGATAAGATTAAAATAGAAGTCACCAGTAATTTTAGCAATCAATTTTCGCTCTAATCGGTGCTCAACTCCACCATCAATTTTAAAAATATATTTGGTATCATCATGATTAATTAAGTAGGTAAACCGTTCAGGTTTATCACTAGGATCTAAGAGATGATGATTCGCTTCGTTTGCTAAAAAACGGTTAAATAATTCAAGGTAATCCACATTATCATTTTGGACATAAGCAACTCTCATATCGTCGCGTTCTGTATCTATAATTGTTGCAAAATTATTCAAAGTTACTCACCTCTACAGGGTAAATGGTCATGTTGTATTAATTAAAAAAAACCAATTAAAAAGAGCTCAATTAAAAAGGGCTCAATCTACCGCTATTTTAATTTGAAATATTTTAATATAAGAGTTGTGATGGAATCTTACTCACACATCACTTTAATAGCTAAACCACCACGTGAAGTCTCTCGGTATTTAGCGTTCATATCTTTGCCAGTTTCGTACATCGTTTCAATCACTTTATCTAGCGAAACTTTCGCACTGCTAGTACGGCGAAGTGCCATTCGACTAGCATTAATTGCTTTAACAGCAGAGATAGCATTTCTTTCAATACAGGGGACTTGTACCTGTCCACCAACGGGATCACAAGTGAGACCTAAATTATGTTCCATCGCAATTTCAGCGGCCATACAGACTTGGTTAGGATTGCCACCAAGTAGTTCAGTCAATCCAGCTGCTGCCATTGAACAGGCCACGCCAACTTCCCCTTGGCACCCCACCTCTGCACCAGAAATTGAAGCATTTTTTTGGTAGAGTTGACCAATTGCACCACAAGCAAGAAAGAAACGCAGACAGGTATCAGGTGTAATTGGATTAATAAATTTATCATAATAAGCCAATACAGCAGGAATAATACCACATGCACCATTTGTTGGGGCGGTCACTACGCGACCACCTGACGCATTCTCTTCACTTACCGCAAAAGCAAACATATTGACCCAGTCTAAAATAATCATTGGATCACTATGATCTTTATTGGCGGTTAGTTGTCGATAGAGTGAGTGAGCACGGCGTGGTACTTTTAGCGGACCTGGGAGTAAACCTTCGTTCTGCATCCCTTTTTTTATGCAATCGAGCATGATTTCGCCGACACGACTAAAATAGTGCTCAATTTCTGTATAACTATGCATCTGAAGCTCATTTTTAAGCATAACTGTTGAGATTGAAAGCATATTATCGTTGCAGTGCTTTAATAACTCTTCGGCTGATGAAAATGGATAAGGTAGATGAATTGTATTTGAATCATCATTTCCAATTTCACTCTCATCAACAATTTTACCCCCACCAATGGAGAAATAAGTTTTTTGCAAAATGATCTTCCCATCACTTACCTCATCACTACTATATGCGGTCAAACGCATACCATTCTCATGTTGAGGTAAAAATTCTGAATGGAAACATAAATTGTGTTCAGGACTAAAGTTGATCTCAAAACGTCCATTAAAAATAGATAAACGCCCTTTTTCCTCTATTTTTTTTATAAAAACAGGAATCATCTCAATATCAACAGTATCTGGTTTCTCACCTGCGAGCCCCATAATTATGGCAATATCAGTATGGTGTCCTTTACCAGTTAAGGAGAGCGAACCATAAATATCAGCTACAACAGTTTTAACCGAACTCATCTGACCACTATTGATAAGCTCATCTATAAATAAATTTGCTGCACGCATTGGTCCAACGGTGTGGGAACTAGATGGACCAATACCAATTTTAAATATATCAAATACTGAACTCATTACTTCCTCTATTCTATGATTAGGTACTAATGGTTATATAGAGCATAATTTTCTAGTTAATTATGAGATTAAAAGGTCAAATTTAATTACCGCTAATCACACACTTTTTTTCATGCTCTAATAACCACTCTTTTCGCCACAATCCGCCCGCATATCCAGTCAATTTACCATTTGATCCGATAACACGATGACAAGGGATAATAATACTAATAAGATTCATTCCATTAGCATTGGCAACTGCTCTTACCGCCTTAGGGTGATCAATATCAACTGCTTGATCTTTATAAGAGCGCGTTTTGCCATATGGAATTGTCATCAATGCATTCCAAACTTTCTGCTGAAAAAAAGTCCCTTTAGTATCAAGCGCAATAGAAAATTGCCTACGTTCACCACTAAAATACTCTTTTAGCTCTTTTTCTGTCTGGATTAAGTGACGATTAATGATAGGCAGATTATCGTTATCCAGACCATCTGTGTCAATTAAAGTTGCATATTTTAATAGATGTTTCAATTCGAGATCGAATTTTGGACTATCGATAAACTCTAAAAAGGAAAGCCCCCTATCTGTCGCTCCAGCATACATAACACCAATCGGAGTATCGAGTTGTTTGATATGAATAAGATCTTTATTTAAATTATTGGTAGATAAAAGAGATCGCTGTGTGAAATTCATAACTCACCTTGAGATGTTGGATTGAGCAATACTATAGAGATTTTCCAACTAATCAACAACCTAATTAACCATTATTTTATCCACTTTATAATCACCTAATATATAAAATTGTTTTAATTTAAGTATCCATTAGGAGTTCTAAAATTTACTAATAACTGTCATCAAATTTTATTCACAAATCCATCATCTTTATAAAAGATCCGAATATATATCTTTTAATAGATCACCTTAGTTAACAATAAAAATAGCATCAAAATTGCTTTAGTGTTCGCACTTGGGCTGTTAAACTACGCCTATTTTTTATCAAATTTATTTCAACCCTATTCGTTAGATTTTTATAACGATAAAAACTTGAATATATCAGGATTGATTATGCGAACCAGTAAATATCTTCTGTCAACACTTAAAGAGACACCAGCAGATGCTGAAGTGATAAGCCACCAATTAATGCTTCGTGCCGGTATGATTCGAAAAGTAGCCTCTGGACTCTATACTTGGTTACCTACCGGTTATCGTGTTTTGAAAAAAGTAGAAAATATTGTACGTGAAGAGATGAATAGAGCCGGCGCAATTGAGCTCTTAATGCCAGTAGTACAACCAGCTGATCTATGGCAAGAGAGTGGACGTTGGGAGAAGTATGGACCAGAGCTCTTACGCATTAAAGATCGTGGCGCACGTGATTTTGTTTTAGGGCCGACTCATGAAGAGGTGATAACTGATCTAATACGTAATGAAGTGAGTTCATATAAACAGTTACCTATTAATCTTTACCAAATTCAGACTAAATTTCGTGATGAGGTACGTCCCCGTTTTGGTGTAATGCGTTCACGTGAATTTATCATGAAAGATGGATACTCATTCCATACCAGCCAATCATCTTTACAAGAGACCTATGATGCAATGTATCAAGCGTACAGTGCAATTTTTACCCGTATCGGGCTTGATTTTAGAGCTGTGCGTGCTGATACCGGATCAATTGGTGGTAGTTCATCCCATGAGTTCCAAGTGTTAGCATCAAGTGGTGAAGATGATATTGTGTTTTCAACTGACTCTGATTACGCCGCTAATATTGAGATGGCACAAGCAGAGGCACCAACCAAAGTGCGTGCAGAACCAAGTAAGGCAATGGAACTTATTGATACACCGAATGCTAAAACGATCAATGAATTAGTTGCTCAATTCAATCTACCTATCGAGCAGACGGTCAAAACACTAATAGTTAAGGCCGATAAAAATAGTGGACATAAATTAGTTGCGCTAATAGTGCGTGGTGATCACACATTAAATGAGGTAAAAGCAGAGAAAATCGATATTGTTGCTTCCCCTTTAGAGTTTGCCAGTGAGGAGGAGATCCGAGCGGCAATTGGTGCTGGTCCGGGTTCATTAGGACCGATTAACCTATCCTTACCGCTTATTATCGACCGCGATGTTGCTGTGATGAGTGATTTTAGTGCCGGAGCAAATATTGATCATAAACACTACTTTAATATCAATTGGGATCGTGATGTTGCATTACCTTTGGTTGCAGATATTCGAAATGTGGTCGAAGGGGATATTAGCCCTGATGGTAAAGGTACACTATTAATTAAACGAGGTATTGAGGTAGGGCATATCTTCCAGCTAGGGACTAAATACTCAGAAGCATTAAAAGCGACAGTGCAGGGTGAAGATGGTCAAAATCATATTATGCTGATGGGCTGCTATGGTATTGGTGTAACTCGAGTGGTAGCCGCTGCAATTGAGCAGTGCCATGATGAGCGCGGTATTATCTGGCCTGATGCTATTGCACCATTTAGTGTTGTCATCATACCGATGAATATGTATAAATCAGAATCTGTAAAAGCAACGGCAGAAAAACTTTATACCGATCTGCAAGCAGCTGGCATTGAAGTGCTATTTGATGATCGAAAAGAGCGCCCAGGTGTCATGTTTGCCGATGCTGAATTAATTGGTATTCCACATATGATTGTTATTGGTGAACGTAATCTAGCTAATGGTGAAGTGGAATATAAACATCGTGCTGATGAGAATAAACAGATGGTTAAACTTGATGAGATCATAAATTTTATTAAAAATCGCAAATAATCATGTAGAATTGAGGCTAATCATCAAAATTTTAGTGGGTAACGCTAATATGTTTAAAAAAACAGTCGCTTGTCTACTCTCTCTATCGATGCTATCAACGTTGACAATGCCTACTTTATGGCAACAAGCTGCAGCAGATAATATTAAACTGCCAGATATTGGCACTGTGGCAGCATCAACATTAACTATTGGTCAAGAGATGGAGATGGGTGACTATTATATGCGCATGTTGCGTAGTAGTACCCCTATTGTTAATGATCCTGTTTTGAATCAATATATTAATGATCTTGGAAAAAGATTAGTCTCTAAAGCAGACTCGGTTCAGACATCCTTTCATTTCTATATTATGCGCAGCGATGTCTTAAATGCGTTTGCCTTTTTCGGCGGCAATGTTGTTGTCCACTCGCGATTAATTTTGGATACCGATAATGAGAGCCAATTAGCATCGGTGCTTGCTCATGAAATTGGTCATGTGACCCAAAGGCATCTTGCTCGAGCAATGGAGAGTCAAAATCGTAGTAGCCCCTACGTTTGGGGTGCAACATTAGGGTCTATTTTACTTGCACTTGCCAATCCTAATGTGGGTATGGCTGCCATCACTAGTACTTTGGCTGGTTCGGCACAAAATATGATCAGCTTTACTCAAAATAATGAGCAAGAAGCTGATCGCGTTGGTCTAAAAACGTTAGTCAAAGCTGGCTTTGACCCTAATGCATCATCAGAGTTTTTACAAAAATTGGCGGATCAGACCCGTTACATGAGCAAACCACCAGAAATTTTATTGACTCATCCACTCCCTGACAGCCGTTTAGCTGATATGCGAAATTTAAGTATGCAGTACGGAAAAAAAAGTGTGCCATCATCACTTAACTACTATTTAGCAAAAGCACGGTTAGCAGTTTTAGTGAGTCGTAATAAAAATATGGCAACCTTGCTCTTCGAAGATTACCAAAAGTTAGATAATCAGGAGAGTAGAACAGCAATTATTTACGGAAGTGCACTAGAATATCATAATAGTAATGAGAATCGAAAAGCAAAACAGATATTAAATCAGTTGCTTGAAAACGATCCAAATAATATCTGGTATATTGATCTTATGACCGATATCGATTTAGATCTTAATAATACCGTTGAAGCGATTAAACGTTTAGAGGCAGCATTAAAACGAAATCCTGATAGCACCGCACTACAGCTAAATTTAGCAAATGCTTATATTAAAAATGGAGATTATCAACAAGCGGTAAGTCTATTACATCGTTATACCTATGAAAATAACGAAGATATGAATGGGTGGGATCTCTTAACAACTGCATATGGTGGTTTACGTGCCCGAGCACAAGAGATGTCGGCAAGAGCAGAAGTTATTGCGCTACAAGGTGATTTTTCACAAGCTATTTTGCTGCTTAATAATGCCCGTAATCAGACTCAAGGCAATAAGATATTACTTTCTCGTATTGATGCACGCATAACACAATTAGCTCAGTTACAAAAACGATTTGCCAAATATCGTCGCTAATTGGCTGTATACTTAATTCACGGTATACCTAATTAACTGTATACCTAATTAACTACATATTGCCAGTCAAACTGAATGGCATTAATTACCATAATGGATAATTTATAACAAAAATAATTTAAGGAAGAGGTATGATTCTTGGTCCCATCATTAATGGCTCCGCTATAATAATTGGCGGTTTATTAGGTGCAGCATTTGGGCACATTATCCCCGCACGTGTTCGCCAAGCTCTACCAATGACATTTGGTTGTGCTTCACTTGGTATTGGTATCGCTTTAATTATGAAAGTTCATACCATTCCAGCCGTTGTATTGGCACTGTTATTAGGCTCTTTAATTGGTGAAATTTTGCAAGTTGAGAGGGGGATAGAGAAACTCTCCCTAAAATTACGTGCATTTGTTGATAAACCGCAATCTAATCGTTCTATTATTACCTCGCATGAAGATTTTATTGAGAAATATGTTGCATTAGTTGTCCTATTTTGTGCAAGTGGAATGGGTATTTTTGGCGCATTAACGGAGGGGATGTCGGGTGATCCTTCGCTATTAATTGCTAAAGCATTTTTGGATCTATTTACAGCCGCTATATTTGCAATTACATTAGGTTACTCAGTAGCCATGATAGCCGTACCACAATTTGTAATTCAAACAGTACTCTTTTTTATGGCAACATTAATTCAACCAATAATTACGCCTGCGATGTTTAGTGATTTTTCTGCTTGTGGTGGCATGATTATGTTAGCAACAGGATTTAGAATTTGTGGTATTAAACCGTTTCCGGTGGCTAATATGCTGATGGGATTAATATTAGTTATGCCAATCTCAGCAATGTGGAGTATCTTTTTCTAATTATCACACTTATAGGGCAATAACCCTATAAGTGATTTTTAATACTGTTAACTAATCTCAACTATTTAAGATGTTCAACATTATTGAAATATTTTACTGCAAATTTCCCTTCGCTATGTTTATTCTCTTGTTGGTAATTTACGACACTGATACTGGTATTTAACATCCGTGGGAAGTAACTTTCATCTCGATGTTTATGCCAATCACCGCCTGTTAAGACGCAAAGTAGCAGGCGTAATACGGTTCCGTGTGATACGACTAAAATATCACCTCTATCATTAGCGGCATTATCAACGATCGTCTTCAGTGCTTTTTCTAAACGCTTTAATACTGTTGCATAGTCTTCACCTTTATTAACAGAAGCATCAAAATGGGCAGGATCGGTTAAAAAGGTAATAAACTCTGGGAATTCTGCTTTAAGTTTAGCCGTATTTTGCCCTTCCCAAATACCAAAATCCATTTCCGATAGCCCTTCAAGTTCATATTTTGGAATAGTGACACCACTGTGAGTAAGATCATTCTCATCAACAATATAGTTACGGGTCTCAATCGCGCGTTGCAAAGTACTAGAGTAAGCCTGCATAAAAGGGATATTTTTTAGATGCTTACCTGTGACTTTAGCACCTAAAACACCATCATTAGTCAGGGGTGAATTTTGTGAACCTTGCATCTGATCTTTGATATTCCATTCGGTTTGTCCATGTCTGACTAGGTATAAATTAATATTTTTCATTGAGTATTTGACCTCATATTATGGGTGTTGATATTTATCAGAGCGTAACTGTGTAAGACAGGTTTGTAATACATCATCTAAGGGTGCATGTAACAGCATCTCTTGTTCGGTTTTAGGATGGATAAATTTAACATTTGCTGCATGTAAAAAGAGGCGATTTAAACCAGTTGCAGTAAGTTGATTATCAAACTCTTTTTCGCCATAACGATCATCAAAAGCGATAGGGTGTGTAGTATATTGGGTATGTACACGAATTTGGTGTGTACGACCAGTAATAGGGCTTGCTTTAATTAGCGTTGCAAATCCAAATCGCTCTTCTACTTTAAATCGGGTTTCTGAGGGTTTGCCCTCTTGATTTACTTTAACAATTCGTTCGCCACTAGCTAGCACATTTTTCAAAAGTGGTGCTGCAACCACTTTACATGAAGAGGGGAAATCACCTTTTACTAAAGCTAGATACTCTTTACGCATCGTCTTTAAACGTAGCTGCTCATGCAGTGATTTTAGTGCAGATCGCTTTTTAGCAATTAATAAGATCCCTGAAGTTTCGCGATCGATTCGGTGTACTAACTCTAAAAATTTTGCTTCAGGCCTAAGCGCTCTTAACCCTTCAATAACACCAAAACTGAGACCACTACCTCCATGAACTGCAATTCCTGATGGTTTATTAATTGCTATGATTAGATCATCTTCATAAATAATGGTTGATTCTAACTGTACCACTTTTCTTAGTTTGGGGGAGATATTTACAGCTTTTTTTTCTGCGGTTCTAACAGGGGGAATACGGACGATATCGCCAATTTGCAGCTTATATTCTGGTTTTACCCGTTTTTTATTTATTCTTACCTCACCTTTACGTAAAATACGATAAACAAGGCTTTTTGGTACACCTTTTAGATAAGTAATTAAAAAATTATCAATGCGTTGTGTAGCATTTTCCTCAGAAATAGTGACAAATGAGATCAAAGATTGGGTATTACCTGTAGAAGTTTGATGATCCATAATGTTTAGATAATTAATCTACCCTTAATAAGTAAAATTCGTTTACATTATGCAAAAATAAATTACACTACATCTTGTTATAAAATTGTTACTATTTTAATGTTGATTTTACAATTCTGACGCTAAAATGTAGGGTAATTGCTTTCAGCTATAAAAAAAGAGGTTATGATTATAGCGGAATATTAAGGAAGAAAATAGTATGTTATCACTGCTTAACCAGTACTCACAACAAAGAACGACTTGGTTTTTACTTTTTTTATCTACTTTAATTCTTGAGTTTACCGCGTTATATTTCCAACATGGTTTAGGGCTTGCACCCTGCACACTCTGTATCTATCAACGATGTGCCATATTTGGTATTATGATTGCAAGTTTAATCGCATTAATTACGCCACAAAATCTCTTTTTTAGGTTGATTGCCATTTTTCTCTGGTTATTTTCAGCTTTCAAAGGGTTTCAATTGGCTCTATTTCATGCCCATTTACAGTTTGAACCTAATCTCATTGATACCTGTTCTATCAATGTGCAGTTCCCATCTTGGTTACCGTTAAACACTCTTTTTCCAAGTCTATTTAATGCTTACGGTTTTTGTGCCGAGAAGATCTGGACATTTTTAACTATAGAGATGTCACAGTGGATGATCATCATTTTTATTGGTTATTTCATAGTTGGTCTATTCGTGCTCATAGCGCAACTTTTTGCACCTCGTAAAAAATCGATCTGGAGTAATTAAATCCGCTATTTATCATGCTGGGCAATTTTGTTATGATGTGCCGTAATTTATATTGCCCAACCACGTAAGTAAAATCATGCTTTTAGAGTATAACCCGCCAACTGATCCTTGGTTATCCATCCTATATCAAGACGACCATATTGTCGTTGTCAACAAACAGCCTGGTCTACTATCTGTTTCCGGCAATAAGCCTGAATTTATCGATAGTATTATTCACCGTTTACAGCAGAAATATAGTTATGTTGAATCAGTCCATCGGTTAGATATGGCAACCAGTGGCATTATGGTCGCAGCGTTATCTAAACTGGCTGACCGTGAAATTAAGCGTCAATTTCGCGAACGTATTCCTAAAAAAGAGTATGTGGCGGTTGTTTGGGGGCATCTAGAACAGGATGTTGGATCGGTTGATCTACCTCTTATCTGTGATTGGCCTAATCGGCCTCGGCAGATGGTCGATTTAGTAAATGGCAAACCTGCATTAACCCACTATCAAGTGTTGGCGCGCAATAGTGATAATACGACACGGGTAAAGCTACTTCCATTTACTGGTCGCTCACATCAACTTCGTCTGCATATGCAGGCACTCGGTCACCCTATTTTAGGTGATAAATTTTATGCCAACCCTAAAGCATTTGCGATGTCAAAACGGCTTTTATTACATGCAGAGCTACTCACTATTAATCACCCTAAAACAGGTGAGAGCATCACATTTACTTGTGAACCTGATTTTTAAGCTGTCTAATAAAGTTAATATAAGTTAAAAAAAGTTAAGAGAAGCGGAATACTATTTTTATAAACAGTGAATTAATGAGGCCATTTAAGATGCAAAATCGGGAAAAAGTGAATATTGAGACAGTTGTACTAGCAACCAATAATCAAGGTAAAGTGAATGAGCTGCAAAATTTGTTGGCAAATGCAGGTTTTTCAATTGTGCCCCAAAGTCAATTTAATGTTCCTGATGCCGATGAGACCGGTCTAACATTTATCGAAAATGCGATTTTAAAAGCAAGACATACCGCTAAATTGACCGGTATGCCAACTATTGCAGATGACTCTGGTTTAGCCGTTGATGCATTAGGGGGCGCTCCAGGTATCTACTCAGCCCGTTATGCAGGTAAGCATGGTGATGATAGCGCTAATAATCAAAAGTTATTAGATGCATTAGCTGGCGTGCCAGATAGTGAACGTACTGCTTACTTCTATTGTGCTTTAGTCTTTATGCGTCATGCATTTGATCCCACGCCAATTGTCTGTTTAGGAAAATGGGATGGGCGTATTTTGCACGAAGAGTCCGGCACAGGTGGTTTTGGTTATGATCCGCTTTTCTATGTTCCAACATTGGGATGTAGTGCAGCAGAACTAACGCGAGAGCAGAAAAGCCAGATTTCACACCGTGGGCAGGCGCTTAAACAATTAATAGCACAGTTGTAGATCATTGCTATTAAAAAATGTTGTGCGAAAGTGGGATTATCTCTTTTTCAATTAAACAGGTTATTGTCTATTTTTCTTAACATAGTATAATTTTTCGCCTTTGCTCTTAGTTATATAGATAATATAGGTAATATAGTTAAGAAAAATATAAACAATAAAAAAAGGAGATAAAGTATGAATTTTGTAGGGATAACCCAGTATCATTTTTCGCAAAAGTTTAAATTAGTGCCAGTGCTCGCCTTCACATTAATTGGTATTATTATCAGTATTATTGCGGGCGCCATTTATATGGTTTCTTCTTATTATGTATCTTTAATGCCTTTGAATATAGTTATATTGTTCGCAATGATCTATGGACTCTCTAAAATTTGTAAATGGGTTAGGCAATCTTCAAATTGTCGCAATTATAGAGTAAATATAACTATCACAATTTTGCTCTGTTTAGTTGCTTATTATTCCAACCTAGTCACTTTTGAGACACTATTTTTTTATAAGTGGAGTGAATGGGGTGAACTTTTCAAATCGCCTACTGATGTTTATTCTATATTGCTCAATGATATTATCCCTAACCGTATGATTAAGATTAGTCGCTATACTAACTCAAGCATTATTCGAATTTCAGGCATCTGGTTGGTTATATTCTATATCATAGAATTTTTTGCCTTCTGTCTTCCTGTTTTAAGTGTGGAAAAAGAATATCATTTTTGTGATGAATGCAGAACTTGGCATCAACACCATATTTTTATTGCTATTGTCGATGAAAAAATCAGTACAGCAATTAAACAGAGTCCGTCAGGTAAATATGCAAATATACTGGCGAATGTTGAATTTTATGAAAATAATGCTGAATTTCAAACCAAGAAAAAAGAGCTTTTTTCTCGCTTTCCCTCTGATATAGATTCGGTTGATATATTAATTTTTCACTATTATTTATGTCCAAAGTGTCAAAAAAATGGTGTACTTACGATTGTCTGCCAGCGATGTGTCAGAAATGAGCAAGGGGAATTACACGTGAAAGAATACAGTTATGATAATCATTTGGTCGATAATATTTATCTTGATACGTCAACGGAACAATTTTTTACTGATCTAAAAAATAAAATCAAATAATAATTATTGCCTTATTCTCTATTTCGTTGCGCTTGTTATTTTCTATAACAGTGTATTTCTATCACAACGTATAGGTTTCTATAACAGATAATTTTCTATAATGATCCGCAACCTGTTCCAAGAGGATAGGTTGTGATAATATGCCCATTTTGCCACTCTCCTAATTATCGTGATGCCAATACCGCTTAGTCTCTATATTCATATGCCATGGTGTGTACAAAAGTGCCCCTATTGTGATTTCAATTCTCATAGCCTAAAACAGATTCCCGATTATGCCGGCTATATTGATCATCTTATTGCTGATTTAACGCAAGATTTAACAATGTTAGATCACAATGCAGATCACACAATACACTCAATTTTTATTGGTGGCGGAACACCAAGTCTCTTTCCAGCTGAGTTAATTGCACAGCTGTTAACCAGAATTAATGCACAGATTTTAATTAACCCTAAAGCAGAAATCACGATTGAGGCTAACCCTAATTCAGTTGATGTCGAACGATTTACCGGTTATCAACAAGCTGGTATTAATCGCATCTCAATTGGGGTGCAAAGCTTCCAAGCCGATAAATTGGTTAAATTGGGGCGGGTACACAATCCAGAAGAGGCGATCTCTGCAATAAAACTTGCGAAATCACTTAATTTACAAAGTGTTAATGTGGATCTGATGCACGGTTTGCCTAATCAATCTTTAAGTGATGCTATGTATGATTTAGAGCAGGCAATAGCTTTATCACCTACCCATCTATCTTGGTATCAATTAACCATTGAACCAAATACTCTCTTTGGATCCCATCCGCCTAAATTGCCGGATGACGATAGGTTATGGGATATCTATCAGCAAGGTCATCAACTTTTAACCAAAAATGGTTATCAACAATATGAGACATCCGCCTATGCGAAAGCGGGATCGATGTGCCAACATAATTTAAATTATTGGCGTTTTGGTGATTACTTAGGAATAGGCTGTGGCGCGCATGGTAAGTTGACGCAGCCAAATGGCGAGATTCGGCGAACCGTTAAAACACGTCATCCAAAAGGGTATCTTCAAGGTCGTTATTTAGAGCGGACCTATATTGTGCCAAAAGAGGAGCTACCTTTTGAGTTTTTTATGAACCGTTTCAGGTTATTAGAACCGACTCCGAAACAGGAATTCATCGAACGCACGTTTCAACCTCTATCTGTTATTGAAAATCAGATAGATATTGCCAAAACAAAAGGGTTTTTAATTGAGACTGATAAAGTGTGGCAAATCACCGAACAGGGCAAACTGTTTTTAAATTCACTGTTAGAGATTTTTTTATAAACTTTCCCGATGTTTTAGGGTTGAGCTATTTTTATAGTGATGGTTATAGGTGATGTTTATAAATAATGTTTAAAGGTAATAATTAATATTTGTGATTAATGTTTATAGAACTGCAATTTATAGGGCTTATTAGCCCTAATCAAAAATAGTGAAAATGTTTTAGGGTTAGATTATGAATCTTCAACATTATCTTTTTTTGGAGTTAAAACTACGCGTAGATCATCCCCAACCATATTAATAGATTTAAATTTAAATTGAGGCGCTAAGGCTAATTTTTGAATATTCGGGATGATAGACATATCTAATGCGTTATTACCCAACAATTTTGGCGCATAGTAGATAATTAACTCATCTACTAAATTTTGTTCGATTAATGATCCCGCTAAATGTGCACCAGCCTCAACCCAGAGTGAGTTAATCTGTTTTTCGCCTAATAGTGTTAAAAGGGTCGGTAGGTGGATAGTTTCACTTTCAGATGGCTCTACAATAATCTGGCTATTGGGAAGCTCTCGCTCTTCTTTACTAATAATCCAAATTTCACCTGACTGTTTAAAGAGATTCTCCTTACCCGTCAATCTATTTTGGCTATCGATAATAACACGTACCGGTTGACGAATAGAGGAGGCAGTATAATCTGTTTGAATTGCAGCTGGAAGATCAGCATGACGAACAGTTAGACTGGCATTATCTTGTTTTACTGTCACATGAGTACTTAATATCGCGCTCGCTTGTGCTCTAAAAGTTTGTACATCTTGCCGTGCAGCAGTTGAGGTGATCCACTTGCTTTCGCCGGATGCCATGGCGATTTTACCATCTAACGAGGCGGCCATTTTGAGTTGAACATAGGGGAGTCCGGTTCGCATGCGTTTAAAAAATGCACGATTAAGCGCTTCGGCCTCTTGTTTACATAGACCAACATCAACCGTAATTCCAGCACTACGTAACCGTTCAATTCCCTTACCTGATACTGCTGGATTGGGATCTTGCATGGCGACCACAACCCGCTTAACACCTGCATCTATGAGTGCATCAGCACAAGGGGGGGTGCGACCAAAGTGGCTACAAGGCTCTAACGTGACATATGCGGTTGCTCCTTTTGCCTCTTGCCCCGCCATCTTTAGGGCATGCACTTCAGCATGTGGCTCGCCAGCTTTTTGGTGATAACCTTCACCAATAATCTGATTATCTTTTACAATAACAGATCCTACATTAGGATTGGGTGAAGTGGTAAAGCGCCCCTGCTTTGCTAACATTAACGCTTTTTGCATATAGATAAGATCGGACATCATATTGCCTATTTTTAACGATGTTTTAGGGTTTACTTCTGCTGTAATTTAGCTATTTCGTTACTAAACTGCTCTATATCGTCAAAACTAAAGTAGACGGAAGCAAAACGGATATAGGCAACTTTATCTAAATGTCGTAACTCTTCAATCACAAAGTCGCCAATCAATTTTGCTGGTACTTCACGTTCACCTGTTGCACGCAGTTTTGATTTAATGCGGGTAATTGCATCTTCAATCGCATCTAAACTGACTGGGCGTTTTTCAAGGGCATGCTTCATACCATTACGCAGCTTATCTTCATTAAATGGTTCACGGACTTTGTTGCTTTTTATCACATTGGGCATAATTAATTCAGCCACTTCGAAGGTGGTAAACCGTTCGTTACAGTCGCTACAGAGGCGTCTACGCCTCACTTGAAATCCACCGCCGACTAATCTTGAGTCGATCACTTTGGTGTCATCAGCATTACAAAAAGGGCAATGCATAAATTTTCTCCTTTGTGGTAATTACCAATCTAAGGTGAGTAAAAAGTTGCGTAATTGGGTAAAATTATCATCCATATAGTGAGAAAGTAGTGTCATATCTTCACGCTCGGCAAGCGCTTTGGGGAGTGGAATCTCTTTGTCTAAAATCCCTTCAACTACCTCTTTGAATTTAGCTGGATGCGCGGTACCTAAAAAGATCCCATATTCACCCTCTTGTAGCTGATCGCGTAATAGGCGATAGGCAATGGCGCCATGTGGTTCGGATAGATAGCCTTTTTCATCAAGTTCACGTACTGTTTTTTTAGTCGTCTCATCCGAGACAGAACCATGCGCCAGTGATTTTAATGCCCAACTTTCACGGCGGTAGATCTCCTCAATACGAGGCCAGTTATTAGGTTGGCTAACATCCATAGCATTAGAGATGGTCGCAATAGTTGCGTGGGGTTGCCATTTGCCAGTATCTAAATAGCGCGGAACGGTATCGTTAGCATTGGTTGCCGCAATAAAACGTTTTATAGGCAGCCCCATGGTTTTTGCTAACAGTCCAGCAGTTAAATCACCAAAATTACCACTTGGCACAGAGATAACTAACTGTTCACGCTGCGAGGTAGTTAGCTGTGCGAACGCTTCAAAATAGTAGCAGATCTGCGCAAGAAGTCGGCTGATATTGATTGAGTTTGCTGAATTTAATCCAATTTTGGTTTTCAACTCTTCATCATCAAACGCCTGTTTGACTAATGTTTGACATGCATCAAAATCACTTTTAATCGCAATGGTATGGATATTATCGCCTAGGGTACAAAATAGTTTCTCTTGTAGTGGGCTAATTTTCCCTTCAGGATAGAGGATAACGACACGAATATTGGGTAGATGATAAAATGCATGGGCAACCGCGGCGCCAGTATCGCCTGATGTAGCGGTTAAAATAGTGATCTGTTTATCTGCTGCAACTTGCACCAACGCTTGTGCCATAAAGCGTCCACCAAAATCCTTAAATGCTAATGTAGGTCCATGATATAGCTCTAAGGTGCCAATATCCTTTTCAACTGCTTTAACTGGGGCAGGGAACTGAAAGGCATTATTAACTAATCTTTGTAAATCGGATTGTTCAATTTCATCACCAATAAAAGCGGAGAGAATTTTAGCACTGCGAGTATTAAAATCGAGTTTTAATAGTTCATTAATCTCATCTGCAGTAAATTTGGGTAGATCTTCGGGGAAAAATAGCCCTTGATGTTTACCCAACCCTTGCTTTACCGCTTGGGCAAAACTGACCTGTTCAGTGTGATCTTTTAAATTGTATAATTTCATAATATGTCAGATTCCTACATTCAATTAAGTAGTGCACAATTAGTTAGTGCACAATTAATTAGTACATAATTAAATAGTGCGTGCCCCTAAATTATCGATTTGGCAAATATGGGTAAAACCATCACTATTTTGCAAATAGTGGGTTTTCAGTAGTGACTCAATCTGCTCTGCTATCTCAAGTTTATCAGCAATAACAAAAATTGTTGGACCCGATCCAGATATACCAGAGGCTAAGGCACCTAACTGGAGAACATTTTTTTGGATAGCATCAAAATTTGGCAGCAGCTGTTTGCGATAAGGTTCGGCAATATTATCATGCAGCATAGAAGCAGCCAATTCTGCCTGTTTGGTATAACAGGCGTGAATAAATCCACCCACATATCGCCCATGCGCAACGCAATCCGCTTTCTGATATTGGGCGGGTAAAATGGCTCTCGCTTCTGCTGTTGAGACGTGAATTCCTGGGTATGCCATCACCCAGTACCAATCTTCGAAATGGGGTATAGATTGGCTGATTATACCCATCTCATCTAAGATAAGTTGCATCCCCCCTAAATAGCATGGCGCCACATTATCGTAATGGATGCTACCCGATATTCGACCTTCCATTTCGCCCATCATAGCGAGCAGTTGTTGCTGGTTAAAAGGTCTGTTGCAAAATTCATTTAAGGCAACTAATGCACCAACCACTGAACAGGCACTTGATCCTAAACCAGAACCTATCGGCATATTTTTCTCTAAGGTCATAGCAACAGGTAGCTCTTTCCCTAATGCTTGACAGAAACGTTGCCAACATTGATAGACAATATTTTGTTTAGGATCAGCCGGTAATTTTTTAACAAAATCACCTTGATTAGTGAGTGAGAATGTTGGCGCTAAGGTGACGGTAATTGTGTCACCTAACATTGCGCCACTTATCGGGCTAATTGCAGCACCTAAAATATCGAATCCAACACTAATATTAGCCATTGAGGCAGGTGCATACACTTTTATATGCCTATTTGCATATCCGGTTATGTTTTCTAAATTGCTCATTTTCTATCTTCTACCCATTACCCACCAATTTTGCTGGATGTTGTACGTAAAATATCGGCAAATACGCCCGCAGCAGTAACATCATTGCCAGCCCCATAGCCGCGCAGTACAAGCGGAATAGGTTGGTAATAGCGTGTATAAAAGGCCAATGCATTTTCACCATTTTTTACTTTATAGAGGGGAGCTTCACTATCGACCGCTTCAATCTTAACACTGCATTGACCATTTTCAATACTACCAACATAGCGGAGCACTTTGCCCTCTTTAGCTGCTGCGTCAACACGCGCTTTAAATTCAGCATCCAATGCGGGTAATTTTGCCATAAATTCAGCCACATCACCATGTGAATACGCTTCTGGTAGGATAGATTCGACACTGATCTGATCGAGTTCTAACTGTAATCCCGCTTCCCTAGCAAGAATTAATAGTTTACGAGCAACGTCAGTACCAGAGAGATCATCACGCGGATCAGGTTCGGTAAATCCTTTCTCTTTAGCAAGTTTAGTCGCTTCTGAAAGTGATAACCCTTCGTCTAGCTTACCGAAAATGAAGGAGAGAGAACCCGATAAGATGCCAGAAAAACGGATAAGTTCATCCCCCGCATTTAAGAGATTTTGGAGATTTTCGATAACCGGCAAACCAGCACCAACGTTGGTATCATATTGAAACTTACGTTTACTTTTTGCAGCTTCTTGGCGTAGACGGTGATAGTAAGCCATTGAACTCGTGTTGGCTTTTTTGTTTGGCGTAACAACATGGAATCCGTTTGCTAAAAAGTCAGCATATTTATCAGCGACTTCACTACTTGAAGTGCAATCGACTAAAATAGGATTTAATAAACGATTCTGTTTGGTATATTCAATGATCTTATCAAGATCATAATCCTCTTTACTCTCTTTAAGTTGATTTTTCCAATCTGTTAGATCTAATCCATCACGATTAAATAGCGCATGTTTTGAGTTAAATAGACCACAGACACGCAGATCAATCTGTTTATTTTTAAGCCACTCTTGTTGATGGGCTATCTGCTCAATTAAAGCACCCCCTACACCCCCTACACCAACAACAAAGACATCTAAAATTTTATCAGTACCAAATAGCATTTGGTGGGTAACACGTACACCAATAGAGGCAACATCGTTTTCCACGACGACCGAGATAGAACGTTCAGAGAGACCTTGTGCAATGGCAATAATGTTGATATTGGCACGCGCTAATGCAGTGAAGAAGTTAGCCGATAGCCCGCGTAAAGTGCGCATACCATCGCCTACCACTGATATGATAGCTAAATTTTTAACTACTTCTAATGGCTCTAATAGACCATCTTTTAACTCTAAATAGAACTCATCTTGCAGTGCTTTTTCAGCCTCTTCTAGTTCAGTTTCATGAACACAAAAGCTGATGCTGTACTCAGATGATGATTGCGTAATGAGAATAACCGAGATACCAGCATAGGTCATTGCCGAGAAGACCCGCGCTGCCATACCAACCATCCCTTTTAACCCAGGTCCTGAAACATTAATCATTGCCATGTTATTTAAGTTGGTAATGCCTTTAACAGGGAAGGAGGAGTCGATAACATTAGCACCAATTAAGGTGCCAGAAGCATCTGGATTGTTGGTGTTTTTGATCAAACATGGAATTTGAAACTGAGCAATTGGTAAGATAGTTCGTGGATGTAGAACCTTCGCACCAAAGTAGGATAACTCCATCGCCTCTTGGTAGGAGAGTGTTTTTAATAGTCTTGCATCAGGAATAGTTCGGGGATCGCAGGTGTAAACGCCATCAACATCGGTCCATATTTCGCAACTATCTGCACGTAAACATGCCGCTAATACAGCAGCTGAGTAATCAGATCCATTTCGTCCAAGAACGACTAGTTCACCTTCAGCATTACCCGCTGTAAAACCAGCCATTAAAATAATATCACCCTTATCAATATGAAGATTTTTAATCCGCCTTGTAGATTCGGTAATATCAACGGTTGACTCTAAGTAATCACCAATTGCTAGTAGATTTTGCGTTGGATTGATGACAGTTACATGCTGACCACGAGCTTTAAGCAGAGCAGACATAATGGCAATAGAGAGTTTTTCACCTACAGAGATTATAGAGGCATTAATTTTATCAGGGCATTGACCTAGTAAACGAACGCCTTCAAATAATTTTTTGATATGATTTAGCTCATTTAGTAAGAGCGCCTCTAACTCGTTATAGGCAAAATTGGGTTCTGCTTTAGTTAATCCAGTTAAGAGATCAGTAAAAATTTTTTCCGCTTCAAATAGATGGTTATGGACATCTTCACCAGCTACTGTTTTTTCAACCATAGCAACTAAGTGGTTGGTAATTTTAGCAGGAGCCGATAATACAGTTGCTACCTGTTCCTGTTTTGCATTATTTTCAATAATGTCGGCAACACGTAAAAATCGTTCTGCATTGGCGACAGATGTTCCTCCGAATTTTAAAACTTTCATGTCTTATCCTTACTCTATCGTTGTTTTTTGTCATCATCCAAAATAAAAAACCCGCTTAATTGGTAGCGGGTTTTTGCTGTTTTTAAGGAAATCACCCGCTCTCTATTGCATAATAGAGCCTGTAATAATCGTACCAGTAGTACCGAAAGTAACAGGCATGAGTGTAATCATCATAATGGTGGTTATGATGGTCATTGTCTCTATTGTGCGGTTAACGGGTAATGTCATAATAATCTTTATCAATTAAATCTATTATATAAAACAAAAAAGCCTAACATTTTCATGCTAGGCTATATTTAATTAAAACACTTTTTTGCTGTTTTCGTATTTATTCACAACATGATTGAGTGCCACATAAACACTCTGATCATCATGCTTATTTAAAGCCTCTTCAACAATCTTCAAATACGATAACATCACTTGTTGATTCTCTTCAGCAAATTGGGGCGATACCTCTTGATCTTCGTATAGCATCACATAGGTGCGTGAAAAGCCAAAAAAGAGGAAGTAGGCAGCTGCATTTTTAGGGTCTTCATGTATCAATGTCTGCATCGATTTACGCAATTTTACATAGGTATCAGTTCCTGGCAAACTTGATGCAAATGATTTTACGACTTCAGAAAATGTCATTATTAATAGCCTCAATTAAACATATCAGGGTAAATCTATGGGAATCAAAAATCCAAGGTCAAAGCATAGCAATCCATTAAAATAAGTGCAAGCCTATTTTGTCGGCAAATAGACTTTTCTATGTAGAAGACAACAATTTATTTAGGCTCCTTAACGACAGTAAGACCAGCTGGGGCTTGTGATATCGGCATTATTTCTAGTGAATTAATATTCAAATGAGGTGGCGTATTAACCAGCCATGATATGGTATTGGCGATATCTTCTGGTGTAATAAACACACTATCTTGATAGACAGCAGCCGCTTTTTTATCATCACCATGGAATCTTACTGTAGAAAATTCAGTTCCACCACAAAGCCCTGGCTCAATGTTGGTAACTTTGATCTGTTTACCAAGAAGATCGGTACGCAAATTGGCGCTGAACTGTTTAACAAATGCTTTCGATGCGCCATATACATTACTACCTTTATATGGATAGGTGCCTGCTGTTGAACCAATATTAATAACATAACCAGAATTACGTTCAACCATACTAGGTAAAATCAGTCTGGTTAGATGGACTAAGCCGGTAATATTGGTATTGATCATCACCTCCCAATCGGCATAATTTGCTTCATAAGCAGGGTCTAACCCTAAAGCAAGACCTGCATTATTGATTAATATATCAATGGGTTGAAAGTTTTTTGGTAGCTGTAACAGTATAGTTTCTATCGCATCATTTTTAGTGATATCTAACTGTAAAGGTAGAAAGTTATCACCAAGCTCTTTGGCTAAACTTTGCAGTTTATCTTCTCGTCTTGCTGCCCCTATTACTTTATAACCGTCGGCAATTAATTTACGACAGATGGCTGTACCAAAGCCAGAAGAGGCGCCAGTGACTAAAGCGATATTCATCATTTTTCTCCTTATAGTTTTCAAAATAGTTCTCTAAATAGTTCTCTAAATAATTCTCAAAGTAGTTCACTAAAATATGAGTTGAACTCTCTGCTATTCACCAACCATTTGATAGGCCGGTTTTTGATCTATAGTAGAAATAATATGACTGTTTAATGGATAAAAAAACCCGCTTATTAGGCGGGTTGATATCTATTTTACTCTTTTGTTGTTTCAGTTTGCTCAGAAGGATCTTCATCTTTCAATGGGACTATCAATGTATCAATATGGGTATTATTGATAAGTTGACGAGCAGACGACATTAACTTACTCCAGAAATCTTGATGATGACCACAAACAACGAGATCTACACCATACTCCTGAATTGCTTCAATAAGTACCTGACCAAATTCACCGTTTCCTGAAAGAGTATGGACTATAGGGTAACCTGCACTTTCTGCCAATTTATTTAGCGCGATATGTGCATCTTCAGTAATGCGATCTTTCATATCACTCATATTAATATCGACCAAACCGGTATAGAGATCTGAATAGTTAATCCCAACATGAATAAGTGATACTTGCGCGTCATATGGTCTTGCCATTGAGACAGCTTTTTCTACAAGAACATTACTTTCTGATGATAAATCAACTGCAACTAATATATGTTTATAGGCCATAGAGGTCTCCTTAGTCTTAATACAATTTTCGTATTAAATTGAAAACAGTAGATCATTAATTATTAAAATAATATTCTATTTTTACTACTAAATTAGCATTTGAGCAAGCCAAAATAGTAGCGCTGATAATAAAATGGAGACAGGCAGCGTTAAAATCCATGTTAAAGCGATATTTTTGACTGTTTTGCTCTGTAATCCACCACCATCAACTAACATTGTTCCAGCTATAGAAGAGGATAAAACTTGTGTGGTAGATACTGGCAAACCGGTATAACTTGCCACCCCAATCGAGAATGCCGTTGTTATTTGAGAAGTCACACCTTGCGCATAGGTCATCCCTTTTTTTCCGATTTTTTCCCCAATAGTGATAGCAACACGTCGCCATCCGACCATTGTTCCTACTGCTAAAGCAGAAGCAACGGCAATAATAATCCAAATTGGTGCATATTCTACAGTTACCAAAAGATCATCTTTGAGGGAGCTTAAATAACTTTTATCATCAGATGAGACATTGGGTTGTTTAGCAACATGGGCAACTGTATCAGATAGGCAGAGTAGAATACGACGAGTCTGTGCCCGCTGTTCTAATGATAGCTCTTTGTAACTCTCTAATTTATTAAATAACGAATTAGCAATACCGATAGTTGTAAATGAACGCGAGTAATCACAGTGATATTTATTTAGATCAGTTGTTGGTATATTTGCATCAAGAGTCGGCTGTTTACCAATAACACTATTTAACTCATCATTATGGGTAATAAAGTAGTCTTCAATATTATGAATTGCATTACGTGTATGTTTTAATTCGTAAGTAGATGCACTCATATTGACGATAAAACCGGCGGGCGCAATTCCCATCAGCACTAACATTAAAAGTCCAATTCCTTTTTGCCCATCGTTAGCACCATGGGAAAAACTGACACCTATTGCTGAAAGGATTAACATTATACGGATCCAAAAAGGGGGTTTCTTTTTACCGTAGAGTTTTTCTCGCTGCTCTGGTGTCATAAAAATACGTTCACGTTTTTTTCTGCTTTTTTTGCTTTGATTACGGCGATTCCAATACTTCCGTAGTAGATAGATCATCGCCCCAGCTAGAATTAAACCGACTAGTGGTGAAATGATAAGTGACAACAAAATTGTGACCATTTTTGGAATATTTAGCGCTTCAATAATTGAGGTATCCATTAAAAAAGCGTTAGCTAATCCAACGCCAATAATTGAACCTATTAAGGTGTGAGAGCTTGAGGCGGGGATCCCAAAATACCAAGTACCTAAATTCCAGATGATAGCGGCCAATAAGATAGAAAATACCATTGCTAAGCCATGCATAGATCCCACATTAAGTAGTAGATCTGTTGGCAGTAAATGGACAATCGCATATGCGACACTTAAGCCACCTAATAGAACACCGCAGAAGTTAAAGACTCCAGCCATCATTACGGCAAGTTTTTCTTTTAAAGCACGTGTATAAATAACAGTTGCAACAGCATTCGCAGTATCATGAAAGCCGTTGATTGCTTCGTAAAAAAGGACAAAGAGAAGCGCTAGAATAAGCCATAAAGAAGTTGAAAATCCTAATTCAGTGAATAGATGGAACATAAATGAGTATCTTTCTGTTGTTGATAGCGTTGGTATTATGCAAAAGATTTGTTGAGGAGCAAAGTAATTTTTTATTTTTATCACTTTGAGTTTGCATAATAAAAGATCATTTATAACTACTATTCTGCGAATTTTATAGTTTAAAACCCTGTAAATAGTTAGGTTAATTGGAGGTTATCAGTTGATAAAAGTGCGAGGCAAGTTATTAATTAATATGATTAATTATTATACAGATGATTATTGATTTAAATAATCGCTCACTAAAAATTATTATTTTAGAGAGCGATTATGTTGATTATTAACTATTCTAAGAAGCTACGTAATACATCAGAACGACTTGGATGACGTAATTTACGTAATGCTTTCGCCTCTATTTGACGAATACGTTCACGTGTTACATCAAACTGTTTACCCACTTCCTCAAGCGTGTGATCGGTATTCATATCAATACCAAAACGCATACGCAGTACTTTCGCTTCCCTAACGGTAAGGCCAGATAAGATATCACGGGTGGCATTTCTTAAGCTCTCTGATGTCGCTGCATCTAATGGCTGTTCAAGAGCGGTATCTTCAATAAAATCACCTAAATGCGAATCTTCATCATCGCCAACTGGTGTCTCCATTGAGATAGGTTCTTTGGCAATTTTTAGTACTTTGCGAATCTTATCTTCTGGCATCTGCATACGTTCAGATAACTCTTCAGGGGTTGGTTCACGACCAATCTCTTGCAGCATCTGCCTTGAGATACGATTAAGTTTATTAATCGTTTCAATCATATGCACCGGAATACGGATAGTACGTGCCTGATCAGCAATAGAGCGGGTAATTGCTTGACGAATCCACCAAGTTGCATAAGTTGAGAATTTATAACCGCGGCGATATTCAAACTTATCGACCGCCTTCATTAAGCCGATATTACCCTCTTGGATAAGATCTAGGAACTGTAATCCACGGTTGGTATATTTTTTCGCAATTGAGATAACTAAACGTAAGTTAGCTTCAACCATCTCTTTTTTAGCACGGCGCGCTTTAGCTTCACCAATTGACATACGTCGATTAATATCTTTAATCTGTTCAATAGAGAGATTAGTTTCAGTCTCAATCTGTTGTAACAGAGCGATCTGTTCGTTGATTGGCTCTTCAAACTCTTTAAGTTTGGTGACAAAAGCCGCTTTCGATGCCAACGCTTTTTTATACCAATCCATACTGTTTTCATTACCAGTAAAATAGGTCATAAACTGTTTTTTTGGCATCTTACACTGTTCAACACAGATTTTCATAATGATACGTTCGTGAATACGGACGCGTTCCATCATGTTACGCATATTATTCACAAGGATATCAAACTGTTTAGCTGCTAAGCGGAACTGTTTAAAAATCTCTGAAAGATTTTCAATCTCTTGCTGCGCTTTTTTGTGTGCACGACCATATTTTTTTATTGCCGCAGAAGTTTTGTCATGCTGCTCTTGAAGCTTAGCAAATTTCTCTCTTGCTACTTCAGGATCGATAGAGGCATCATCATCAGCTGATGAATCATTTTCACCTTCTTCCTCTTCTTCATCGTCAATGTCAACTTCTTGTTCATGCTCTTCAAGAACCGCAGTATGATCCTCGGTTTCCTCTTCTGCATTAGGATCAACAAAACCAGTAATGAGATCAGAGAGACGAACTTCTTCGGTCTCAGTAAGATGATACTGCTCTAAAAGATAGGTAATTGCTTCTGGATATTCAGATACTGATGTCTGTACTTGGTTAATACCATCTTCAATGCGTTTAGCGATATCTATTTCGCCTTCGCGAGTTAATAGTTCGACAGCACCCATTTCACGCATATACATACGTACAGGATCGGTTGTGCGTCCTATTTCAGATTCAACATTAGATAGAACTAACGCAGTTGCCGCTTCAACGGCCTCTTCGTCAGGGACATTGTCGGAAAGTAATAACTCATCACTATCTGGGGCTTCTTCTAATACTTGAATCCCCATATCGTTAATCATTTGGATAATATCTTCAATCTGATCAGAGTCGATAATCTCTTCAGGTAAGTGATCATTAACATCAGCATAAGTTAAATATCCTAACTCCTTACCACGAGTTATAAGGAGTTTTAGCTGTGATTGAGAATTCTGCTCCATAAAAAGGTATCCACATTTAGTTAGTTATGTAAAAGGTATTTCGTATATAATTGATCTATGCTAGACGTATATATCTTTTATATATTTTGCTTATATTTAGTCTTTTTTTGATAAAACAAGTATCAATGTTGCTAATTCTTTTTTTTCTACAATGGTTAGGCCAGAAATTCGCTCTTTAGCGATTAACTCGTCTTGTCGTTGGGCGAGTATAGTATCATATAACTCTTTTACCGTATGTGAAAAAATTGCCTCTATTTCATTAAGTTCGTATTTATGTTCCCATGTCGCTAAACGGTTTAACTGTTTAGAAAATGGTTTTTCTCTATTTTCCGTAAGAATTTGTGCGGTTGTTATATTGGGGTATTTTTTGCATAATTCAAGCAAGTCGATAAAAATATCAATACCGGCCAATTTTACCTGTTTTAAAATATTAATATCGGAAATAAGGGCAGATAAATTAGGATACTGTAGTAATAGACCAATCAAAAGACGCATGGTTGTCAATTTCATCTTCGAATTATTGGGAATCTCAACTCTATTTAGATTTGGCTGCTTAACCAGTAACTGCTCAATTTGTGATACATTGAGTAAACCCAAATAGTTACCTAACTCTTGTAAAAGATTCAATCTAAATGCTTTTGCTTGTACTTTTTCTAATAGAGGCAGTGCTAAAGCACTTAATTTAGCTTTACCTTCTGCGGTAGTGAGATCTACCTGTTTTAAGAGTTCATTAAAGAGAAATTGTGATAAATTTGGTGCGTTATTTATATGATCTTCAAATCCAGCTTTACCGGTTTTGCGTACAAAACTGTCTGGATCTTCATCAGGTGGCAGAAAGACAAAGGTAATTTTTTTCCCATCAATAAGAGATGGAAGCAAAACATTTAGCGCTCGCCAAGCGGCGGTGCGACCAGCATTATCGCCATCGTAACAGAAGATGACAGATTCGGTTGCCCGAAAGAGCAGTTTGATATGCTCATCAGAAGTTGCTGTGCCTAAAGCAGCAACCGCATAGTTAATTCCATATTGGGCAAGAGAGACAACATCCATATACCCTTCAACAACTATTAATTTTTCAGGATTACGGTTGAACTCTTGCGCTTCGTATAGCCCATATAACTGCTTACCTTTATGAAAAATTGGTGTCTCTGGTGAGTTAAGATATTTGGCAGAATCATCATAAATAGTTCGTCCACCAAAAGCGATAATATTGCCTTGTCGATCTCGGATTGGGAACATAATCCGACCACGAAAACGGTCATATTGCCGGTTATTACTATTAGTAACTAACATTCCTGCTTTATCATAGAGATCTAATTCAGTTCTGTTTGTTACCACACTATTTGACGTTAATCGCCAATCATTCGGAGAAAATCCTATTTGATAGCGTTCGATGACTTCAGCATTTAATCCACGGTTGGCAAGATACTGCTTTGCATCTGATGAAGTTGTAAGCTGCTGCCTATAAAAATGGGTAATTTTCGACATTAAGGTATAGAGATCACGCCGTAGATTATGTGACTCTATCTGCTTAGGGGAATTACTATTTTCGTTATCAACATAGGGAACTGGTGTCCCTTGCATATTAGCTAACTCTTCAATAGCTTCAGGATAGGATAGATGCTCATATTCCATAAGAAAGTTGATAACGGAACCAGAAGCACCGCAGCCAAAGCAGTAGTAGATCTGTTTTGATTCACTAATAGAAAAAGAAGCTGTCTTCTCATTATGGAAAGGACAACAACCAAAATAGTTATTCCCCTTTTTTTTCATCTTAACGCGTTTGCCAACCACATCTAAAATATTAGTGCGGGCAATTAAGTCCATTATAAAATCGCGTGGAATCAAGCCTTTCATAATTTCAATCACTATGTATAGAAGCTGCTATTAGCAGAAATTAGAGAAAAATAAAAAGATGCAGAAAATATATAAGACAGACGTTATCAAAACAGTGTCATTTTAAAATAAAATGATACCAATACAATCAAAAAACAGTACAGATAAAAAAAATATAAAAGCAACAAGCCGTAACAGATGTACGGCTTGTCTATAAATTTGTAAGTCTAGAACGGATGCAAAATTAGTATAAACGGATACGACGTGCGTTTTCTCGTTCTAATTTTTTAGCATGACGTTTTACAGCTGCTGCTTTTGCGCGTTTACGAATAGTTGTTGGTTTTTCGTAAAATTCACGGTTACGAACTTCAGCTAAAATTCCTGCTTTTTCGCAAGAACGTTTAAAACGACGTAGCGCTACATCAAACGGTTCATTTTCACGGACTTTAATTACTGGCATGTGCCTCTCACCTCAAAATTATTTAGATATTACGGGTAAATAAAAATTAGTGGCAAATTTTACTCCTAATATATAGAGGTTGTAAAGAGAAAAATAGTGTTAAAAGAGGATCATTAAGATGGTATCGGGGAAATTAGATATGAGTACTGGTGAATTTATTTGCCAAGCAGGCATTCTAATCCGATAATATCCTCCATTTTATCATTAAGCAATTTTATTAACTGCATTATTAGCTACTGTTTATTAACTAGTGTTTAATAACTATTAACCAAATAGAGTTGTTGTCAGTTTATTAATTAGGAGTATCTATGTCATCTTTTTTTACAGGAGAGTTTCCAGAGCGCCGTTTACGTCGCAATCGTGCCCATGATTTTAGTCGCCGATTAGTGGCAGAACATAGCCTCTCTGTTAATGATCTTATCTATCCTGTATTTGTAGTCGAAGGTAGCGGTGTTATTGAGCCTATTGCATCTATGCCTAATGTAAATCGTATGAGCATTGATATGTTAATAAAAGAGGCTGAGCAAGTAGCTAAATTGGGTATCCCTGTACTCTCACTCTTTCCTGCTATCGCAGCTGACAAAAAAACGCTCTTAGCTGAAGAGGCTTATAATGCTGATGGATTGATCCCACGAACCATTCGAGCGCTAAAAAAAGCGGTTCCTGAATTAGGAATTTTAACCGATGTAGCGCTTGATCCATACACAACTCATGGGCAAGATGGCATTATTGATGATACTGGTTATGTACTAAATGATCTCTCTGTTGAGACACTAATTCGCCAAGCGTTAGTCCAAGTTGAAGCGGGAGCTGATATTATTGCACCAAGCGATATGATGGATGGTCGAATTGGCGCAATTCGTGATGAACTTGAAGATCAAGGATTTGTTAATACACAAATTATGGCTTATTCAGCCAAATATGCATCCTGTTTTTATGGCCCTTTCCGTGATGCGGTTGGTTCGACTAAAAATATTAAAAGTGGTAATAAAAAGAGCTATCAGTTAGATCCTGCTAACAGTGATGAAGCATTACAAGAGATCTACCAAGATCTCTCTGAAGGCGCTGATATGGTGATGGTTAAACCGGGCATGCCCTATTTAGATATTGTTCGCCGTGTTAAAGAGACATTTGCAGTTCCTACCTTCGCTTATCAAGTCTCAGGTGAATATTCGATGATAATGGCGGCAGCAAAAAGTGGTTATTTAGATGAAAAAGCGGCTATTATGGAGTCACTTCTCTGTTTTAAACGGGCGGGTGCAGATGGTGTGTTAACCTATTTTGCAAAACAGGTAGCCCAGTGGTTACAAAAAGGGTGATTTGGCGATTTTTTATTCTATTGATAACATTTGCTCTGTTCTATTATTCGGGTATACTGCTTTGCAAAAGTAAAAACAGACAGTCCAACTTTTACTAAATTAATTTATATTTTATCAATTTATTTTCTATCAATTTATATATATCATCCAAAATGATATGAGGTAACACCATGACAAATTCTGTTAATAAATGTAGAGCAAATGAGACCCCAGCATGTTGTTGTGTTGATGTTGGAACAATCATTGATAACGAAGATTGTACTGCTGAATATGAACATGTTTTTGCGACTGAGTCAGAAGCACGAGCACGTTTAGAGCTGCTAACGCAAGCTGCACGAAATATTGAAACAACACCATGTGAAATTAATAGTGAGATCAGCAAAGTAGAAAATGGCTTTAAGTTAGTCGCCAAATTTACATTTTGTTGTGGTGCAGAGTGTATGATCTTCCAGTTGAAATTACGTTAAAAGTTGTTTGATTCATCCCTACTTAATTAACCATAATTAACTTTAGGTTTTTGTTAACTTCTATTTAGTTAACTTACATTTTGTTGATTTAACTCTTGTTAATTTAAAGTTTTGAATCTACGTTTAAAAGAGACCCAATTTAATTAACGGATAGTTGATTCATTCAGATGAAAATTTATATTATGCGTCATGGTGAGGCAGCTTTTTCTGCCCCTTCCGATCCAGAGCGCCCATTAACCGATCGTGGTCTAAAACAGGCGCTCTCTGCCGGACATTTTTTAAAAGCACAAGGCATTAGTATCGATCTGGCATTAGTGAGTCCTTATCTAAGAGCACAACAGACATTAGCTGAAGTTGCATCAGTTACCACAATTGGTCGTATTGAAACCGATTCAGCACTCACGCCAAGCGGTAACCCTGAACAGGTGAGTTTATGGATACCAACGATTGGCGTTGAAAATCTGCTTATTGTCTCTCATTTACCCTTTGTTGGTTATTTAGTGAGTGAACTTTGCCCCGCTGTTTCTCCTCCGATGTTTGCGACTGCTGATATTGCTTGTGTCGATCTATTAATTAAAAATGGTTCACCAGTTGGAACATTGGAATGGATTCATCACGAGTAAAAAAACTCAATCTATTTAATCTACCTTTAACAGGCAGAGCATTAATCGAAGCATCGGCTGGGACGGGGAAGACTTACTCACTTGCTTTTATCTATTTGCGACTACTTCTTGGGCTTGATTACTTAGATTCTCACAATGAGAGTGAAAAAAATGAGAGTAAAAATAGAGGGGATCGCAAACCGTTAACCGTTGAAGAGATCTTAGTTGTTACTTTCACCAAAGCGGCTACCCAAGAGTTACGAACACGAATTCGACAAAATATTTATCAGTTAAAAAGTGGACTAATAGAGGGTAAACATCGTGATCCTACCTATCAACAACTTATTGATTTAGTAAGCGATCGTAAAAAGGCCATCCAGCTATTGACTGAAGCTGGGCAATCGATGGATGAGGCCGCGATATATACCATTCACGGTTTTTGCCAGCGGACATTAACAACACATGCTTTTGAATCTGGTGTGCTTTTTGAACAGACTTTAGTCGCCAATGAACAGCAGCTCCGTTTACAGGTAGCGCAAGATTTTTGGCGCCTCTATTTTACGCCACTTGATAAACCATTAGCTTACCTCATTTTAGAATATTGGCAGGATCCAGTAGAACTATTAGCTGATATCACCCCCTATCTAAATATCGATACCTATCAACATAATCAATCCGATATTGTCACAACCATTAAACAGTTTTATATAGAGACTTTCGAGAAGATTCACGCGATCAAAACAGCATGGTTGGATATTAGTAGCCAAATAATAGATATAATTAATCAATCAGGAGTCAGTAAGCAGTCATATAGCAGCCGCAATTTGCCACTATGGATTAATAAAATCACCGATTGGGCAAATACAGAAACAACCCATTTCACCTTACCAAGTGAGTTAGTCCGTTTTAGTCAAGCTACTTTATTGGCTAAAACTAAAGAGGGGAAAGAGGTACCAAAGCACCCTATTTTTATTCAGATCGAACAGTTATTATCACTGCCTAATTTGCGTAGCAAAATCATAATAGATATCGCAAGGACTATTCGTCAAGCAATCTATAGTGAAAAGATACGCCGTGGCGAGATGGGATTTGATGATCTATTGAATCAGCTCAACCGTGCACTATATGCACTAAAGGAAGGAAATAATGGTGGTCAATTTGGATCTCGTCAATTAGCACAAAACATAGCAAAAAAATATCCATTTGCGATGATTGATGAATTTCAAGATACCGACCCGATTCAATATCAGATCTTTGACCGCATTTATAACGAACATCATGACCATTTTAGCGATCCAACAATCAAACCAACTCAAACTGGACTACTGTTTATTGGCGACCCTAAACAGGCCATCTACAGTTTTCGTGGTGCTGATATTTTTACCTATATTCAAGCTAAACAGTCAACAAAGAACCATTACACGATGGAGACCAATTGGCGCTCATCGCTTGCAATGGTTAACGCGGTGAATCAGCTATTTTCTGCTATTGATAATCCCTTTATTTTTAAAGAGATCCCATTTATTGCTATGCAAGCAGCGGATCAAAATCCCAATAAAGGTTTAGAGATAGCTGGTGAAAAAATTAATGCACTAAACGCCTATCTGTTATCGGATGATAGTGTAACTGTTGCTGACTACCAAAACGTCATGGCAAATTATTGTGCCGAGCAGATTGTGAAATGGCTCTCAGGTGGCGCCATGTTAGTTGACCCAAAAGAGGGTATAGAAGTAAAAAGAGCGGTTAGCGCAGCGGATATTGCCATTTTAGTACGTAAAAGTGATGAAGCGGATCTTATTCGGAAACAGTTAGCTTTACGTGGAGTAAAAGCGGTCTATCTCTCTGAGCGTAATAGTGTTTTTTCATCAGTTGAGGCAAAAGAGTTGCTCTATCTGTTACAAGCGGCATTAATGCCAGAAGATGAAACTGTTTTACGTGTTGCGTTAATGAGCCGTTTAGTAGGGTTATCAATGGTCGATATAGAGTTGATGGATCAAGAGAGTTGGGAAACTGTTATTGAAGAGTTTAAGCAATACCAAGCGACTTGGCTGCGTTATGGCATATTAGTTATGTTACGGCGCATGATGCAAAAGAGGGGGTTAGCAGAAAATATTCTTGCTCATGATGAAGGTGAACGTATATTAACTAACTTTATGCATTTAGGGGAGTTACTGCAAGAAGCAGCCTATCAGTTAGACAGTCCAAATGCATTAGTTCGCTGGTTAACCAAACAGATCAAACAGCCAGATCCAAACCAAGATAACCATGAATTAAGGTTAGAAAGTGATGAAAATCTAGTAAAAATCATTACCATTCATAAAGCTAAAGGGTTGGAATATCCACTTGTCTGGTTACCTTTTATTGCCAATTATCGTACAACTGATACAACTTTTTATCATGATCCTAAAGATAACTATCGTAAAAAATATGCATGGCAACTTACAGATGAGATCAAACAGCAGATTGAGAACGAGCGATTAGCCGAAGATTTGCGTCTACTCTATGTTGCTATGACAAGATCTATATACCACTGTAGTATTGGTATAGCTAAATTAAAACAGGCTAAATCAGCGATAAATCATCTCTTAAATGGCGATCTTAATCAAATTGCGGGTGAGCTTATTTTGGTAGATCCAAAGCATCAATCTCAATCTTATTATCACTCCCCAAAAACCAACGAATCGATACTTTCTGCTGCTATTTTTAAACGACACTTAATCAATAACTGGGGTGTAACCAGCTATAGTGGTCTACAAAAAGGGTCACAAAAACAGCATTTGGCAGTTGAGATTAATGATCATAAATGGGATGAAGATCAAACTATAGAACCCGTTGAACCAAATAGTGATAATACGGTTTTATCGCTACAATATGATATTCATCACTTCCCTAAAGGGAGAGAGGTTGGGCTACAACTGCACAAAGTACTAGAACAAATTATGCCAAATAGTCCTGACTCTATTCAGGAATGTAGTTTAGATGTAATCAAACAGTTAAATCTCAGTAGTGAATGGTTGACGGCTTTTTCAGAGTGGCTATATGCTGCTTTATCAACTCAGCTGATACCTTCTTCGTCTGATGAGGCGTCATTAACACCTAAATCATCCATTGCTAAGCTTTCAGATGTACTGCAAGGTAGATGTTTACATGAGCTACAATTTTATCTACCAATTTGTCAGCCAGTTACCTGTAATAAACTTGATAAGTTAGCCAAAAAATATGATCCATTATCACGTTTATGCCCTCAACTGGATTTTGATACAGTAGAAGGGATGCTAAAAGGGTTTATTGATCTACTATTTGAGTGGCAAGGTAAATATTATATTATCGATTATAAGTCAAATTGGTTAGGTAATAGTGCAGATGACTATAATATGGATGCCATAAATCAGGCGATGTGTGAACATCGTTATGAGCTGCAATATCAACTTTATAGTTTAGCTGTGCACCGTTTTTTACGCAGTCGTTTAACCAACTACCAATATCAGCAACATTTTGGCGGTGTTTACTATCTCTTCTTACGTGGTCTCCCCCATAACGGAACTTTTTACTACTTGCCTGATGAACAATTCATTACCGAATTAGACCTTCTCTTTTCTGGTGATGGTAAGTAATTAACAGACATGCCATTCTTACAAGTATTACGTAAAGAGTACGACAAAGATATAAAAAACAGATTTTTTATATAATGATCTAATTTTACAGATCTGTTTTTATATATTGTTTTTATATATATTGTTTTCTATCTAAATCTCTCTATAAGTAGTAAAAGTATGCCGAGAAACTCTGTGCGGCATCGCCCCCTTTTATGGTATAGTAAAGCCCTTGTTAGCTTGTCAATAAAAAAAGATGATGAATAGAGAACCTACTTTCAACCTTACTATTTTGTCAAAAATGACTAATTTGTTACCAATTATTAAGATAATAACCTTTTTTAGCCTATCTGCACTCACAACTTTTTCCGCCTATGCAACTGATAAATATGTTACTGATGATATAAATATCTATTTACATCGTGGTCCTGGCTCACAATATGCTTTTTCAGGATCAGTAAAACCAGGCGAAAAAGTGACACTGCTTGAGACAAACCAAGATGGTAAATATTCTCGTATCCAAAATGAAAACGGTTTAATAGCATGGATAGACTCTTCACAGCTTAGTGATAAACCCAGTTTAAAAACGCAATTAATCGATTTACAGTCAGAACTTAATGAGTATAAAAAACGGGCAGAAAGTGATGATAGAGCCAAACTTTTGCAATCAATCGATGGTTATATTGCTAAATTACAAACTGCTGATAAGACAATTGCTGATCTGCAAAATCAGATCAAAGAAAAGAGTAGCCAATTAGACTCATTAACAACCCAAGTAGATGAAAAACGTCAATCATTAATCCAAACATGGTTTATTTATGGTGGTGGTGTTGCTGGAGCAGGGCTTCTATTAGGTCTGATTCTGCCATTAATTATGCCAAAACGTAAACATAAAGATCGTTGGATGAACTAATATGAGTAAACTCTATCTTGTTGGTGGTGCAGTTCGGGATAGATTACTCCATTTACCTGTTAACGAGCGTGATTGGGTGGTTGTTGGTTCGACCCCTGATGAACTTTTATCACAAGGATATCAGCAAGTAGGTAAAGATTTCCCAGTTTTTCTACACCCTAAAACAAAAGAGGAGTATGCCTTAGCACGTACTGAACGCAAATCAGGTCAAGGATACACTGGGTTTATTTGTGATTTTGATAAAACAATCACATTAGAACAAGATCTGATTCGGCGTGATCTAACCATTAATGCTATAGCAGAAGATCTTGAAGGTAAACTGCACGATCCTTATCATGGCATTGATGATCTTCATCAAAAAATTTTACGCCACATCTCCCCCGCCTTTCGTGAAGATCCGCTACGGGTACTACGTGTTGCCCGCTTTGCTGCTCGTTTTCACCATTTAGGTTTTACCATTGCAGATGAAACGATGGACTTAATGAGAGAGATTGTTGCTTCAGGCGAAATGGAGGCATTAACTGCTGAACGTGTTTGGCGTGAGACAGAAAAGGCACTATCAACCCAAGATCCGCAAATCTACTTTTTAACCCTAAAACATTGCAATGCCTTGCCAATCCTCTTTCCTAACTTAATTTTAACGCCCCCTATTTTGGCAGCTTTACAGCAAATTGTGCATTTAACTAATGAGAAAGAGGTACGTTTTGCTGTTTTATGTGCCAAGTTTGAAAGTAGTGAATTAGTTAAGCTGCTCTGTAATAAGATAAAAGCACCTAATAGTTATTGCCAAACGGCGATCATGGCGCAAAAATTTATACAAACCGTTATTAATATTAAACAACTTAGTGCAAAAGAGATTCTAAATCTACTCAATGCAATTGATGTCTGGCGAAATCCACACCATTTGCAGCAATTAATATTGATAAGTCAAGCCTATTATTGTCAAAAAAAGGGCGACTATTTCCCTCAGGGCGACTACCTAAATCAAGCTTACCAAATCGCTAAATCGATTAATGTGCAGTTAATTATAAGCCAAGGTTTTACAGGTAAAGATATTAGTAGCCAGTTACAAAAATCGAGAATAGAGGCGTTATTACGCTATATTTGATGGTATCTTAATCAGTTAATAAGATTTTTTAAGATATCTAAAAAAAAGGGTTGACGATTTGCTCTGACTTAAGCATAATGCGCGTCGCAGTGTTGGTTATGACGTTGCGAATAAATGGCTACGTAGCTCAGTTGGTTAGAGCACATCACTCATAATGATGGGGTCACAGGTTCAAATCCCGTCGTAGCCACCATTAAGACTTTCTTTATAATGTCAAATTTATAATAGTAAGTTTTAAGACAACAAACAGTGCGGGTGTGGCGAAATTGGTAGACGCACCAGATTTAGGTTCTGGCGCCGCAAGGTGTGTGAGTTCAAGTCTCTCCACCCGCACCACTCTAGTTGTATAAAACGATATCTATATTTTGATGATTTATTATGAGTTCGATAATAAAGAAGCATCTTAATAATTCCCTCTAAATTGGGGTATAGCCAAGCGGTAAGGCAGCGGGTTTTGATCCCGCCACTCCCAGGTTCGAATCCTGGTACCCCAGCCATTTAGTCGTCATATATTTGACCGCATTTTCTTACTAATTTTTGTATAGATACTTTCGTATATGATATAGATCTATGATATCTATCTTAATATTTATCCTAGTATTTATAATATTTTTTATAAAGGTATTTATTTATAAAAGTATTTATTGCGTTTTTAGTGATTATCGCGGGTATGGCGGAATTGGTAGACGCGCTAGATTCAGGTTCTAGTTCCGAAAGGTGTGCGAGTTCAAATCTCACTACCCGTACCATCTGTTATGAAGTTATTATTATATACTTATTATCATATAGTTATTATCATTATGATAATAAAAAGATTTTATCCTCTTTTGGGGTATAGCCAAGCGGTAAGGCAGTGGATTCTGATTCCACCATTCCAAGGTTCGAATCCTTGTACCCCAGCCAATTTAAATTCTCTTTACGTTATCACAATAAAATGCTAGATTGCTGGCGTTGAAAACTCTTCATCTGTTACTCCAATAAGCTCATGTGCTACGATATTAGTAATGTAAATTATATTGATCGAATAAAAAACAGAGTTACTCGCCTTGCTGAACGAAAAAGAGAGCGAACGTTAATTGGTATGCCTGATGAATTTCAACGTGTATTTTTATTACTGCCAATCCTATTTCAATATAATCATCCAAGTTTACCAGGTTATATCGATGATGATGTACCAATTGGTATTGCTAATTATGATATCTTTAACCAAAATTATTATGACTTAAATAGACATAATAATCCTCTAGATATAGCTAATATTACTGATATATTAGCTACCCAGTTTCAGATCACATTACCCACACTAACTTCTCCTCAACTTTTAACAAAAATTCCAGAAATCTCTGCTATTTACTCAATGGGTAGCACCGGATCTATCGGTCAATCTACAGAGTCAGATTTAGATGTCTGGATCTGTATAGAAGAGACATTAACTGAGAAGAGAAAAGCGTTATTACTGCAAAAATGCCGTTTAATTGAAGAGTGGGCAGCTCAACAACAGATCCAATTAACGCTATTTTTGGTGGATGTTAATCGATTTATTGAAAAACATCATGAGTGTTTAATTGGTGAAAATTGTGGCTCAGCCCAACATATGCTGCTACTAGAGGAGTTTTACCGATCCGCCAATCTAATAGCGGGTAAATTACTACTCTGGTATGCCATTCCAGCTGATTTTACATTTAATGGCACCACTTATACAACATATGATGAGTGTGTCAGTGCATTAGTCTCTAGTGGTCTGCTTAACCGTTCTGAATGGATTGATTTTGGTTCGCTTATTGGGCTTTCTGCTGCTGAATACTTTGGTGCAGGTTTGTGGCAGCTCTATAAAAGTATCGGTTCCCCTTTTAAAGCGGTACTTAAAACACTACTACTTGAGGCCTATTCATGGATCTATCCGCGTAACTTTCCTATCGCTTATGAGATGAAGATCTGCATTCAAGAAGCAGGGAGTAGTGCAATTGAAAAAGAGGAGTGGTATAAGTTTGACTCCTACTACATGCTACTAGAACGAATAACTCACTATCTCAAAGAGATTAATGATTGGGAGCGATTGGCGTTAGCAAGAACATGTTTTTATTTAAAGGTGAATGAACCACTCTCAATATCAGTAGAACAGAGCTCATGGCGAAGAGAGATATTGATGCGATTAGTAACCGATTGGGGTTGGGATTTGCCACTCTTACAAAAATTAGATGCCTATCATAGTTGGAAGATAAGAGAGGTACGCGAGGTACATGAACTGTTATTACAGGCGATGATGACAGGTTATCGCAATTTACTAAATTTTGGTCGGCGTAATAATCTAGATGCAGTAATAAGTCCTCAGGATCTAGCAGTACTCACTCGCAAATTGTATGCAGAATTTGAAGTTTTACCAGGAAAGATCACCACATTAAAACTCAACATCTCTAATAATTTACAAGAGGATTCATTAACTTTTATTCATGTGAAAGAGGATAGAGTAAATAGAGCTGGTTGGTATGTCTATAATCAGAGACCTAAAATAGACTCCATCATTAGTCATCAATATTTAGAGTATAGTAAATATTTAGTAAAATTGGTGGGTTGGTGCTATTTTAACGGATTGCTTACTGATGAAACTGAACTGTTTTTTTTCGATGGGGATAGGCAAAACAGCAATAAAATTAAAAAGCTTATTACGGATTTAAAAAACTATTTTCCGGTTGAAGTAGCGCCAGCTACTGAGGCAGAACTCTCAGGGCCTTGTGAAATTCGTCATCTTGCCATCATCCTCAATTTAGAGACCGACCCAACCTCCTCCTTGTCAGATAGTTTTCATAACGAAAATAGTTCATTATTAAATAGCTCATTATTAAATGACAGCGTCTTAAATTATGGTAAAAAAGAGATCAGTTTAATCGGCTCAATTGATCTCCTCTACCGCAACTCTTGGAATGAGATCAGAGTTCTCCACTTTAGTGGTTCATACTCTCTTTTTGAAGCAATTAAAACGTTATTAAACCGGATGCATAAAGATGCTGATCTCCCTGAATCTTTAGAGATCTTTTGTTATAGTGAACTGCTACAGCAGGAGATTAAAAAGCAGATAAAAGAGCTGATTGATAACTGTATTGAGTTAAGGCTAACAACGACGCAAAATAACTCAACACAGGTTAAACCGCTGCGTATTAATGGTTCATCATGGTATCTCTTTTTTGAGCGATTAGGAGTCTCATTTCATCAATTTGCTAATAGTATCGATTTTTATGGTGCCGTCTCAAATAATAAAGTGCAAGGTCGTGCTCTCAATATATTAGATGAGACAGATGAACTGCCAAAAGAGATCGACAGTATTGCATGTGAGGGGATTATTCAATTCTTCTTTGAAGATACGCATGTTGGATTTGATCTCTATATTCTTAATGAACATAATCAAGTTGAAATTTATCGCAACTGCAATGGTAATAAATACAATATGCTAAAAGATATCAATAATTTTTATGCACTATCTGATGACCGTTTCAGTTTTGCAACTAGTAGTTCAATCAATTTTAACTTACCACAATTTTATCAAATCAGTTATGATCCAAATGGTCGCCGTGAAATTTTACCCTTAAATTAAGTTAATATTTAAAAAAATATCATACTGTAAAAATGTTTTAGGGTTGATCTATTTTTAACTATCGTTTTTGGATAAATTAATTTTAAATAGCATAATTTATCAAATTTCTATTAAAATAATGGAACTTTTTTATAAATCGTTAATCTAACTTACAGCAAGCACTATTAAAAAAATGTTTTTATATACCTGTTTTGTATATCTGTTTTTGTATGTAAATATACAGAATAAACAAACATTTGAATTAACAAGTTTTAGGCCGGCTGATAGTAAAAAAATAATGGGGAATGGCCTTACATGAGTGAACAAGTAACAGACCAAATATTGGTTGATCGCGTGCTAAGTGGCGATAAAAGTGCGTTCAATCTTTTAGTGGTTCGTTATCAAAGTAGGTTAGCTCATTTAGTCTCCCGTTATGTATCAATGTCTGAAGTACCTGATGTTGTACAAGATACGTTTATAAAAGCTTATCGTTCATTAGAGACATTTAAAGGTGAAAGCATTTTTTACACATGGCTATATCGTATCGCCGTAAATACTGCTAAAAACTATTTAACTGCCCAATATCGTCGGCCACCTGCAACTGATATTGATGTAAATGAAGCAGAAAATTATGGTCATGCTGACTCACTAAAAGATAGTGATAATCCAGAAAATGTAATACTTTCAAAAGAGATTGAAAATGTCGTATTTGCAACAATCAAATCACTTCCCGAAGATTTAAGAAGGGCTATCACCTTACGAGAGATTGACGGATTAAGTTATGAAGAGATAGCAGATATGATGAAAACACCTATTGGAACAGTACGTTCACGTATCTCTAGAGCGCGTGAAGCAATTGATGAAAAACTGAAACCATTAATTGGTTAATTGAAGGGATTGATTATGCAATCTACAGTTGAAAAAGAGCAGAAAGAGCGACTCTCCTCGTTTATGGATGGTGAGTTAGCAACCGCTAGTTTTATTGATCTAATTAATAGAGATGAAAATTTACAAGCGTGTTGGCACCGTTACCATATTGCTCGTGATGCAATGAAGGGTGAATTGCATGATAGTTCTTTAGGATTTGACATCTCTCATGCAGTCGCTAATGCAATTGATACCGATTCCAACTATGAGTTAAGAACACAACCAACTCAAGATGATATAACCCCACCTAATTTAGAAAAATTAAAGCGTGAATCTAAACGCCTCAATAGTTTTTGGATTCAGATAAAAGATAGTATTGCAAAAATGAGCCAAGTTGGCTTAGCAGCATGCGTCACATTAGTTATTATTGCTGGCGTACAATACTATCAAGATGAATCAACAAATAGTAATATGCCGATGTTAAATACTGTACCAGTTGGGGTCAATCTTGCACCGGTAGGTGGCATAGCAGATGAGTCTAAACTTGATGAACAACAGCTATTTGAAAAACGTCAATATGATAAAATTCGACTATTAGTTCAAGACTATGAACTGCAAAAACGGTTAAATGCTCACTGAGATGAAGATTAATAGTAATATAATTAAACAGAGAAAAAAATTATTATTGCCCCTTTTTTCTCTGTTTTTTATACTCTTTTCATTACCCCTCTATGCAACTGATACTGAACAGGCGATTACGCTGCTTAATAAAATGAGTAATGCGGTAAAAACGCAAAATTATCAACTCTATTTTGTTACTCAAGAGAGAGATCAATATGTCACAACTTATCAATATAGCCATTTAGGTAATATTCATTTAGGTAATATCAACGGCGACTCTAAGAGTAACGATTTTTCACAGAGTGCGAATATGGCACACCTCCTCCATCTAGAGGGTTCTGCAAAAGAGATTATCTTACATAATAATATCACTAGTTATTTCCAACCTGAAAGTGCCTCGTTTTCAATTAGTAGTCCACGCATTGTTGAAGCTTTCCCTGATGTTGTTTATAACGATTTTAACCGATTGACTGACGTATATGATTTTATTTTATTAGGGAAGACACGCACCGCAAATCGTAGTGTTCAGTTAGTTAAAATTATTGCCAAAGAGCGGGATCGCTATAGTTACATTATCTGGATTGATGATGAGACCTACCTACCTTTAAGGATTGATCTAAATGATCTGAATAATGAGCTTTTGCAACAGATGAAAGTGATTGAGTTAAATCGAAACTTTAATACTAAAAAGATGTTAGATTATATCTCAAATCGCACCTACCCAATTCTACTTGCAATCGAAAAAAAGAGTAGTGAGTCTGATGAGTGGCGACTCTCATGGTTGCCGAAAGGATTTAAAGAGATGGCAGCCTATAATGTCAATTTTTATAACAGTGATATTGCAACCAAACTCTATTCTGATGGTATATTCTCATTTACCGTCAATGTTTCTGATGAAAAATCTAACCAATCAAATCAGGTGATAAAGCAAGGTGGCAAAACCATTTTTTCGACAAACCTAAATAGACAAAATATTATTATAATTGGCGACTTACCACTAACTACAATTGAACGTATAGCGCAAAGTATTGACAATGTTCAGAAATCGCACTAGCGTTTTTAATAAGGCTATGCTTAATGGCTATTAATGTGTAGAATGCCTCATATTTTTTAAACTAGACCTCAATAACGACTGATAAGCATAATGAATAATAACATCCGCAACTTTTCAATTATTGCTCATATTGACCACGGCAAGTCGACACTCTCTGACCGCATTATCCAGATCTGCGGTGGTTTAAGTGATCGTGAAATGGAAGCCCAAGTTTTAGACTCGATGGATCTTGAGCGTGAGCGTGGTATTACCATTAAAGCACAAAGTGTAACGCTTGATTATAAAGCTAAAAATGGTGAAACCTATCAACTTAACTTTATTGATACACCAGGTCATGTTGACTTCTCCTATGAAGTATCACGCTCACTTGCTGCTTGCGAAGGGGCGCTCTTAGTTGTTGATGCTGGTCAAGGTGTTGAAGCGCAAACATTAGCTAACTGTTATACAGCGCTAGATATGAATTTAGAGGTCGTTCCGGTACTGAATAAGATCGATCTACCAGCGGCAGAACCTGAACGTGTATCAGCTGAAATTGAAGACATTGTTGGTATTGATGCAACAGATGCGGTACGTTGTTCAGCAAAAACAGGTGTAGGTGTAATAGATGTACTTGAACGCCTTGTTAATGAGATTCCACCACCAGAAGGTGATGAGAATGCACCACTACAGGCACTGATTATTGACTCATGGTTTGATAACTATCTTGGTGTTGTCTCTCTTATCCGAATTAAAAATGGTAAACTCCATAAAGGGGATAAGATTAAGGTGATGAGCACTGGTAATACCTATAATGTCGATCGCCTTGGTATTTTTACACCAAAACAGATAGATAAAGAGAGTCTAAATTGTGGTGAAGTGGGTTGGGTTGTCTGCGCCATCAAAGATATTTTAGGTGCGCCGGTAGGTGATACCTTAACTTTAGCTCATAATCCAGCGACAGAGCCACTCCCCGGTTTTAAGAAAGTCAAACCACAAGTCTATGCTGGACTCTTTCCAACCAGTTCAGATGATTATGAATCATTTCGAGATGCACTCGGTAAATTAAGCTTAAATGATGCTTCACTCTTTTATGAGCCAGAAAACTCAGGCGCATTAGGGTTTGGTTTTCGTTGCGGTTTCCTTGGTCTACTCCATATGGAGATTATCCAAGAGCGACTAGAGCGTGAGTATGATCTTGATCTAATCACTACAGCGCCAACTGTTGTCTATGAAGTATTAACGACTACTAACGAAACAATCTATGTTGATAGCCCTGCTAAACTCCCAGCAGTGAATAATATTCAAGAGCTACGGGAACCGATTGCTGAGTGTAATATTTTGGTACCGCAAACCTATTTAGGTAACGTGATTACCTTATGTGTTGAAAAACGTGGTGTGCAGACACATATGGTATACCATGGCAACCAAGTTGCATTAACCTATGAGATTCCAATGAATGAGGTGGTATTAGACTTTTTTGATAAACTGAAGTCTACATCACGCGGTTATGCCTCTTTGGACTACAGTTTTAAACGTTTCCAAGTCGCGGATATGGTCCGCTTAGATGTTTTGATTAACGGTGAACGTGTAGACGCATTAGCGCTAATTACTCATCGTGATAATGCTCCTTACCGAGGACGTGAATTAGTTGAAAAGATGCGCGACCTTATTCCGCGTCAACAGTTTGATATCGCAATTCAAGCGGCAATTGGTAACCATATTATTGCACGCTCAACAGTTAAACAGCTGCGTAAAAATGTGTTAGCTAAATGTTATGGTGGCGATGTCAGTCGTAAGAAAAAACTCCTACAGAAGCAGAAAGAGGGTAAAAAACGTATGAAGCAGGTAGGTAATGTTGAACTACCACAAGAGGCGTTTTTAGCCATTTTACATGTAGGAAAAGATTAATAATAAATTAATTAGTTAAAGAGGAATCTCAATGGCTGGAAACTTTGCCATCATATTAACATTTGTAACCTTAATCACTGGGATCTTCTGGTGTCTTGAAAAATTTAGATGGAAACCAGCACGGCAACGTAAAGTTGAAGCTGTGCGCCAGCAGTGTAATGGCGATATCGATGGTAAAATATTAGCAGAAGTAGGTAAACCAAAAGGGTGGATTGAGTTCCTCTCTTCGTTTTTCCCAATACTTTTCATCGTATTTATTATTCGATCATTCCTCTATGAACCTTTTCAGATTCCATCTGGCTCGATGATGCAAACACTACTTATTGGTGACTTTATTGCGGTTGAAAAATACGCTTATGGTCTACGAAATCCCTTAACCAACCAAGTGATCATTCCAACAGGGAAACCAGAGCGGGGTGATGTAGCGGTATTTAAACACCCAAACGGCACACAAATGGATCTTGTTAAACGTGTTGTAGGTTTACCTGGTGATAAAATCGTCTATCTATTTAAAGAAAAACAGCTTCTCATCTACCCAGCTTGTCAACCAACTGATACTAATTGTGTTGGGCAGCAAAAAGAGCCGCTTGATCTAGATTATAGTATGGCAAAAGAGAGTAATTGGGTTGAGGTTTATCATCAATTACAAAATACTCCAAACTTCTATACTGTTAAACAATATGAGCAGAAGCAAGCAGATCCCACAATTCTTGGTTCATTTAATTTAAAAATTAAACAAGAGACATTAGGTAAAGTGAAGCACACCATTTTACTTAATCCTAAAAAACTGGAAGATCCAAGCGCTTTTTATCATCAAACTAACCAACCAAGAGCAACATGGGTAGTCCCTGAAGGGAACTATTTTATGATGGGTGATAATCGTGATAATAGTGGTGATAGCCGCTATTTTGGCTTTGTTCCTGAAGAGAACTTTATCGGTCGTGCATCGATCATCTGGTTAAGTTTTGATAAACAGCCTGATGAGTGGCCGACCGGCTTCCGATTTAGTCAAATTGGTCGTATTCATTAATGTATGACGTAATAGATCATGCAATGTAGTAAAAATAATATTGATAAAATGAAAAAACAGTCAAATCGAGAACCTAATGTGATCCAAAAAGCATTAGGTTATTATTTTCAAAATGAGTCGTTATTAAGGCATGCCTTAACGCACCGCAGTGCCAGTAAAGTACATAATGAACGTCTTGAATTTTTAGGTGACTCAATTCTCAGTTTTGTTATCGCCGATGAACTTTTCCACCGTTTCCCTAATGTTGATGAGGGCGATTTAAGCCAGATGCGATCTACACTAGTGTGTGGGCAGACATTAGCGGTGATAGGTAAAGCGTTCGGTTTAGGTGACTGGTTAATTCTAGGTTCAGGCGAACTTAAAAGCGGCGGATTTCGGCGTGAATCTATTATTGCCGATGCCGTAGAGGCAATTATTGGCGCAATCTACCTAGATAGTGATGTAGAAACAGTTCGCAAACTAATCCTAACTTGGTATCAAACTCGCTTAAATGAGATTAAACCTGGCATAAAACAGAAAGATGCCAAAACACGTTTACAAGAGTATCTACAAGGTATACATAAAGAGCGACCGCTCTACCTCATTCTTGAGGTGACAGGTGATAACCACGAACAAGAGTTTGTTGTGCAGTGTAAACTTGAAAATGATCAAAATGAGTATATAGGAAGAGGGCTCAGCCGCCGCAAAGCTGAACAAGTGGCTGCGCAAAAAGCGTTAGAGAAATTAGGTATTACTCTATAAATCAATGATTAATAAATGGTTAATAAATAATTAATATTATCAATTGATAAACCGCTCTCTCCATCAATTATTAAAAGGTAATCAATCATGACAACAAAACATTGTGGTTTTGTCGCAATCGTTGGACGCCCAAATGTGGGTAAATCAACACTTCTCAACCGTCTATTAGGTCAAAAAGTCTCTATCACCTCACGCAAAGCGCAAACCACACGCCACCGTATTATTGGTATTGATACTGAAGGTGATGATCAGATCATCTATATCGATACCCCTGGTCTTCATATTGAAGAGAAACGTGCAATTAACCGTTTAATGAATCGTGCAGCGAGTAGCTCAATTGGTGATGTTGAGTTAGTACTCTTTGTGGTTGAAGGGACGCGTTGGAATGATGATGATGAGATGGTGGCAAATAAGTTGGCAGAGTGTAAATGCCCAATCCTACTAATCATCAATAAGATCGACAATATTGCCGATAAAACATTGTTGCTACCACATATTGAAGAGATCAGTAAAAAAGTGCATTTTATTGAAGCGATCCCAGTTAGTGCTGAAACTGGCGAAGGGGTTGATATCATTAAAAAGATTGTAAAAAACTATATTCCGGCAGGTGAACACCACTTCCCTGAAGAGTATATTACAGACCGTTCGCAACGATTTATGGCTTCTGAAATCATCCGTGAAAAGTTGATGCGTTTTTTAGGCGATGAACTTCCTTACTCTGTCACTGTTGAGATCGAACAGTTCAAAGTAGATGAAAAAACAGGTCTCATTCGCATAAATGGGCTCATTTTAGTTGAAAGGGAAGGGCAGAAGAAGATGGTAATTGGCAATAAAGGCGAGAAGATTAAACAGATCGGCATTGAAGCACGTAAAGATATGCAAGCTTTTTTTGATGCTAAAGTTCACTTAGAACTTTGGGTTAAAGTGAAAGCCGGTTGGGCTGATGATGAACGTGCACTTCGTAGTCTTGGTTATGGTGATGAGTAACGCATACCCTAGTTTCTATTTAGCTGAGTGACAACTGAAAATTTTACATAGAATAAATAGTGATAGATCAAATAAATTAATGGTGTTATTAAAATAGGGTAATGTAAATTACCCTAAATAATTTAGATCTATTTTATTAAAAAATGTGCAATAGCTTCGTGGAAATAGCGGATCTATCTATATCTAACCATTTTTATGGTATTTTTATAGACCTCAATTTACAAAGCAAAATAGCGCAGTCTGTATTTTAGTGAGTAATACGTATATAATGCAAAACTGTAAATGATTTGCCTCCTCAACTTGCATTTCATTCTTTTTTCTATCAGATAGTAACTGGTTAACAATAGTCTAAAAAGTCAATTTACAGAGCTATTAAAAGATAATAACTATTAAAAAATAACAAAATTTATAAAAAAAGCAGAGAATTAATAGAATAGTTGGCAAACAATGTCAGTAATAAACGGCAGATAACAACGATAAAAAAGTAAAACCCTAAAACATCATTACCTAAACATGAATTAATTGTATGAATAAAAAAAATCTGAGTTGCATTCTGCTGATTATCCTTGCTCTTGCAATCTACTACTACCATACAGAAAATGAAAAACAAGAGAGTATCACAACAACCACGGTCTCTGATCAACCTATCTATCAAAGTGATGATATGACGACTGATATTTATGATATATCAGGCAATCTGCTCTACAAAATTACCTCTAATAACGTAAAATATTTTGATACAACTGACAGTACCGAATTTGAATCACCCAATTTTACTCTTTACGATCATGAACAGATAGCAACATGGCATATTCAGGCAAAACAGGCGACGTTAACCCATGATAAACTTCTCTACCTTTATCATGATGTAGAGCTGTTTAATTTAGTGCCAAATTCTCAACTACAACAAGTTAAAACTGATAATGCAAAAGTAGATTTAACGACACAAAATGTAACATCAAAGGATAAAGTGGTCATTCAAGGTGAAGGATTTTACTCAACAGGCGTTGGACTATTCGGTGATCTTCATGCAAAAACAGCAAAAATACTTGAAAACGTAAAAACTTTTTATAATACAGAGGCTAAATAATATATGGGTGCGAAAAAACAGATCTCGCTTTTTTCTCTACTATTTTTATCATTCGCATGTTTTGCAAATGAAACCAAAGGCGTTACCACACCAGATTCAACACCCCAATCTGTTCAGCCTACTCTAAGCAGTAATAAAAAACCGATCGCTATTGATGCTGATAATCAACAGATCGATATTGAGAAAAATAGTGTTACTTTTAGTGGTAATGTGGTGATTGTGCAAGACGGTTTAAATATTAAAGCCGATAAAGTTGTGATAACTGATATGCAAGATAGTACAAAACAGAAAATAACCGCTTATGGAAAGCCGATTAAATTTACCCAAACTATTCCTGAAAAAGATAGAGTGATAACTGGTCACTCAAATAAACTTATTTATGATGTGAAATCCAATTTTGTTACCCTTATTGGAAATGCTGAAATTGTACAGCAAGATAACCATATAAATAGTGCACTTATCACCTACGATATGAACAAACAGCTAATTTTTGCGCAGCCGGGTAAAAAAGAGCGGGTGAAAACAGTGATCGTACCAAATCAAATTAAGAGGACAAATTAGGCGCATGGCGATTTTAAAAGCAGAAAATTTGGCAAAAGCATATAAACATCGTCGTGTTGTAGAAGATGTCAGTTTAACGGTAAATTCAGGCGAAATTATTGGTTTACTAGGTCCTAATGGTGCAGGTAAAACCACCACCTTTTATATGGTTGTTGGCATTGTGACTGCCAATGCCGGAAAAATCTATTTAGACGATGAAGATATTACTATTCTACCTTTAGATGAACGCGCCAAAAAAGGGATCGGTTATCTACCACAAGAGGAGTCAATTTTTCGTAAGTTATCGGTTATTGATAATATTATGGCAATATTAGAGACTCGCAGTGATATCAATCGTAATGAAAGAGAGATTCGCGCCGAAGAGTTACTAGAAGAGTTTCACATAATGCATATTCGCGACAGCATAGGGCAATCACTCTCTGGTGGTGAAAGGCGACGTGTTGAGATTGCGCGTGCGCTAGCAGCGAATCCTAAATTTATCTTATTAGATGAGCCTTTTGCTGGAGTTGATCCCATCTCGGTTATCGATATTAAACATATTATTAAGCATCTTCGCGATAGAGGACTTGGTGTCTTAATTACAGATCATAATGTGCGTGAAACATTAGATGTTTGTGAACGTGCTTATATTGTGAATAAAGGGCACCTAATTGCCGAAGGTACGCCTCAAGCTATTTTAGAGAATGAGCAGGTTAAAAAAGTCTATTTAGGTCAAAATTTTAGATTGTAGCTTGCTAAATAGAACCCAAATCAGCGCACTATTATAATAAAAGCAGCATCATGATAAAAACCAGTTTACAACTTAAAACGACACAGCAGTTAGCCATGACGCCGCAGTTGCAACTGGCGATTAAACTATTACGACTCTCAACTTTAGAACTACAGCAAGAGATCCAAACTCTTCTCGAAAATAATCCCCTTCTTGAACTTGACGACAACTACACCGAAGTTACTGTTGAGCAGGACGCGCACGAAGAGAATATTGATACCCGTACTCAGATGGATAGCCGTGAAATCGAGACAACATTAGATGTAACCTTAGATGATATCTATACCGCAGGCACCCCCTCAGGAACCTACTCAGATTATCTAAACGATGAACTACCTAGTTACCAAGGTGAAACTCATGAAACGCTATATGATTACTTAAAATGGCAACTTGATCTCACGCCATTTAGTGAAACTGATCGCGCTATAGCCATATCAATTATTCGCGCAATTGATGAACGGGGCTATCTTACCGTCTCAACTTTGGAGATTTTAGAAGAGCAGGGGAATAGCAAAATTGAATTAGAGGAAGTCGAAGCTGTACTAAAACGGATATGGCATTTTGATCCAATTGGTGTTGGAGCCCGCTCTTTACAAGAGTCTCTTTTGATTCAGATTCAATATTTGGATACCCCAAAAGGGGTAAAACAGATCATTGAGTCACATTTAGAACAACTGGCAGCGCGTGATTTTAAGTCACTAAAAAAGTTATTAAATCTTAATGATAATGAGTTGACCACTGCAATTAACTTTATCCAGCATCTCCAACCTTACCCAGGTGAATCAATTAACAGAACTGCGCCTGACTATATCACTCCTGATCTGTTAGTAAAAAAAGTTGGTACAGTTTGGCGGGTAGGGTTAAATAGTGAGATATTACCTAATCTGCGTATTAATCAGCACTACGCGAATATGGTAAAGTCAGCAAATGAGGATGATAGCCACTATATCAAAACAAGTTTACAACAGGCGAATTGGTTCATTAAAAGCATTGAAAATCGCAATGAAACATTACTTAAAGTGAGTCAATTTATTGTGGATCACCAACAAGCTTTTTTTGAATACGGTGAAGCCTATATGAAGCCGATGATCCTCTCAGATGTCGCAACTGCAATTAATATGCATGAGTCAACAATTTCACGGGTCACAACTCAAAAATACCTTCACTCTCCGCGTGGGCTATTTGAGCTAAAATATTTCTTCTCAAGCCGTATAAATACCGATTCAGGTAGCGAAGCATCATCAACAGCTATACGCGCCTTAATTAAAAAATATATCGCAAAAGAGAGCAGCCATAAACCATTAAGTGATAGCAAAATTGCGACAATGCTAGAAAAAGAGGGCATAATCATTGCCAGACGAACTATCGCAAAATACCGCGAATCCCTTCATATTCCCCCATCAAGCCAACGCAAAAAGTTATAGGTAGAGTGTGTACACAGATTTTGTCTATCTGCTTTTGATATAAAATCATATAAAAAATTCTATACCGCTACTATTTAATCTCTTATTTCAATTCCCCCCATTTTTGAAATAAAAATGCCAGAAATTCGCTTTATATTTCAATTTATGCTAATTTTGAAATAGAAAATTGCAAAAACGAAACTTTTTTTTCAAAAAGGAGTCAAATTGAGATATGTTTAAAGTTACTCCGCCTCCAAAAACGAAATCATCTGACATTCATCAAATTTTAGATTTTATTCTTCATAAAGAGGGAGATAAGCTAAATGGCTATTTTGAATTTGCTCAGGAGATAGATAAAAAAGAGGATTATATCCCTTTTGATAAATTTCAATACTATGTTCCTAAACATCTAAATAAAACGGTAGCATGGCAAGTTCTTAAATTAATAAGAGTTGGAAAAAGAAGAACATTATTTAAGTTAGATAAAAAAGATAAAGATACATTGCTAAGTTATGTTTTAACGCCAACAATGCAAAAAGCCATTCTTGAAACTGAACGAAATACGACAACAGCAGAACTACAATATAAACTTCGAGAGATCGATGAGGATCTCTATATAAAATATCTATTAGAAGATCTTATTAAAGATGAATCGATAAGTAGTAGTCAACTTGAAGGAGCTGCCACTACCACTTTAGATGCAAAAAGAATGTTAAGAAACAAGAATGCACCGAGAACTTTAGATGAAAAAATGATTGTGGGTAATTTTCAGATGATGTCCTTTGCATGGAAAAATAGGGATAAACCGTTATCAATCGATTTTATTAAAAAGTTACATAAGGTAGGCGTTGCAAATATTGATGATGAAAAATACTCTCCTGGGCAATTTAGAGAGGATAAAGATAAAGTAGTAATAGCAGATTATGATAATAATATTATTCATACCCCACCAAATATAGCGGAGTTAAATCAACAATTAACAACACTTATAGAGTGGGCAAACCAAAATCATAATGATATCAATCATAAAAACTATATTCATCCACTTATAAAAGCTATGGTGCTCCATTTCTGTATTGGTTATGAACACCCATTTAAAGATGGTAATGGTCGAGTTGCTCGAGCGCTATTTTATTGGTTTATGTTTAAAAATCAGTATGCAGCATTTAGATATATTGCGATTAGTACACTCCTAAAAAATTCTGCTATTAAATATGGTAAATCCTATGTTCATACTGAAATGGATGATATGGATTTAACCTATTTCATTGAATATCAATGCAAAATTGTAATACGTGGTATAGATAAATTTAAGGAGATTTATAGCAAAGCAGTAATAGATATCCAAAATTTTAATCAATATATTAAAGAGTTAGGATTATTAGAAAAACTCTCTGAAAAACAGCAGATCCTTTTTAATATTGCACATAGTAAAATTATGACAGATTTCACTGCAACAGATGTCGCTCAACGGTTTGAATGTTCTTATAATACGGCAGTAAAAATGTTAAATGGGCTAGTTGATCTCAATCTATTTCGAAAATCAAAATTAGGTCGTGAGACAATCTATACCATGAAAAGTCTTAAATCGATCCAAGAGCAGTACCTAAAAAAATAGCAATTGAAGATAATAGAGTCAAATCATAATACCAAACTGTCACCTATATTATTGAAATAGGATTTTATATTATTGGTGAGATCTGGTTTTGTTCTATGTGTAGATTCAGAACAGAACCAGACTATTTTTGTTATAAAGTATCTTTTAGGCAACTTTTATTGCCAGAAAAGATACCTAAAAAAAGTGGATATTTATGCTAAAAATGTTGGAATTTTTGCTTCATAGGCGTTAATTGCTGCCTCATGCTGCAAGGTTAAGCCAATATTATCTAATCCATTTAAAAGGCAGTGGCGTTTAAATGGATCCACTTTAAAGTTGTAAGTTTTATCACCAGCAATAACCACCTCATTTTCAAGATCAACCGTAAATTGAATCCCTTCATTAGCTTCAATAATTTTAAATAGTTCATCGATCTCCGCTTCAGATAAGTTGACCAATAGTAGTTGATTATTAAAGGCGTTATTATAGAAAATATCGGCGAAAGATGACCCGATAATGGCTTGAAAACCATAATCAGCTAGCGCCCATGGCGCATGTTCGCGCGATGAACCACAACCAAAATTTTCACGGGTGACTAAAATTGTCGCCCCTTTATAGCGAGGCTTATTAAGCACAAAGTCAGGATTTGGTAAGGTACCGGCATCATCTAAAAAACGCCACTCATGAAACGCATGGATACCAAAACCGGTACGGGTCACTTTTTGTAAAAACTGTTTGGGAATAATTGCATCGGTATCGACATTCGCAGCATCTAAAGGGGCGACTAAACCGGTATGTTGTGTAAATTTTGCCATTATAACTCTCCTAAAAAGGCTTACGAATATCAGTAAAATGCCCAGTTATAGCAGCAGCAGCAGCCATAGCAGGGCTCACTAAATGGGTTCTTGCATCGCGACCTTGGCGCCCTTCAAAATTACGATTACTTGTCGACGCACAGCGATCGTGTGGTGCCAATTTATCATCATTCATGGCAAGGCACATTGAACAGCCGGGTAACCGCCACTCAAAACCTGCCTCGATAAAGATCTTATCTAACCCTTCAGCTTCGGCTTGTGCTTTAACAGGGCCAGAACCTGGAACCACTAACGCTTGCACCCCTTCTGCCACTTTACGACCTTTGGCAACTGCTGCTGCAGCGCGCAGATCTTCTATCCTTGAGTTGGTGCAAGAGCCGATAAATACTTTGTTGATCTTGATATCGGTCATTTTAGTACCTGCTGATAATCCCATATAATTTAGGGCTCTTTCAGCTGACTGTTTTTCGATTGGATCATCAAAATGGGTTGGATTTGGGACAGTTTGATCGATAGCAGTTACTTGACCTGGATTGGTTCCCCAAGTCACTTGTGGCGCAATCTCACTCGCTTCTAAAGTGATAACTTTATCAAAGATCGCGCCATCATCACTTCTTAATGTCTGCCAGTAGGCAACTGCTCTATCAAACATGTCGCCTTTGGGCGCATAGGTACGACCTTTTAGATAGTTAAATGTGGTCTCATCTGGGGCGACAATTCCCGCTTTTGCACCTAACTCAATTGCCATATTACAGAGTGTCATACGCCCTTCCATTGATAGATCACAGATCGCATCACCACAAAACTCAATCACATAACCAGTACCGCCAGAGCTTGTTGTTTTACCAATGATTGCAAGGATAATATCTTTAGCTGTAATTCCCTTAGCAACCTTACCTTTGACCTCGATTTTCATGGTTTTGGCGCGCGCCTGTTTCAATGTCTGGGTTGCAAGGACATGCTCAACTTCGGAGGTACCAATCCCAAACGCTAGCGCCCCAAAAGCACCATGTGTTGCAGTATGTGAGTCGCCACAGACAATGGTTTGACCTGGTAAAGTCATCCCCTGTTCGGGACCGATAACATGAACAATACCGCGCAGTGGGCTATTAATGTCATACAGTTCAACGCCAAACTCTTTGGCATTTTTCTGTAGTTCAGTCAACTGAATACGCGCCATATCGCTACAGGCACTTAACTCATTACTTTTCGTTGAGGTGTTATGATCCATGGTTGCAAAGGTTTTACTTGGTTGACGCACTTTGCGACCCATCTTACGTAGACCATCAAAAGCTTGGGGTGAGGTCACTTCGTGGACTAGATGGCGATCAATATATAAGATAGGCGTCTCATTTTCAGCTTCATAGACGACGTGGGAATCATACAGTTTTTGGTACAATGTTTTAGGGTTATTTGCATTGGATTTCATATTGCAAGAATCCGTTGTAGATTGAGATGTTGACATTGCTAAGATCCTTTCTATTATCTATTCTTCATACATCATTTTAAGATGATGATTAACTTATTATTAAATTAATTTGCAGATCGCATCGCCCATAGCATCAGTAGAGATTGCTTCACCTTTTTGGGCTAAATCAATAGTACGATATCCCTGCTCAAGTGCGCGATTTACCGCACTCTCAATATCGGTTGCGATATCGTCTCGTTTTAAGCTATAACGCATCAACAGCGCGAGGGAGAGAATTTGTGCCGCTGGGTTGGCAATATTTTTACCAGCAATATCAGGAGCGCTTCCGCCGGCTGGTTCATACAGACCAAATCCCTGCTCATTTAAACTTGCGGATGGTAACATCCCCATCGATCCAGTTATCATTGCACACTCATCCGAGAGGATATCGCCAAAAAGATTAGAGCATAAGATCACATCAAATTGGGCTGGATCTTTCACTAACTGCATAGTGGCATTGTCGATATACATATGGTCGAGTGTCACATCAGGGTAGTTTTTAGCCACCTCATTGACCACTTCGCGCCATAAGATAGAGGTTTGTAATACATTGGCTTTATCAACCGAAGTCACGCGTTTTTTACGTAGTCGTGCTGCTTCAAATCCCATAACTGCAATACGCTCAATCTCAAAACGGTGATACACTTCGGTATCAAATGCACGCTCTTGCGCGCCTGTCCCTTCACGCCCTTTTGGGAGACCAAAATAGATTCCACCAGTTAGTTCACGCATACATAAAATATCAAAACCACGGGCAGCAATATCGGCACGAAGTGGACAGAGATCCTCTAAACCTTTATATAGGCGGGCAGGGCGCATATTAGCAAATAGTTTAAAATGTTTACGAAGTGGTAAAAGAGCGCCACGTTCTGGCTGTTGATCCGGTGGTAGATTACTCCATTTAGGTCCACCAACCGAGCCAAAAAGGATCGCATCCGCTTTTTCACACCCCTCTAATGTCTCATCTGGTAGAGGGCAGCCATGCACATCAATCGCAGCACCACCTACATCATACTCACTAGTGGTAATTGCTAACTGATATTTTTGTCGCACTTTATCTAACACTTTGTATGCTTGTCGCATTACCTCTGGTCCAATGCCATCACCCGGTAGCACTGCAATATGATAACTCTTTGACATAACTACGGTTTCCTTCTGTTTATACTTGATTATTTAATCGTAAAATCTGTGATAACTAAACCCAATTTTTGGCTATTTTACTGTTTCGTGATGTAATTTCTGCTTCTCTTGTGCCACTTTTTCGGCGCGATAGACATTGTTAAGCACATTAATTAGTGCTAAGGCAGATGAGTGGACAATATCAGTCGCAAGTCCTACACCATGGAATCTACGACCTTTGTATTCAGCGACAATATCGACTTGACCTAACGCATTTTCACCTTGACCTTTCGACGCTAACTGATATTTCACAATGGTAATGGGTAGCTTTGTGATACGGTTGATCGCTTGGTAAACAGCATCAACAGGCCCATTACCAGTTGCCGCATCAGAGAATTTTTGATTACCAATAGTCAAACTAACTGAAGCAGTAGAGACTACAGTCGAACCAGATTGAATATTAAAATAGTCAAGCGAATAGTGCTCTTCATCATCTTTTAGCTGATTAATAAAGATTAACGCCTCTAAATCGTAATCAAAAACTTGCCCTTTTTTATCGGCTAAAGCCAAAAATGCGGCATAAATATCATCTAAATTATAGTCACTATCGCGATACCCCAACTCCTCTAAACGGTGTTTTACCGCAGCGCGCCCTGAACGTGAAGTTAAATTTAGTTGAATCTGATTTAAGCCTATTGATTCTGGTGTCATAATTTCATAAGTTTCACGATTTTTTAAGACACCATCTTGGTGGATTCCAGAGGAGTGTGCAAAGGCATTACTACCAATAATTGCTTTATTAGCAGGAACCGGCATATTGGTGATTTGGCTAACAATCTGACTGGTACGGTAGATCTCTTGGTAGTTAATGTTGGTGTGGACATCTAATAATTTTTGGCGCACTTTAATTGCCATGATCACCTCCTCTAAAGAGGTGTTACCTGCACGTTCACCTAAACCATTCATCGCCCCTTCAACCTGCCTTGCACCCTGCTGAATAGCACTAATTGAGTTAGCAACTGACATACCTAAATCATCATGACAGTGCACAGAAATGATCGCTTTATCAATGTTAGGGACGCGTTCAAATAATGTTTTAATGATGCCACCAAACTCATAAGGAATGGTGTAACCAACTGTATCTGGAATATTCACCGTTGTTGCACCTGCGCTAATGGCTGCTTCAACAATGCGGCATAGATTATCGATTGGGGTACGCCCAGCATCTTCACAAGAGAATTCAACATCATCAGTATAGTTGCGTGCCCGTTTAATACTATGCGTTGCGTGTGCAATCACATCATCAAATGTCATACGCAATTTATCTTGAACATGTAAGGTTGAGGTGGCTAAAAAGGTGTGAATACGGAATTGATCAGCAACTTTTAACGCTTCGGCAGCAGCGTCAATATCTCTATCAAGGCAACGAGCAAGCGCACAGACACGGCTATTTTTAATTGTCTTTGCGATAGTCTGCACCGACTCAAAATCCCCTGGAGAGGAGATTGGGAAGCCGACCTCCATAACATCAACTTGCATACGTTCAAGTGCTAATGCAATTTGCAACTTCTCTTTTACGCTCAAACTGGCTTGTAACGCCTGTTCGCCGTCACGTAAAGTGGTATCAAAAATAATCACTTGCTTGCTCATTGTTTATCCTTTTCTCTATTTACGTTTCTGTTTTACTAACCTGTTTTTTCAAACTGTTTTTCAAGGGAGGTACTGCTGCTAATTTGCATAAAAAAACCCGCACATTAGCGCGGGTTTTTTGTTAATCTGTTGAGTTTTTATCGACTACCTTTTCTCCACAAACGAACCATCCGCGCAAAGTGATGCGAGGAGGAGGAGAGTGAGAGTAGATAATTGATTAAATAAACACATTTTCTAAATTAATGTCCTGATCGTAGATATCAACAAATTGTTTTTAACTGTTTTTTTACGAAATTTTATCATAAAAAATATTGCGTCTATTTTTATCAAATATGATTTAAGATGTCAAACACTATTTTTCTTAACGCATTTTTTATTCATCTGATTTTACAATCTTTTAATGATATTTTGGCTCAATAAAAGCAAAAAAATAACGCTGTTACTACTTTTTACCACAACCCTAAAACATTAAACCCTAAAACATTGTTGACCTGTATAACTTTTTTAAAAGCAACCTGATCTATTTAACAAAATTGAGACACTCATTTAAATAGATGTTATATTTTGCGTTGTGAAATAACTTTTAATTAAGGAGACTGTTTATGAACATGGTTGAAATCTCTAAAAAACGATACACCACTAAACATTACGATAAAAGTAAAAAAATTCCAGCAGAGCAGATTGAAGCGCTCTGCACAATTTTACAAAATAGCCCATCATCGGTTAATTCACAACCTTGGCATTTTGTCGTTGTCGGTACAGATGAGGGGCGTGCGAAGATTTTACCTGCCATAATGGATTTTAACTTTCCTCGCGTAGAGGACTCCTCACATACAGTGATAATGTGTGTTCGTGATGATCTAGATGAAGCTTATTTAAAGCACCTTGTTGATCAAGAAGATAAAGATGGACGTTTTAGAACAGCCGAAGATAAAAAAGGGCAGAGTGATGCATTACACTACTTTGTCAGCGTTAAAAGTCCAACCCCTAAAGATCAGTTTGAATGGAAGTGCCGACAGGTCTATATTGCATTAGGTAATCTACTTTTTGCCGCAGCGGGTATGGGTATTGACTCTACTGCAATTGAAGGCTTTGATAATCAAAAGATGGACGAAATTTTAGGACTTAAAGGATATAAAAGTGTTCTCGTTGCAACTTTAGGTTATCGCGCTGAAAATGATTCAAATGCGAAACGTCCAAAATCACGACTACCGCAAGAAGAGATCATTACTCATCTATAAAGAAGATTGATAAGTTAAATTATTATTTAATAAATTAATATTCAATAAATTAATAATCAATAAAAAACGCCATAGGTTAATCACTTAATGGCGTTTTTTATTGATAAAAATCTTTGTTAACAATTATTATCCTTAGCTTCTCTCTATTCACTCTTCTCTTTTCTACGATCGATAACGCTATTTACCTTATCTTTATCACTTTCTGCTCATGCTGCACTATCTGCAATAACCAGTTAAACTAAATTAGGGGCTGATCAGTACCGTTATGCTTGTGCTACACCATGAGAATTGTGAATAATCTCTTTTTCATGATTATTAAAAATGGTAACATAGCCAGTTATGAAAGTGATCTATCTCTGGCAACAGCTACGTAATCAGCTGATTGTTAAATCGGCGATTAAAACTGCGTTATCACACCTTTTATTGGGTGTGATTGCTGCTGGTTTTAGTCTATCTGGGCAAGCATCCGTCTTAGTCCAGATAACGCCTCACTCAGAACAGACAAAAACGGTCACTATTTCATCCCTAGTACAGAAAAAACAGACACCGCAAATTAAAATTAGCGAAAAACATGCCACAACTTCAACGGCTTGCTCTTCCTCTTATCGCTATATTGCATCAAATTCAAGAATACTCTTACCCAATCATGGCATTCGAGCCGGTCCTCATGCTTTAGGCTTAAAAAACCTATAAAATCGATATAAAAAATTTATACTGTTCACTTTATTTAGACAATATACGCTATTTTTATATCCCTGTTTAAGCGTCAATTTTAATATTTATAGTAGTTACTTTTTAAGGTGAAGAAACTGTAAATTTAAAAGGGCTTAAGTGGTGTTGAAAAGTAGAGATAGCACCTCAATTGGCAATAATAGTGACCAAAGATGTAAAATAGAACAATAAGAGAAAGATAATTATGTTATTAAATTTATTAACCAAAGTTTTTGGTAGCCGTAATGACCGTGTATTGAAACAGATGCGTAAACGCGTTGAGAGAATTAATGCGTTAGAACCCGCCATGGAAGCACTAACTGATGAAAAGCTAAAAGCAAAGACAGCTGAATTTAAAGAGAGATTAGCATCAGGTGCAACATTAGATGAGATTTTAGAAGAGGCATTTGCCGTAGTGCGTGAAGCGAGTAAGCGTGTTTTTGGTATGCGCCATTTCGATGTACAGTTAATTGGTGGCATGGTCTTAAATGAGCGCTGTATCGCCGAGATGCGCACTGGTGAAGGTAAAACATTAACTGCCAGTTTGCCAGCTTACCTAAATGGGTTAACGGGACATGGTGTGCATGTGGTTACTGTTAATGACTATCTTGCAAAGCGTGATGCTGAAAATAATCGCCCACTATTTGAATTTTTAGGTTTAACTGTCGGTATTAATTTACCTAATATGGATCCTGCTATGAAGCGGGAGGCCTATAATGCTGATATTACCTATGGTACCAATAACGAGTATGGTTTTGACTATCTGCGTGACAATATGGTGTTTGATAAAGCATCACGGGTACAGCGCCCACTCTACTACGCATTAGTTGATGAGGTCGACTCAATTTTAATTGATGAAGCACGTACGCCATTAATTATCTCCGGACCTGCTGAAGATAGTTCAGATCGATATGTTCGTATTGATAAGATCATCCCCTATCTTGAACGCCAAGATAAAGAGGACTCTGAACAGTTCGAAGGTACCGGTGACTTCTCAATCGATGAGAAATCCAAACAGGTCAACTTAACCGAACGTGGTTTAATCAAAGTTGAAAAACTGCTTATCGACCAAGGTATAATGCAGAGTAATGAGTCACTCTACGCACCAAGTAATATTGTCTTTATGCACCATATTAACGCGGCACTCCGTGCTCACCACCTTTTCCATCGTGATGTTGATTATATTGTTAAAGATGATGAAGTGATTATTGTTGATGAACATACTGGGCGAACAATGGAAGGGCGCCGCTGGTCGGACGGGCTACACCAAGCTGTTGAAGCAAAAGAGCATGTCACAATTCAAAACGAGAACCAAACACTCGCCTCTATTACCTTCCAAAACTATTTCCGTCTCTATGAAAAACTGGCAGGTATGACCGGTACTGCTGATACAGAAGCATTTGAATTTAATCAAATTTATAAGTTAGATACCATTGTTATACCAACCAACCGCCCGATGGTACGTAAAGATAATCCTGATCTGGTCTATATGACCGAAAAAGAGAAGATTAACGCCATTGTTGCTGATGTTAAAGAGTGCGTTAAACGGGGACAGCCAGTATTAGTTGGGACGGCGTCAATTGAAAAATCTGAATTAGTCTCACGCGCATTTGATAAAGCAGCTATTAAACATAATGTATTAAATGCTAAGTTCCATGCCCATGAGGCAGAGATTATTGCCGATGCAGGTTGTAAAGGGGCAGTTACAATTGCTACCAATATGGCGGGTCGTGGTACCGATATTATGTTAGGTGGTAACTGGCAAAGTAAAATTGCTAAACTTGAAAATCCAACCCCAGAAGAGATTGATCAGATTAAGCAGCAGTGGCAAAAACAGCATGATGAAGTGGTTGCTTTAGGCGGACTCTATATTTTAGGTACTGAAAGGCATGAATCACGCCGTATCGATAACCAGTTACGCGGCCGAGCTGGTCGTCAAGGCGATCCGGGGCAGTCACGTTTTTATCTCTCTTTAGAAGATCCATTAATGCGAATTTTTGCCTCAGATCGTGTCGGTAATATGATGCGTAAACTCGGTATGAAAGAGGATGAAGCTATCGAACACCCATGGGTGACTAAAGCGATAGCGGGCGCCCAGAAAAAGGTTGAAAGTCGTAACTTTGATATTCGTAAACAGTTACTTGAATTTGATGATGTAGCTAATGATCAACGTAAAGCGATTTACCGTCAACGTAATGATCTCCTTGATAATTTCGATATTAAAGAGACCATTGACTCTTGCCGTATCGATGTCTTTACCGATCTGATTGCGCAATATATTCCACCGCAATCAATCGAGGAGATGTGGGATGTACCGGGATTAGAGCAGGTGCTTAAAAGTGACTTTGGTTTAGATCTCCCAATTACAAAATGGTTAGATGAGGAGAAAAACCTACATGAAGAGACCCTTCGTGATCGCATATTACAGATTGCACAAGAGAGCTACCAAGCTAAAGAGGCGAGTGTAGGTTCTGAGGCGTTCCGCAATTTCGAAAAGAGTGCGATGTTACAAACATTAGATACCTTATGGAAAGAGCATCTTGCGGCGATGGACTATCTGCGACAAGGTATCCACCTGCGTGGTTATGCACAGAAAGATCCAAAACAGGAGTATAAACGGGAGTCATTCAACATGTTTGCCCGTATGTTGGATGCGCTAAAATATGATGTAATTGGTATACTAAGTCGTGTACAGATTCGTTCCCAAGAAGAGGTTGAAGAGGCAGAACGTAAGCGCCAAGCAGAGATGCAAAGACTTGCTGAAATGCAGCGGATCAATCTAAGTAGTTCAGATGAGAGTAACCGTTCTGCACCGCGTGCAAGGGTAAAAGTGGGGCGCAATGATCCATGCCCATGCGGCTCAGGTAAAAAATATAAGCATTGCCATGGAGCAATTAAATAGCATTCAAAACTATTTTGAACTATATAAATTTTTAAAACTTTTAAAAAAAACGTTATAGGGTCCATTACTCTATAACGCTTTTTTTAATAACTGTTTTTAATAACTGTTTTTAATTACTATTTTTAATAACTGTTTATATCTAGAATAATTATAGATAACTGTTTTTTTACTGATGTTAGTTAATACTATCTATCTAAGTCAAGCAACCTAACAGAGTGATAAGATGATGATAAAACATATTGAAATTGCTGTTGGTATTATTCGTTCACAAGAGGGGAAAATTTTTATTACTCAACGTGGCGAAGCATCACATCTGGCTGGTTTTTGGGAATTTCCTGGGGGCAAAATAGAAGCAGGCGAGACCCCTTACCAAACTTTACAACGAGAAATTGCCGAAGAGGTTGATATTCATATCCATCAAAGTCAATTCTTAAAAAGAGTTGAACACTGCTATAAAGATCCATCTGATGGCGATCGTTACATCATAATTTATGCCTATTTAGTGGAAGAGTGGGATGGAGTTCCATTTGCCAAAGAGGGGCAACCAAGTCGTTGGGTTGATCAAAATGATCTTAATGCGGATGAGTTCCCTGATGCCAACCGCTCAATTATTGAGATGCTTAAAAATCGCGATAAAGAGATCTAAAAAAATCATTTAACGCTTTTTATGAATCCTCTCCTCGGCAAGGGCTAGAAAGATAATTCCTATAATAATCAGTAGCGCACCAAGAAGTCGTGTTAATGTGATCTGTTCATTAAATACAAAGACTGAGACAAACATAACTGTCACTACTTGCAGATGCGAAACAGCAAAGGCAGGTCCAACTGGCGCTTTTTTTAGTAAAATCATCCAAGTAATAAACGCTCCGCTATAACCAAGCATCACTAAATAGACCCAGTAGTGGCTAAAAATACGAATAATCCAATGGATACTCAGCTCTAAAGGTTCGGCAGAGAGTGCGGTTAATTTAAAACTTGTCTGACCAAAAGTATCAAAAAAGAGGAGCAGCAGGAATCCGATTATATAGAATTTTTTCATAATCTAACCACTTATCCCAACCAAAATCACACCAGATATAATCGTAAAAATACCAATCAGACGGAATAAGGTAATATGCTCTTTAAATAGCACTCTACCCGCTATCATCACCGCTATCATATTGAAAGATCCCAATAAAATAGCTTGCGATAACGGTACTTTACTTAGAAAAGCGAGCCAAAATAGGAATCCGATAAAATAGGCGGTAAAACCGCACCATAACCAGCCATTTTTAAAGAGCTGTAACCAATATTTTTTGCCTAACTTATAGTGGGTAGTAATAGCCGCATATTTAAATGCTACTTGACCTACGGTATCGCAAGCTATATTTACGATCCATAAAAAGATAATTAAGATTGACACTGTTTACAAAGCCCATGTATTTCATGCACGCTGTGCTTGATCTGAAATTCACTCTCAAGTGCCAACTGCTTAAGATCTTGCTCAATCGGCATTGAGTGTTTTTCTAGAATTTTATGGCACTGGTTGCAGATAAATAGAATGAAAATATGGTCAGGATTATGAAAATGTGGACAAGCAATATAGCTATTCGATGATTCGACCTTATGGATAAAACCTTGTTCTAATAGGAACTCTAAAGCGCGATAAATAGTAGGTGGCTTTGCTTGTGGCTCACTCACCTTTAACAGATCTAACAGTTCATAAGCGCTCATGGCACGATTGGCCGATAGCATAATCTCTAACACCGTCTTGCGCTGTGGTGTCAATTTTATAGCCCTTTTTTTACATAATGCTGCAATTTTTTCAAGTGATGAGTTATGCATGTTTCCTCTACTGCTCTGTTTTTACGCTTTTACCATCCCTTAGTGCCGCTCTTCTACGTCTTATCTCTTTAGGATCATTAATTAATGGGCGATAGATCTCAATACGATCACCCTCTTTTACTTCATCAGTTAATGCACATAAGTTGCCATAAATCCCTACTTTGTGATCATCTAGTGTTATTTGACACTCTGCTAAGATATTGGATTTTAAGATGGCTTGCAAGATATTACTACCAGCTTCAACTTGATAATTAATAATAGTCTGCTTATCGGGTTTTGCATAAACGATCTGAACTGTAATCATACTAAAAGGCACCTATTGACGGTTAACTTTACACATATTGAGTCGATAATTAAGTCGATAAAAACTTTCTATATTAAAAGCTCTCTATATTAAAGCTCTATATTAAAATCTCTCTATATTAAAAGCATTTATATTAAAAGATCTAAATCAAAAACTATTGATAGATCTGCTTTGCACGGCGCGAAAAAGCATTGACCATATTACTCATTATCTCTTTAAAAATGGGGGTAAAGGCGATATCTAAAAGTCTATTTTTGAAATCAAAATCGAGGGTAAAACTAATTTTGCAACTATTTGGAGAGAGTTCGGTAAAACGCCATGCACCTGTTAACTGTTTAAAAGGGCCTTCGATCAGTTGCATTTCAATAGAGTTTGGTTCATCAATTTGATTTAATGTGGTAAATGATTTTTTGAATCCCAACTTTTCAACTTTTATAAATGCTTTTATCATCTTGTTTTGTTGATTAATTTCTTGTTTACTCAAAACGCCAGTTGCAATACAATCAGGGACAAAATCGGGGTAACGCTCAACATCATTAACTAATGCGAACATCTGCCTTACAGAGTAGGGTTCAGTAACTTCGTAAAAAACGTGTGCCATAAGGTAAAATAGTCAGATAAAAAAAGATAGTAAGATAAAAGTTGACATATAGTAGCACGTAACAACACAATAACGCATATTATGACAAAGAAAAAATCACATAAACTAGGATCAGCAACCATCGCTCTCAATAAACGGGCTCGCCATGACTACTTTATTGAAGAGGAGATGGAGGCAGGGCTCTCCCTACAAGGTTGGGAAGTTAAATCACTGCGAGCAGGTAAAGCAAATATTAGTGATAGCTATGTCCTGCTTAAAAATGGTGAAGCTTGGCTTTTTGGTGCCACAATCACCCCGCTTAATGTCGCTTCTACCCATGTGGTCTGCGATCCAACCCGCTCACGCAAACTCCTTTTAAGCCAGCGTGAACTTAACTCCCTATTTGGACGGATCAACCGTGAAGGTTATACCGTTGTGGCACTTTCACTCTACTGGAAAGGGGCTTGGGTTAAGGTAAAAATTGGTGTTGCTAAAGGTAAAAAAGAGTTTGATAAACGTAATGATATTAAAGATCGTGAATGGCAACTGAATAGAGCTCGAATTATGAAGGGCGCTAACCGTTAACTTAACAGATAATATGCGAGAAGATCTCAAATAATATATAACTGATCTCTTCTCGCACTCGTCAGAGGGATCTCTCCCCTTGCAATTTCTAATACCCTAATAATTTCTAATATATCTCTTATATATTGTTCTTACATATCGTTCTTATATAAATCGTTCTCACACAAAACCTTAACCCTAAAACAAAACCCTAAAACAAAATCTTATAGCAACTGGTCTAACTGAGAAAACGATCTGGAAATTTACATTTCTTTACAAAAAAAAGTCCGTTTATATTATAACCACCCATTTTTTAATGATAGAATTCAGCGCATTAAAAAAATAAAAATAGAGATCTAAAGGATGAGTTATGCAAGGGATAAGAATCGTAAATTTAATGTCTAAAACCGTAATTTTGCACGCTGTTAGCCGCTACTGCTTTTTATTTTCCATAGTTTTATTACCGCTAACCTCAGAGGCGGCTATCTCTTCAGCCCTAACAGCTGCAACAATTCAAGGTAATTCCCCTTACGTCTCCTTTGATAATGGTATAACAAAGGCAGCCGATTTAACGCCGTTATTAACACTTAAACTATCAGATGGTACCCTTTTAACTAAAGAGAATAACTACACCAGTGCAAATAATCCGATTGAACTTCCAGAGCTAGGGCAGACCTTAGCCGATGTTGAGATGTTACTACCACTTGCGCATAATTCAATCGATATCAACACGATTTTAAACCAAAACAGCTATCTGTACGACGATGATGGTGATAGTGAATTTAACACTATCGGCACATTGAATCTCAACGTTACTGATACTAAAGGGGAGTCAATTAAAGATCGGTACGCTATATTAGATAGCTGCAAAGCGCCATATAAAGTCACATTAAGCAGTAGTGCCAGTAAATTAAGCTCTGCATATGGTGATCCGCAAAGTACGCAGTATGCAGCACAGAGTGAATCTTTCTATATCAAACCGAAAAAAGGTAACGCAATAGCCACCTATGCACTGCCAAATTTAGCCTATAGTGGTAGCTTCCCTAATGGATCTTATAATGTCGATGGACCTGCATCAGAGTGGAGTAACCAACTTGGATTCCGTTTGCAAGATGTCTGCAATCCAAGTGCCAACTTCCCAACGACGGGTACTGCAGGCGTTAACTTTCAACTCACTATCTCAAACCCAGAAGGGGCGGTTACCTATTCCAAAGAGCCGAGCAGCTCTGGCCTTGATTTGACAATTACAAATATTAATAGCAATAGTGTCAAAGTGATGTTAACCGGTCCAAGAAAGGGTGCCGATCCTGCCACAGCCGATACCGCAGTACCTACCACATTTACGATAAGATCAGGGTTTACGCCGATCTATACTTTTAAAATAGATAAGTGGTTCATTATGGGGCCGGCGAATACTAATGGTTATGACAACAATAAGTGTAGCAGTGCATTTGGCAGCAACTACCATAATGTGCGGATTGTAGAGTTAACTAATGCAAATGGCTCGGGATGGAGTGGAGGGTTAGCGGGTCAAGGCACTAACTATCAACGTAGGATTGGTGGAGGTTTATTAGGTGAGTGGGGGCAATTTATCTGGACAACTAATTACCAGACCGATTTTAACTACCAAACCTATTGGACGTCTGACAAGGTAGATGATAACTCGCAATTTACCGTCAATTTTTACCAAGGGCGAGTTGAGTATTACAACATAACACAGACTTTTCCACAGTATATCTGTGTTAAATAGTTAATGTGCAACTTTAAAAAGTCGTAGTTGCTGTTGATATTAACAAGGCACTTTCTAGTTGCTTGATATATAATAACTATTTTGTTAATAGAGATCAGTTTTATGATCTCTTACTGTTTGATCTTTATATTGCTGGTAAAAAAAGCAAAGCGTTAGCAATTAATAAACCTCAGTTATGGAAAAGATATCTGATTATGATTTTTAAATTTGCAAAGTTAAATAATCTATTAAAAAGTATAACTCTTATATTATGTAATCGGTTTAACGCGATATCTTTTTTGATGCGTTGCATCTGTAAGATTAATTTAATAGTTATGATGATTTTTTCAACTATTAATCTTGCGCATGCAGCTTACACATCAGTTCAAACACAAGGGATTATAACCGGAACTGCACCCTATTTTACTTTTGATGATGGCGCAACCAAAGTGACCGATTTATCGGGGCTGCTACTTATAAAATTTTCGGACGGAACAGTTTTGACGCCTGATAATAATCCAACTAGTGCAAGTAACCCTTTTGAACTCCCTAACTTTGGTCAGTCATTAGCCGATATTTCGATGTTAATTCCAGAAAATGCCGACTATGTCGACTTAAGTAGTTTAGTAACATCAGACTTTATTATGGATGACAACGGTGATAGTGACTTTGTCGCGACCGGTAGATTGACGGTAAAAGTGACCGATAATGATGATGCAAAAGGTAATCGTAATGGTATCTTAGATCCCTGTATCCCCTTTTACAAAATCACCTTAACCAATACAGAGAGCAGCTTAAAGAGTAAATATGGTGTACCAACAACCGTAAAATACCCTCCTTCTACTGTCACCTACTACGTGCGATCTAAAATATCGGCGGGTGAACCAACCGCTTGCTATGCGCAACCAGGTAATAACTACTACTATCAATATAAGGTAAATGGAACTATTGATCTCAGTATCGGTTTTGATACAAAAGAGTGGCTAGCACCGAAAGGATTTATCGTAAGGGATATTACCAATCTAGCTAATATCTTCCCAACCATGGGCGCTTATGGACTCTTTTTTAACCTAAGCTTTATGAATGCTGATGCAAGCACAATCAGTTATGAAAAATCGCCAAATAACTCAGGAATAGATTTAGCGATATCGACCCTAAATAGTAAACAGGTAAAAGTTATGTTAACCGGACCAAGGAGTGGTGCAACAGTTGCCGAAGCGAATAGCGCGGTACCAACAACATTTGTTATCAAATCTGGCTCGACACCTATCTATCGCTTTAGAATCAATCAGTGGTTTATTGGCGGGCAAACAGGGCAGGGATTTTTGCCCAACTATTGTAAACAGACATTTGGTGAAAACTATCGTAGCCCAACAATTCTTGAATATACCAATAGTAATGGTGCCGGTTGGTCAATGGGCGCCCCGTCGCAACCTAACTTCTTTCGCCGTAAAATAGGTGGTGGGCTATTAGCAGAATGGGGAGCATTAGGAAGTGGCACAGGTATGCCGCTCTTTTACACTGAAACTGATTTTACCTCTAATCCAGGTGTCTGGACATCAGATACTAATAGCAATGGTTGGCACTATTTTGTTTCGTTATATAATGGGTCACTTACGGCGGGTAATTATACATCAGCCAATGCCTGTGTTACCGATTTTTAACTTCTATTTAACTTTAATATTAAACAGACTAAGTAAAACGGTTTTTCTATTTAAAAACAGCGTCTTTTTTAAGCTGATTTTTTTAAAACCGATATAGTTTTTTTATCTTTTTTCTGTATAATATCGCCACCCACGTTACGATAGTGTTTTCCCAACACTATTTATGTCTGTTAAAAATTAATGGTGTGACTCGAAGGGGTTGCTTAATTAATGAAAAACCGGCAAAAGTGTCAATAAATCAAAATATTATTTAATTAGCAGATCTTTAATTTTAAAGATTACGTGGTTAACTAAAAATTGATTTATTAACGTGAGATTAATTTAAAATTTGGAAAAATTATAAATGAGTACTTTTTCAGCAAAACCAGAAACAGTTAAACGCGACTGGTATATTGTCGATGCAGCAGGTAAAACGTTAGGTCGTTTAGCTACTGAGATCGCTAGTCGTTTACGTGGTAAACATAAAGCAGAATATACACCTCACGTTGATACAGGTGATTACATCATCGTTATCAACGCCGAAAAAGTGGCTGTAACAGGTAAAAAACGTACCGATAAAATCTATTATCGTCATACTGGTTACATCGGCGGATTAAAAGAAGCATCTTTCAAAGAGATGATTGAACGCCATCCTGAACAGGTAATTGAAATTGCCGTAAAAGGTATGTTACCTAAAGGTCCTCTTGGTCGTGCAATGTATCGTAAACTAAAAGTTTACGCAGGCAATGAGCATAATCATGCGGCACAACAACCGCAAGTATTAGATATTTAAGGGGATACAAGATGAATCAATATTACGGTACAGGTCGCCGCAAAAGCTCAGCTGCTCGTGTATTTATTAAACCGGGTAGTGGCAACATTGTTATTAACAAACGTTCACTAGAACAATATTTTGGTCGTGATACAGCTCGTATGGTCGTTATGCAACCATTAGAGTTAGTTGAAATGGTTGATAAATTCGATCTTTATATCACTGTAAAAGGTGGCGGTATCTCTGGTCAAGCAGGAGCTATTCGTCACGGTATTACACGTGCATTAATGGAATACGATGAAACATTACGTTCAGCACTTCGTCAAGCTGGCTTTGTTACACGTGATGCACGTCAAGTTGAACGTAAAAAAGTGGGTCTACGCAAAGCGCGTCGTCGTCCACAGTTCAGCAAACGTTAAGTTATATTATCTGTTTGTTTCAAGGCACTCCCAACAGAGTGCCTTTTTTATGTTCACTATTTATATTTGTTGTGACATAAAACAGAATAGTTGCACGATGATAAGTATCTCACTCCCTATAGGGTTATAAAAACCTCCCCTCTTTCTTGATCACAAAAATTGTTACATTTTAGAGTAACAACATATTAGAGTAACAACATAAAAATATATGCTTTATCTCTGTTATCAAATTCACCTAAAATTGATTGAAATGGTCATTAACCCTAAAACAAATTTGCATAAAAAGAGTTAAAACTTATTATCTATCTTTTAAAGCTCATAAGTAGCAAGATTGGAGTTGATAGAGTGTAAGTGAAAGTTAGGTAAAATCTTATTTCTTCAACGCTCATCTTATAAGATGTAAATACCATTTTTAAATTGAGTAATATCAATAAGATACTTTAACACTCCTGATAATAAAAATTTTAGATGATTAAACGGTTAGGATAAAAATGTTAAGAAAACTTAATTTTTTAACAAATTTGTAGTGCAATTTGCTAAAATAGGGAAATACTCAATCTATTATTAATTTGTGTACTTGGAGCTAAAATGGTTGTAGCTGTTAATAAGCGTTCTGTGATGACATTATTTTGTAACACCACAGATATTTATGGTCATCAGATCCGTTTTGTATTAGCTGAGAAAGGGGTCACGGCAGAAATTGAATTTGTTGATGCCGAAAATCTTCCCCAAGAGTTATTAGATCTTAACCCATACGGAACTATTCCAACCTTAATTGACCGCGATTTGACCCTCTATGAACCGCATATTGCTCTCGAATATCTTGATGAACGTTTCCCTCACCCACCTTTAATGCCTGTCTACCCAATCATGCGCGCTAACTCCCGCTTAACCATGTATCGTATGAAAAAAGAGTGGTACAGTGCTTGCGAAACTATTTTGGCTGATCCTGAATCAGAAGCGGCTAAAATAGCGCGTAAAAATCTATTAGACGATCTCGTTGCTGTTTCAGTAATGTTTAAAGAGAAAGCCTACTTTATGAGTGACGATTTTACCTTAAGTGATTGCTACTTTGCTCCACTATTATGGCGCTTGCCAGTGCTTGATATCACCTTACCGAAAGTAGCCGATAAACATTATCTACCTTATATGGCGCATATTTTTGAACGCCCTGCCTTTATTAGCTCATTAACCGAAGATGAGAGAAAGATTAGAGCGTAATAGGCATAGAATATCTGCTGGCAATAACTACTTATAGATAATAAAGTTCTTATAGACATTAAGTACTTATAGACAGCAAGTACTTATAGACAGTAAGTTCTTATAAACAAAAAATTTTTATAATAGATACAAAGCAGGTCATTGATGACCTGTTTTAGTCTGTTATAAAAATATCATGCTAAAGCAATACACAGATTGATAAACAAGAGGTTAGTTAACTATTATGACTATTAACCAGATGACACCCCGCCGCCCTTATCTCTTTAAAGCATTTTATGATTGGATCGTTGATAATAAGTTAACCCCCTATATTTTGGTTAATACTGCGGTATACGGCGTTATGGTGCCAAATGAGTTTATTCAAAATAACCAGATTGTTTTAAATATTGCACCTCACTCAGTTGGGCAATATTTAGCAAATAACGACCGGATAGAGTTTAATGCCCGTTTTGGCGGCGTTCCGCAACATATTGTGGTACCAATGGCAGCGATTGTGGCAATTTATGCGAGAGAGAACAACGCGGGCATAGGATTTGAACCCGAACCACAATATGACGAACAACAATATCAAGAAGCGCCTAAAACAGAACCGAAGAATCCATTCCGTATTGTTAAATAATATTCATAAAATTAGCTTCACATAGTTACAAAATTCTATGTTACAAAATCTATGCTACAAAAATCTATTACTCATCTGGAATAAATCGGTATATGATAATTGCCATATTCCAGATGAAAAAAGTAGATTATGAGTCAAGAGATAGAGTTAAAATTTGCCATTAATAGTGCTGATATTGCCCCATTAACTCAATTTTTAATGCAATATGCCACCCCAAATCACCTAATCCTCACCAATACCTATTATGATACCGCTGATAACTATCTGAGAGATCACGGTTATGGCTTACGGGTACGTAAAACAGAGTATAAGCAGAACGAACATTATGAGATCACCTTAAAACGTAAAGGTACCATGGTTGCAGGGCTTCATGAACGTGCTGAATTTAATGGTGATCTCCCAAATAAAAATCCCGATCTGAGCCAGCTACCGCCTAACGCACTCCCAGCTAATTGCGATCTTAAGCAGCTACAGCAGTCGATAATTCCTCTTTTCCAGACCGATTTTAGTCGTCAAACTTGGTTAGTTAACATTGCAGATAGCCAAATTGAGGTTGCGCTTGATCAAGGTAAGATCAAAACAGATAGCGAAGCGTGCACTATCCAAGAGCTAGAACTTGAGCTTAAATATGGCAGTAAAGGCGATCTGATCGATTTTGCCCTGCAACTCTGCCGTTTTCATCTTCGCCTATTTTCACAAAGTAAAGCAGCAAGGGGCTATCTGTTATTACAAGCAAAATCCCAAAAATTACCGTCCCAAAAATTGCCGTCTCAAAAAATGGTAGAAAGCGTTCCCTTAACTGAACATCAATCATTAAAAGTTAAGCTATCTGAGTTACTCCAATATTGGCAGCATAATGAGGAGTCTGCTTTAATGCATAATGATCTCTCCAATTATGTAGAGACATTCATCAAAGTAGCACAGCGAATTCAAAGCTTAGTAACCCATTTAAACGATGATGATAAGTTATTAATTATTCAAATATTGAAAGCGATAGATTTATCAGCCGTAACCACCGCAACTGAGTTAGCCGCGCTATCTACGCCGTTAAAATTGCGCTTAATGGCGCATCTATAAATAACAATTCTTTATATAACAGCTCTTTAAATAATAGTTATATAAATAAAGATCTATAAAAAGAGGATGCGGGATGTCTGAGTTGAATCAAGCTAGCTCACTATTGGCAAAACAAAAAGAGAAGGTACTTGCAACCTTAACCAACTGTGATTCGATTGATCTTAATCTTACTGCCGATATTATTGCTAAAAGTGATTTTCTGCTTGACTCATTTTATCGCTTTCCAACATGGCTACCCGATTTTATCCAAAATCCCCCGAAAGCCGGTGAAGAGCAGTTTTATCAGCAGTGGTTAGATGAAAAGTTGATAACGACAGATGATGAAATAATGAAAGTGATCAGGCAGTTTCGTCGTTTAATATTAATGCGCATAGCATGGTCACAGTTAACTAACAGTAGCACCACGACCGAAACGCTGACACAGTTATCAGCGCTAGCCGAGCTGTTACTCCTTAAAGTGCGCGATATATTATACAAACAGAGTTGCCAAGAGTGGGGAACACCCTGTGATGAAGAGGGTAAACCGCAACCGTTGCTTATTTTAGGTATGGGGAAATTGGGCGGGGGCGAGCTTAACTTCTCATCAGATATTGACCTTATATTTACCTACCCAGAACAGGGTGAAACGCAAGGTGGACGGCGCGTTTTAGATAACGGCACCTTTTTCACCCGCCTAGGGCAGCGAATCATCAAAATGATGGATCAGATTACTGAAGATGGTCTCGTCTACCGCGTTGATATGCGTCTGCGCCCGCTAGGGGAGGGTGGACCACTTGCGCTAAGTTTCTCCGCGATGGAGGATTACTATCAAGAGCAGGGTCGCGATTGGGAACGCTATGCCATGGTAAAAGCAAAAGTATTAGGTGATCATCACTATGCAAAGGCGCTCTACCAGATGTTAAAACCGTTTATCTACCGCCGCTATATCGATTTTAGCGTACTACAGTCGTTGCGAAATATGAAAGGGATGATTGAGCGTGAGGTACGCCGCCGCGAGCTGAACAATAACATTAAGTTAGGTGCTGGTGGAATCCGTGAAATTGAGTTTATTGTTCAGGTCATCCAGCTTATTCGGGGAGGACGCCTTACCGCCTTACAGACCCGTTCACTCTTAACCGCGCTATCTGTTATAGAAGAGGAGTCGCTCCTACCAACAGCTGAAATTGAACAGTTGAGGGAGAATTACCTCTTTCTGCGCCGCACCGAAAATCTCATACAGGCGATCCATGATGAACAGACTCAAACCTTGCCTGAAAATGATCTCGATCGCGCAAGAGTTGCTGATGGTATGGGTTTTGTAACATGGGGTGATTTTGATCAAGATCTGGCAAAACGTCTACAGCAAAATCGCCACATATTTAACAATCTCATTGGGGATGTTGAAGCAGAAGCAGAGAGCTATGATGATCGCTTCAATGAACTCTGGTCAGCAGATCTCTCGTCTGATGAAGTGGCAACACTGCTACCTAAAATTGGTTATGATGATGCGGTAGAGATTGCAGGTCAGCTTAAGCAGTTCCGTCTTGATATTAGTAAACGTACCATCGGTGTACGTGGGCGGGAGATCCTCGATCAGCTCATGCCGCGCCTGCTAGCCAATATCTGCGATCGATCAAATGCTGTCACAATTTTAACGCGTATTCTACCGCTAATAACTAATATTGTAAGTCGTACCACCTATTTAGAGCTGCTACTCGAATACCCCGCAGCACTATTACAACTTATCAAACTCTGCGCCACTTCGCCTATGATAAGTACGCAGCTAGCACACTATCCACTCCTACTAGATGAGTTAATTGATACCAACACCCTAAGCCATATTCCTGCGCCAGATGAGTATAAAAGTGAACTTTATCAATATCTACTACGCATAGAGAGCAGTGATGAGGAGCAGCAACTTGAGGCACTACGCCAATTTAAACAGATGCAACTTTTACACATAGCAGCCGCTGATGTGGGGCAACTATTAACGACAATGCAAGTGAGTGATCACCTCACTTATGTTGCTGAGGCACTTATCGATTTTGTGGTTAAAATGGCTTGGAGACAGATAACTGCACGTTATGGTAAACCCAACTATCTACTTGATGGCGAGATAGGCTTAATTGTAATTGCCTATGGCAAGTTAGGTGGATGGGAGCTTGGTTATGGATCGGATCTCGATCTAGTCTTCCTACATAACTGCCCAGAAAATAGTATTACCGATGGCGACAAAGTGATTGATAGCCGCCAATTCTACCTGCGACTAGTACAGCGAATTATTCACCTCTTTAGCGTCCGTACCAGCTTTGGCATCCTCTATGAGGTGGATCTCCGCTTAAGACCTCAAGGTGATGCAGGCTTACTCGCCTGTAGCTTAGAGGCATTTGCTAACTATCAGCACCTAGAGGCGTGGACGTGGGAACATCAAGCGCTAGTCAGAGCACGGGTGGTATATGGCGATAAAACACTGGTGCAACAATTTAATACTATTCGGCAGCAAGTACTCTGCCAACCACGAAGTGAACAAACGCTCAAAAACGAGGTACGTGAGATGCGTGAAAAGATGCGCACCCACTTAGACAATAGCAGTGCAGATCTCTTCAACCTAAAAAGTGGTGCCGGAGGCATTGGTGATATCGAATTCCTCTCACAATATCTTGTTCTAAACTATGCCGATAAAAACCCAATAATGACTCGCTGGACTGATAATGTCCGCATTTTAGAGATGGCAGCCAAACAGCAGATCATGCAACCAAGCGAAGCCGCTACACTGACCCAAATCTACATTGCTATGCGTAACGAGATCCACCGCCTTGCACTACAAAACATACCTTGCGAAGTAAATTGTGACTGTTTCAGACAAGAGCGGGAAGCTGTAAAAGAGAGTTGGGAGAGATGGTTAACCAATTAACCTCTCCGCCAACATCATTAATAATCTATATTGATAACCTATCTATGTGAAAACCATTACCACACTAAACAGTTAACTACACCATTCATCTTAGATATCAACTTAAATTCGCTATAAGGATCACTATTGGTTTATAAGTGGTTCGAATTTTTAAATGGTTTAAAAGATTATTCAAGCACATAAAAACGCAATAAGATAATTGAATTAAATAATTTCACAGTCTCTTATAGCAGGTTGATTGTTAGAGATTACGCGTTATAAAAGTAAAATAGTTAAGAATATTAAGATCTAGTTTTATATACATTTACTAATAAAAATATTTTACAATAGCCATTTTTTAACTAACCAGATGTTTATTATGGATAATTATTATGGTGAAAATATTTTTAGTAATTCTACTCTGCCTCCCCTTTTCTGTAAGTGCCAAGAACTGTAAAAAAGGGATCCCTTGCGGTAATACATGCATATCTGCATCTAAAACATGTCGTTTAAATTATGTTGATGGCACATTTAAACCCGAAAAACCTACATTTATTAACCAAGAAAAAGCGATAAGTAAGCAGAATTTCAATACTGCCAAAACTCAGCTTACTAAAATCTATAAAGAGAACCCAGAGCAGAAGGAGTTTTATTGTGGCTGTCAGTTCTCATGGCAAGGTAAAAAAGGGGTAGTAGATACCAAAAGCTGTGGTTACATAGCGCGTAAGAATCAAACTAGAGCTGAACGTATTGAGTGGGAACATGTTATGCCAGCCGAAAATTTCGGGCGCCATTTAAAGTGCTGGCAAGATGGTGGGCGTAAGGAGTGCAAAAAGGATGTCACATATAACCGTATGGAAGGGGATATGCACAACTTACAACCAGCTGTTGGTGAAGTTAATGGGGATCGTTCCAATTACCGTTATTCAGAATTTACACAAGTGTTCAACCAGTATGGCCAATGTAAAGCTGCGGTAGATTTTAAAGATCGCAAATTCCAACCACGCGATGAGATTAAAGGGATAATTGCGCGTACCTACTTTTATATGTCTGAAAAATACAATATAAATCTATCCAAACAAGATAAGCAGCTTATGATAGCATGGGATAAAACCCATCCCGTTACTGAATGGGAGTGCAAGCGTAATAAACTTATCAAAAATATACAAGGTAATGATAATCATTTTATTACTGAAAGGTGTGAATGAATGATTTAGTAAAAATAGTATGTATTATCAATAACTTTTCATAAAAATCTATTTTAATAGGGAAAAAATATAGCAATTCCATAAAAATAGTTAAACAATTATGATATTTTTATTAAGTATTACATAGGTTATTTATAAATTTTTTGAGATAATGCTTTTTCATTTTTATAGATAATTACATTTTTAAATTTTTATAATATATTGATTAATATAATTATTTTTTTAAAAATTTAAGTTATCTTAAATATTGCATTTGAGATAATTGGAGATTTTATGAAACAATCAGCAAAATTTACTCATTTTAATTTAAGATTACTTAACCCGTCTTTTGATTCAGAATTAGTTGATGTTTTAAATGAACTTGAATTATTAAGGCACTCTAAATTTGAAACTAATGTAAATCCACTAATTTTCAACCAGATTAAACACATATTTCATGTATTAGAAAGTTTAGGTTCTGCTAGAATTGAAGGAAATCATACAACATTAGATGATTATGTTGATAGTAAACTGACTAATAATACGCTTACAGAACAATTAAAAGAAATTGTGAATATTGAAAATGCTCTTAAATTTATTGATGATCATTTTCAAACAGGTGAATACCTATCTGAACATTTTATAAAAGAACTTCATCAATTAACGGTACATGATTTACATATTGAAGGTGATAAAACGCCTGGTGCCTATAGAAAACATGGTATTAAAATTAGTGGGTCTCTTCATCTTCCACCTGATCATATCCATATATCATCATATATGAGTGAACTTATCACTTTTATCAATCAAGTTGATAAACCTAAATATGATTTAATGAAAATTGCATTAGCACATCACCGTTTTGGCTGGATACACCCATTCTCAAATGGTAATGGTAGAACAGTAAGACTGTTAACCTATGCTCTACTAGTTAAATACGGATTTAATGTAAAAGTAAGTGGGCGTGTACTAAATCCTACAGCTGTATTTTGTAATAATAGAGAATCTTACTATACAATGTTATCAGAAGCAGATAAAGGGACGCCAGAATCTTTAGAAAAGTGGTGTTTTTATGTGTTATCCGGAATCCTTGGTGAATTAAAAAAACTAGATAAATTAATGAATCCAGACTATCTCAGCAAAAAAATACTTAATCCAGCTTTAGAGTATGTAGGAAGAATGGGAATAATTGAATCCGATATACAGATGAAAATATTATTATTTGTTATAGCCCAAGAAACTTTAAAAACAGGCGATTTAAAAAGTATATTTCCTTCTTTAAAAGCATCACAAATTACCTATCAGGTAGGTAAATTAGTAAATAAGGGTTTATTGCAACCAATAGAAAATAGATCACGAACTTATGCTTTAAGAATAATTGATTCAGTTCTATTTAAAGGTGTGATCTTGTCACTACAAGATGCTGAATTAATTAATGATTTCAATTAATATTTTTCGATTTATTTTAGTATTTATCATTTGCATAACATCAAAATGTCTGTCTATAAATTTGATAAAAAGATGATATTGGTATAATTAACACTTTATCTATAATTTACATTTGTTTGATAAGATTCATAAAAAACTTTCAGGTTTAAAAAGTAACAAAAAAACAGCAAACTTTTTTGATTTAAATAACCATAACCCTAAAAAAAACTTGTAAGCGACAATAAAAATTAAGCAAAATATTTATAACAAGATTCCATTTGTCGATATTATGAGCGATAATCGCCACTTCTTATATTTAATTAATAAATGGATGATCCAACAAGGATAAATTTAGATGAAAAAACTGCTCTCAATAGTAATGTTGGTCTGTTGTTGTTCTGCTTATGCCACTGATAACAGTAACAGTTTTCAGATGAGTGTACTTAACAAAGGTGATAAGGAGTTAGTTAAGTTCCAAGCACCAGTATCAGATGATTTTAGCCTCGCTTTTTATGTTGATTACGAAGCAGAAACCGCAACCCCAGTACTCTCAAAAAACGGTCAAAATTTTCAACCGATCTCTATTCGTTTTTGTGTTATTAGTACCGATGACTGTTGGCGTATGCCGATTTATGATGAATATTTAGGCGACTTTGCCAATATACTTGACCGTAAAAATGGGGATTCACTGGTATGGCAGATTGAATATATTGATAATGATTCAATCGCAAAAACCGATTTAGTCAGTGCGCCAGATGTCGGTAACCTAGGTATTTTTATCCAAAATAGAGGGGGAATTGTCACCCATATTGATGAGTTAGGTTTCGATGAAGTCTTTATTATTTGGCAATCTGATCTAAAAGATTATTAATTCTATAGGTAAAAAAATAGTAAAGTTAAGAATAGTAAATTTAAAATAGTATGGTTAAAAATAGCCATAAAAAAGAGACCCCACAATATGTTCTATATTATGAGGTCTCATCTATTATTTAGTATAATCAATATTTAAATACAATATGATCAAATTTCTCTTATTGTAACTCCGGATCCGGTTGTTTTGTAATTCGGTTTCTTAGATCACGTCTCATAATTTCAATGACCCAGATCCAAAGAATAGTTCCTACAAACTCTGAGAAGATCTCCTCAAATCTTAGATCCCAAACCGGCACTGAAATGCCTAAAATTGGCATCGCAATACCATGGAATAGCACAGCTACACATAGACCAAACACAATACCCTGTAGCATTTTTACTTTAGGGAAAACTTCAGCTGCCACACAATAGATAATCCCCCAAACAATTGAGAAGATAATATGGACAAGATTTCCACCAAAATAGACCGCTTGCTCAGAATAGGTATAGACCCAACTCGATACATCAACGCCTAAATTTTTTAATAGAAGTACTGGTGGAGCCCCTTCGGTTATTAATCGTGGTGGGAAGATCCCCTCAGTTCCGCTTTTAACTAACGCTGAGACAAACCCTGTAATAATACCAATCCAAAAAGCGACACAATATCGTCTAGCGCTTACTTTTGTTGTTTGAAACAGATAACCCATAATACTGTTACTACTCATACAATATCTCCTCTCATGAAAACTTTGTGATGGCAGTATAGCGCTATGAATTCTGCATGTAAAACTGTAAATGCAGAGCAGATAAAAGTTAGCATAAAAATTTTGATACATAATTAACCTATATTTTTATGTAATTGAATTAATAATCTATCCATTGATCGGTAACTCAACGCTTCGGCAATATGGGGTTGTTCGATATTTTTGCTTCCGACCAGATCAGCAATAGTTCGGGACACTTTCAAAATCCGGTGCCAAGCTCTGGCAGAGAGCCCTAACTTAATCAGTGCTCGCTCTAGGTAATCATTATCCTTCTCACTTAATCGGCAGTATAGCTGAATCTCATTTGGTGATAGTTGACTATTTAACTTCCCTGCACGATCAAATGCAATTTTACGAGCCTGTAAAACTCGCTCTCTTACAACTTTGGTCGATTCGGTCTCACTGCTCTTTTGACTCAAAGATCCTTGCGGGAGCAGTGGCACTTCAATAGAGAGATCAAATCGATCTAAAAATGGCCCTGAAAGCCGATTTAGATAACGGATCACCTGCTGTGGAGTAGTGCGGTTATGGGTACCTTGATAGTGACCGGTAGGGCTTGGATTCATAGCGGCAATTAGTTGAAAGCGAGCTGGGAATTTAACCTTAGCATTGGCTCTTGAGATGACAATTTCGCCCGACTCAACCGGTTCACGCAGTGCATCTAACACTTTACGATTAAATTCTGGTAGCTCATCTAAAAAGAGCACACCATTATGCGCAAGGGATATCTCGCCTGGTTTTGGTGTTGTTCCACCACCAACCAAAGCGGCTGCAGATGCACTATGGTGTGGTGCTCTAAAAGGGCGTTTACGCCAATTTTTAATCGATCCATTTGGACTGACTAAACTAGTTATTGCGGCACTCTCTAACGCCTCATCGTCACTCAATGGCGGTAACAGTGAGGTTAAACGGGTAGCTAGCATGGTTTTACCTGTGCCGGGTGGACCTATCAACAGCAGATTATGGCCACCTGCTGCGGCTATCTCCAGTGCCCGTTTTGCATGTTCCTGACCTATCACATCTTGGAGATTAGCTAACTTCATCTCCTGATCTTCATATTCGCGATACTCAACAGTAGGTAAACTGATCTCACCATAGAGATATTGACAAAGTTCACTTAAATTACGGGTAATTAAGGTACTATTGTGGTGAATTAAGGAGAGCTCAGATCTATTTTCGACTGACACAATTAACGTTCGACTCCGTTTTTTAGCTGCAATCGCCGCTGGAATAGCCCCTTTGATAGCGCGAATATCACCCGATAAGGCAAGTTCACCCAAAAATTCATAATTAAGGAGATGCTCTGGTGGAATCTGTTCAGTAGCAGCTAAAATAGCAATGGCAATCGGAAGATCGAAACGGCTTCCCTCTTTAGGGAGATCGGCCGGTGAAAGATTAACTGTGATCTTCTGAGCAGGAAAAGTAAACCCACTATTAATAATGGCACTACGCACCCTATCTTTTGCCTCTTTAACCGTCGCTTCAGGTAGACCAACTAAAACAAACCCTGGCATACCTTTACTAATATGCACCTCGACATTAATTTGCGGTGCTTGAATCCCAATAGAGGCGCGAGTGTAGATAACAGATAGTGACATGATTAGATCATCAATAGTAAGAAGTGGCAATAGCGTATCTATTTCTGCGCAAAGCATTTAGTAAAAGTAAAAAAATTGGAATCCACCTCACAAAAAAACTGAAGTTTTTTCTGATATAACTATCTTTTTTCTGTTTTTACTTTTTAATGCTTTTAACTAATTTGATGATTAAGAGGGTCATAAAAAAGAGCAAGGTATTGCTTAGTACGACAGAGGGCCCTGTTGGCGTATCATAAAAAGCAGAGAAGCTAAGCCCACCAACAACTGACAACATCCCGATCAAAATCGCAAAATAGGCCATTTTTTCGGGTGAATTAGCATAATATTTGGCTGTAGCCGCAGGAATAATCAGTAGCGAGGTGATGATCAAAGCACCAACAAATTTCATGGCAAGACCAATGGTTAAAGCTAATAGAATAGTCAAAATCAGCTTAGTTAACGGGACATTGATCCCATTACTAAATGCCAAATCTTCACTTACGGTGATAAATAAAAAGTGGTTCCAACGCCAGATCAGAATCAGACCAACAAAGACAACACCCACCATAATTTGGTAGAGATCTAAAAATGTCACTGAAAGCAGATCACCAAATAGATACCCCATCAAATCAACACGAATATCCTTCATTAAACTAATCACAACAAGCCCTAAAGAGAGCGCACTATGTGCCAAAATGCCGAGTAAAGTATCGATTGGTAGTTGTTTTTGAGACTCTAACCAGATTAGTCCTAAAGCTAAAATTAGTGTGATAAAAAGGATTGCATAGAAGAGATTGATGTGAAACAGAAAACCAAACGCAACACCAAGTAGTGCAGCATGTGATAAAGTATCACCAAAATAGGACATCTTGCGCCAGACGACAAAAGTACCTAGTGGGCCAGTAATCAGGGCTAAACATAATCCGGCCAACAGAGAAGGCAATAGCAGCGTGATCATTCCTGTTCCTTATGATTTGTCTGATGAAGATGCTTATGGAGATTATTAAATAGCGCCATAAAAGCGGGGTTTTTAGCGACAGTTTTAGGCGAGCCTTCACAATAGATTGCATGATTAAGACAGATCACATTATCAGCACTACCCATCGCCAGATCCAGATCATGAGACACCATTAAAACGCCGCATTTAAACTCATCTCGCGCCTTGGCGATCAGATCATATAAAAGAATCTGACCTTTCACATCAACGCCTTGTGCGGGTTCATCAAGCACTAATAGTTGCGGATGTTTAGCTAATGCTTGTGCCAGCAATATTCGCTGTAATTCACCACCAGAGAGCTGCTGCATAAAGTCATTGATCAAATTATCCGCCTCTACCATCGCTAAAATCTGCTTAATTTCGGCATCACAAAGCTGCCGATTTAACTGCATAAAACGTTTAACCGTAATAGGCAGTGCGGCATTAAAAGTGATCGACTGCGGCACATAGCCGATAGTCAAATCAGCTGCGCGTGAAATCGTACCTGCAGTTGGTTTGATTAAACCTATCACCACTTTAATTAGCGTTGATTTACCCGCACCATTGGGACCAAGTAGCGCAACAATCTGCTCGGTATTAACAACGAATGATACATTAGAGACAATCTTTTGATGATTAAATGCAACTGTAATATCGTTAAGCGAAATTAATTGAGACATTTTATTAAGCCTTGGCTAACCTTACTTTTTGTTATAATATAACATAACATTTTGTGGTTACTATTTTATAATATTTTATAACGCTTCGGAACTCATATGAAAAAATATATTTGTGCTCTTCTGCCCCTTATCATAAAACCGTTAAAAAAACTGTCCTACATCTCTCTTCTACTTGGTACATTTATTACCGCTGCAAATGCGACTGTTATCTCATCAATTAAACCGATCAGCTTTATCACCAGTGCCATTACCGATGGAGTAACTGACGCGACAATTTTAGTTCCTGATGGTAGCTCACCGCATACCTATGCACTAAAACCATCTGATCTAGTGAAAATCAGATCAGCTGAACTTATTATCTGGGTTGGCGAATCGATGGAGACTTTCATGCCAAGCGTATTAAAAAGCGTAGATCCAGTAAAACAGCTTGAGTTAACCACTATTCCAGAAATTCAGGCACTATTACGTACAGGAATTGCAAATGATCATGACCATGAACACGATCATGACCATGACCATGACCATGACCATGACCATGACCATGACCATGACCATGACCATGACCACGACCACGATCATGATCATGATAACCATCACCACGACAATGACAACCATCATGATCACCATCATGGAAAATACGATGAGCACATTTGGTTATCACCCAAAATTGCTAAAATTATTGCGCAAACCATTCATGATAGACTGATCCACAGCTATCCTGATAAAAAAGCTATCATTGATGAAAATCTAGACGAATTCATCGCAAATATCACTGAGATAGAACAAATTATTGCAAAAAAACTTATTCCCGTCCAAAATAAGGGCTATTTTGTTTTTCATGATGCCTATGGCTATTTCGAATCGCTGTTTGGATTGAAAAATTTAGGTAGTTTTACCATTAATCCTGCCATTCAACCTGGTTTAAAAACAGTCAACGCTATACAAGAAGAGTTAAAAGAACATCATGCAGTCTGCATTTTTAGAGAGCCTCAATTTAGCCCTAAAATAGTTGATAAATTGGTACAAAATACCACAGTGAGAGTTGGTGAACTCGATCCGTTAGGTACGGCAATAAAGCCCTCTAAAGACGCTTATATAGAGATGTTAATGGATTTAACAAATCAATATTTATCCTGTTTAAATCATTGATCTATTTTTTGATCTAAATAATTTAGTATTTAACAAATAATAATAAACATTAAGGTTAATTTTGGCTCGACTAACAACAACATCTACTGCCCCGAAAAATGTGTTCTTTAGCCCCTTTTTCTTGGTAGTAGGTCTTTCTATCACTATTACGCTCCTCCTCTTTTTATGGCGACCACTCAATCTGGATCGCACTACTTACCTGCCCCTCACACCACAAGCTGAGACCACGGTTATTGGTAAAGTTCGCGTTGAAATTATTGATGATAAAGCCAAAAAAAATACCAGCTCCTCGGTTATTACCGATGATAGCGTTGAAAAAGAGGAGCTAGAGGAGATAGTTGACGAAAAAGAGAACAGCATAGAGTATACCGTCACGCGTGGTGATACACTGCATGACATCTTATTGCGTTACAACGTCAATTATAACGATATTTACCAGTTAACTAACCAATTTAAACAGTTAGCCAATTTGCGTATTGGGCAGCAGATCAGCTGGACGATGGATGATAATCACAATCTACAAACTTTTAGCTGGGTTATCTCTAGCAATAATATTCGTCTCTATGAACGTTCAGGAAATAGATTTATCGAGAGCACAGAGACTGCGGAAGCAGTTTCACAAAATGTCACAATACAGGGCGAAATTAAGAGCAGCTTTACCATCGACGCTCGCAAAAGTGGCTTAACTAACCGCGAAATTGACACCATTACTAAAACACTACAGTGGCAACTCGATTTTAGGAAGTTACAACCAGGTGATAAATTTGTTGTGCTGCTTTCGCGTGAAATGCATGGTAAATACTCAACTAATAGCCAAATATTAGGGGTAAGAATCAAAAACAGTAGTAAAGATTACTACGCTATCTTGGCTGATGATGGTAGTTATTATGATATTAATGGAATGAGTCTATCACAAAGCTTTTTACGCTATCCACTCAGTCGCCAAGCACCGGTATCTTCACCTTTTAACCCAAAACGACTTCACCCAGTAACTGGTGCTATTGCACCTCATAACGGAGTCGACTTTGCGGTATCTCGCGGCACCACGGTTCTTGCAGTGGGGGATGGTGAAGTAGTGATTGCCAAATACAGCGAATCAGCAGGGTACTATATTGCCATCCGTCATGGTCGACAATATCTAACAAAATATATGCATTTAGATAAACTTTTAGTCAAAACTGGCCAGCAGATAAAAAGGGGCGATAAAATTGCGCTTTCAGGTAATACTGGGCGATCAACTGGCCCACATCTCCACTTTGAACTCCATATCAATGGGCGACCGGTCAATCCACTCAAAGCGAAGTTACCGATCTCTGAAGGGTTAACTGGTAAATCTAAATCTGTATTTGTTGAAAAGGTAAAAAGTATCAAACCGCAATTAACTCTTTAAATTGCATCTGGTTGTAGATAGATGTATTAAGGATCGATAGTTGAAGATCGGATGTTAAAGATCAAAAGCAGCTATCGATCCCATATCATCTGTTAACCAATAAGTTATCAGAAAATTACGGTAAGTTTTTGGATATAATTTGCCACAATTTTTGACTATTTCCCCCAACAATAACGGCAAAATCACCTTTTTTAGCCAGTAATTATTATCATCCTCTATCTCATAAAAAGTGTGATATCATATGGCAATTTTCTGATTATCTACAACTTTCTACTGGTGCAATTTGAGCAGATCAACAAAAACAAAAAAGCGCGCAAAAAAAGTGCAACAGCACGCTTCATGGCGACATCGCCTCTTCTGGTTGCTTTTTAAACTATTTCTAATCTTTGCTGCGCTTATCGCTCTCTATGGCTTCTACCTTGATCAACAGATAAAAGAGCGTATTGACGGAAATGTGTGGGAGCTACCGGCAGCCGTTTATGGTCAGATTACCGAGCTTGAACCAAACAGCGACTACAGTTTAGAGGATATGGTCTCACTGTTATTAGGTTCCCAATATCGTCAAGAGCGAAAAGCAACCCGTCCAGGTGAATTTGTCGTGAAGAACGACACTATCGAAATCTATCGCCGTCCCTTTGCCTTCCCAGATGGGGAAGAGAGAGCATTCCGCGTAAAAATCACCTTCTACCGAGATCGTATCGATCGCATGATCAACCTTGAGACAGGACGCGACTTTGGTCTCCTTAAGATCGATCCTAAACTGATCACTATGCTACACTCACCAAATGGTGAGCAGCGCCTCTTTGTCCCACTAAAATCGTTCTCTGATTCACTTATTCAGACCCTAATAGCAACCGAAGATAAACGATTTTATCAACATGACGGTATTAGTTTCTACTCCATAGGGCGCGCCATGTTAGTTAACTTAACCACAGGGCGAACTGAAGGCGGCAGCACCTTAACACAGCAGACAGTTAAAAACCTCTTTTTAACCAATGAACGTAGCATCATCCGCAAACTACGTGAAGCCTATATGGCACTTATATTAGATGGGCGTTATAGTAAAGAGCGAATTTTAGAGCTCTACTTGAACGAAGTCTACCTTGGTCAAAGTGGTAGTGAAGAGATCCACGGCTTCCCACTTGCCAGCCTCTACTACTTTGGTCGCCCCGTTAATGAGCTAACGCTGGATCAGCAAGCGGTGCTGGTTGGCATGGTTAAAGGGGCATCGCTCTACAACCCATGGACACAACCCAATTTGGTGCTCGAACGGCGTAATATCGTCTTAAAACTAGCACAAGAGCAAGGCATTATTGACGAAGAGCTATACAACCTCTTAAGTAAGCGACCGCTCTCAGTCCTGCCAAAAGGCGGGGTAATTTCACCACAACCCGCTTTTATGCAGGTAGTGCGTAATGAATTACGTAAACAGTTAGGCGAACAGGCAGATCACCTCTCAGGAATGAAGATCTTCACTACCTTCGATCCTGTTGCCGAGGCAGCTGCCGAACAGGCGATCACCAGCGGAATCGACCAATTAAGGCGCACCACCTCAAAAGATCTACAAACCGCAATGGTGATTGTCAGTCGTGAAACAGGTGAAATTCGGGCCCTAATTGGGAGTGCCGAACCCCGTTACGCCGGATATAACAGGGCATGGTTAACCCGTAGATCAATTGGTTCACTGGCAAAACCATCGACCTACTTAACTGCGCTTGGCGAACCTGATCGCTTTCAGTTAAATAGTTGGCTTGCCGATACACCACTCTCGATAAAATTAGAAAACGGCACCTACTGGGAGCCACGCAACTACGATCGTAAATTCCGTGATCGCGTTATGTTAGTCGATGCCTTAGCTTTATCCCTCAATGTACCAACGGTCAATCTAGGCATGGCTGTAGGGTTAAATGCGACCAAAAACAGCTTGCAAGCTCTCGGTATACCCGCTGATCGCATTCCCAATCTTCCCTCACGATTGCTTGGTGCGATTGAGTTAACTCCACTCGAGACAGCGCAGATGTTCCAGACCATCACCAATAATGGTCAACGTGCACCACTCTCTATTTTGCGATACGTCCTAACCGATAAAAACGATCTGATATACCAAAACTACCCGCAGCAGATTCAAGCAGTATCTCAGCAATCTGCCTATCTCACCACTTTTGCGATGCAGCAAGGGGTTGAGATGGGGACATCACGCGCACTTAAAGCCAAATATGCCCCCTTCAAATTAGCAGCTAAAACTGGGACAAGTAACGATTCACGTGACAGCTGGTTTACAGGGATTGATGGTAAAAATGTAGCTGTCATCTGGATAGGGCTTGATGACCACTCCCCAATGAAATTGACCGGTGCGACTGGTGCCCTCAAAATCTATAGTGAATACTTACAGCAAAATCCACCAAAAAAATTGGATCTGCCAATACCGCCGAATATCTTTTTTATGCCGATTGATAGCGAGGGGAGGTGGCAGTGTGGTGGCAGTGGCGTTCGAATACTCCCAGCGTGGACGCTTAGCCCACAACAGCTCTGTTCAGGTGGCGCAAATACCATACCTAATCAGCAATCATCTGTCCCAGATTGGGTAAAAGATATGTTTAGCAACTAATGAGTTTGTGGTGATTGATGAACTTTGATTATGATATGGTTTAATAATGAAACTGTTTGATAATGATTCGGTTTGATACCAACTTTAAAAAAGTAACGGTTTTAAATAACCGTTATTTAAAGACTGCTATTTAGTAAGAATTATTTAATCAGAACTATTTTATTACTACTTTTTTATAACTTATTTTAAAGAACTTTTTTTAAAACCCTGTTTTTAAAAACATGTTTTATAAATTAGATTTTTAATATGAAGGTATTTTAATAAGTAGATTTTTTAATAACTATTTTTAAAGGATATAACACCGTTTATGCCAGAATTACCTGAAGTTGAGACCAGCCGTCGTGGTATTTTGCCTCACCTCAAGGAGCAAGTGATAGAGAAGATCACAATTCGCCAACCTAAATTGCGCTGGTTGGTGGACTCCGCTATTACCCAGACCGAAGGGTCGAAGATTATTGATGTAAAACGACGCGCAAAATATCTACTTCTTGAGTTAAAACAGCACCCCACATTCAACACTAATCAGGCAAATTCAACGATTAACTGGATCGTTATTCACCTTGGTATGTCAGGTAGTCTACGCATCTTATTAACGCCGGAACCGGCACAGAAACATGATCATATCGATCTTACACTCAAAAGTGGAGTAACACTTCGCTATACCGATCCGCGCCGCTTTGGTGCTTGGCTCATAGCAGAATCACTCTCAGATCTCACTCAACTTAAAAACTTAGGGCCAGAACCGTTAAGTGATGATTTTTCAGTCGACTACCTTTCCAATAAAGCTAAAAATCGCAAAAGCCCAATTAAAAGTTGGATTATGGATAACCACGTTGTGGTTGGAGTCGGCAACATCTACGCTTCAGAGTCCCTCTTTATGGCAAAGATTCACCCACTACGCCAAGTTAACAGTTTAACCGTGGACGAGATGAAACGACTTGTTGCAGCCATTAAAAAAGTGCTAACGCAATCGATAAAACAGGGCGGAACATCACTGAAAGATTTTTTACAGTCAGATGGAAAACCGGGCTATTTTGCCCAGCAACTACAAGTTTATAAACGTGATGGAGAGCAGTGCTTTTGTTGCAAAGCGACTATTGAAGCGCAAAGAGTTGGGCAACGTAACACCTTTTATTGCCCTAACTGCCAAAAATTACCATAACCTTTAAATCTATTTACAAATTAAAAACAGAAGCGCGTATTAACCGCGCTACTAAATACTGTTAACTACTATTAACTCCTACTTACTGATAAAAGCAAAACTAGAATTTATATTTAATCCCTAAACGGTAACGCATCTGGCGATCATTTAGATAGAGCGTACCATCTTTACTATGGCGTCCATCTGCATAAGGGACATAACCGATCTCCATATATGGCGTCCACTCTTTATCTATCGGAACTTGAATAATTGCCTTTTGAATAATTTCAAACTCGCGCCCCTTCCAAGCTGGGTAGTCGGTCTTTTTATACTCAAACTCATAACTCACATGTGCATAAGGGAATTTATAGCCCACAATTCCGACAAAATGGTTAGTATGTAAAGTAGGAAGTGAGGTATTTCGATCATATTTAGTCAGCCCATATTTATAGGCAGCAGTAAATGAGAATGCTTTAGTAATATTATAGGTTCCCCTAAAATCGAACTTATATGCGGTACTGTTTGAGTTTGACTCCATCGCAACAGCAGGGGAGATAAAAAAGTCATCTTGCAGTTTATAACGATAATCAACCACCACCTCCATCCCTTTTGCGACAATATTATCGTACACATTTGAATCACCATCGACCGCTTTACTGGTCCACTTCCCCTCCATCGAAACACCAATATTATTTTTTAAACGCTCAGAGATTTTAAAACGGTCAGAATGGATACCACTTTGATTGAGATATTCATGGCGATAATCAAGTGTTGCCGCGCCAGCTGAAGTCGCTATCATGGAGAGTAAAAGAGCGGAGGTGAGAGACGACTTTTTACTAATTTTCTTCATAATTGTGTCCTTGCTTTTCTTTATTATGGGAGGAGATACCTACACAGCATTAAGTTTAAAAATAAAAAACCTAATAACGAGGCACCATTATAATTTAGAGAAAGCACCATTAAAATACGAAAAATTACTGTTTTAACTCCAAAAATAGAAGTTAGATCACATAATCAGAAAAAAAATTCCCAAAATGGCAACAATTAGAAGAAAAGAGAAAAAATGAGAAGAAAAAACTGCCACTACTATTGAGATGGCATTAGCAGTTTTTTTAATGGAAAGAGGATTAATGTACCGACCTATAAGCTGCAAATTTGTTTCAGGGTTATAGTTATTTTAATCAAAAAATCGTTGAGTTAGTGTTATCCCTTTGATGGTTTTTTTGTTTTATTGGTAGGTATTTATTGATAGGTATTTGTTAATCTGTATGTAGTAACAGGGGAGGTGGTTAAGATTCCCCACTGGTTAAAGTGGGGAGCAGTTAATCTGTACTCTTTTAGGCGGCATTTTTGGGACTTTTTGTCGAACTATGCTCGCTACAACTTTGCTATAACTTCGTTGCCGCTTTCATGGTCTGCACAAAGTTTGCCAGTTCAGATAACATTTCGGTTGGATTATTAAGGTTATTTTCGATGATTTTAACCGTTGCAGATCCAGCAATAGCACCAGCAGCACCAGATCGGATCGCGTCAGAGACCTGTTTAGGATCTGATATGCCAAAACCCTGTATAGCAGGGGGAGCACCAAATTGGGTCAACTTTTGTAGTAGATGGGTTAACGGCTTTTCGGCTCGGCTCTCTGTCCCTGTTACTCCAGCGCGCGAGACGAGGTAGGTGTATGCTTCGCCCTCTTTGGCGATCAGCTTAATCACCTCATCATCCGCATTGGGTGGGCAGATAAAGATTGGGGCGATCTTATGCTGTTTGGCGATTTGGCTAAACTCACTGCAATATTCAACGGGGAGATCCGCAATTAAAACCGAATCAACCCCAGCCGCAGCGCATTTAGCATAGAAGTTATCGATCCCCCCTTTAAAAACTAAGTTAGCATAGACAAGTAACCCAATTGGGATATCGGGGTGGCTGGCGCGAACTTTGGTAATAATCTCGAAAGCGCTATTAACCGTTATGCCACCTTGAAAGGCGCGAATATTGGCATTTTGAATGGTCGGTCCATCCGCCATCGGATCAGAGAAGGGGATCCCCAGCTCTAACGCATCGGCGCCCGCTTTTACAAGGGTATCGATAATCTGTAATGAGAGTTCAGGCGTTGGATCACCAACCGGCACAAAAGGGACAAAAGCGCCTGCCTGTTCGTTTTTTAACTCTGCAAAGCGCTGTTTATAACGGCTCATTCCACTTCTCCTCTCGCTTTTAAAATGTCATAGACAGTAAAAATATCCTTATCTCCACGTCCTGATAAGTTAACAATCAGTAACTGCTCTTTATTGGGATCGGCTTTGATCATCTTAAGGGCATAGGCGAGTGCGTGGGATGACTCTAAAGCGGGGATGATCCCCTCATGGCGAGATAACTCCTGAAAGGCGTCAAGTGCTTCATCATCAGTAATCGAAACATAGTCGGCGCGACCAATACTATTTAGATAGGCATGCTGTGGACCCACTGATGGGAAGTCCAATCCTGCCGAGATGGAGTAGGACTCCTCAATCTGCCCTTCGCTGCTCTGCATCATTGGCGATTTCATCCCAAAATAGATGCCAAGGGTGCCATGTTTGAGTGATGCGCCATGTTCACCAGTCTCGATACCATGCCCAGCTGGCTCAACCCCAATTAGCCGAACTGACTCATCTTCGATAAAGTTGGCAAACATGCCGATAGCGTTAGATCCACCGCCAACACAGGCGATAACTGCAGCTGGCAGGCGCCCTTCACGTTCTAAAATTTGTGCTTTTGCCTCACGGCTAATAATCTGCTGGAACTCACGCACAATGGTTGGGAATGGGTGAGGGCCAGCAGCGGTACCGAGCATATAGTGGGCGGTCTCATAGCTGCCTGACCAGTCACGCAGCGCCTCGTTACAGGCATCTTTTAAAGTTGCAGATCCAGTGGTAACCGGTATCACCGTTGCCCCCATTAGGCGCATTCTAAAAACATTTGGCGCTTGGCGTTTAACATCCTTTTCGCCCATATAGATACGGCATTTTAGCCCCAACAGTGCACAAGCAAGGGCTGAGGCGACGCCATGTTGACCAGCGCCGGTTTCGGCAATAATCTCGGTCTTACCCATCCGTTTTGCAAGCAATGCTTGCCCCAACACTTGGTTGGTTTTATGGGCACCACCATGGACAAGATCCTCCCGCTTTAAGTAGAGTTTAGTTTTAGTGCCAGCCGTGAGATTTTTACAGAGAGTTAAGGCGGTTGGGCGTCCGGCATAGTTTACCAAAAGGTCTGTAAACTCTTTTTGGAACGTTGGATCATCCTTGGCGGCTAAAAATGCCTCTTCAAGCTGATCCAGCACAGGTAGCAGAATCTGTGGCACATACTGCCCACCAAATTTGCCAAAATAGGGGTTTAATTTAGACATGATTACGCTCTTCTCATTCAGTTTTTACTCAGTTTCAATTCAATTTTTTATTCACGTTTATGCTGTTTTAGGCTGGTAAAGATTTTAAAATCACCATCTTACCACGCCCATTAAATCTTTTAACGCCTATCAATCGATCAATAATGAGGTGTCTCAATATAGAGATTAACTATTTAGATTGAATCTATATAGGGAGTATCTATATAGAGAGTATCTATATAAAAAGTTTCGACGCCCCACTTTTAACCAATTAACGACTTTTAATCTCTGCAAATATGGCAGCGATTTTGTCACTATCTTTAATCCCCGGTGCAGACTCGACGCCTGAGTTGAGATCAAGACCTTGGCAAGGTACCGCCAACGCCGCTTGGATATTTTGCAGATTGATACCGCCTGCCAAGATAACTTGGCTAAGATCGACCTCGCCGTTAGTTAAGAGTGACCAGTCAAAACTCTCTCCACTGCCGCCCGCACCATGGTCAAAAATGTAGCGCGATATTAGCGGATTTTCATAATTTGGAATCTGCTTATCGATGCTAACCGCTTGCCAGATCTGGCACTCGGCTGGTAATAGCGTGCGCAGTGCAGCAATGTAGTCGACATCTTCGCTGCCATGTAGCTGCACTGCATAGAGCGATAACTGTTTAGCGATTTTGCAGACATTTTCAAGCAGCTCATCCCTAAAGACCCCAACCCAATTTAAGGGGGCAGCAGCTATCACTTTGGTGGCATCAGTTGGATCGATATAACGGGGTGAGCTTGGCACAAAAATTAGCCCACCATAGACGGCGCCAGCTTGATAGGTGGAAACTGCATCCGCGGGTTTGGTTAGTCCACACACTTTATTTTCACCCCAGATCACTTTGCGAATTGCCAGCGGTAGATTCTCCTCTGACATTAAAGCGCTACCAATTAAAAAGCCGTTAGCATATTGGCTAAGTTCCACCACCTCTTGGTGGGTGTAGATTCCAGATTCGCTAATAATGGTGCGATCAGCAGGGATCGTTTTGGATAGATTTTTAACACGATTGAGATCAACAGTTAAATCGCGCAAATTGCGGTTATTAATGCCGATCACTTTGGCATCAAGCGAAATTGCCCGTTTTACCTCCTCCTCGGTACTTGCCTCGGTCAATACCCCCATCCCTAAAGCATGCGCAAGAGCGCTAAAACGGCGGTACTCATCATCATTTACGACCGATAGCATCAGTAAAATCGCATCCGCTTGGTAGTGACGCGCAAGGTAGATCTGGTACTCATCAATAATAAAATCTTTGCAAAGTACCGGCTGCGTCACCTGACTGCGAACCATCGGGATAAAATCAAAATCACCTTGGAAATATTTTTTATCGGTCAATACCGAGATGGCAGAGGCGTAATCTTTATAGATAGCAGCGATCTTTGCTGGATCAAAATCGGATCGAATCAGCCCCTTCGATGGCGACGCCTTTTTGCACTCTAATATAAAAGCGGTTTTCGGCTTTTTAAGTGCCGCATAAAAGTCACGATCACTTGGTATCACCTTTTCTTTAAAGGTTGATAGCGGGCAGCGCTGTTGCTGCTCGGTTAGCCAGATCTGCTTATCTTCAATAATTTTTTTTAATACTGTTGCCATAGAGACATCATTACTAAGTGCTGCTATTGCCATGCTCTTCTCCGCACTATTTTTGTTTAACAGTTTGTAGCTACTTTTAACTTTTTATAACTGTTTATAACTGTTTTTAACCGTTTTTTAAGTTAACTATTTGTTATAGTAGACTATTTATATTAATTATAAAGATGAATTACCTTGCCGCTAACTGCTTTAGTAGCTCGTAGGCTTTGCCACTACGCATCATCGCAATCGCTTCGTTGGCATTCGCTTTTAGATCACTTCGCCCAAATAGGCTCATCAACATTGCTACATTGGCAGCAATTGCAGCTTCGTGTGCTGGTTTGCCGTGCCCTTGTAAAATCGCAATCAGGTGATCTCGATTGACTTCTGGGGTGCCACCTTCAATATCTTTTACAGTATAAGTTGGTAGTCCAAAGTCAGCTGGCGTGAGGGTGAAGTGGCGGATCTCACTTTTACCACCTTCATTAATCACCTCGGCAACATGGGTCTCACCATGAATTGCCACCTCATCCATGCCTGATCCATAGACTACATAGGCGTGGGTGTAGTTTAACATCTGTAAGGTTTCGGCAATCGGTTGCAGTAATTTAACATCATAGACGCCAAGTAGGATCCGTTTTGGGCGCGATGGGTTGATTAATGGACCTAACACATTAAAGATGGTGCGCGTTTTTAGCTGCTGACGAATCGGCGCAGCGTGCTTAAAGCCGGTGTGGTACTGCTGAGCAAATAGGAAGCAGACCCCCAACTCATCTAACGCTTTGCGCGACGCTTCCGCCGACATATTGAGCTTGATCCCTAATGCCGAAAGCACATCAGACGATCCCGATTTACTCGATACACCGCGATTACCATGTTTTGCCACTTTATAACCGAGCGCCGCAGCAATAAAGGCACTGGCGGTCGATATATTGATGCTATTAGTACCATCACCACCGGTACCAACAATATCGGTGTAGTCATAGTCAGGTGTTGCAAAGTGGTCGGCGTTTTCGAGCAGGGCAGAAGCTGCGCCGGCTATCTCCTCTGGTCTTTCGCCTCTCACCTTCATACTAATAATGGCTGAGGCTAAGAGCGTTGGGTCGATCTTCCCTTGGATGATCAGAGTAAATAGGCGCCGACTCTCATCACGACTAAGCACTTCCCCTTGGTAGAGCCGGTTTAAAATCGGCTGGATATTGTACTCCTCTTTATCGGTAATCTTGATCGCTGGCACCTCTGTTGACTGCGCTGGTCGGCTCTGCTGATCTTGCTGTATCTGTTGATCTTGTTGCAGCAGTGCCGAATCACGCAGTCTGTTCGTATTTGGTATCACAATTTGGGAAGCTAACATATCTCTATCCTCTATATTTCGTTTTTCTGCCCAAGCAATCGTCTGTTCAAGGAGTTTTACCCCATGAATGGTGAGAATAGATTCAGGGTGAAATTGGAATCCACAAACCCGATCGGCATCGTTACGCACTGCCATCACAATATTGTTAAACATCGCATTGATGGTGAGTGCTTTAGGGATATTCTCCCCCTTAAGTGAGTGGTAACGGGCAACAGGGAGCGGATTAGGGAGTCCGGCAAACATCGCGACACCATCATGCTCAATCAGTGACGCTTTACCATGCAAGATATCTCCTGCAGGCACAATTGTGCCGCCATAAGCTTCAACAATCGCTTGGTGACCAAGGCAGATCCCAATAATTGGCACTTGCCCTTTTAGCTCTTTTAGTAGCGTAGGCATTGAGCCAGCTTGGCTTGGCGTACCAGGTCCAGGTGAGAGGAAGAGGATCGGGTTCTCCATCGCTGCCAATTTGGTAATAATTATTTCTGCTGGAATGGTATTTCGGTAGATAGCGACATGATGTCCACTTTTTCGTAGCTGATCGACTAAGTTATAGGTAAAAGAGTCTACATTATCAATAAATAGAATATTCGCCATTAAAATACCCCTTCTACTTGGTGGGCTGCCATAATGGCACGTACCACTGCTCTTGCTTTATTGCGGGATTCATCTGCTTCTGCTTGCGGATCTGAGTCAAACACCACTCCTCCCCCTGCCTGTACTGTCGCGATGCCGTCCTGCACATAGGCGGATCGGATCACGATGCAGGTATCGAGATCTCCAGCAGCTGTTAAATAGCCGATAGCACCGCCATAACTGCCGCGCCGCTCTTTTTCGGCTTCAGAAATTAACTGCATAGCGCGTATTTTGGGTGCACCAGTTAAGGTGCCCATATTCATGGTCGCTTGGTAGGCGTGCAGCGCATCGAGATCCTCCCGCAGCTCCCCCACCACATGAGAGACAAGGTGCATCACGTAGGAGTAGCGATCTACATTGAGCAGCGCTTTAGTGTAACGTGTCCCCGCTTTGCAGATACGTGCTAAATCGTTGCGTGCCAGATCAACTAACATCAGGTGCTCGGCTAGCTCTTTTTTATCGGTTCGCATATCAAGCTCCAACCGGCTATCAAGATCATGATCGATCTCACCATTTGGCAACAGTCCACGTGGGCGGGTACCAGCGATAGGGTAGATCTCGACCTGATTAGTTGCCGCACTATATTTAAGTGCACTCTCTGGTGAGGCGCCAAAAAGGGTAAAATCCTTATCTTGCATATAGAACATATAGGGGCTTGGGTTTCGCGCTTTAAGTAGCTGATAGGCAGCAAGTGGCGATGGGCACGGCAGCTGGAAACGGCGGGACGGGACAGCTTGGAAGATCTCGCCCTGTGAGATGGCATCTTGCATCTTCTTTACCATGGTATTAAAGTCGGTATCACTCTTATTACAGCTCACTTTTATAGATGGTAGCGATGTTTTAGGGATCTCAGCAAGTGGCGCTGCCATCATCTGTTCTAACTCATCTAAACGGTGGGTTAAATTAGAAACTGCATCTGGGTTAAATGCGGACGCTCTCAGCTCGGCACTTTTGGCTTTATGGTTAATCTCAAGCACAGTTTCGGCGAGGTAGAAGCAGTAATCTTGGCTCTTTTGGGTTACTGGCAGCGCAGGGAGATCCTCAAATCCTGCCACTAAATCATAACCAAACAGCCCCCCTAAAAATAACGCATCTGGCGAGCTGCCAGCTGGGATGTTGATCAGTTTTAAAATAGTTCGGAGAGCATCGAAAATCGATAGCGATTTGAGGCGTGAATCCTCATCTTGCAGCGGGTTAACTGGTGGGTAGGTGAGTTGCAGCGCTTCATCACCCATAAACTGTTTTCTCACTTCAGGCGGGAGGGATTCCGCTAAATAGGGTAACAACGCCTTACCATTTGGAGTCAGTGCTATAACCGTTACTATATTTTTCAGTGCGGTAATACGCAGCGCACTGTCAATAATCATCACACTTTTAATCCCTTGCTTATCATCAATCTCGGCCGATTCAAGCAGTAACGTTGCTGGGCGGTTGTGACACAACTTATAAAAAAGAGCGGTCGGATCTGAATAGTAACCGATCGATCGGCTTATCTCGGTTAATGAGGATCTATTTGTCATAGTATAGTCAACCAAAAAGAAAATTTGTACTATTAAACTAGTTCATTGATATATTGTCAAGCGCAAGGGTAGATAATATGAAGATTATCTGGCTTTTAGGGTGGGGTTGTTATCAGTAGAAAATCAACTATATTGGACGGACTCAAAAAACCTTATCCATTCTCTGTAATTCAAAACTTAAGAAATAAAATAACAACATCATTTATGGATGTATATTATGAATAATTTATTGAAAAAACTTAGTCTATTTTTGAATAGATTTAACAATACCGGTCAATGACTGGTTTAATTGCATCGTTTAGTGTTATTTAATTAGGTGTGTATTAGTGGATGTAAATGAATGTTACTAAATAGTGATTTGGTGCCGTGGGCGGGACTTGAACCCGCATGCCCTTAGAGCACTACCCCCTCAAGATAGCGTGTCTACCAATTTCACCACCACGGCACGGTTTTTTATTCTGGAATATCTGATGTTGAGTCTGTTTTTTCAGGTGCTACTACTGGTGCCTGACTCTGTTCTGTTGTTGTCTCACTAATATTATCAAATTGATGAGTAGACTTTTTTTGACTACCAATATTAGCTAGGATAATGCTCAATATAAAAAAGATGATCCCTAAAATTGTTGTTGAACGCGTTAGAAAATTGCCACTTCCTGATGAGCCAAAAAGTGTAGCTGATGCGCCTGCACCAAAACTCGATCCCATATCCGCGCCTTTACCGCGTTGGATTAAGACCAAAACAACTATCGCTAATGCGATGACTAAATAACAAATTATTAGGAGTTCGTACATTTGAACCTGTTAATATTGTGCAACAGAAATTATTGATGCGAAATATTAGCGAAAGAGTGCCAAACAAGCAAGTAGAATTTGTAAAAATTCTCTAATTATCGCATTGATTGATATTTTTACGCACTAAATGGCTATTTTTAATCATATCTGTTTTGGTTGAAAAGCAGTATAATGCCCACCTTTTATGCTCTCATTTGCGCTTTAATGCCTTTTTAATAATCTTATTTAATAATATAGAAAATACCTGTTATGAAATTTATCGTAAAACTCTTTCCAGAAATAACCATTAAAAGTGACTCTGTCCGTCTACGCTTTATTAAAATTTTAACCAGTAATATCCGTAATATTCTTAAACAACATGTTGATGATGTTGCGGTTGTCAGGCATTGGGATTTTATTGAAGTGCGCCCAAAAGTTGACAATAGCGATAGCAAAATTTTGGATCTTCTAACTCGTATCCCCGGTATTCACCACATTTTGGCGGTAGATGAACTCTCATTTACGGATAAACATGATATTTTCGAGAAAGCGTTAAATTACTATGCGCCTTTAATTGAAAATAGAACATTTTGTGTCAGGGTAAAACGGCGTGGTAAGCATGATTTTACCTCGATCGATGTAGAGCGTTATGTTGGAGGAGGGCTTAATCAGCATGTCGCTTCTGCCAAAGTGAAATTAACTCATCCAGATATTACCGTCAACCTAGAGATTGATAATGATAAATTGCTGCTAGTTAAAGGGCGATATGATGGGATTGGCGGCTTTCCAACTGGTACCCAAGAGGATGTGATCTCCCTTATTTCAGGGGGATTTGATTCGGGCGTATCAAGTTATATGTTTATAAGGCGCGGTTGCCGAGTCCATTACTGCTTTTTTAATCTGGGTGGCAAGATGCATGAAATCGGTGTTAAACAGATGGCGCACTACCTGTGGAGCCGTTTTGGTAGCTCCCATAAAGTTCGTTTTATTGCGATCAATTTTGCCGATGTGGTAGGTGAGATTTTAGAGAAGGTAGACGATGGTCAAATGGGGGTGATTTTAAAGCGGATGATGATTCGTGCAGCTTCCCAAATTGCGCAAAAATATGGTGTTGAGGCACTGGTAACGGGTGAAGCGTTAGGTCAGGTGTCCAGTCAGACGCTGACTAATTTGCGTTTGATTGATAATGTAAGTGATACCCTTATTTTGCGTCCGCTAATTACTCATGATAAAGAGACAATAATTAATTTAGCCCGTCAAATAGGAACTGAAGATATTGCCAAAACGATGCCTGAGTTTTGTGGTGTTATCTCAAAAAGTCCAACGGTTAAAGCTGTGAAAGAGAAGATTGAAATTGAGGAGAGCCACTTTGATTTTTCAATCTTAGATAGAGCCGTACAAGAGGCGGAGAATATTGATATCCGTGAAATTCAGAAAGAGAATATTGTCACGCAAGTAGAGGTAGTAACCGAGCTCAAAGCGGGGCAAGTGGTTATTGATATTCGCTCACCAGATGAGCAAGAGGAGCATCCGTTAACCCTTCCAGCAGAGCATAACTTGGCTGATATTGAGATCAAGTCGATACCTTTTTATAAACTGCCGACCCAATTTGGCGATCTGGATCAGAGCCGCGAATATCTCCTCTATTGTGAAAAGGGTGTGATGAGTAAATTGCAAGCGCTCTATTTGATCGAACAGGGTTTTAGTAATATTAAAGTGTTTAAAAAGGGGTAGGTTATTAAAGGGTTGTCTCTATATTAATTTTTATGTTTATCCTATGTAAATTGCCATATCAATGAGTACAACCCTAAAACATTTTATATCTCTAATCAAACCGGCAGTGATAGAACCAATATTAATTGATTGAGACTAATAGTTTAAGATTAATAGATCTGATGCAAATAGATCTAATACTTATCGATATAATGACTCCTTGTCTCTTTTAGCGATCTCGATATAATTATTGCTTACTTGTTAATCTTTATAATAATAAATACAATAGAAACAAAACAGAAATATAAAGAAATGGACATTTAAATGTATAAATTACTTCTTGTAGATGATGATAAAGAGTTAACCTCACTATTGTCGCAGTTATTGGAATTAGAGGGGTTTAAAGTTGAGACGGCACATAATGGTATTCAAGCATTAAACAGATTTGATAGTTCAATTGATCTTATTTTGCTTGATATTATGATGCCAGAACTTGATGGACTTAACGTATTGATAGAGTTACGGACTAAATTTAAAGTACCTGTTATTTTGTTAACCGCGAAAGATAGTGCACAAGATAAAATTACTGGGCTTGAGTATGGTGCCGATGATTACATTTTAAAACCCTTTAATGATAAAGAGTTGATTGCCAGAATTAAAGCGTTACTGCGTAGAACAAAGTGGGATACGGATAACGGTATAATTACTGAACAGTTAGTACATTATGAGATTGATAAACTGATGGTTAACTGTCAAGATCGCACCGTCTATTTTGATGGTAAGTTTTTAGATTTAACTGGTACAGAGTTTCAAATTTTAATTAAGTTAATTGAAAATGCAGGTAAAATTATAACCCGTGATAAGTTGAGTGAGAGTGTCCTTGGGAAAGAGTTTACCCCATTTACCCGCTCTATTGATGTTCATGTCTCTAATCTTCGCAAGAAACTCCCTTTACGTGATGATGGCTTACCTTGGATACAGACCTTGCGTACTAAAGGTTATCTCTTTACGGGTGAGAAGCAAAATTTAAAAAATAGACACAAATTGTTTCATGTGTGAGCTTAATATCCGGTAAATAGTTATCTTTAGTTGGCTCTCTTTTAAACAGCGGAAAAAAGTAAAAAGGCAAAAAATATGTGGATCTTTGACCGTTTGACCATTCGAATTTTCATAATATTTTTATTAACATTAACCTTTTTCTTGATGTTTATTATCATCATACCCTCTTTAGATGCACGTAATTTAACTTACCTAGCTAATAAAGAGGAGAGTGCCGGCAATCTACTTGCCAACTCGATTGAAAAGGATCTTGGTCATATTACCAAAGATACTTTCCGTTGGTGGATGCGTTTTATTATTGTTATGGATAGTCATCAAAAGCCAGGTCAGCTGCTCTATATCTTGACACCTGACGACCAAATTATTACTGCTGATACCAAACATATTGAATTAATTCGTGGTTTTAGTGCGCGATCTTTTAGTATCGACGATCCTGCAAAGAAGATTTATGACACGCAAGAGATAATGGGTCCGTTTCTTATTCACTACAATAATGAGTCTTATCGCCTCTATATTTTACAACCTGCCTCAGATAGCCAATCACAATTTTTCAATATGATTTTTGATCACCCATTTCTACTATTAGCGTTAACTATGCTAGTCAGTTCGCCTCTGTTACTCTGGTTATCGTGGAGTTTAGCAGCGCCCGCACGGCGGTTAAAACGTGCAGCTGATCAAGTTGCTAAAGGTAATTTACAAGAGTGGCCGGAACTGGAAAAAATTGGATCGTCAGAATATAAAGCAACAGGGGCAAGTTTTAACCATATGCTTCGTGAATTAAAACGGATGCAGGAGCTCCAACAGCGACTCTTTTCTGATATCTCCCATGAGTTACGCACCCCTCTAACACGGCTCCAGCTTGCGACTGCCTTACTGCGTCGCAAACAGGGTGAGAGTAGTGAAACCTTACGCATTAATAGTGAAGCAGAAAAATTAGATGAGATGATTGGTGATCTACTCTCTCTGGCAAGGCAGCAGTATGATCAGAATGAAGTGCGTGAATATAGACCAGTTAATCTACTATTTAAAACCGTTCTAGATAATGCCATATTTGAAGCTGAGCAGATTGGTAAAACTTTTACTATTGTAGATGAACCCCCTTCACACCTCATTTTATGCTACCCCATAGCAATCTGTAGTGCCTTAGAAAATATTATCCGCAATGCTTTCCGTTACTCAAATCATACGATCACTATCGGTTTTGTTATCGATAAATCGCGTCTTATTATTGCGATTGATGATGATGGAACAGGCGTTTTAGAGAGTGAGCTGGGTAAGATTTTTAGACCATTTTACCGTACCAGTGAAGCGCGCGATATTGAGTCAGGTGGCACCGGTTTAGGGCTGGCTATTGTTGAAAATTCTATAACGCGTGATAATGGTACGGTTAAGGCAGAAAAGAGCCATTTAGGTGGATTACGTATTGTGATCACCCTACCTATTCATCAGATAAAATCGATAATTTAACAAAATAAGAGAGTTGTTGTGTCTACTACTGCATTAAATATTGTTCTTTATGAACCAGAAATTCCAGCTAATACCGGTAATATTATTCGCCTTTGTGCCAATACAGGTGCCAATTTACACATTATTGAACCGATGGGATTTTTTTGGGATGATAAAAAGTTACGTCGCGCAGGGCTTGATTATCAAGAGTTCGTTAATGTAAAACGTTACAAAAATCTAGAATACTTTTTGGCAGAAAATGGGGTAGATCTTATTCAAAAGATCTATGCACTAACGACTAAAGGTGAGAGGCCGCATAGTGATGTACCCTACAAGGCGGGCGACTATCTAATGTTTGGACCTGAAACGCGAGGCTTACCAGCGACACTTTTAGAGAAGTTACCGCAAGATCATAAGATCCGAATCCCCATGTTACCGAATAGTCGCAGTATGAATCTCTCAAATTCAGTTGCTGTTGTAGTTTATGAGGGGTGGCGTCAATTAAATTATGTAGGGAGTGGCTTTGCGGATAAAAAGATTTAATGCTTATAAATATTTTTAGATGTTTATAGAGGTTAATAGATGTCTATATTGTTAGATCACATCTCATTTAAAATTATTTGAGTGATAAATCTAATAACAGATTTAAGTAATAAAATTGGCGTCCAATAGGACGCCAATAAAGTCAACAGCTGTAAAGCGTAGTGGTCTATTTAACACGCGATACATATTCGCCAGAGCGTGTATCTACTTTTAATACTTCACCAACTTGAATAAAGAGCGGCACACGTACAACCGCACCCGTTGATAGAGTCGCTGGCTTACCGCCGGTACCTGCTGTATCGCCTTTTAATCCCGGATCAGTTTCAACAACTTCAAGTTCCACAAAGTTAGGTGGTGTAACAGCAATTGGTTGACCATTCCATAATGTTAAAATACATTCAGCCTGTTCAATTAACCATTTAGCATTGTCGCCAACCGCTTTAACATCTGCTGATAACTGTTCAAAATTATCGTTATTCATAAAGTGCCAGAACTCACCATCAGTATAGAGGTAGGTTAAATTCATATCGACAACATCTGCACCTTCAACTGTTTCGCCTGATTTAAATGTCTTATCGACTGTCTTGCCAGATAGTAGTTTTTTAATTTTAACGCGATTGAGCGCTTGCCCTTTACCTGGTTTATAAAATTCATTTTCTACGATTACGCAAGGCTCGCCATCTTGCATTATTTTCAAACCGGCTTTAAACTCGTTGGTACTATAAGATGCCATAAAAAAAGCTCCCAGCTAATATTTAGTAATTAACAAAAAATGAGCCACATTATACAGCAAAAAATTGAACTACAAAATAGCGATAAAGAGAGTTGGATTGCAGATTTGGCAAATGTGGTAACTGATCTTACCTTGCTCTATCGCTATTTAGAGCTAGACCCTAAAACAATCTCCCCTGCAATGTATCAAGCTAAAAAGGCGTTTCCATTACGCGTTCCAACCGCATTTATTCGCCGCATGAAAAAGGGTGATCTAAATGATCCCCTATTACGGCAAGTGCTTTGTGCTGATGATGAGATGGTAGATGTAGCAGGCTATAGTCATGATCCGCTGAAAGAGCAAAATAACGAGCTTCCCGGGCTATTACATAAGTACCATAATCGTGCACTAGTTCTGACCAAAACGGCATGTGCAGTAAATTGCCGTTACTGTTTTAGGCGCCACTTCCCCTATCAAGATAATCAAAGCAATCGAACCAATTTAGCGGCTATTATTGACTATATTATTAAACACCAAGAGCTCGATGAGATCATCCTATCAGGCGGAGATCCACTTATGGCTAAAGATCATGAGATGGCATCACTACTCTCTGCACTTGAACAGATTCCACATATAAAACGGTTACGTATTCATACCCGTTTAGCTGTAGTTATCCCATCACGAATTACAGCTAAATTACTACAACTTTTTGCTAAAAGTCGTTTGCAGATTGTGTTAGTTACCCATATTAATCACCCCAATGAGATTGATAATGAAGTAGCAATCGCCATGCAGAAACTAAAACAGCATCAGGTCACTCTGCTTAATCAGAGTGTACTATTAAAAGATGTGAATGATGATGCAACAGTATTAGCTGAGCTGAGCGATAAACTGTTTGATACAGGTATCTTACCTTACTACTTGCATCTTTTAGATCGAGTAGCCGGCGCTGCCCACTTTTTTGTTGATGATGATAACGCTAAAGCAATTATGCGTGAATTATCGGCAAAGGTGTCAGGCTATCTAGTCCCAAAATTGGCGCGTGAAGTGGGGGGGGAGAAGGGCAAGCGTGTAATTAATCTGTTCGAAAATTAAGTTTTTTAGGCGTTGATCTGTTTTAGCTTATTTCTAACTAATTAACATTCCAAATAGTCTATTACTATTTTAATTATTATTAAATAAGTTGTTTCACCTAAAATCTCATATTATTAGCGTCTTACATTAACGTACAGTTATGTATCTATAAATTAACTTTACCGATAAATAAAAATCCTGCAAATTTGTGTTTACACCCATTTCAATCAATAAAAATAGGGAATAGATGGAAGATGATTAAATCTAGTGATGATCTTCCCTAATTTAGTGGAGACCTTTTAACATAAATTAGGGGCAGATCATCTTACAAAGTCCACTAAAAATAAGATGGTTTGATCAGTCGTTCTTTACATTTATTTACAATTAAAAACTAACGATTTATTTTAAAACTGCTATAGTTGTAGTCACTATTTTTTTGAGAAACTATAAAAAAGATTGAGAAATAGCGGGGATCTTACTACAATGCAAACACCAAACACCAAACACCAAACACCAAACACCAAACACCAAACACCAAACACCAAACACCAAACACCAAACACCAAACACCAAACACCAAACACCAAACACCAAACAGCTGCCGAAATTTTTAAATAGTCATCTCATCTTCTCTCTGTTTTTTTGTGCGCCACTCTATTGTGATGCCGCATTGTCAGCAAATACCACGGGTATTATTGAAGGGCATGCTCCTTATCTCTCTTTTGATAATGGTGTTACTAAAGCGACAAATACTGATGAATTACTCACTATTAAACTATCGAATGGTGTGACTTATAGCCAAACAAATAACCCATCTACTGCAGATAATCCTATCGAGCTACCGGTAATTGGGCAGACCATCGCTGATGTGCAGATGTTTGTTCCATCGGACGTAAATAGTGTTAATTTAAATACACTAATTAGTGATCCATATAACTACTGGTACGATAGTGATGGTGATTCTGGCGTCTTGGCAACTGGCTCATTACAGTTACAGATTGTTGATGAGTACGGTAATGTTTTAGGGCGTAGTGATAAGTTGGATAGCTGTACTGGTGCCCGCTACTATAAAGTGACTTTGGTAAGCAGTGCAGGTGGACTTAAAACAGAATATGGCTATCCAGCTGATACGCATTATGATGGCGCATCAGCAATCTACTATATTAAACCAAAGGTTGATCCTACTGTTGTACCGACAGCCTGCTATGCACAACCTAGTTTAACGTTTAGTTCAACTGATCCGTTTGGGTCACCTCAGCATAGCTATGATTGGGATGGACCAACTAATCAGTGGGATAGTAAAAAGGGGTTCTTCCTGCAAGATATGCATAATCCAAGTAGTAACTTCCCAACTATGGGTGCGTATGGGCTATTTTTTAATCTGATTATCGCGAACCCTAAAGGGGAAATTAGTTACACTAAAGAGCCTGCTTCATCAGGTATAGATCTTAGACTTACCACAATAACCAGTAATAATATAAAAATTTTTTTAACTGGTCCAAGGCATGGCGCAAGTGCTGCGAGTGCAGCTACTGCTGTCCCAACCACGTTTACCATCAAATCGGGGAATACACCGGTCTACAGTTTTAGAATAGGTAAATGGTTTATCGGTAGTGGCAACTATGATAGTACTTATGATGCCAACTACTGTCGCAATACTTATGGTGGCGGTTATCGTATCCCTGACACCATTGAATATAGTAATGGTAATGGTTTTAATTGGTGGGGAGGACTTTCAGGACAGCCTGATAATTATCAACGACGAATTGGTGGTGGATTTAACGCTGAATGGGGCAATATGTGTAATAATCCTGCCTATCTTGCTGACTGTGAAAAGATGAGTATCTATACCGATACAGATTTCCATGAACCCTATTTTTGGGCTTCAGAATCTTATAATACCGGGCAACTTGTTATTAATACTTATGCTGGTGGTGTGGGTGCCGCGGTCTATTCACCATATACTTCCCATTTTGCCTGTGTGACACCTTGATTTTTTGCTATTTTGCGCAGTAGGTAATTTACCTTAAAAATCGGTTATTGCCCATTGACGATATAGAAAATAATCACTATAATGCCGACCTCCTGTAGTGAATGCTATAGAGTTTACTCTAAAGCCGATTGATTAATTAGATTTGGGTATAATCGTCATGAAACGCACATTTCAACCATCAGTTTTAAAACGTAACCGTACTCACGGTTTTCGCGCACGTATGGCTACTAAAAATGGTCGTCAAGTTCTTGCTCGTCGTCGCGCAAAAGGTCGCGCTCGTTTAACCGTTTCAAGCTGATTTAAAGTTGAGTGATTAAGCTCACTTATCCTCGGGAGTTGCGATTGTTAACTCCCTTCGATTTCAATTATGTATTTCAACAGTCTTTTCGGGCTGGTTCCCCATATATTACTTTAGTTGCTAGATATAATCGTCTCGATCATCCTCGTCTAGGTTTTGCTATTGCTAAAAAGCAGGTAAAACGTGCACATGAGAGGAATCGAATTAAGCGCATTGCTAAAGAGTATTTTCGTCATCACCAATCGCAGTTACCCAATATTGATTTTATAGTGATGGCAAAAAGCCCTGTTTTAGAGCTAGATAATGCACAGTTAGTTGCCACATTTGATAAATTATGTCAACGAATCGTCGCCAAACAGGCTTAAAGATCACCATAAAAAGGTATACCTATTTTTTAAAGTTATTGATAGCAGATAGTTTTATTTTTTTAATCCGTATTTATCAACGCTTTATTAGCCCGCTACTTGGACCGCATTGCCGTTTTACACCAACCTGTTCACAATATGCAATTATTGCGTTAAGGCGTTTCGGATTAATAAAAGGTGGTTGGCTAACGGTTAAACGTGTATTAAAATGTCACCCTTTACATGAAGGAGGTGAAGATCCTGTTCCTCCTAAAACTCAAAACAGTAGAGAAAAACACTAATGGCAGCTCAACGTAATATTTTAGTTATTGCTTTATTTTTTGTATCTTTCTTAATTTGGCAGGCATGGCAAAAAGATCATGAGCCAAAACCACCCAAAGCAAATCAGTTGACTCAGCAGATTGTTAGTGAAGATGATTTATCTAATGCTGCATCGATGGGTAAAGTGATTACCATTAAATCTGATGTGCTACTACTCACTGTTAATACTTATGGCGGTGATGTACAAGCGGCGCAGTTACTGAAATATAATCAAACATTACAATCAAAAACACCTTTTCAACTTTTGACCTCTACCCCTGAATTTATCTATGTCGCAGAGAGTGGCTTAACCGGTAAAGATGGCCCAGATAATGCTAAACAGGATACAAAGCGCCCTGTTTACCAGACAACTCAAACCGAATATGTTCTTACTGATGGGCAAGATGAGTTGCGGGTACCTTTAAGTTATTCAGTAAATGGTGTCAATTATACTAAATATTACATTTTGCATCGTGATAGCTATGCAGTAGATGTGCAGTATGAGATTGATAACCAGAGCAGTGACGCAGTTGATGTTGCAATGTATGGTCAGTTAAAACAGACCATTGACCTACCGAGTGATCAAAAAACGGAAGGCGGGAGTGGCCTTGGTTTGAGTGTATTCCGTGGCGCTGCTTACTCAAGTTCAAATACAAATTATAGTAAATATAGTTTTGATGATATCAAAGATAAAGCGTTAGATGTTAAAACCGATACAGGCTGGGTTGCCATGTTGCAACACTATTTTGCCTCAGCATGGGTACCAACTCAAGATCAGCCTACGCTCTTTTACACTCGCGCTACAGCAAAAAATTCCCAAGCAACAATTGGCTTTAAAGGTGAAAATAGGGTTATTCCTGCTGGCAAAACAGAATCTATTGGTGCCAAGTTGTGGTTAGGTCCAGAGATTCAGAGTGAACTGAAAGCGACAGCAGCTCATCTTGATCTGATTGTTGATTATGGTTGGTTATGGTTTATCTCTCAACCGCTCTTCTATCTTTTGAAATTTATTCACAGTTTTGTTGGTAACTGGGGTGTTGCAATTATTATTATCACCTTTATTGTGCGTGGTATTTTATTCCCATTAACACGTACACAGTACCGTTCATTGGCTAAAATGAAGCTGCTACAACCGCGTTTACAAGGGTTGAAAGAGCGTTACGGTAATGATCGTCAGAAGCTGAGCCAAGAGACGATGGCACTCTACCGTCAGGAAAAGGTCAACCCATTAGGTGGCTGCTTCCCACTGATTATTCAGATGCCAATATTCCTTTCGCTATTTTATATGTTAGGCAATACGGTTGAGTTGCGTCATGCGCCGTTTGTATTATGGATTCAAGATCTATCGGCGCAAGATCCGTACTATATTTTACCGATCTTGATGGGTATAACGATGTTCTTAATTCAGAAGATGTCGCCAACCTCTGTTACTGATCCATTACAACAAAAATTGATGACCTATATGCCACTGATCTTTACGGTATTCTTCTTATGGTTCCCATCAGGTCTTGTTTTATATTACATTGTGAGTAATCTATTTACGATTGCACAACAACGTCTTATTTATTGGGAGCTTGAAAAGAAAGGTCTACACGAAAAACGTAAAAAATAGTAGCAGATTATTTTTTAGAGTAGTTACGTAGTTACTATTTAAAACTATTATTTAATAAAAGGAGATCACTGATCTCCTTTTTGTCTATTTAAACAGTGTGAGAATCACCTATGAATATAGAGAAACAGATAGCGTTAAGCGGCAATGAACATGGTTATTGGTTTGTGAGTCATCAAGGTAAATTGTGGCTTCCTCGTGGTGATATTCCTGTTGGTAGAGCGGATGAGTTAGGATTTAAAGGGTTGATAGCGCAACCAATTGGCAAGTGGGATGGTGAGACTGCTTGGCTTATCTGTAAAGAGATAAAAAGCGGTATGAGTACGATTCGTCCACTACTTACAAGTTCTGATCCATCACTATTTTATCTTGCGGGGCGCGCTGTGCAATTGGCAGAATTTTATCGCTCTCATCAATATTGTGGTTATTGTGGTCAAAGAATGACAATTAGTGAAGTTGAGTGGTGTTGCCTTTGTAATCACTGTCGTGAACGTTATTACCCACAAATAGCACCCTCTATCATTGTTGCAATTCGTCATCAAAATAAAATTTTACTGGCTAAGCATCAACGGCATAGTAAAGAGAATCTCTACACAGTGTTGGCTGGATTTTCAGAGATAGGTGAGACAGTTGAGATGACGGTCGCGCGTGAAGTATTTGAAGAGACGCAGATTAAGATTAAAAATGTACGTTATATCACATCACAGCCGTGGCCATTCCCAAATTCAATGATGTTAGCCTATTTGGCCGATTATGATAGTGGCAATATTAAAGTTGATAGTAGTGAACTGGTTGAAGCAGACTGGTTTCATTATGCCAAACTCCCTAAAATACCTGAATACGGGACAGTGGCAAGAAGATTAATAGAAGATACGATTGTACTTTGCCGTCAATATGATGATGAAAATAGATCGTAACTTCTTAACAACAACTATTATCAACTAATATTACTAAGAACAATTATTAAGAACAATTACAAAGAACTATTACTAATATCTAACCCTAATAATTTTTAATAGAGATAAATAGGCGATCTGCCTATTTATACTCGATTGTACGGCTTAACTGGCTAATTTTATCTTCATCGCCAGTTGTAATGCATTCAGCTTTAGTCCAATCACCATTGCTATTATAGTTAGAGTAGTCGCAAGTTTCGGTTATCTCAACCTCTTGCTCATTATTCTGATTAATAATGATTTCGCCATCTGAAGAGAGCTTAAAAGTTTTAACAACAGTTTTTGCTAACTGTTTATTCTCATTATAGATGATCTTTTTCTCTTGCGAGAAGATAGGGAATTTAGTCTTATCGTCGATAGGAACATAAGCCGTATAGAGAACTTGATCTACCTGATCTTGACCATAAATAATTTGACTACGGAAGATTACATTATTACCGGCAAAGTGTGATAGTGTTGTCTCAATTAGACGACCTTGTTCATCATATTCGGATTTAGCGACTGTCTCATCCTCGTGGTTTTCCATCTCAAGAATATTTTTTATATCGTCAAAATGGATGAAATACTCGATCTTATTCTCCCCTTCTTGGTAGAGATAAGTTGATGTGTCGTAATTCACTTCTGCATGCAACTTTTGTAGATCATAACTCTCGACATAACCCGCTTCATTATAGTTAATGGTTTTATCACCGGTACCTGTTATCTTCTGCTGTTTTATCAATTTTGTTTGTGGTAGGAGTTCAGGTTCAGTATGGAATAGATAGCTATTGGTAATACCAATGGTTAATTCTGATGTTACTGGTGCTGGCGTCTCTTCTATTACTTCATTCGGTTCTGTTTTATTGTCACAGCCGGTACTAAGTAACGTGATGCCACATAAAACAAGGTATAAAAGTGGAGAATTTCTTTTCATAATATAATCCTTATATAAGGTTAACTGAGTTAAGTTTGTAATAAATCATTAAAAAAATTATTATTAATATTAATAAGTTAATGCAAATATTAAATTTCATTCCTCTATGGGATTGATTGCAAATAGTATCAGATTGTTGCATAAACATATAGTTATCCAAAAATTTTTTTATCTTCTTGTAATCTGATGATGAAATTCTGTTTTAAATCATCATAAAAACATTATTTAGGAAGTTTAAAATAAGCTATAAAAAGGTAAACCCTAAAACATTTCTATATAAAATTTACTGGATAAAATAGATACTTTTTATATCCATTTTCCGTAGTAATTTCGGTATAATTATCAACCTTTATATTACTCAATTATTTATTATAGATACCCTTTATAATTACCTGTTTTAAATCTCTATTATAGATATCTTTTAAAAAATATTATCATCTCAAAATCAACTGGAAAATAGACTAAAAGCCTTAAAAACCCTAAAACATTGGGCTGAAAACATTGATGTGAAGATATTAGGGTTAAAACATGGCATTGCGTCATTAAGATAGTGTTAACGGGTAAAAGATGGATGTAAAGTGTGGTATGCTTTAGGCTACTCGATAGCGTAACGCTTTTTTTCAAGGTAATAGGTATTTTTGAGATACTTTTTGAAGATAGGAAACCCATCATGATAAATGATCCATTTTATGAACGTGAAGCAGAAAAATATGAGTCTCCAATAGCTAGCCGAGAGTTAATTTTGGATTATCTTGCTAAAGAGGCTAAGCCCGCTAGTTTAGATAAGATTGCTACAGCGATGATGCTTAAAGGTGAAGATCAAAAGGTTGCGCTGCATCGTCGTCTACGAGCTATGGAGCGTGATGGTCAACTCATTTTTACGCGTCGTAAATGTTATGCTCTGCCTGAAAAACTTGATATGGTTAAAGGGCATGTTATCGCTAATCGTGATGGTTTCGGTTTTTTACGGGTTGAAGGGAATCCTGTTGACTACTACCTAGCGCCAGATCAGATGAGAAAAGTGCTACAAGGTGATGTTGTATTAGCACAGCCGATGGCAAATCAGTATCGCGGTAAACCGGAGGCACGTATTGTCCGTATTTTAGAGCCGCGCAGTAATCAGATTGTCGGTCGCTATTTTATTGAGCAAGGTGTTGGATTTGTTGTGCCCGATGATGGTCGATTAAATTTTGATATTTTAGTTACTGGCAAACCTGATATGACTGTTCGCATGGGGTCAGTTGTTGTGATTGAGCTGTTACAGCGTCCTGAACGGCATAAAAAAGCAGTTGGTGTGATTAAAGAGGTGCTAGGTGAAGATATGGGCACCAATCTCGCTATCGATATTGCGTTACACAATTATGAGATCCCTTATGAGTGGTCAGAGTCGGTAGAGAGAGAGGTCAGTAAATTTACTGAATTAGTGCCCGAAAGCGCCAAAAAGGGGCGTAGAGATCTGCGCGATCTACCCTTAGTTACTATTGATGGCGAAGATGCGCGTGATTTTGATGATGCTGTCTTTTGTCAAAAGAGTCGCGGAGGCGGTTACCGTTTGTGGGTAGCCATTGCTGATGTTAGCTATTATGTAAGACCTGGTTCAGCATTAGATAAAGAGGCATTTGCACGGGGCACCTCTGTCTATTTCCCATCACGCGTTATTCCGATGTTGCCTGAACAGTTATCAAATGGTCTCTGTTCACTGAATCCGCAAGTTGATCGTCTCTGTTTTGTCTGTGAAATGACAATATCTAATAAAGGTCGAATCACCTCTTATCAGTTTTATGAAGCGGTAATGAATTCACACGCCCGTTTGACCTATACTAAAGTTGCGAAAATTTTAGAGGGCGACGAGGCTTTATCAAGTCAGTATGAACCATTAGTTCCCCATCTTAATAATCTGCATGGGTTATATCAGATCTTAGAGCGAGCTCGTGACCTCCGTGGTGCAATTGGCTTTGAGTCGGAGGAGCCTAAATTTATCTTTAATGCAGATAAACGTATTGAGAGTATTGCGCTTGTACAACGTAATGTTGCCCACAAAATTATTGAAGAGTGCATGATTGCAGCTAATGTTTCAGCGGCAAAAATGGTGATCTCACACCATATCCCTTCACTATTTCGTATCCATGATAAACCCGATCAAGAGCGTATGACTCATCTAAAAACGATTTTGAGTGAACGTGGTTTAATGTTAGAAGGGGGGAGTTCACCAACCCCTAAAGATATGGCTAAATTGATGAATCAGGTAGAGACGCGACCAGATAGAGAGATGCTACAAACACTGATTTTACGATCGATGAAACAGGCTGTTTATGATCCAGAAAATCGCGGACATTTTGGTTTAGCCTTAGATGAGTATGGGCATTTTACCTCGCCAATTCGCCGTTACCCTGATCTCCTTCTACATCGATCAATTAAATCGATTTTAGATAGTGAAAATCACAAAGCGTCTAAAACGGGCGGTCATCTTTATACTGTCAATGAGATGCTCTATTTTAGTGAACACTGTTCAATGGCTGAGCGCAGAGCAGATGATGCAGTGCGTGATGTAATTGATTGGTTAAAATGTGACTATATGAAGGATCATGTAGGCGAACTATTTAATGGGACTATTTCAGGTGTTACTAACTTTGGCTTTTTTGTTCGACTTGATGATCTCTTTATAGATGGTTTGGTTCATGTCTCGTCATTAGAGAATGACTACTACCGTTTTGATGCTGCACATAACCGCTTGATAGGTGAAAATAGCGGCATTTCTTACCGTTTGGGTGATAAAGTCCATGTTAAAGTGGAGAGTGTTAATCCTGACGATCGTAAAATTGATCTATTATTAGTGAGTAGTGAGAGTCGAACAAGGCGTAAAGGTAAGAGTGCTAAAGATAAGAGTACTAAAGATAAGAGTACTAAAGATAATAGTAATAAAGATAAAAGTGCCAAAGATAAGTTAACCGAAGCAAGAGGGCAAAGTAAGTCAACTCAACAAGATGATCAGATGCGTAAACAGCAACCGAAAAAGAGATCTAAAAAGCGGGTAACTAGCAATAAAACAGCTGGCACCAAATCAGGTAAAAAGAGGAGTAGTAAAGTGTCTAAAAAGGGAAAGAGTAAATAGATGAATGATATGATTTATGGGCTTCATGCGATTGAAGCACTACTGGCACATGCTCCAGAGCGGATTATTGAGGTGTTTATCGCGAAAGGGCGACATGATGATCGCTTAATGAGAGTGATACATGAGTTAGAGCAGTTAGGTCTAAAGGTTCGAGTAGCGGATAGGCAGTGGTTAGATGAGAAGAGTAAAAAGGGTGTCCATCAGGGCATTTTAGCGTTTGTTAAAGAGGGTCGTGCTTATTATGATAATGATCTTCCGCGTCTACTTGATAAAAGAGTAACTGAACAGAAATCGCCCCCTTTTATTCTTATTTTAGATGGTGTGACTGATCCCCATAATTTGGGTGCCTGTATCCGGACAGCTGATGCGGCAGGGGTTGATCTCATTATTGTTCCGAAAGATCGCGCAGCACCATTGAATTCAACCGCGCAAAAGGTGGCGTGCGGTGCAGCTGAGAGCGTACCAGTTGTGCGAGTGACCAATCTTGCAAGAACCATGCGCTTTTTACAAGAGGAGTATCAAATCTGGATCATTGGCACTGCTGGGGAGGCCGAGCAGACTATTTTTCAGGCAACTGTAGCCAGAGTTGGACAGGGTATTGCGCTAGTTATGGGGGCTGAAGGTGAGGGGATGCGGCGCCTTACTAAAACACATTGTGATGAACTTGTTAGTATACCAATGGCCGGTATTGTCTCATCACTTAATGTCTCTGTTGCAACGGGAATCTCGCTTTTTGAAATTGTCAGGCAGCGACTTCAGATTGAAAATTAATTCGATTAATTTTGTATGAAATAGATACTGTAGATTCAATACAGCCAGTAAATCAGTCTGTAATTTTTTGATAAGGCTCACTATTTTTTATCATAAGTGAGTCTTTAGTTGGTTAAAAAAAGAGAATTAATGCGATAATATGTTGCATTTTTTTGAAAATGCAGTATACTTCAAAGCCATCTATCGCGGGGTGGAGCAGCTTGGTAGCTCGTCGGGCTCATAACCCGAAGGTCGTTGGTTCAAATCCAGCCCCCGCAACCACTTACCCTTTCATCTATTAAATAATTTATTCCATTTAAATGAAAGATAAAATCAAGTGGCTTCATTATCGTATTTATTAAATGTAGCCTCGCGTGTCGAGGTTTTTTTATTTTTATCATTTTACTATTGAACCTGTTAGCTGATGAGATAATTAAACATAATAGTTTATCTTGTTGAATCTCATTGTGATAATAGTAATCAACCAAAGTTGGGCGTTATGCCCTTTTTTTATTTTATGCTGTGGAGGTTTTTTTGACTAACAGTTTCTCAACTAACATAGAGCAGCAACTAACAGATATTATCCATGTGCCTGTTGAGGCGCTTGGCTTTGAGCTGGTTGGCATTGAATATATTCGTGGGCGTTATCCAGTATTACGTGTATATATTGATAGTGCAAAAGGTATTACTGTTGATGATTGTGCTGATGTCAGTCGTCAAATTAGTGCAGTTTTAGATGTGGAAGATCCGATTAAAGGTGCTTATACATTAGAAGTATCGTCACCCGGCATGGATAGGCCGCTGTTTACATTACAACAATACCAGAACTTTATTGGTGAAGAGATAGCCTTAACATTACGTATTGCAGTCGCAAATCGACGCAAATGGACGGGGCTGCTTAAGTCTGTTCAAGATGAGATGATCACATTAATAGTTGATAACCATGATGAGGTATTTGCTTTTAGTAATATCCAAAAAGCTAACCTAGTCCCTAATTTTAATCTTAAATAGAACATGGGTATAAAAGGATGAATAAAGAGATTTTAGCTGTTGTTGAAGCGGTATCTAACGAAAAATCACTAACTAGAGATAAAATTTTTGAGGCGCTTGAGACAGCATTAGCCATTGCAACTAAAAAGAAGAATGTCAATGATATTGATGTAGTTGTTAAAATTGATCAGAAGACAGGCGATTATGATACTTTTCGTCGCTGGCTGATCGTTAATGAAGTGACACAACCAACTAAAGAGATCACATTAGAAGCTGCGCAATATGAAGATCCAACTAAACAGCTTGGTGATTATATTGAAGAGCAGATTGAGTCAGTCACTTTTGACCGAATCACGACACAGACAGCGAAACAGGTAATCGTTCAGAAAGTTCGTGATGCTGAACGTTCTATGGTTATTGACATATTCCGTAAACGAGTCGGCGAAATTGTAACAGGAATTGTTAAAAAGACTAATCGTGATAGCGTGATTCTTGATTTAGGTAGTAATGCCGATGCTATGATGACACGTAATGATATGTTACCACGTGAAAATTTCCGCATTGGTGATCGGGTGCGCGGTATCTTATATTTAGTTGAACAGGAGAATAAACCTGCACAGCTCTATCTTAGCCGTTCTAATCCAGAGATGATGGAAGAGCTATTCCGTATTGAAGTGCCTGAAATTGGTGAAGAGATGATTGATATTAAAGGGGTAGCTCGTGATCCAGGTTCTCGTGCAAAAATTGCAGTAATGAGTAATGATCGCCGTATCGATCCTGTTGGTGCTTGTGTTGGTATGCGCGGTGCTCGTGTGCAAGCTGTCTCAAATGAGTTTGGTGGTGAGCGAATTGATATTGTGCTTTGGGATGAGAATCCTGCTCAGTATGTAATTAATGCAATGTCTCCAGCTGATGTAGTATCAATTGTTGTTGATGAAGATAAACATACTATGGATGTTGCTGTTAATGCAGAAACACTACCGCAAGCCATTGGTCGTAATGGTCAAAATATCCGTTTAGCATCTCAGTTGACGGGTTGGATATTAAATGTGATGAGCACGGAAGATCTACAAGAGAAACATCGTGCAGAGTCATTTGCAGCAACTAAAAATTTAATGAAACATCTTGATATCGATGAAGGTTTAGCACAACTTCTAGTAGATGAAGGGTTTACCTCTTTAGAAGAGTTAGCCTATGTTCCTGTCGATGAGTTGCTGGCTATTGATGATTTAGATGAAGAGCTGGTTGAGGCATTAAGAAGCAGAGCAAAAGATGCGTTGACAACTATGGCACTTGCTTTTAGCGGTGATAAACGCCCAGCACAAGATCTGTTAGATTTACCGGGTATGACACAAGAGTTAGCTTATCAACTTGCACAAAATGATATTGTTTCATTAGAAGATTTAGCTGAACAAGGTACTGATGATCTAATCGGTATTGAAGGTTTAACAAGAGAACAAGCTGGCGACTTTATTATGTCTGCACGTAATATTTGTTGGTTTGCAAATGAATAATTGAGGAATAGTAACACATGACCAAAGTATCAATTGAAATACTGGCTCAAGAGATTAACACACCAGTGGAAACATTGTTACGACAATTTGCTGATGCGGGCATGCAAAAAACTGCTTCTGATTCTGTAAGCCAAAAAGAAAAAGAAGCTTTGCTTGCACACCTAAATCCTCAGCAAGGGGCAACAAAGTTGACCTTACAACGTAAAACACACAGTACACTAAATGTTCAAAGTAGTGGCGGGAAAAATAAAGAAGTTAAAGTGGAAGTTCGTAAAAATCGTACTTTTGTTAAACGAGATCCTGCCGAATTACTGGCTGAACAAGAGAGAGCACGTCTTGAAGCTGCACAAAAAGCAGAACGAGAAGCGCAAGCTCGTATAGAGGCAGAAGCTAAAAAAGCGGCTGAAGAGAAGAAAAAACGTGAGGAGTTTGAAGAGAAAGCGAACCAAAACGTTAAACAGACTACTGTATCTACAAAATTGAAAAAAGATCAAGAAGAGAAGGCTCGCCGTGAGGCAGAAGCCAATGAAATTAAGCGTAAAGCTGAAGAAGAGAACCGCCGTAAACTTGAAGCCGAAGCGAAGCGTATAGCTGAAGAAGCACGTAAGCTTGCTGAACAGTATAACTCAGAAAAGGTGACTGAAAATAGCTCGGAAACTGAAGATTATCATGTAACTACTTCTAAATATGCCCGTGCCGCCGAAGATGAGACTGATCGTGAAGTTGAGAATGGACGCGGAAGAGGGCGAAGCAGCAAAGTTGTGAAACAGAAAAAAGGTAGTAAATTATCTGAGAGCAAAGCTGAACGCGAAGAGGCGAGAGCCGTTACACGCGGTGGTCCGAAAAAGAGAGGTAAAAGTACTATTCAACAGAGTTTTACTAAACCAGTACAGATAATTAATCGCGATGTGATAATTGGTGAAACAATTACTGTTGCAGAATTAGCCAATAAGATGGCAGTTAAAGGATCTGAGGTGATCAAAACTATGATGAAAATGGGTGCTATGGCGACCATTAATCAGGTTATTGATCAAGAGACAGCACAGTTAGTTGCTGAAGAGATGGGACATAAAGTGGTATTGCGTCGTGAAAATGAGCTTGAAGAGTCATTAATGAACGATCGTGATACTGGTGCTGAAAAAGTATCTCGTGCGCCTGTGGTAACCATCATGGGGCATGTTGACCATGGTAAAACATCTCTTCTTGACTATATTCGTAAAGCGAAAGTGGCTTCGGGTGAAGCGGGTGGTATTACTCAACATATCGGTGCTTATCATGTTAAAACTGAAAATGGTGATATCACCTTTTTAGATACTCCGGGCCATGCTGCTTTTACCTCAATGCGTGCACGTGGTGCTAAAGCAACAGATATTGTAGTCTTAGTTGTTGCTGCTGATGATGGCGTCATGCCACAAACTATTGAGGCAATACAGCATGCGAAAGCGGCAAATGTGCCAATAGTTGTTGCAGTAAATAAAATTGATAAACCTGAATCTGATCCTGAAAGGGTTAAAAGTGAATTAGCACAGTATGGCGTTATGTCAGAAGATTGGGGCGGCGATGCACAATTTGTCCATGTATCAGCTAAATCAGGGCAAGGGGTAGATCAACTACTTGAAGCGATTCTCTTACAAGCTGAAGTGCTAGAGTTGACAGCATATAAAACTGGTATGGCAAGTGGTGTTGTGATTGAGTCTTTCTTAGATAAAGGTCGTGGTCCAATTGCAACTGTGCTTGTACAATCAGGTACCCTTCATAAAGGCGATATTGTACTTTGTGGCTTTGAGTATGGGCGTATTCGCGCTATGCGAAATGAGTTAGGTAAAGAGGTGACAGAAGCAGGTCCTTCGATGCCGGTTGAAATTTTAGGCCTTTCAGGTGTCCCTTCTGCGGGTGATGAAGCGACTGTTGTGCGTGATGAGAAGAAAGCGCGCGAAGTGGCGCTCTATCGTCAAGGTAAGTTCCGTGATGTGAAATTAGCACGTCAACAAAAAGCGAAACTTGAAAATATGTTTACTAATATGACTGAAAACGAAGTCTCTGAGCTAAACATTGTACTAAAAGCGGATGTACAAGGTTCGGTTGAAGCAATCAGTGATGCACTAGTTAAACTTTCAACTGACGAAGTAAAAGTTAAAATTATCGGCTCTGGTGTTGGTGGAATTACTGAGACAGATGCGTCACTTGCTGCGGCATCAAATGCGATCATTTTAGGCTTTAATGTTCGTGCCGATGCTTCAGCACGTAAAGTCATCGAATCTGAAAATCTTGATTTGCGTTACTATTCAGTTATTTATGACCTGATTGATCAAGTTAAACAGGCGATGAGTGGTATGTTAGCGCCTGAGTATAAACAGGAAATAATTGGTCTAGCTGAAGTGCGTGAAGTGTTCAAATCACCGAAATTTGGTGCAATTGCAGGTTCGATGGTTACCGAAGGTATTATTAAACGTCATAACCCAATTCGTGTATTACGCGATAATGTGGTAATTTACGAAGGTGAACTTGAGTCATTACGTCGTTTTAAAGATGACGTGAATGAAGTACGTAATGGTATGGAGTGTGGTATTGGTGTACGTAACTATAATGATGTACGCGTTGGTGATACCATTGAAGTATTTGAAACTATTGAAATTAAACGTACTATTTAATCTGAGTTAGTGAGGAGATATTATGGCAAGATCATTTAATCGTGCGTCACGAGTTGGTCATGAATTGCAAAAAGAGATTGCAATCATTCTACAGCGTGAAATTAAAGATCCACGACTTGGAATGGTCACTGTTTCAGGTGTTGATCTCTCACGTGACCTTGCGTATGCCAAAGTGTATGTCACCTTTTTGAACGATAGTGATCCAGAAGTCGTGCAACAAGGGTTAAAAGTCCTTAATGATGCAACTGGTTATATCCGTTCTTTAGTTGGTAAAGCGATGAAACTGCGAATCGTTCCAGAACTAAAATTCAGTTATGATGACTCTTTAGTGAAAGGGATGCAGATGTCAAATCTGGTTCAAAATGTGATTAAGAGCGATAATGAACGGCATAAAGAGTGATCTATCGCTTGATTATCAACTGACGATTTTGATCGACTTATATTTGATTAACTTATAAAAGATAGAAAGATCATAGAGTTATGCTCTATGGTCTTTTTCATTTATACTTTCTCATTGCTTGCGTAGGTTAGAAAAAGATATATAAATATGACGCTTTCATCTTTTATGCAATTTTAACCATTCCAACACCAATATCATCTATTATGAATACTTCAACAATTAACATTTCTATAAATAATATTCCTAAAAATAACGATTCTATAAATAACGAATTTATAAATAATGATTCTATAAAGAGTAGAACTCCTACAAATAACAGAGTAAAAAAGGTACGCCGTGATCTTGATGGTGTGCTGCTATTGGATAAACCGCAAGGTCTCTCATCTAATGATGTATTGCAAAAGGTGAAACGGCTTTTTAATGCCAAAAAAGCGGGACACACAGGTGCACTTGATCCATTAGCAACGGGTATGTTGCCTATCTGTTTTGGTGAAGCAACAAAGTTTTCACAGTATCTTCTTGACTCTGATAAACGGTATCGCGTTATTGCAAAACTGGGTGAACGAACCGATACCTCTGATGCAGATGGGACGGTAATTGCCACAAAACCAGTAACGGTAGATGAGTCTGCTATTTTGCAACTGTTACCTAAATTCTGCGGTGATATTATGCAGATTCCAACTATGTTCTCTGCTCTAAAATATCAAGGTAGACCACTGTATGAGTATGCTCGCCAAGGTATAGTGATAGAGCGAGAGGCACGCCCAATTACTATCTATGAAAATCAGTTTATCGGTTTTAATCCATTAACGCATGAGTTAGAGCTTGAGATTCACTGCTCTAAAGGTACCTATATTAGAACGATTATTGATGATTTAGGCGAACTACTGGGTTGTGGTGCCCATGTAATTTATCTAAGACGATTGCAGGTCTCTAAGTATGATAGTTGTAAAATGGTCACCTTAACTGATCTGCAACAGTTGAGTGAATCAGATAGCTTATCATTAGATAACTCAACATTAGATAATTCAATACTAGATAAGTTGCTACTACCGGTTGATAGCCCACTACAAGACTATGCAATAGTTACGTTAACCGATGAGCAAGGTAAATCGATTTTATTAGGTAGGCAGATTCAGCTAGATCCTACACTTTTAGCGAATCTAAATAGCCAATTGGTGAGAATCTACCAAGAAGAGAAATTTATTGGCGTTGGCAGCGTGATAGGGGATCAACTTTTACCAAAAAGATTAATTGCCTCTTAATATTTCCACGATTATAAACTGCTATTGACTACTCATTTGCATAACGAAAGATAGTTTTTGCTGCAATCTGCTGATTAACTGTTATATTTTTACCTTTTGATTGTAAAAGGTCATCGAGTAGATTTACAGCTTGCTCTCCCATTGTTGCTAGCGGTTTGTTAACCTCACTTAATTGATCAAGCTCATTGTGCTGTTTCTCGCCATGGTGATTAAAATAGATCAATGAGAGTTTTTCAGGGATCACAATGTCCCTTTCTCTACATGCGGCAATCGCACCATAAACATGGTTATGAGCACTAGATGGTAAATTATGATACTGTTTATCCGCACTATTTAAGCAGATAGTATCAGCTATAATGAGAGCAGTTAGCGTTTGTGATATTGTCATTAACCGATTTATCGCCTCTTTCCCGTGATGGTAATCAATGCAGTTAGTGATTATATAACTTTTATTTACGGTTATATTTGCACGTAGTAGTGCCTGTTCATAACCTTTTATCAGCTGTTTAGTGCTAATTTTATCCTCTTTACCCAATATAAACGCAATATTTTTATGGCCTCGCTTTATCACACTTTCTGTAATTTGGAATCCGATAGCAAGATGGTCAAAATAGATTGAGGGGAACGCTAAAGAGAAATGGTTGATCAAAACTATTGGCGGTAAAATGTGATTATATCGATGTAGATCCTCTAAATAAGGGGCATCATTGATGACTAATATAGCGGTAAATTTTTGGTTAATTATGTAGCAGATCAGCATGTAGATATCACTATTTTTATTCGGTAATAATCGTGAGTAGATCATCATATACCCCCTCTGTTTGAGTGAGGCGTCAATTGCGTGGCAGAGCGCCTGTTGTTGGAAAAGTTGATTATCTAAAATCAAGACTGTTTTCATCGGCGCTGCATATTGATAACTGTTAAAGAGATCACTCGGTTTGAGATTTAATGACTCTATAGCTTCGTAAACATCTTTTTGTGTTGCGCTAGAGGTTATCTGCGGTGTACGTAAAACCCGAGAGACGGATGAGATAGATAGGTTGGCTCTTTTGGCAATGGCAGATAAAGTGATTTTTGTACTCATAGCTAACTGATAGTTGTTGTAATAAGTGAGTTATCACCATAACGATAATTCCCCTTTTTGTATCTATTGATTGCGCCATTTAGCGATCTCGCTTCCAAAATATGTTCATATACGAAATTTCTAGGCAAAATAACTCCTATTTAACTCCTATTTAACTCCTATTTAACTTCTATTAAAAAATGCTTTAATGTGAATCTTTTTTTGAATTGTTCTTGATTAATCGTTAAATGAACCTCTTAATCTGTGAACATATGCATTTCATCTCTTATTTAAATGTTATAATAGCCATTAACTGTATCTGTTAACTGAGGCTTATAAATCATGTCTATCACATCTTCATCAACAAATTCTTCATCAACAACCTCCTCATCAACAACCTCCTCATCAACACTGTTATCTAATGAAAATGGTTCTAAATGGAATATCGCTATTGTTGGTGCCACCGGTCAAGTGGGATCAGCATTAGTTGAGTTGTTAGCCAAACAGAAAATTGCTATAGACCAGCTCTATTTAGTTGGCAGTGATAACAGTGCTGGGGATATTGTCCGTTTTGCTGGTAAAAATTTGACAGTGATTCAGTCTCAAGATATGGATTTTACTCAATGCCAATTTGCCTTTTTCGTCGCTGGGCGAGAGGTGACCGAGCAATATGCACAAGTTGCAGCGCAAGCAGGTTGTGTTGTCATTGATGCATCTGGTTATTTTGCTGAGCAGGAGAATATTCCCCTAGTTGTTCCAAACGTTAACAATAGTGCATTTGCCGACTACCGTAATGAAAATATTATCGCAGTTGCAAATCCGATAGTCTGCCAACTGTTACTCACTGTTACGGCAGTAACTGATCCTACCTTGCTTACCAACTTACACGCGATGAATTTTATCCCTGTCTCTCTCTATGGTAAAAAAGGGGTGAATGAGTTAGCGGGGCAGAGTGCAAGGTTATTAAATGGTATGCCGATAGATAATGATCTCTTCAATAAACAGTTAGCTTTTAATCTATTACCGACTGATCATAAACTTACCGATAACCTCTTTAATGAGAAACTATTGGTTGAGCAGATCTATAAAGTATTAAATAATTACCAGCTACCGGTCTCTTTAGATTCTGTTACAGTCCCTGTCTTTTACGGACTTGCGCAATCCGTTAATATCTCGAGTAGTTTGCCAATTGAGTTTGATAATCACCGTTTTGCTGAGCTCGATATTACACTTCAAGAGCAAGATCTACCAACTCCTGTAACCGAAACTACCAATAGTGATGAGAGTAATTTGCAAGATGAGTTGAGTCACGATGGCGTAGTTAAGATCAAAATGGCAAATTTGCGCCACAGTTATGGTAATTTTGAGCAGGTTCAGTTCTGGTCAGTCGCCGATAATATCCGCTATTTAGGTGCATTTATGTTGATTGAGACTCTTGAGATCTTACTGAATGACTACCTCTAACCCTAAAACAATTTTATCTAATCTGCCGTCAAATAGGATTGCTTTAGGGATAGAGTATGATGGCAGTTGCTATTTTGGTTGGCAACGCCAACAAGCGGTTGACTCTATTCAAGCACGTTTAGAAAAAGCACTCACCTTAGTTGCTGATGAGCCAATTTCAGTTTTTTGTGCTGGTAGAACAGATGCGGGTGTTCATGCAACTGGTCAAGTTATCCATTTTGAGACTTCAAAAGTACGCTCATTAAGCGCTTGGACGATGGGGGTAAATGCGCATCTGCCCTTTAATATTGCCGTGCGCTGGGCAAAAAGTGTACCAGAAACTTTTCATGCACGCTTTAGTGCACTAGCTAGGCGATATCGCTATATCATCTATAATCACCGCAATCGACCTGCCATTATGGCAAAAGGGGTGACACACTATTACCTCCCTTTAGATGCAACATTGATGCACCAAGCTGCTCAATTGCTCTTAGGGGAGAATGATTTCTCCTCATTTCGCGCCGCACAGTGCCAATCCCATACACCATGGCGAAATATTCATCATATTCAAGTTGTTAGGCAGGGTGACTATATTATTGTTGATATTAAAGCTAATGCATTTGTGCACCATATGGTGCGTAATATTGTGGGGAGTCTACTTGAAGTGGGCAATGGTCGCCAAAATGTGGAATGGATAGGAGAGCTATTGCAAGCGAGAGATCGAACTTTAGCGGCTGCCACAGCAAAACCAGAAGGGCTCTATCTGGTAGAGGTTGCGTACCCCGTACAGTTTGAGATTCCATCAACCCCAGTAGGTCCGCTCTTTTTAGCTGATAATCTATAAAAGTGATAAAAGTGATAAAAATTGTTGTTAAATATAGGTCAACCCTAAAACATTGCCCACTAAAGAGAAGCAGGTTAATCGTTTATATGTTATTATCGAGCGCATTTTAGGCAGCATTGCACTCAGAAAAAAGTGATAGGTAAAATTGGAGCAATAAGTGACGCATATGGTAGGTAAATTCATTGTTATCGAAGGTTTAGAGGGTGCAGGTAAAACGACGGCAATTAACACCGTTAAGCAGACGCTGAACAACCATCATATTGAGGATATTGTATTTACCCGTGAACCAGGTGGCACCACTATTGCTGAAGCGTTACGTGACCTGATAAAAAATCCCCCAAATGGTGAATCATTAACCGATAAAGCTGAACTGTTAATGTTTTATGCGGCGCGGATCCAACTCATTGAAACTGTGATTAAACCTGCTTTAAAAGCGGGTAAATGGATTGTTGGGGATCGCCATGATCTCTCAACACAGGCGTATCAAGGTGGTGGCAGGCAGCTTGACGCTGATTTTATGCGCATATTAAAAGAGCAGGTTCTGGCCGATTTTAAACCTGATCTCACTCTCTATTTAGATATTGACCCTGAAATTGGTTTAATGCGGGCGAGTCGTCGCGGGGCACTTGATCGAATTGAACAGGAGTCATTAACCTTTTTTAACCGCATTCGTGAACGTTATCTGCAACTTGCAGCAGAAGATCCAACAATTATTACTATTGATGCGATGCAACCAGTTAATGAGGTAAAAGCGCAGATAACGCAGGTATTAACAGAGTGGCTTTTGCATAATAGCGCATAATCTTAGAATAATAGAAAATTGATAGAATATTGACGCTTATTAAACGTAACGAGTAGTAGCAACCCTAAAACATTTTTAATTTATACATTTAATACCAAAACAGCCATTACTAAAATAGTTATTACGAAACAGTCATTACTAAACAGTCATTACAAAAAAAGCAGAATAGGTTAACTTTACTATGTTATTTACCGATTTTCCTTGGCTAATTGCAAATTATAAACAGTTGGTTTTGCCATTAATACAAGGGCGAGCTCACCATGCACTTCTGCTGCACTATATTCAAGGCAGTGGGGAAGATATGTTAATTAAGCGTTTTATTAAGCGACTGTTATGTCAACAGGTAGACGGGCAAGATCCTTGTGAGATCTGTCATAGCTGTCAACTTTTCGATGCCGACAACCACCCTGATTATCACCTTATTAGTCGTGATAAAAATAAGCAGTCAATTGCGATTGATCAAATTAGATCTTTGATAGCCAGTATCTATGAGAAGTCGCAACAAGGCGGTAATAAAGTTATCTGGATTAAACAGGCGTCATTAATGACAGAGGCTGCTGCGAATGCACTACTAAAAACAGTTGAGGAGCCGCCAGAAAATACCTATTTTATTTTAAGTGATGATCACAATTGTCGACTCTTACCGACAATCCACAGCCGTTGCTCATCCGCTTTTCTCTCTATTCCTTTGCTTGATGAGTCGATAGCTTGGCTAAAAGAGCGTGAGCCTCAATATAGTGAGAATGAACTTGCAACTGCACTTTTGTTAAATGAAAATGCACCATTAGCCGCATTACAGTTATTGGCAGTAGATAGATGGCAGCAGCGCAAACAGTTTTGTGAGGCGTTATTAGAGTTAATCCCTGATAATAACTACTGGGCGCTTGCAAAAACGGTCGATAATGAACAGTTTGTAGATTGGATGCATTGGTTCTGTTCCCTACTTAGTGATGCATTAAAAGCAAAACAGCGGGCAGGGCGGTTTATTATTAATCGCGATCAGGTTCCACTTGTTCGTCTAATAGCAAGAATGGAGAGTCAGCAAATTATTCGACTTTATGATCTCTGGCGTCAAACAGAAGAGCGACTTTTGACAGTTTCAGGCGTTAATAAAGAGTTGATAATTCATAATGTACTTGCGCAATCAGAATTAGTAAAATAGGCCATTTTAACTTGAGAGAACATAAAGTTACGTGAGTTATCTATCTATCGAATTTAGTCTACTGTTTATTGTATTTTTTGCAATCTACTGGTGCATTAAACCATATCCTAAATTACAGAATATCTTTTTACTACTAGCAAGTTATTGCATTGTTGTCTCTTATAATTGGCAATTTGCGTTGATCCTTTTTGGTTATACCTTGGTCATCTACCTTTTATCGCAGTTAATATTTAATGCCAAACGCTATAGCAAATTATGGTTAATTGTTGCGCTATGTGCTGCAATTGCCAATTTAGCGCTCTTTAAATATTTTGATTTTTTCCGTTATGAACTGCAATCACTGCTAAATATCTTACATATATCAATGCTGTTACCGGTAATTTCATTAGTACTGCCTATTGGGATCTCCTTTTATACTTTTCATTCAGTGAGCTATCTTGTTTCGATCAATAGACGGGAGCTGCAACCAGTAAAATTTTGGGATTTTGCCCTCTTTTTATCTTTTTTCCCCTCTATCATTGCCGGACCGATAAACCGTGCAAAAACGTTTCTGCCACAAATTACCGTTTTGCAACCGCGCGAGATTTTAGAGCCCTATCGTGCATTTACCTTAATTATTTTAGCGGTAATAAAAGTGTACTGTTTAGGTGGTCTGCTTGACGAGAACTGGGTAACTTCACTCTATTCAAATCCGATGGAGTATGGATCATTAGATCTTCTATTCGGGTTATATAGCTATGCTCTGTTAATTTATGTTAACTTTTCGGGTTATACCGATCTTGTTACCGGTATGGCACTATTACTTGGTTTTAGACTACCAATTAACTTTAATTTGCCCTATTTAGCGGTTAATCTACGTGATTTCTGGGCTCGTTGGCATATAAGTCTATGTTTATGGATTCGTGATTATCTCTATATCCCTTTGGGCGGCAATCGCCATGGTTTTATCCGCACTCAGATCAATATTATGATAGCAATGCTTTTATCAGGCTTATGGCATGGCGCGGGGATCAATTTTATTATTTGGGGTGGTTTTCACGGTATTGGTCTTATAGGTTTAAATCTTGCCAATCGTTTTTTGGGTAAGGATCTTATAGCGAAGCGATCAATATTATTGGCAAGAGTTATCACAATTCACTATGTCTGTTTTGCGTGGCTCTTTTTTCATTGCGCCAGTTTTACTGATGCAATCGACTATTTAGTGGCGATTATCAATAATGTTACTGTTGCTAACCGCTACCAATTTGAGACGTTAGCTATCGCCTTGCTCTACTTCTGTTATCCATGGCTTAAAAATCTACCTAATAATTTTACTAAAAAAATGAGTCAAATAAACTATTTATACGTACCGTTAATCTATATTTTGGTATTATGGATAACAATCTATTTTGCACCAACTGGTGTCCCTAATTTTATCTATGCAAATTTTTGATGATGAATAGAGATATTTTAAAGAAGAGAAGAACAAACCATAAGGTCGTGAAAAATCGATCAAAGCATCTTCTATCGCAACAGAAATATCAAACTATAAAAATTAAATCAAAAAAGAGAAAATTAGATAATAATCCAACCTTATCTGCCAAACAGGTATGTTATATTCTGCTATTCGTTTTTGTTGCCTTGGTGATGATTTTTCAAAAATCGATAAATATTTATTGGCAACAGTTTTATCATATTGATATTAAATTAAATACTGTTTTAAAACTTATTAGTAAACAATTTATTAGTGAACCGTCTATTAATGAACCGTCTATTAATGAACAGTCTATTAGTGAATCCCATAATATAGATAATGAGTTAGTACATACTGATAAAGATCAAATCCAGAATGAAAATAGTGTAAGTTTAGAACAAAACAGCCATACCAAAAAAAACGCAGTTAATTTGCCGACAGAGGGTGAACATGTTGCTGGGCAGGGTAAACAGAGCAACAAAAATCTGCTAAACAGTGATAACCCTAAAACATTGACACAACTTTTTGAATTGTACCAAAATAAACCGAATGATGAGTCTAAAAATGGTAACGAACTAAATTCATCAGCTCTGGGTATTTTACCTAAACCAATCGTCTTAACCAAAAAAGATAAAGTGCTATTTGCTGGTGATTCGCTGATGCAAGGTGTTGCTCCGTTTGTAAAAAAAATACTGTTTAAACAGTATAAAATTGAGAGTATAAATGAGAGTAAACAGAGTACGGGGTTATCTTATCCAAAAGCTTTCGATTGGCCAAAAACAGTTAATGATAAGTTAACTGAAGATCCTACTATCAGGTTATTGGTCGTATTTTTAGGACCAAATGATCCATGGGATATACCAGATAAAATAGTGAGCAATAAATATGTTAAATTTAAATCTTCGTTATGGGAAGAGGTGTACCGTTCAAGAATTAAGGCGATCTTAGATAGTGCCCATGAACATAATGTACAAGTGCTCTGGTTAGCTCCGCCATGTATGCGCAAAACAAAATTAAATGATGGAATTATCTATTTAAATGGGCTCTATCAGTCAGAAGTAATCAAGGCAGATCAACATTTTTTAATTACCAATGATCTTCTTGGTTGTAGTTATGATAATTTCAATAGTTATATTACAACTGAAAATAGGAAGGTCAAAGTTAGAATTGATGATGGTATCCATTTTACAGTAGATGGACAGAAAATATTGGCAAAAGCGATTATGGATCAGATCACGATTAATGAGATAGAGGATAATAATAGTGATTAAATTTTATAAATATTCACTTCTTTTATTGATTATTACGATGATGGCTGGTTGTAATGTAGCAGAAAGTAGAATAACCCCACATAATAACTTGACTGATTTTGGCGATCCCAATGTTAAACAGTTGATTACGCGATTAAATGCCATCGAACAGTATAGTAATCAAGTGGTTACTATTACTCAATTTGGTGATTCGCATACTGCAGCAGATTTTTTTACTGGTGAATTTAGGCAGTTAATGCAAAAAAGATATGGGAATGCCGGCATTGGTTGGATAACACCTATTTTTGTTAGAGGTCAATATAGTACTGCAGTCCGCTGGAAGAACATAAATTGGGATCTTATTAGTAGTCGAACTAAAAATAGTATCGATTACCCAATGGGCGGATTTATTGCTAAATCAACAAAAGTAAATGCATCAATTCAAATTACGCCTAATGTGGTAGATAACAGACTATGGCAAGCAAAATTAATTGTTAAAACCGCATCTAACTCAACTAATCCACTCGCTATTTTTGATGCTAATGGTAATCAAGCCAATATCGATTATCATCCTAACAGTAGTAGCTGGCAGCAGTTATCAGCAACCGTTAAAATGCCACTAACAATTAGAAGTGCTAAAGATGTTGAGCTTGGTGATATCTGGTTAACCCGCGTTAATCAACCGGGTGTGGTAGTCTCTGCTATTGGTACAAATGGTGTAAAACAGTCAATATGGCAAAAATGGGGTGATGATTGGTCTAAAGAGCTTGCAGCAACCCAAAGTGATCTAGTTATTTTAGAATATGGGACTAATGAGAGTTTTGATAAAACTTTAAATTTAGATGAGTATCGTCAAAATCTTGTCAATAATATTCGTCTCGTAAGAAGTGTTTTGCCTAAAGCTGTTATTTTATTGATCACACCTCCTGATACCATGGTTAATCGAGAAGATATACCACCAACATTTAAAGCGATAAAAGAGATTCAAAAACAGGTGGCTAAATCTGAAATGACACTCTTATGGGATTGGCAAAAAGCGATGGGGGGGAATTTTGCAATTAAGCAGTGGTTATTAGAAGGTTTAGCACGCACAGATTTAATTCATCAAACGCCACAAGGTTATAAAGAGAGTGCGAAAATGTTTTACTCTGATTTAATGGATTTTATTGAAAAGTATAGATAAAAATTATTACTAAGATTAAGGAACAGATACGTTATGTCATCACCTATTATTGTCGCCATCGATTTTGCTGATACCAATTCAGCTTGGAATTTTATTGACTGTATAGATCCAGCTGATTGTCGTTTAAAGATTGGTAAAGAGCTATTTACCCATGCAGGACCTACGTTTATTAAAAAGATTCAACAAAAAGGTTTTGACGTTTTCTTAGATTTAAAATTTCATGATATTCCAAATACGGTAGCTAAAGCAGTTGCGGCTGCGGCTGATTTAGGTGTCTGGATGACAAATGTACATGCAAGTGGTGGTGCTCGGATGATGACAGCAGCAAAAGAGGCACTAGAGCCTTATGGTAAAGATGCACCACTATTAATTGCAGTAACAGTATTGACCAGTATGGAAGCGTCAGATTTACAGGATATAGGCATTACCGCTTCACCTTTAGAGCAGGCAGAGCGCCTTGCTATTTTGACAAAAAACTGTGGTTTGGATGGCGTAGTCTGCTCAGCACAAGAAGCAGAACATTTCCGTACCATTATTGGCAAAGATTTTAAATTGATCACACCAGGTATTCGCCCTGCAGGTTCAGAAGCAGATGATCAACGCCGTATTATGACACCACAATTAGCTCAAGAGGCTGGTGCAGATTATCTAGTTATTGGCAGACCAATTACTCAAGCCAAAAATCCGGCACAAACTTTAAAATCGATCTTATCTACATTAGATATTAACAACAGCAGCGGTAATTAGAAGCGTAATGAATAGTTCAATTGTTTATTCAACAGATAGAGGGCGGATTAAATCATCGCCCATTAAAGAGTCTCAAACTGCTCGTCCCGCTAAAAGTGGTTTAAAAGGTGATGGCATAGTTCGCATTCAGAGAGAGACCTCAGGACGAAAAGGTAAAGGGGTGTCACTTATTTATGGAGTTAATTTGGATGATACTGAATTACATAAATTGGCAGGTGAATTGAAAAAACGTTGTGGCTCTGGCGGATCAGTCAAAGAGGGTGTTATCGAAATTCAAGGCGATAATCGAGATACTTTAAAATTACTACTTGAAGAGAGAGGATTTAAAGTAAAGCTTGCTGGTGGTTAATTAAATTTTTAATTTAAACATTCAATTTAAATAATTAATCTAAATAGTTAATCTAAAAGTTAACTTATATAGTAAAAAAATACCCACCTTATATTCAACGGTGGGTATATAAATTAGTGAGAATTGCTGTTGTAGTTGCGCATCTTTTTACTGATATCACGACGCTCTTTTGAGATCTCGGCGTTTTTGATAATGTAATCATCAACACGATCATCATAATCGCTCTTCATATTTGCAATAATTGCCTGAAGCTCTTCGTAAGTTAATCCTGGTTTTAGGTATTCGCTTAAATTTTCAAGTAATAATACCCGTTTTTGGTTGTCACGAATTTTCTTCTCATTATCTGCAATTTCGCGTTTTAATTTGTTCAAACGACGTGATAATCGAATATATTCTAATACATCCTGAAATGATGGTGCGGTACTTTTTTCTTTATCCATTTATAACTCCCTAGTCCAGAAAATTGAAAATAAAATTTGAATAATGAGATATTGTTAAATCTATGTCAGTTCATCTATAACAATATTTGCTAACGTCTTTATTAACTATCTTTATTAACTATCTTTATTAACTATCTTTATTAACTATCTTTACTAACAAAAACATTTATTAACTTTTGATACTATTGGTAACCTCTCTTCGCGTAATTATATACTAATAAACTTTAAGATGATATTAATTAAGCGCTATCTAGATTTAAATAAGATGTGCCATTAAGATCGTTAAAAATTACCGCTTTTTTTATCTAATTTCCTCTATTTTATGTTATATAATGGCTTTTTTTAATTTAAATTCATATCGTAAACAGAGATATTATGAACATACCATGGCAAGATCTGGATCCAGATACTTTAACCAATCTGATTGAGTATTTTGTACTGCGTGAGGGTACTGATTACGGTGATCGTGAAAAATCCTTAGCAGAAAAAGTGCAAGATGTTAAATTACAGTTAATGAGTGGCGATGTAGTTATTGTCTGGTCTGAATTACATGAATCAATTGATATAAAAAGAGTCACATAAGCAAGTTTGAAGAGTAAAGGCTATATAAATTTTTTTACAACTTTGTTATAGTGTGAAGCCATTAATAATTTAATGTGTATATAACTATGGTTATTGGTAAACTGCAATCGGATACAACGCTAGAATGGTTTTTATCTCATTGTCACATTCATAAATATCCTGCAAAAAGTACCCTAATCCATCAAGGTGAAATAGCGGAATCCCTCTACTATATTGTCAAAGGATCTGTTGCTGTATTAATTAAAGATGATGAAGGAAAAGAGATGATCTTATCCTATCTAAGTCAAGGTGAGTTTATCGGTGAACTGGGTCTTTTTGATGATGGTATGGAGCGTAGCGCTTGGGTAAAAGCAAAATCAAGTTGTGAAGTTGCAGAGATCTCATATAAAAAATTCAAACAGTTAGTTCAAATTAATCCCGATATTTTAATGCGACTTGCCGGTCAGATGGCGAGTAGATTACAAGATACTTCAGAAAAAGTGAGTAATTTAGCCTTTTTAGATGTGGCTGGACGAATCGCACAAACTTTACTAAATTTAGCTAAACAACCTGATGCAATGACTCATCCTGACGGAATGCAGATTAAAATAACGCGTCAAGAGATCGGGCAGATAGTTGGCTGTTCTCGCGAGACAGTTGGGCGTATTCTCAAAATGTTAGAAGATCAACACCTAATTTCAGCACATGGGAAAACCATTGTCGTTTATGGCACTCGATAAAAATTTTACAGTAGGATGGTAGATGATAGAGCATAGAGTGATCCCAAATCACGTCGCTATTATTATGGATGGCAACGGGCGATGGGCAAAACAGCGTAATCAGCTGCGAGCCATTGGGCATAGAGCAGGTTTGAAAACAGTGCGTAAAATTGTTACATATGCCGCAAATCAAGGTGTTAAAGCACTCACTTTATATGCATTTAGTAGTGAAAATTGGAATAGACCCGAAACAGAAGTCTCTGCACTTATGTCACTTTTTGTCTATGCGTTAAATCGTGAAATAAAGAGCCTTGCTAAAAATAATATCCGTTTGCAAATTATCGGTGATATCTCCAAATTTAGTCAACAGTTACAAAAATTGATCTTAAATGCGGTAAAATTAACTCAAAATAATAGTGGTCTAGTCCTAAATATTGCTGCAAATTATGGTGGACGTTGGGATATTGTAGAATCAGCAAAAAAAATCGCTTCTAAAGTCTTGCAAGGCGAACTTAGCATTGATGAGATTACTGAGGAGCACTTTAATCTTGAAATTACAATGAGTAATCTGCCTGCTGTTGATCTTGTTATTCGAACAGGTGGTGAGTACCGAATGAGTAACTTTTTATTATGGCAATCTGCCTATTCGGAGCTCTATTTTACTGATACGCTATGGCCAGATTTTACCGAGAAACAGTTTGAAAAAGCGATTACTACTTTTAATACTAGAGAGAGACGTTTTGGCGCAGTAAAAGTAGAGGAGAATATATGTTAATTTATCGTGTACTAACGGCAATTGTATTAATTCCATTAGTTATTATTGCACTGTTTTGGGCTCCGCTATCACTTTTTACAGTTATTATTGTGGCAATTTGTGGATTAGCAGCTTGGGAGTGGAGTCAATTTTTGCACCTTGGTGATATGAGATCTAGACTGATTTTTGTTATTATCTCCCTCGTCATTTTAGCATCTCTCTCCTTTATACCATTCTCGATAGATCCTATAAATACGCTCTTCTCATCGATTCTTATCTTATCGCTGCCATGGTGGCTTATAGCATTATTATTAGTCATAAATTACCCTCTATCTGCTAGGTATTGGCAGAACTCAATTATAATCAAATCACTATTTGCTCTCTTTACACTACTCCCATTTTTCATCGGTATGCTTGAGTTAAGAGCTATTGACTATGGTACTAATCAGTATAGTGGAGCTATCTGGTTGCTTTATCTATTTATACTTGTATGGACAACAGATACCGGCGCCTATTTTGCTGGAAAATCATTTGGTAAACATAAATTGATCCCTAAAGTCTCCCCTGGGAAAACTGTCGAAGGATTCATTGGTGGTGTGGGATCTGCAATTATCATTGCACTAATCGCATATTGCACACAATTATTTTCAGTAAGATTTGATGTTTTTATGCTTAGTTCTCTCTTGGCTATTTTAGCTTCAGTACTAGGGGATCTTACTGAAAGTATGTTTAAAAGAGAGGCTGGAGTTAAAGATAGTGGTAATTTAATTCCAGGCCATGGCGGAATTTTAGATCGTATCGATAGTTTAACAGCAGCAGTTCCCGTTTTTGCTGCACTCTCTTTATACATATTAAAATAGTGTTACTAAGTGGATTATGATTTGATACTAAAAATAACAGCCATAATATTGATAAAAGGGGCTTAGTTTTGTTGTGGTCAGCCCTCTTATTTATTATTACAATTAGCCTTTTAGTGACGGTGCATGAGTTTGGGCATTTTATTATTGCTAGGTTGTGTGGCGTTAGAGTCGAATGTTTTTCTATCGGTTTTGGTAAAAAGATCTGGTCGCATAAATTTGCTAGTGGAACAGAATTTGTAATTGCCATGATTCCACTTGGCGGTTATATTAGAATGCTTGATGCGCGTGTTACCCAGCTTGCGGACGCTGATAAGAAGTTTGCCTATAATTATAAAAAAGCAGGTCAAAAAGCAGCCATTATTGCAGCTGGTCCGATAGCTAATTTTTTATTTGCTTGGACTGTTTATTGGGCTATTTTTCAGTTAGGTGTAACTACTTATCCAGTACAAATTGAGAAAATATTACCAAATAGACCAGCAGCAGTGGCAAAAATTCCTGCAAATGCTGTAATAGAGCAGATTAATAGTCGTAAAATTGAGAGCTGGAGTGATGTTAATCAAGCACTTATTAGTGCAATAGGTGATAAAAATTTAGCTTTTACCTATATATTACATTCTGCTGTCACTGATTTAAAAAATGGCAGTCTGGTTAAAACTGATATAGATATTAGCCATTGGAAATTTGATCTGGAAAAAGAGTCACCTATTGTGGCACTTGGACTCATTCCTAAAAAAATGGACATTTATCCAATTGTAAGTAAAATTGTGCCTAATTCTGCAGCTGAAAAAGCAGGTTTGCAAATCGGTGATGAGATAGTAAGTTATAATAATCACCCCTACTTAAATTGGAATGAAGTTGTTGAAATAATCAAAAAAGCTGGTACGATTTCGTTAACAGTTAAACGTCGTAATAGTTTGATATATCTTAATTTAACACCAACACTACAGGAAAATGGTGAAGGTGTTGCTGGTATATATCCCACATCTAATGCTGTTGTTAAACAGTATAATTTTGTGGAAGCTTTCGGTAGAGGGCTAGATCAGACAGCGTTAACAATAGAGTTAACAGTTCGATCACTTTACCAATTAGTGACTGGAGTTATTGGTTTAAAACAGCTATCAGGTCCAATAACAATAGCTAAAAACGCGGGGCAAACAGCAAGTAACGGTATTGTCCCATACTTATATTTTTTAGCATTTATTAGTATAAGTTTGGGCGTTATTAATCTTGTTCCATTACCGATGTTAGATGGAGGGCAGCTCCTGTTACTTCTTTTAGAGAAAGTACAAGGTCATCCGCTATCAGAGACAGCACAAGCTTTTGTTTACTACCTTGGCGCTGTTTTAATAATGATCATAATGGGTATTGCGCTATTTAATGATTTTTTACGTTTGTAATTATGATGAAATGGGGTTGTAAGCTTCACAATGAAAATAAAAAAATTACTCTTAGCATCTTTGCTGTTTGGTTCCACGACAATTTACAGCTCATATGCATTTAGTGCTAATGATTTTGTGGTTAAAGATATTAAATTTGAAGGATTACAACGAGTCACTGTAGGCGCAGCGCTGCTTGAAACACCTGTTCAGGTGGGTGATTATGTAAATGAATCAGATTTTGGTAAGATTATAAAATCACTTTACGCTAGCGGAAATTATGAAAATATTAAAGTTGCGCGTGATGCTGACAAAATCATTATTCAAGTCCAAGAACGCCCCACAATTGCAAATATCACCTTCTCAGGCAATAAATCTGTCAAAGATGAGATGCTAAAAAATAATCTAGATAGCTCAGGAATCCGTGAAGGCGATGCACTAGATCGCACAATGCTCTCTGCAATTGAGAAAGGTCTCGAAGATTTCTATTACAGTGTGGGTAAATATAACGCACAAGTAAAAGCGGTTGTTACACCACTCACTCGTAACCGTGTTGATCTAAAAATCGCGGTATCAGAAGGTAAATCAGCACTGATTGAACAGATTAATATTGTTGGTGCAAAAGCGTTCTCCTCAGATGAACTAATTTCACGATTTACTTTACGTGATGAAGTGCCATGGTGGAATATGCTTGGTGATCGAAAATATCAGAAACAGAAACTCGCTGCAGATCTTGATGATCTACAAAGTTATTACTTAAATCGTGGTTATGCGCGTTTTAATATTGAATCAACCCAAGTGAGTTTAACACCAGACAAAAAAGGTATCTATGTCACGATTAATATTCATGAAGGCGAACAATATAAGTTATCAGGTGTAGAGTTTAAAGGTGATTATGCTGGACATAAGAGCGAAATAGAGAAAATCACTAATGAGAAGGTTAAAGCAGATGAACTCTATAATGGTAAAAAAATAACGCAAATCGAAGATAAAATAAAAAGATTGATGGCAAATTATGGTTATGCCTATCCTCGAGTTGTTATCCATCCTGAAATAGATGATACAGCCCACACTGTCAAATTAATCATTTTTGTTGAAGCTGGGCAGCGTTACTATGTTAGAAAAATTAATATAACAGGTAATACAGTTACCAGTGAAGCGGTTATTCGACGCGAATTGCGACAGATGGAAGGTGCATGGTTAAGTAATGGCTTAATTGAGCTTGGTAAAGAGAGAGTTAACCGTTTAGGATTCTTTAATACGGTAGAGACTGAAACCGAACGCGTTCCTGGGAATGACGATCAAGTTGATGTTACCTATAAAGTTACTGAACGTAATACTGGTAGCTTAAAATTTGGTATCGGTATTGGTTCTGATACAGGTATTAGTTTTAATGCCGGAATTTCACAAGATAACTGGTTAGGTACTGGTAACAGTGTCTCATTTGATGTGAATACCTCAGATAGAGATAAAACTGCCTCTATCTCAATAGTCGATCCTTACTTTACTGTAGATGGTGTTAGTTTAGGTGGTAGTATCTACTATAACACCTTTAAAACTGACAATGATGATGATGATCAGTCAGAATATTCAAGTAAAACTTGGGGCGCAACAACTAACTTTGGTTTCCCAATCAGTGAAAATAACTTCATACGATTTGGTGCTGAATTTGCCAACCATAAATTATCAGATATGAGTGCCCAATATGGTATGTGGCGTTACTTTAATTCAGTAGGCGAACATGTTAAAGATAAAGATGGATCATTAACCTATAATGCAAATGATCTTCTATTGAATGCTTACTGGTCATATAACTCTTTAAATCGTGGTTTCTTCCCAACTGAAGGTCTAAAACTGACAACAAATGCTAAGGTAACTGTTCCACTATTTGAAAACCGTTTCTATAAATTGATTGCTGATGCAACTTATTACTATCCAATTGACTATGATCACAAATGGGTATTCCTAACAAGAGGACGCCTTGGTTATGGTAATGGATTAGGTGGTAAAGAGTTACCATTCTATGAAAACTTCTATGCTGGTGGTTCTTCAATTTTACGTGGTTTTAAATCAAATACAGTCGGTCCTAAAGCTATCTACTTTAATAAAGGTTCAAATTCAAACTGTGATTTAGATGACACATCAGGTTGTACAGATTCTAAAGATGCTGTTGGTGGTAATGCATTAGCTTTTGCAAGTGGTGAACTGATTATTCCGACACCATTTGCTAGTGAAAAATACGAGGATAGCATCCGAACTTCACTATTCTTTGATGCTGGTACAGTTTGGGATACTGAATGGGATATCAAAAATAAAGATATACCTGACTATGGTTCTCCATCTGATATTCGTATGTCAGCAGGTCTTGCTGTGCAGTGGATGTCGCCACTAGGTCCATTGGTGTTCTCTTATGCGCAGCCGATAAAGAAATATAGCGGCGACTCCTCACAACAATTTCAGTTTAATATAGGGTCAACATGGTAAGTTTATTTAATTAGATAAATTAATATTTTAATTGATTTACTGATAAAACTTACTAGTGACAAGAAGATAACAACAAATATAGGTAAATAGAATGAAAAAAATTATATATGTAGTCGGAATGAGTTTTGCACTGTTTTTTACTGGACTAGCTAATGCAGAAATAAAAATAGCGGTAGTTGATGTTTTGGGAATTATGCAACAGATGCCACAACGTGAATCCGTAGGAAAAGCATTAGATGCTGAATTTGATGCACGTGCAAAGTCATTACAACAAGAAGAGAAAAAAGCTAGTGATGCCGCTGCACGTCTCAAAAAAGATGGTGTAACTTTATCAGCTTCTGAAAAAACAAAATTAAATAAAACAATTTCTGATTTTGAAAATAAAGCAAAGGCGTTCTCTAACGATTACCGTAAACGTGAGACTGAAGAAGCAAGTAAATTACTATTAAAAATTCAAGAAGCAGTTAAAACTATTGTTACAGAAGAAAAATATGATGTTGTATTAAAAGCAGAAGCGACACTATTTGCATCTGATACTGTTGATATTAGTAAAAAAGTATTAGAGAAGGTTAAATAATAATGTCTGCTTTTAAGCTTAAACAGCTGGCAGAACAGTTTGATGCAAAACTACAAGGTGATGGCGATTTAGCCATTACTGGCTTTGCATCAATGAAAAGTGCAATCCCAGGACAAATTACATTTTTATCGGATAAAAAACATCTATCTCAATTAGCTGATTGTCATGCTTCTGCTGTGATAATTAGTGAAGAGGCGCTGGAACATTGGCACGGAGCTGCATTAGTTGTTAAAAACCCATATTTAACCTACGCAAAATTGGTTCAACTATTTGATACTACACCCCTACCCGCAGAAGATATTGCCCCTTCAGCAGTTATCTCATCAGATGCAAAATTAGGAAAAAATGTTGCTATTGGTGCAAATGCAGTCATTGAGGCTGGCGTTATTTTAGGTGATGACGTTGTTATTGGTGCCGGCTGTTTTATTGGTAAGAATAGTACTATCGGCAATGGTACAAAATTATGGGCAAATGTCTCGATCTATCATAATTGTGTTATTGGCACTAACTGTTTAATTCAATCAGGGACAGTAATTGGCGCAGATGGATTTGGTTACGCAAATGATCGAGGTAGATGGATAAAAATCCCCCAACTTGGCCGTGTTATTATTGGAGATCGGGTAGAGATTGGTGCATCAACCACGATTGATCGTGGTGCATTAGATGATACTGTAATTGGCAATGATGTGATTATTGATAATCAGTGTCAAATTGCACATAACGATATTATAGGTGACGGTACTGCAGTTGCTGGTGGTGTAATTATGGCTGGCAGTCTTAAAATTGGTCGCCACTGCTTAATTGGTGGTGCAAGTGTAATTAATGGTCATATGGAGATTTGTGATCAAGTAACCATTACCGGTATGGGAATGGTGATGCGACCAATAACTAAACCTGGTGTTTACTCGTCAGGTATTCCGTTACAAGATAATAAATTGTGGCGTAAAACAGCTTCATTAGTATTACATATTGATGAGATGAATAAGCGCTTAAAAGCATTAGAGAAGAAATGAGGAAAATCCTCGACGTAGTCAATAACGGTCGGTATAATGCTCGACTATTTTGTAAACTTTTTAGCTTATCTGTATTTTCAAATGATTTTTTAATTTATCTAGAAAATTATCTAGAAAAATTGTTAAAAACAGCATAAGCAACTATTTAGCTAATAATTCTGAGGTATGAAGATGCAAGTTTCGGTAGAAACAACACAAGGTTTAGGCCGTCGTTTATCAATTACAATTAATGCGGATGATATCAAAAAATCAGTTGGTAAAGAACTTGTTAATACAGCAAAAAAAGTGCGTATTGATGGATTTCGTAAAGGTAAAGTACCATTAAAAATTGTTGAACAACGTTATGGTGCTTCTATTTTGCAAGATGCACTTAGTGATTTAATGCAACAAAATTTTATCCAAGCAATTATTCAAGAAAATTTAAATCCTGCTGGTGCACCAAATTATATTCCAGGAAACGAGTATAAAGAGGGTGAAGATTATACTTTTGTAGTTGAATTTGAAGTTTACCCAACAGTTGAAATTAAAGATCTTGATAAGATCGAAGTTGAAAAACCTGTTGCAGAAGTTTGCGATGCTGATATTGAAACAATGATTGAAACATTACGTAAACAGCAAGGTACATGGAAAGAAGTAGCCCAAAATGCGCAAGACCAAAACCGAGTTACACTTGATTTTATTGGTCGTATTGATGGTGAAGAGTTTGAAGGCGGTAAAGCAAATGATTTTGCTTTAGTATTAGGTCAAGGCCGAATGATTCCAGGTTTTGAGGAAGCAATTACTGGACATAAAGCTGGTGATCAGTTTGAGATTAATGTCACTTTCCCAGCAGATTATCATGCTGAAAACTTAAAAGGCAAAGCCGCTGTTTTCGAAGCAAGTCTGAAAAAAGTAGAAGAGTTAGCTTTACCTGAATTGACAGAAGATGTGATTAAAAGTTTTGGCATTGCCGATGGTAAGCTTGAAAGTTTACGCGCTGAAGTCAGCAAAAATATGGAACGTGAATTAAAAGCGACTATCCGTAATAAAATTAAAGCTGAAGTGATTGAAGGTTTACTGAAGAACAACCCAATTGATGTACCTGCTGCATTAGTTGATCGTGAAATTGATCAACTACGTCAACAAGCGGTAAATCGGTTTGGTGGCAATATGAAAAAAGCTCCTGAACTACCAAAAGAGCTATTTGAAGCTGAAGCTAAACGTCGTGTATTAACTGGTCTACTATTTAGTGAAATCATTGAAAGTCGTAAACTTGAAGCAGAAGATGCACGCGTGCAGACGCTGATTGAAGAGATTGCAACAGCTTATGAAGATCCTAAAGAAGTGATCGAATACTACAATAAAGATAAAAAGGCGAAAGAGAATCTACGCGCCATAGCTTTAGAAGATCAAGTGGTTGATTTACTTCTAGCTAATGCTAAAGTAACTGATAAATCATACTCATTTTCTGAGTTAATGAATCCACAAATGCGATAAGTTAATTTTAGTTTAAAATTCATTTTGCAGTTGTTTTAATAAGTGATTCAATAAATATTTTTTATGCCCAAATCAAGATTAATTGTTTGGGCAATTTTGTATAATTAGAGGCTAAAAATGTCTGTAGAACCATATATGAGTGTTGTTCCAATGGTTGTTGAGCAGAGTTCTCGTGGTGAACGTGCTTATGATATCTACTCAAGATTATTGAAAGAGAGAATTATATTTTTAACAGGTCAAGTTGAAGATAATATGGCAAACTTGATTGTTGCGCAGATGCTATTTTTAGAAGCTGAAAATCCAGAAAAAGATATTTATCTCTATATTAACTCACCGGGTGGTGTTGTGACTGCTGGGATGTCTATTTATGATACCATGCAATTTATTAAGCCTGATGTAAGTACAATCTGTTTAGGTCAAGCTTGCTCGATGGGATCACTGTTATTAACAGCAGGCGCACCGGGTAAACGCTACTGTTTACCTAATGCAAGAGTGATGATTCACCAACCTTTAGGCGGATTTCAAGGTCAAGCGTCTGATATTCTTATTCACGCTCAAGAGACACAAAATATCAAAAATAGATTAAATGCAATCTTGGCAAAACATACTGGACAGACGATTGAAACAATTGAAAAAGATACAGATCGTGATAATTTCATGTCAGCAGAGCAAGCCGTTAGTTATGGTTTAGTTGATGCTATTTTTGATAAAAGAGCGTAACTATAAGTTTTTTATATAAAACGTTAAATAGTGTTATAACAAAATAGCGATGAAAATTTTTGATCAAAATTGACAGAATGATAGTAAATAGGTGATTAATGTGAATAAAGAGAGTTCTGATAAATTATTGTATTGTACTTTTTGTGGTAAAAATCAACATGAAGTACAAAAATTGATTGCAGGTCCATCGTCTATTTTTATCTGTAATGAGTGTATTAATTTATGTAACGATATCTTGAAAGAGGAGTCGCAAGATTTCGCTTCACCGCAAGATTTTATTGCTAAAAAGTTACCTACTCCCCACGAAATTAGAGCTCATCTTGATGAGTATGTAATTGGTCAAGATCGCGCTAAAAAAGTGTTATCTGTAGCCGTTTATAACCACTATAAACGATTACGTAGTAGCTTGAATAACGACAAAGTTGAACTAGGTAAAAGTAATATTTTATTAATTGGACCAACCGGAAGTGGTAAAACTTTACTTGCTGAGACATTAGCACGTTTTCTTGATGTTCCTTTTGCTATGGCTGATGCGACAACTTTAACTGAAGCTGGTTATGTAGGTGAAGATGTTGAAAATATTATTCAGAAATTACTGCAAAATTGTGATTACGATGTTGAGAAAGCACAACGCGGTATCATCTATGTAGATGAGATTGATAAAATTTCACGGAAATCTGATAATCCATCAATTACGCGTGATGTTTCAGGTGAAGGGGTACAACAGGCATTATTAAAAATTGTTGAAGGAACAATCGCCTCTGTTCCGCCTAAAGGTGGAAGAAAACATCCTCAGCAAGAGTTCTTACAAGTTGATACCTCCAAAATTCTCTTTATCTGTGGTGGTGCATTTAGCGGATTAGATAAAGTGATCGAGAACCGCGTTTCAACTCATGCTGGAATCGGTTTTGGTGCAGAAGTTAAGAGTAGCAAACAGAAAGCGACAGAATCTGAGCTATTTACCCAAATTGAGCCGGAAGATCTGATCAAATTTGGCTTAATTCCTGAATTTATTGGTCGTCTACCAGTGATAGCTACATTAGCAGAGCTAGATAAAGATGCACTTATCAATATTTTAACGGAGCCTAAAAATGCATTAACAAAGCAGTATAAGGCTTTATTTGAGTTAGAAGGTGCAGAACTTGAGTTTACAAAATCGGCATTAGAGGCGATTGCTGAAAAAGCGATGAAACGTAAAACGGGTGCGCGCGGATTACGATCAATTGTTGAGAATCTTTTACTTGAAACGATGTATGATCTCCCATCTGAAAAAAATGTACAAAAAGTTATTGTAGAAAAAGAGAGTGTTGAACAATCTATTAAGCCGAAATTAATATATAGTGGTGACCATAACTCCAATTTATAGAACTGGCATAAAAATATCACTACTATAAATTAGAGTAGTTACTACCAATGTTTTAGGGTTGTAGCAGTTTTAAACACATTATCGTCATACGTTTGTATTGTAAACTTAAGCAATAACTTGAATCTGGAAAAAAAGTCCCAATATCCAGAGAATGCATTTGCACTTCCTAGAGAGAAAGATATGAAAACAAAACAAACAAAGCAGATGGTTATGCCAATTTTACCATTACGTGATGTAGTGGTATTTCCTCATATGGTCATTCCTCTGTTTGTCGGCCGAACGAAATCTATTCGTTGCTTAGAGAGCGCGATGGAGATGGACAAACAGGTCTTTCTAGTCACCCAAAAAGATCCTTCACAAGATGAACCAAATAGTGATGATCTTTATCAAATTGGGACAATCGCCAATATCTTACAACTTTTACAACTACCTGATGGCACCATTAAAGTGCTTATAGAAGGAGTTGCGCGGGCTAACTTTACAGATCTGGTTGAACATGATGATGATGATTTTGAAATTGCAAAAATTACTAAGCTTGATCAAGAGATTTCAACAGCAGAATTAAATGAAGCATTAATTCGAGTAGTATTATCTAATTTTGAAGAGTACGCTCGACTAAATAAAAAAATTACACAGGAAGTGGTTGATTCAATTAAATTGATTAAAGAGCCATCACAGCTAGCAGACTCTATTGCAGCTACGCTATTTTTAAAAGTAGAGCAGAAACAGGAGCTGTTAGCAACAGATAATCTAGAAGCCCGTTTTGAACTTCTTATATCGATGATGGAGTCTGAAATTGATCTGTTACAAGTTGAAAAGAGTATCCGTCAGCGCGTTAAACAGCAGATGGAGAAGGCTCAAAAAGAGTACTATTTGAATGAACAGATCAAAGCAATCCATAAAGAGTTAGGTGATATTGATAATAGACCTGACGAAAATGAGGAGCTAAAGACTAAAATAACGCAGGCCAAAATGCCAAAAGAGGCAATGGAAAAGACAATGGCTGAGTTAAATAAGTTAAAGATGATGCCAGCGATGTCAGCAGAAGCAACGGTGGTGCGTGGTTATATTGATTGGATGTTACAGATTCCATGGCATAAACGCACTAAAGTTAAAAAGGATATTGAAGTCGCACAAAAAGTATTAGATCAGGATCACTATGGTCTTGAACGTGTAAAAGATCGTATTTTAGAATATCTAGCAGTTCAAGGTAGAATCAATCAGGTTAAAGGTCCAATCTTATGTCTAGTTGGACCTCCTGGTGTTGGTAAAACGTCTTTAGGTCAATCTATCGCTAAAGCGACAGGGCGTAAATATATTCGCATGGCACTTGGTGGTGTACGTGATGAAGCTGAAATCCGAGGTCACCGACGAACCTATATCGGATCAATGCCTGGTAAGTTGATGCAGCGTATGGCAAAAGTCGCTGTAAAAAACCCGCTATTTTTGTTAGATGAGATTGATAAAATGGCATCTGATATGCGTGGTGATCCTGCCTCTGCACTTTTAGAGGTGCTCGATCCTGAACAAAATAATAGCTTTAGTGATCACTATTTAGAGGTCGATTATGATCTCTCTGATGTGATGTTTGTTGCCACAGCTAACTCAATGAATATTCCTGCGCCACTGCTTGACCGTATGGAAGTAATTCGGCTTTCAGGTTATACCGAAGATGAGAAGCTAAATATTGCTAAACAGCATCTGGTTGCCAAACAGATTGCAAATAATGGCTTACAACCGAAAGAGATCGAAATCGATGACTCAGCAATTATAGGTATTGTTCGCTATTATACTCGTGAGGCAGGTGTTCGTAGTTTAGAACGTGAAATTGCAAAAATCTGTCGTAAAGTGGTAAAACAGTTAGCATTAAATAAGAAGCTTAAAAAAGTTAAAGTAACAGATAAGAACTTGAAAGATTATCTAGGCGTTGAACGATTTGATTATGGTAAAACCGATAATGAGAATCGTATAGGTCAAGTTATCGGACTTGCATGGACAGAAGTAGGTGGAGATCTCTTAACTATTGAATCAGTTAGTGTACCAGGAAAAGGTAAGTTAACTTATACCGGTTCATTGGGTGAAGTGATGCAGGAGTCTATCCAGACAGCTTTAACCGTAGTACGTTCACGTGCTGATAAGTTAGGAATAAATCCTGATTTTTACGAAAAACGTGATATTCATGTCCATGTTCCTGATGGTGCCACGCCAAAAGATGGACCAAGTGCAGGTATTGCAATGTGTACTTCACTGATCTCATCACTTACAGGAAATCCAGTTAGATCTGATGTGGCTATGACGGGTGAAATAACCTTACGTGGTGAAGTTCTCCCAATTGGCGGACTAAAAGAGAAGCTATTAGCTGCGCATCGCGGTGGTATTAAGACTGTTTTGATACCAATGGATAATGTTAAAGATTTAGAAGAGATCCCTGAAACTGTTAAAAAAGAGTTAGATATTCGCCCAGTAAAATGGATTGATGATGTAATTACAGTAGCATTACAAAATAATCCATTTGGTATTGAAACTGAAAAGGTGATGATTAATAATCCTGCCAAAAAGGCGATAAAAAAGGTAAAAAGTTCAGCCACTGCTGAAATTACTAACCGCTTAAATTAACTACTTAACCTTAAAAGACCAACTTATGTTGGTCTTTTTTATTTGTGTAAGCTAATAATCAACGACATAAATAAGTTATTATCTTTTTTTATATAGATAGCCGTGCTGTCGACAGAATAACCATCTTGAATGGTCATCGCTATATGCTATACTCTCGCAATCAAATTTTTCTATTAATGGAGAATCTCAAAATATGATGGATAATATCCGTTCTGCAGCAAATCATCTTATAATTAAGATTATTTTTGCCATAATTATTTTATGTTTTGTATTCACAGGCGTTGGCTTTTTTGGCTTTAGTGGCAACAACAATGATGCACAACTATATATAGCCAAAGTCGATGGCGAAGGTATAAGCCGTGCTGCTTTTGAATCTCAAGCGCGTCAAGCTATTGCAAATTCTGGCTCTTTTAGCAACGATGATAGTTTTAGTCGCCTATTACGTCGAGAAGTGTTCTCTACACAAATTAATAACTACTTAGTATACCAATTGGCTAAAAGGCTAAAAACAGATGTGAGTAACGAACAGATCAAAGAGTATATTCGCAAACAGCCAGTGTTTTTTGATCAGGGCAAATTTAGCAATAAAAGATATTTAGAACTGTTAGCAAATAACGGTTATACCCCTGATAGTTATGCTGAACTTTTACGTACTGTTTTACTAAACCAACAAGTCAAAGAGGCTCTCCTTAATAGCAATTTTGTCCTACCATCTGAATCAACATTATCTTTACTTGAAGATGAAACTCGAGACATCTATATTGCAACAGTAACACCATCGATTGTAAATATGGATGACGTTGTGATAACCCCAGAAGATGAACAGAAATATTATGATGAGCACCAACAACAGTTTGCAAAAAAAGAGCGAATTAAATTTAATTATATCGCTAATTTAAAAACAGATATTGAAGCTACAGTTACTGATGCTGAAATAAAACATGAATATGAGAGTAATAGTAGCCTTTATCAGTTCCCTGCTAAAAACAGCTACAGTATTATTTATGTAACAGATAAAGATGAAGCTGATGCTATTGCAAATGAGCTAAAAACAAAAAGTTTTGATGAGATTGCTAACGAGATAAATAAAGATAGTGTGATATCTCCTTATGGTAAAAATGGATCACTTGGCTGGTTTGCCAATGATGATAAATTACCAGAACCATTTAAAGAGGCTAATTTAACCAAAATAGGTCAAATTTCTGCGCCGATTGCCGTTGATAATGGCTATCTTATTGTGAAATTAGATGCTAAACAAGATGGCGCTAAAATGGACTATAACTATGCTAAAGTGCTCATCTCTAAAAAATTAACCAGCGAAAAAGTAGATAAGATCTTTGATGAGAAAAAGGCAAAATTAGAAGAGGCGTTAAACAAAGGCTCTGATTCTTTAAAAGATATTGCCGAAAAAGCGGGATTAACCATGCAGGAGTCTGATTGGACTAATTTTAATGATAAATTATCCGTTCTAAAAAATCCTGAAGTGAGAGATGTTGCTTTTGGTAGTGAAATGTTAATTGACAATAAAGCAACTGGTAAAATTTCTGAAATTATTCCTATTGGTAGAGATCAAGAAGATGGCGGTATCATAATCCAAGTGGTTGATTATCGACCTGAAGGAATTGCACCATTTGAAGAAGTAGAAAAAGTGATCCACCAAAAAATCTATAACAATATTGCAAATGAACGTTTCCAATCTTCGGTAGATGATACTATGCAAGAGCTTAATGAAAAAGGGAGCGCTAAAGGTATCTCATTTACAAAACGTTATACTTTGACACGAACTTCTTCAGAATTTAATCCTGAAGTGGTTAATATGATTTTTAATATGATTCCGTCGGTAAATAACGAAACGACATATGCGGTAAAAATGCTTAATAATACTGCCTATATTGTTGCACTAGTTAAAGTAACGCCAGCAACCAAAGAGAGAGATATATCAGCAGAACTATTACCAACTTTAACCAAGAATATCAATTACTCTTTACTTACTGAACTCCGTTCAAAAGCGAAAATTGAGATTATGCCTGATGCGAATTTGTGATATTTATCGCAAATTTTTATCCTAAAATGAGAAAAGAGAATGCTTTTGCGAGCGTTCTCTTTTTTTTAAGAGTAAAAAAACATTTCTGTTTGTATTAATGAGAGAGTAGTTAAGCAAATTTAATTGCAAAACTAATTACTTTATGGAGTTAATCAAATGAAATCATCTAAATTACTATGTCTACTTTTTTCTAGCTTGCTAATCTCAACTTCAGCGTTTGCCGCACCCCCACAAAAAGAGATAGTCGAACCAACCACAATAGAAGTAACTACGGCTCAAGTAAATATCAATACAGCCTCAGTTGATGAATTAGTCAAAGCTTTAAATGGTATTGGGCTCAGTAAAGCAAAAAAAATTGTTGAATATCGCGAAAAGATGGGTCCTTTTGTCACTATAGAACAGCTCAAAGAGGTTTCGGGTATTGGGCAAGCGATATTAGATAAAAATACAGGGAAGATTACACTTTAAATTAGACAATTAAAAATAAAAAAATGATAAACAAAAACGGTATAAGTGCCGTTTTTGATTAATAAAAATTCATGTATGATTTTAACGATCTTAGTTTTCAATTGGATCAACATCAATGCGCCAGCGCACATTTTTAATACTATCCCACCGATTTATTGTTAATAGAAGCTGGCTGACTATCTGTTGTAGAGTTTGCCTATTAGTATGCTGTAAAAGGAGTTGCCAACGGTAATAACCCGCTTTTTTAGGTTGAGTCGCAGGCATTGGACCAAGTAGCCATAAATTTTTATCACCATACGCTTTTAAGTGATCATAAACCTTCTGTAAAAATTGTGGGGCGTACTGATTATTACGATCTGCGCCTTGAATCAATACTTGATAGCTAAAAGGTGGCAGCAAGGTCTGTTTTCGTTCTTGCAAAGTCTCCTCTGCGAAAGATTGATAACCACTATGCAGTAATGTTTTTAAAAGGGGATGATCGGGGTGATAGGTCTGTAGAATCACCTCACCGCGTTTACTTTCTCGACCTGCGCGTCCTGATACTTGCGTATAGATCTGTGCAAAACGTTCAGTTGCTCTAAAATCACTCGAAAATAGTGCACCATCAACATCAATAATGCCAACTAAAGTAATATCAGGGAAGTGGTGGCCTTTAGCTAAAATTTGTGTGCCAACTAAAATATGGGCTCCACCTTGGTTTACTTTAGCTAGGTAACTATCTAAAGCCCCTTTTTTGCTCACCGTATCGCGATCAATTCGACTAATAGGGGTATCAGGGAAGAGGATCGCTAACTGCTTCTCTAACTGCTCGGTACCAAAACCGATGGGTTGCAGATGGGTCGATCCACATTTAGGGCACTGTGTGGGCAGCGCTCTTGGGGTATCGCAGTAGTGGCAACTTAATTGGTTCTGATGTTTATGATAGGTATAGGGGCGATCACAACGGGGGCACTCCGCAATCCATCCACAATCATGGCAGAGTAGCAGAGGGGCAAAGCCGCGGCGATTTAAAAACAGCATCACCTGATTATTGTTAGCTAAATGGGCGCGAATCTTCTCAATCAGAAGCATTGAGAGACCGGCAGATAAAACTAGACCACGGAGATCAATAATTGACTGCATTGCAAACATGGCATTACCCGCTCTCTCAGTTAACCGTAGACGTTGGTATTTGCCATTTTCTCCATTATTTAATGTCTCAAGTGAGGGGGTTGCTGAACCTAAAATGATGGGAATATTCTCAATCTTAGCCCGTATAATCGCCAGATCGCGCGCATGATATCTAAAACCCTCTTGCTGTTTATAGGAGCTATCATGCTCCTCATCAATAATAATCATGCCAAGCTTTTTAAACGGGGTGAATAGTGATGATCTTGTCCCAATCACAATAGCATTATCACCACTTTTACTGCGTAACCAGACGGCTAAACGCTCTTTTTCGGTTAAACCTGAATGGAGAATATCAATTGGTGCATTAAAACGTTGCTTAAAACGGCTAATTGTCTGTGGCGTTAAACTGATCTCTGGTACCATAACTAATGCCTGCTTACCTCGTGCTAAGAGATCACTAAGTACGGTAAGATATACCTCAGTCTTACCCGAGCCGGTCACCCCATCAAGTAAAAAGCATGCAAATTGTTGGTTCTGCTTAGTAATTTCGGCAACTGCATTTTTCTGCTGGTCATTTAACTGTAAATCTGTTGGATTAACTGAAAAACGGTTTTGCCAGTTTGATGACAATATTGGGCAACTCACCTGTTTAATAAGTGACTTTTTTTCAAGTTCACGATAAATCGTGGTCGAAAAATGGTCGGGAATATCACAACTATTACGTAGTAAAGCTAACAGCTGCTGCTGTTTAGGGGTACGAGTGAGGGTTTTGGTATCAACTGTTTGACCGACTTCGGTCAGTTGCCACTGCTTAATGGTATCAAATGCTGCTGGTTTGCCTTGTCGTAATAGAACCGGCAAAGCATGAAATAGAATCTCACCAATAGGGTAGTGATAGTAATTGGCTGCCCAACTTAGCAGTTGCCAGATGGGCGCGGTAAAGATAGGGGTTTGGTCAATAATTTCAGTAACCGGTTTTAACTTCTCAACCGCAATTTCACTGCTGCTATCAAGTTTAACAATAATTCCAATTGCTTGCTGACGCTTACCAAAAGGGACTTTGACACGCAGACCGACTCGATTATCGTAACTTTTTGCGTTATTAGGACTATTTTCACTACGCTCTTCACACTCATTTGCCAGATCTAACTTGTTTAGCTCTCTCTCATCAATCGTGTAATCAAATAACCGATAGACAGGCATCGGCAGCGCAACATGAGCAATCAGCATATGACAAAACTATCTCTATAAGTGGTAAAACAGAGCCATATTGTACGCAGTTTTTAGCTGACTCGCAAAATGAACCATGATTTTTGTCATAAATTCAATATAAAAAAAGGTTAAACCCTAAAACATTACAAATTTGTTTTAGGGTTACTATCTATTTTAATCAAAATAGCGCCTTATACTGGTTTGTTAAGGTTTAATGGTAAATAAAATAGATTCACTTTTTTTATAGTGACTTAGGGTTATTTATTTTATAAATGCAAAAATTATTATGATAAATCCCTTGAAATTGCACTTATTTGTACTCATGTGATAGAAATCAAAGTGATTTAAATCACTAAATTCAATTAATTACCAAGGGGATGATGTATGCGGTTAGACAGATTAACAAATAAATTTCAACAAGCATTAGCTGATGCCCAATCCTTAGCTTTAGGTAAAGATAATCAATATATAGAACCAGTGCATCTGCTAGCAGCCATGCTAGCGCAAGATGGTGGTAGCATTAAACCACTCTTAAGTAGCGCTGGTGCAAATCTCAATCTTTTACAAAACGAGATTGATAGTGCAATTAGTAAGATCCCGCAAGTGCACGGCATTGGCGGTGAAGTGATCCCATCTCAGCAGCTTATCCGCATTCTAAATCTGTGTGACAAACTTTCGCAAAAACATAATGATAGTTACATCTCATCAGAGCTGTTTATTTTAGCTGCTTTAGAAGAGCGAGATCAGGTTGGTGATCTCTTGAAAAAAGCGGGTGTTACCGCAGCCAATTTTACGCAGGCAGTTAATCAAGTCAGAGGAGATGATAACGTGAATGATCCAAATGCAGAAGATCAGCGTGATGCACTGAAAAAATATACCATTGACCTTACTGAACGGGCTGAACAAGGTAAGTTAGATCCAGTTATTGGGCGTGATGAAGAGATCCGCCGTACCATTCAAGTACTACAGCGTCGTACCAAGAATAACCCCGTATTAATTGGTGAGCCGGGGGTCGGTAAAACGGCAATAGTTGAAGGTTTAGCGCAGCGTATTGTTAATGGTGAAGTACCGGAAGGTTTACGCAATAAAAGAGTATTGTCACTTGATATGGGTGCGCTGATTGCTGGTGCTAAATATCGTGGAGAGTTTGAGGAGCGTTTAAAAGCGGTTTTAAAAGATATCTCCAAAGAGGAGGGGCGTATTATCCTCTTTATTGATGAGATTCACACAATGGTAGGCGCCGGTAAAGGTGATGGTGCAATGGATGCCGGTAATATGTTAAAACCAGCGTTGGCGCGTGGTGAACTGCACTGCGTTGGTGCGACAACGCTTGATGAGTATCGTCAATATATAGAGAAAGATCCTGCGCTTGAGCGTCGATTCCAGAAAGTCTATGTTGCCGAGCCAACAGTGGAAGATACTATCGCTATCTTGCGTGGTTTAAAAGAGCGTTATGAGATCCACCACCATGTTCAAATTACCGATCCCGCAATTGTTGCTGCTGCGATGTTGTCGCACCGCTATATTGCTGATCGTATGTTACCTGATAAAGCGATCGATCTGATTGATGAGGCAGCTTCAAGCATCCGAATGCAGATGGACTCAAAACCGGAATCGCTCGACCGTTTAGATCGCCGTATTATTCAGTTAAAACTAGAACAGCAAGCGCTCAAAAAAGAGTCTGATGAGGCGAGTAAAAAACGGCTCAATATGCTGAATGAAGAGTTAGCTGAGAAAGAGAAACAGTACGCGTCCCAAAATGAGGAGTGGCAGGCAGAAAAAGCTGCGGTTTCTGGTACTCAGACAATTAAAACTGAGTTAGATAGTGCACGTGTTGAGATGGAAAAAGCACGCCGTGCTGGGGATCTCAATAAGATGTCTGAGCTACAGTATGGACGCATTCCTGAACTTGAGAAGAAATTGGAGTCAGCAACGCAGCTTGAAGGCAAAACCATGAATTTGATCCGCAATAAAGTGACCGATGAAGAGATTGCTGAGGTGCTCTCGAAAGCGACTGGTATACCGGTGTCAAGAATGCTTGAAGGCGAGAAAGATAAGCTGATTCGTATGGAACAAGCACTCCATTCAAGAGTCATCGGGCAAGATGAAGCCGTTGTTGCAGTCTCAAATGCGATTCGCCGTAGCCGTGCAGGGCTATCTGATCCGAATAGACCTATTGGATCTTTCCTCTTCTTAGGTCCTACTGGGGTTGGTAAAACTGAACTCTGTAAAGCGCTTGCCAACTTTATGTTTGATAGTTCTGATGCGATGATTCGTATCGATATGTCAGAGTTTATGGAGAAACATTCGGTGGCACGTCTAATTGGTGCACCTCCAGGGTATGTAGGTTATGAAGAGGGTGGTTATTTAACCGAAGCGGTAAGACGCCGCCCATATTCAGTTGTGCTGCTTGATGAGGTTGAAAAGGCGCATCCAGATGTCTTTAATATTCTTCTCCAAGTGTTGGATGATGGGCGCCTTACTGATGGGCAAGGGCGTACGGTCGATTTCCGTAACACCGTTATCATCATGACATCAAATCTTGGTTCTGAACTTATTCAAGGTAAGCTAGAGCTAACATATGATGAGATGAAGTCATTAGTGATGTCAGTAGTCGCGCAGCACTTTAGACCTGAATTTATTAACCGAATTGATGAGACGGTGGTTTTCCATCCTTTAAATGCGAAAAACATTAAAGAGATTGCCAAAATTCAGTTACAACGCGTGGAAAAAAGATTGGAAGAGATTGGTTACAGTGTCGAGATCTCAGACAAAGCGCTGGAACATCTGGCAAAAGTTGGTTTTGATCCAACTTATGGTGCAAGACCATTAAAACGTGCTATTCAACAAGAGGTTGAAAATCCACTATCACAACAGATCTTATCGGGTAAATTGGTACCGGGTAAAACAGTTCATCTGGATCTGAAAGATGATAAAATTGTAGCTAATCAGTAAAATCGATTTAACAACAAAAAAGCCGGCTTTTATAGTCGGCTTTTTTATTGGTTCAATAATTTTTAAACAATTTTTTAAACATTTTTTTTAATAAACTTTTTAATAATCTATCTATAGATAAAATCAGCTTTATTACAGGAATAGAGCATATTTATGCTCTTTATAAGAGTGTAATAATAAAAAGAGACTTTAGACAAATAAGTGAATATAAATAAGTAAATATAAGAAGATCAATATAAAAAGGTCAATATATGGGAGTTAATATAAAAAGTTAGTAGACGAAGAGAAATAAAAGAGAGGCAATCACAGTTATTAAAAAAATAGCGCAGTAGTAAGTATTGATTATGTTGTTGTATTATCGATTAAAACATTAATGATTAAACGGTATTTATTAAATAGTGTTTATTAAACAAATTGTTATAAAACAGTTGTCAAATACGAGTATTTAAACAGATCGTTCTAACCATTTATTATTATTAATTATTACTAATCAACAGTTACTATGCGCCATGCGAAAACTAAAAACGGTTAACGTGTTATTGCTTTAAAATCCATTGTTGTCTGTTTTAAAGCAGTCTCAGTTGGTAGACGTTCCATTGAGCTTGCGCCATAAAAACCATTACAATCAGGGCAATGTTTTAGGATGTAGGCAGCATCTTCTGGTGTGGCGATTGGTCCACCATGACAGAGGATAATAATATCATCACGAATGGCTTTAGCTGCTTTAGACCACTGATTGATAAGTGGTACACAGTCCGCCAAAGTGAGCGCAGTCTCTGCCCCAATATTACCACCTGTTGTGAGTCCCATATGGGGAACTAAAATATCAGCACCCGCTTTTGTCATTGCAATAGCATCTTCTTCACTAAAAATATAGGGTGTAGTTAAGAGATCTTTCTCATGTGCCTTTCGGATCATCTCAACTTCAAGTGCATAACCCATGCCGGTCTCTTCTAGATTGGCACGGAAGTTACCATCAATTAAGCCGACAGTTGGGAAGTTCTGCACCCCTGCAAAGCCTGCCGCTTTAATCTGATCAAGGAATTGGTCAAATTGACAAAATGGGTCAGTACCATTAACACCAGCTAAGACTGGTGTATGTTTTACAACTGGAATCACCTCTTTTGCCATATCCATTACGATCTCATTGGCATTACCGTACGCGAGTAGACCAGCGAGTGAGCCACGCCCTGCCATGCGATAGCGCCCCGAATTGTAGATAACGATAAGATCGATACCGCCTGCCTCTTCACATTTTGCTGATAAACCGGTACCGGCGCCACCACCAATAATAGGCTGACCTTTAGCAATCATTGCTCTAAATTTGGTTAAAAGTTCGCCTCTACTTTGTATTTTTGTTAACATTAAAGTTCTCCTTTTTAATTATTATCTCTTCTTTTCCGACTGTTATCGGTAAAAAGTGAGAGAAGAGCGTGCTAATTTTAGTTATTAAGCAGGCTCGTTGCATCTGCTCTAACTCCCTATTTAATCTCGCTTTTCCATTTTTTTATTAAAATTTTTTATTTAAATAAAGTTAATTAAGATTAAGTTGATTAAATACCTTTATCACATAGTCTGAAAATTGTGGTGAATTGATGTGGTAAGGGAGTTTAATCAGTTTCCGTTTATCTGTTTGAATAAATGTTTTCTCAAACTCATTGATAAATGCCCTATCAGCCTCTGGATCCCAAAAATCGCCACCCTCGATGTCGAGAGCTGAAAAACCACCTTCTGGAATAATAAAATAGACTTCTCCGTTACACTTATTCAACTTATTTGCGATCCATTTTGCCATTTCACGGTTTTCGTCCGGTGTAGTTCTCATCAAAGTAACTTGTGGATTATGTGGGTAAAAATGGCGGTTTCTATATTTTTCAGGAATTGATTCAGGGCTACCAAAGTTGACCATATCAAGAGCACCACAAGATCCTATGTAAGGAGTTTCACTCCGTTCGATAGCCGAAAAACGGTCTTGATCACAAGCTAGCACACCATCAAACAGATAGTCGCACACCTCTGTCGTTGTAATATCGATAACAGCACTAAGTAGTTTGCTGTCAGCCAGTTTTTCCATCGCTTTACCACCGCTACCGGTAGCGTGAAATACCAAGCAATCATAATGATCATGCAGTTTTGGTGTAAGTGATTGCACACATGGGGTAGTTACCCCAAACATAGTTAAACCAATTGCTGGTTTATCATCGCTAATATCACTCTGTCTGAATTTTATTGCACCGGCAATAAAGTGGGCGGCATTGGCTAATACACGGCGAGATATAATATTTAATCCTGCAATATCGGTAACCGAGTAGAGCATCGCAATATCACTGGCGCCAATATAGCCTGAGATATCTCCTGATGCCATAGTTGAGACCATCAATTTAGGGATCCCAATAGGTAGAGCTTGCATGGCCGGTGTAATTAATGCCGTACCACCAGAACCGCCGAGTCCAATAATTGCGCCGATATCGTCCTGTTCAATGAGGTAATTTTTAAAAGCGGTTGCCATCGCAATCATCGCTTTACCGCGGTCACCACAGAAAACTGCGTCTACTCCATTAGGATGGTAAGAGGCAACTATTTTGGCTTCTACATCTGGATGGTAATTAGATCTGTATGGTTGCGTTGAGAGATCGATAATGCGGGTTGGAATCTGTAATGAAGTTAATATCTGTTTGACATAGATAATCTCCTCACCTTTAGTATCAAGCGTGGTGACGAGATAGGCAATTTGTTCCTTATGTTTCATTTATTTCTCCGAATCGAGTAAATATCTCGGCATATAGTAAATGGATATAATATTGTTGTCATTAAAGAAAAGTAAAAAATGAGACCTAAGTCTCATACTCTAACGTAAAAGTTTTGAAAAATCCATTTTATTATTAAGTGTAAAATCAGTTACTATATTTACTGCTTATAAAACTGCTTATAAATAAAGCGATAAATATAGATAGTCATAAAATGGATAAAAAGAATAGTTATTGTGGTGTTAAAAAACGTAATTATGAACATTTAATTAATGTTGCTTTAGAGAACTATGAAGCGGGTCAGATTCTATCAATTACAGAATTAGCAGAAAAAGCAGGTATATCAAGAGCAACTGCTTACCGTTATTTCCCAACGCAAAATGATCTTGTTTCATCAATTGTTGAATTCTCATTAGGTCCTATTTTTGAATGGCAATCGGATAAAACCGATGCTGAAGAACGAATAACCGATTTTTTGGCATTCGCCTTCCCTCAGATGTTACGCCATGAAGGTGCATTGCGAGCAGCACTACAGTTATCTCTACAGCAGTGGGCAGTTGCTCGTGCTGATCCCAACTCAAATCAGAGTCAGTTAACGCGCGGTAATCGTAAAGAGATCTTAAATCAGCTTTTAATACCATTAAAAAAGGAGCTATCCCCTGAACTTTATGATACCGTGCTTTACACATTATCGATCATCTATGGTTCAGAGATATTTATGGTGTTGAAAGATATTTGGAAATTAGAAGATGAGAAGATCATCTCATTAGCGCAGTGGATGGCTAAAGCGATTATTAACCAAGCAAGGCATGATAATCTTCCTAAAAGATGATTTAGTAACCTCAACCCTAAAACAATGATTTAAAATCAATAACCCTGAAACATTAACCCTAAAGCATTAAGCTTAAAACATTAATCTTAAAACATTAACCCTAAAACATTTAACTTAATACATATAAGTTAAAAGATTGTTGATTGTGTTGATTTTGGTTTTAACGCAACAACCCTCTCTATGAGTGCTAATTGGCAAATAGAGAGGGTGTTAAAGTTAACTGGTCAGTTGATCTCTCGCCATAGAATAAGATCATTTTCAGGAGGCAGATTAAATTCTTCGCCTGTCTCTTGATCTTCAAATAGTGCTGTTGGGGTGAAGGTTTCGCGATCAAAGGCGAGATCACCACCGTTGATTGCAGCATCCCCTTTTTTGATACCAGCAAAATCAAATAGTTTAGTATCGCAAAGGTGTGATAGCGTTATATTTTGTGTCGCGCGGAACATGCTTTCAATGCGACCAGGGAACTTTCTATCCCACTCATTTAACATCTCTTTGATCACTTGCCGCTGTAAATTGGGTTGAGAACCACATAAATTACATGGAATAATCGGGAACTGTTTAATGGCGGCATACTTGCTGATATCTTTCTCTTTACAGTAGGCGAGTGGGCGGATAATGATATGTTCACCTGAATCATTCATCAATTTAGGTGGCATCGCTTTTAATTTACCGCCGTAGAACATATTCAAAAAGAGCGTCTCTAAAATATCATCGCGGTGGTGTCCGAGTGCAATTTTAGTCGCACCAAGTTCCGTTGCTGTCCGGTATAATATGCCACGACGTAGACGCGAACAGAGCGAGCAGGTAGTTTTACCCTCTGGGATCTTCTCTTTAACAATGCCGTAGGTATTCTCTTGCACAATTTTATAGTCGATACCGAGCGTTGCTAAATAGTTGGGCAGGACATCTTCAGGGAAACCAGGCTGTTTTTGATCTAAATTGACTGCAATTATCTCGAAATTAATTGGCGCACTGATTTTTAGATTAAGTAAAATATCGAGTAGGGTATAACTATCTTTACCACCCGAAAGACAGACCATAACTCGATCGCCCTCCTCAATCATGGCAAAATCAGCAATTGCTTGACCCGTTAAACGACGTAACCGTTTATGCAACTTATTTTGGTTATAATTTTGTTGAAAACTCGGTTTAACGGCTGCAGAAGTAGTTGTATCTTTTGTCATCTTAATTAATCAGTACGTCCCATATAACGGCGTTCTGCAATATGGATTTTAACTTTTTCATGGTTATCAATATATTCAGGTACTTGAATAACAAGTCCAGTTGATAATGTTGCAGGTTTAGAGCGGGCGCTTGCTGATGCACCTTTAATACTTGGCGCGGTCTCAACAATTTCAAGTTCGACAGTTTGTGGTAGCTCTAATGCCAAAACTTCACCATCTGCCATTAAGACTTGGATCCCATCCATACCGCCTTCAGGAATGAACTGTAGCTCCTCTGCAATCTGCTCTTTGCTGAAACTAAATGGTGTATAATCTTCATTATCCATAAAGACATATTCATCACCATCAATATAAGAGAAGCTGACTGGGCGACGAAAGAGTTCGACAGTCTCAATAATATCGTCTCCTTTAAAGCGCTCTTCAACTTTTAACCCAGTTTTAACATCAGAAAAACGCATCTTATATAGCGTGCTAGCACCACGCGCGCTTGGACTCTGTACGTCAATCTCTTTTACTAGGAGGAGTTTACCATTATAAGTTACCGCATCTCCACGTTTTATCTCATTTGCTTTAGGCATAATATCTACTCATATAAATTGAAAAAAAATTAATAATTAAACAACAAGAATCAAATTATCGTTATAGTTCTAATAACTGTACTTATAGTTACCGTTATTATAGTTACCATTATTATAGTTAATGTTTTTATAATAATCGTTAATATAGTCGTTAGATTAATCGTTAAATTATAAAAAAGCAGCGGGCTATTTTAACGCTAAGCTTGAGCGTCGCCAACAAAATTTTATTATTGCCTTTATTTAACAAAATCGGGCAATTATTAAAATTATTTATCTCGCTAATGATTTTTTTTGTTACACTTCGTGCATCTTTTTCCCCTATACATTTTATGAGCCTTAATTTAAGAATATTATGATGAAAAATAAACTAAAACGTGATTTAAAAGCACGCCATTTGACGATGATTGCTATTGGTGGCTCAATTGGCACGGGGCTGTTTGTTGCTTCTGGTGCTGCTGTTGCGCAAGCAGGCCCTGGTGGTGCGCTGCTCTCTTATGCCATTATTGGTCTTATGGTCTATTTTTTAATGACTAGCCTTGGTGAGCTCGCCGCTTATCTACCTGTCTCGGGTACTTTTGCAACATATGGTGCGCGTTATGTCGACCCTGCATTTGGTTTTGCCATTGGTTGGAACTATTGGTATAACTGGGCTATCACTGTTGCTATCGATCTGGTTGCTGCACAACTTGTTATCTCCTATTGGATCGATTTAGGGGCGTATAGTTGGCTCTGGAGTCTGCTCTTTTTATCAATTATCTTCTTGCTTAACTATATTTCAGTAAAAGGTTTTGGTGAGGCTGAATTTTGGTTCTCATTAATCAAAGTGGTAACTGTTGTCATCTTTATCGTTACCGGTCTTTTAATGATTATCGGTATTTTAAAAGGGGCTGATGGTGCAGGTTGGCACAATTGGCAAATTGGTGATGCCCCATTTGCTGGTGGCTTTGCTTCGATGATTGGTGTTGCAATGATTGTTGGATTCTCATTCCAAGGTACTGAATTAATTGGTATTGCAGCAGGTGAATCGGAAGAGCCAGAGAAGAATATCCCTAAAGCAATTCGACAAGTCTTTTGGCGAATCCTACTGTTTTATGTTTTTGCAATCTTAGTGATCAGTTTTATTATCCCTTACACCGATCCGAGTCTATTACGTAATGGTGCAGAGGATATTAGTGTCAGCCCATTTACATTGGTCTTTAATAATGCAGGTCTACTCTCAGCAGCTGCTATTATGAATACGGTTATCTTAACTGCTATCTTATCTGCAGGGAACTCTGGATTATATGCCTCAACACGTATGCTCTATGCTTTAGCTAAAGAGGGGAAGGCGCCGAAAATATTTGCACGCGTATCAAAATCTGGGGTGCCACGTACTGCGCTTATCGCGACAACTTTTATTGCGATGCTCTGCTTTTTAACATCGATGTTTAAGGATCAACAGGTCTATTTATGGTTACTTAATCTATCAGGTATGACCGGTTTTATCGCTTGGCTTGGAATTGCGATTAGTCACTACCGTTTTAGGAGAGGTTTTATTGCGCAGGGTCATGATTTAAATGAACTACCATACCGTGCTAGCTGTTTCCCATTTGGTCCAATTTTTGCCTTTATTCTCTGCATGGTTATCACGTTAGGGCAAAATTATGAGGCTTTCTTAAATGATACTATTGATTGGAATGGTGCGATTGCAACCTATATTGGTATCCCACTCTTTTTTATCATCTTATTTGGTTATAAGATTGTTAAAAAGAGTAAATGGGTCAAATATTCTGAGATGGATTTTTCTAAAGAAGAGTAAAGGATAGTAAACCTAAAAGATAGAAAGTGTAAAAGCTAGATAGTAGTAAAATTGTTATCTCCCGTCGACGACAGCCGACGGGATTCTCATTAACGACTACGGAATATGATCCGTGCCTTAGAGAGATCATAAGGTGTCATCTCAACAGTAACTTTATCGCCTGTTAAAATACGAATATAGTTTTTTCTCATTTTGCCAGAAATATGGGCTGTCACAATGTGACCATTTTCAAGCTCAACCCGAAACATGGTATTAGGCAATGTATCAAGAATGGTACCTTGCATTTCAATGTTATCTTCTTTTGCCATTGGGGCCTCTTAATAATAAACAGATAGATGTACAAATATAACGGCTGAATAATGCCGAAAAAAAGGGTAGATGTAAAGCGCTTTCTACCTTTTGGTAATGAAAAAAACGTGTTATCAAAAAAATAATAACATAATAACTGATTGTAATATAAATATTTTTTTGTTAACCCCCTGCGCCATAAAGTTTTTCATCTTGGATATATTTCAAAACTTTTATTGGTAAGAGATTAGAACAACTTTTTTGATGCATAATTCGTTTTCTTATCTCAGTTGCTGAGATATCCTCTAATGGGGTGTGCGCAAAATAGATAAAGCCATTTGGTGAACTGTGCAGATCTTGGCTGTTAAATGTTCTATGTTCATCAATCCAAGTTTGTAGTTCAGGATTATCCGTTTTTTTTGCACAGCCAGGACGACGGCAGATTAAGAGATGCGCATAATCTAATAACTTTTGCCAATTATGCCAACTTGGTAGACTGAGTAGTGAGTCTTGCCCCATAATAAATGCTAGCCCATTTTGATAGCCATTCTCTTGCCGCCAAGCTTGTAATGTCTCAATGGTATAAGATGGGCGTGATAGTTGTAACGCATTCATCTCTCTGGTATCAATTGATAAATTAGGTCTATCTTGAATAGCTAGATTTAACATGGCTAAACGTTGTGACGTAGTTGCTTCAGGTTGTGGTTTATGTGGCGGAATATGGTTAGGTAATAGACTGATTTGTGTCAATTTTACCTCTTCTGCTAAGGCGATTGCTGGGTGTAAATGACCATAATGGATAGGATCAAAAGTGCCACCAAATAGAGCTGTTAACATCGATTTAATTCCATAATATTTATCTTGTATCTACCGAAAGTCCATGACCCATAAATTGCATTGCAAAAAGTTCTAACTGCTCCCAGATTAGGAGAGTGTAATCCGTTTTTAGTCCAATTTCGATATTGGTCAATTTTGCTAAAGACGTATAGAGATCATCAATAGTTACACGATTCAGATAATTAGTATAAATTGCGCGCCGATTTTGCCAAATTTTATAGTTATCAAAGAGCAATTTGATTGGCTGTTTTACTGAGGCTTTTTTCAAATTGATAATAAGAATCAGCTCACGCTGTACTGTTCTTAATAAGATTAATGGTTCAACTCCATCTACTTTTAGTTGCTGCAAAATATGGATAGCTCTTTTTATTTTGTTCGTGAGCATTGCATCAATCCAGTGGAAAGGGGAAAAAACAGTTGAATCGTTAATATTTTTTTCAATCTGTTGATAGGTAATTAACTGGTTAGGATAGCGTAGTTTTAACTGTTCAAGCAGCTGCGTTAAGGCAAGTAGATTACCCTCATAGAAGTAACAGAGTAGCCCTATCGCTTCTGCCTCAATCTTTATCTCATTTTGGGAGAGGTAATTTTTGATCCATTGCGGCAGCAAGTTGGTATCAGGTGTCGTGCAGTTAACCACTACAAGTTTATCTACTAGCGCTTTAAACCAAACTGCACCCTCTTGGCTCTTACTAATTTTGGTTAAAATTATAATTAGAGCAATATCAGCATTTAACAGAGTGGTTAAGGTATTGAGTTTGGTTGCAACTGTTGTATTAAGCGCATTATCAGCAAAATCTAGAATAATTAATGTCTTATTTGAAAAGAGACTCATTGATTGGCAACTATCATAAACAGTTTGCCACTCGAGTTGATTATCAATAACAAAAGTCTGCTTATCATCAAAACTGTTCTGTTTAAAATTGGTAAGCAGTTCATTTTGTGTAAAGTTGCGTAGATAGGGATCACTCCCTACAATTAAATAGTAGGGGTAATCAAGTTTGGTTTTAATATGATCAGCGTTTATTTTTATCATAACTTCTTAATTATTGGTATGTACTGATTTTAATTTACCAATAATCTGCTTTGCTGCTTGCGTATACATCTCTTCTTCAATTAGTGACTGTTCTGCTGTTTTAGCTAATGCAGTCGCTGGATTATCAAAGAAAGTTCGGAAAATATGTACACTTATTGGGTAGATCTCCTTACCTTTTATTACCACTTGTGCTTCAACCGATAAAACGAGCTGATATTCGGCAGCTTTACCATCTTGATAGATAGAGATGGTATCTCTATCTAATCGATTACTGATAATGCGAAGTGATGGATACTCAGAACTACTACTGTCAACTAAGTTTACTTTATTATCACCTAATATCTCTTTGATATTACGTGATAACTGCCCATATGGATCATGACTTATAAAGGTCATAGTTTTAAATTGAGCCGGTACCTCAGCCTCATTTTGGAGATGAAAACCGCATCCATTTAAAAGTATTAAGAGTGGCAATAATAGGGCTAACGTTATATATTTTTTCATATCTGTTTTATCATCTACTGTTATACAAACGAATGTTATAAAATCGAAAAAATTTGTTAATTACCACTGTTTAAAATTAATAATTTAACTGAAGTTATCAAACGGAGCTTTTTTTATTCAAGATCTCAAATTTCAGTTTTTCTTCTTTAATATTAATTTTTTCATCGATGATTAAATGCTAACTATTCAACACTAATCACCAAACTATAATAATTAACAAACCATAATAGTCATTTAAAAATAAGGGCTAGCCAACGACAAGATTTAATAATTTACCTGGAACATAGATCACTTTACGGATAGTAACCCCTTCTAAGTATTTTTGAATATTTGGCTCTTGCTCCGCTTGTTGTAATACAAACTCTTGGGTAGCATCAATAGGGACGGTAAATTTCCCTCTTACTTTGCCATTAATCTGCACGACAATCAATTTTTCATTCTCAACCATAGCTGATTCATCTGCAATAGGCCAGCTACTATTATCAATAGTCTCATCATGTCCAAGTGCTTGCCACATGATAAAACAGGCGTGTGGAATCATAGGATAGAGTAGGCGAACAACCGCATTTAATGCTTCATGTAAAAGCGCACGATCTTGTTCTGTCTCTTGCGGTGCTTTTTGGAGATGGTTTGAGAACTCCATCACTGCTGCAATGGCGGTATTAAATGTCTGCCGCCGACCTATATCATCAGTCACTTTAGCAATTGTCTTATGCAATTCACGACGAAGTACTTTCTGTGTTTCATTTAACTTTGTAGGATCAAGTTCACTAACTTCCCCTTTTTGCATATGCTCATAGACAAGACGCCAGATACGTTTAATAAAGCGGTTAGCGCCCTCAACGCCTGATTCTTGCCACTCTAATGTCATATCAGCTGGTGCTGCAAACATCATAAACAGGCGCACAGTATCGGCACCATATTTTTCCACCATCTCTTGTGGATCGATGCCGTTATTTTTAGATTTCGACATTTTGGTCATACCAGCATGAACCAATTTATGACCTTTACTGTCAGTGGCACTAATAATCCGACCTTTCTCATCGCGTTCGATGGTCACTTCATTTGGCGCAACCCAGATTCGTTCATTGGTAGGGCTGGTGTAATAAAAAGCATCATTTAATACCATTCCTTGGCAGAGTAACCGTTTTGCCGGTTCATCAGATTTAACCATGCCAAAATCACGTAACAGTTTATGGAAGAAACGGAAATAGAGCAGGTGCATAATAGCGTGTTCAATTCCGCCAATATACTGGTCAACCGGCAGCCAGTAGTTGGCCTCTTTTGGATCTAACATCCCTTTATCATATTGTGGGCAAGTATAACGGGCATAGTACCAAGATGACTCCATAAAGGTGTCAAAGGTATCTGTTTCGCGCAGCGCGGGTTGACCATTTACGGTTGTTTTTGCCCAGTTAGGATCAGCCTTAATTGGACTTATTATACCGTTCATCTCAACATCTTCAGGTAATAAGACAGGTAGTTGATCTGTTGGAATGGTGGTACCATCTTCAAGCGTCACCATCGGGATAGGCGCACCCCAGTAACGTTGACGTGAGACCCCCCAATCGCGTAAGCGATAGTTGACTTTACGTTTACCAATGCCTAAAGCAATTAATTTATCCGCAATCGCTTTACATGCTTCGCTAAAATCTAAACCATCAAATTCACCAGAATTAAAAAGTTTACCATGTTCTGTATAGGCGTTTTTACTTAAGTCTGGCGTATTACCGTTTTGATCTAAAATAACTGGATTGATTGGTAAGTTATATTTAGTTGCAAACTCATAATCTCGTTCATCATGTGCTGGCACAGCCATTACCGCACCGGTACCATATTCAATCAAGACAAAATTAGCTACCCAAATAGGGACTTTTTTGCCGGTTAATGGATGAATGGCAAAAAATCCTGTGGCAATCCCACGTTTCTCCATGGTTGCCATATCTGCTTCTGCAGTTTTAGTATTTTTACATTCAGCAATAAATTTGGCAATGGCAGGACTATTTTTAGCCGCTAACTGTGCTAATGGGTGTTCTGAAGCGATTGAGACAAAACTGACGCCCATTAAGGTATCAGGGCGGGTTGTATAGACTCGTAATTTACTAATATCTTTATCACTATCTGTTTTTTTAGACGGGTTATTACCTGAAATACCGTCAACTACGAAATCAAATTCGACCCCCTCAGAACGACCAATCCAGTTACGTTGCATCGTTTTAACTTGTTCAGGCCAATCCTCTAATTTATCTAAATCTTTTAAAAGTTCATCGGCATAATCAGTAATTTTGATAAACCACTGTGGAATCTCTTTACGTTCAACAGGGGTGTTACAACGCCAGCAACATCCTTCAACTACCTGTTCATTGGCTAAAACAGTTTGATCATTAGGGCACCAGTTGACTGCAGAGGTTTTTTTATAAACCAACCCTTTTTCATATAATTTGGTAAAAAACCACTGTTCCCATTTGTAATATTCAGGACGGCAGGTAGTCACTTCACGATCCCAATCGTAACCAAAACCTAATAGTTGCAGCTGTTTTTTCATGTAGGCAATATTTTCATAGGTCCATTTAGCTGGGGCAGTGTTATTTTTAACTGCGGCACCTTCAGCAGGGAGTCCAAATGCATCCCAACCGATTGGTTGTAGTACATTTTTACCATTTAGACGTTGAAAACGGGCTAAAGTATCGCCTATGCTGTAGTTGCGAACATGACCAAGATGGAGGCGCCCAGAAGGGTAGGGTAGCATCGATAAACAGTAGTATTTCTCTTTATTGGGATCTTCAGTAGCATGAAAAGTTTTATCTTCTTGCCAGTGTTTCTGGACAGTAGCTTCAATTTCATCAGGGCGATATTGTTCTTGCATGACGAGTAAAATCCTATCAATTATATCTCTTATTAGTGCCTATTATGGATTACTACCTTTTGTGATTATTGAAAATAGATTAACTATATCAAAATGGTAGTAATAAAATAAAGTTGCTAATAAAAACGGTGATCATTAGTAAAAATATTGCTAATTGTATTGGTTATTGGACTGTTTTACAAACGTTATATGATGATAAAAGTGTAACGAAAGTGTGAATATTAGATGTTATAAAAATTTATCTATAACGTCAGTTTTAGGAAATTATAAAAAATTTAGAGGTAAGATTGAGTGATTAAATTATGAAAGAGATAAGAATAAAAAATAGAAGCGAGATTGTAGGGGGGTATATCCCTACAATCAATATTAACTAGTTGCCATTAAGAACACTTGTCATCTGAGAGAGAAATGAACGTTGCTCTTTTTTAGGCATATTCTCTAAATTGGCTTGAATAAGTAGATCCACTTTTTGTACTTCGTTAATCAATCCTAACTGATTATATGCGTTACGCATTAATAAAAGTGCCTCTTTCGTTGAATCGGTATCAGGAAACTGCTCTAACATAGAGATGGTACGATTAATAACAGCAACATAAGCACCGCGATCAGTATAATATTGTGCTACTTTTAATTGATATCGAGAGAGACGATTTTTTAAGAAAACTAATCTTTTTTGGGCATCAGTAGCATAAGGGCTATGTGGAAAAGCAGATACTAAATAGGTGAAATCTTTAAAGGCTGTTTTAGCAAATTCGGTATCACGGTCAGAACGGTCAACATTAAACCAACCTTGGATCATGTTGTCATCCTGCGCCATATTTGATAAACCGCGCATATAGATAGCCCAATCGATATTTTGACTGGTAGGATTAAGTTTTAAAAAACGGTCAATAGAGACAACCGCAAGTGGTAAGTCACCTGACTTATAATATGCATAAATTAGGTCAAGTTGCACTTGCTGCGAGTAAGGTCCAAATGGGTAATTTTTATCCATCGCTTCTAAAATAGTAATAGCTGATTTGATATTACCATTTTCAAGTTCGGTTTGGGCCTTTTGATGAAGTTCAATTTCTGGAATGCGTGACAATTCGGTTTTAGTTGATGTACAACCGATTAAAAGGCTACTCACTATTCCGCAAGTAACTAGCAAAGAGTGTAAACGGAGTTTCATTCAGTTCCCAAATATAAAATAAACATTAACCAATGATGATAGTATATAATACTCTAAAATAGATTAGCTTAAAATAGATAAATTACATATGCCAGAGTTAAAACTGACGACAGAAATAAAATTAACCCAACTTGGAATGCGGTTAGATCAAGCATTATCTGAACTACTGCCTGATTATTCACGTTCTCGTATTAAAGAGTGGATTTTAAATGAGAGTGTAAATGTAGATGGCAAAATCATCAATAAGCCAAAAGAGAAAGTATTAGGTGGTGAAAAAATAACTATTTGTGGTTTTATTGAAGAGGAGAGCTATCATCAAGCTGAAGAGATTCCTCTCAATATTGTCTATGAAGATGATCACATATTGGTGATCAATAAACCACGCGATCTTGTTGTTCATCCAGGAGCTGGTAATCCAAATGGGACAATTTTGAATGCGCTTTTACACCACTATCCTGAAATTGCTAGTGTTCCACGCGCTGGGATTGTCCACCGTTTAGATAAAGATACAACTGGATTAATGGTAGTTGCTAAAACTATTATTGCGCAAACCCATTTAGTTGAATCGTTACAGTTACGCGAAATTACCCGTGAATATGAAGCAGTCGCTATGGGGATTATCACCGCAGGTGGTACCATTGATGCGCCGATGACACGTCACCCTACAAAACGTACCCATATGGCGGTCTTCCCAACGGGTAAACCTGCAGTAACCCATTATCGAGTCATGGAGAGATTTCGACAGCATACAAGGCTACGTCTTCGTCTAGAAACTGGCCGTACCCATCAAATTCGTGTGCATATGGCTCATATTGCCCATCCACTTATAGGCGATCCATTATATGGAGGTCGACCACGTCCACCTAAAGGTGCCTCAGAAGAATTTATGCAGACATTACGTCATTTTAATCGCCAAGCACTACACGCTACTATGTTAAGACTTTATCACCCAGTAACTGGTGAACAGATGGAGTGGCATGCGCCAATTCCTGATGATATGCAGCAACTTATTTTAGCGCTGCAAGCTGATACTGCGCTGCATAAAGATGAACTTGATTGGTAACTTAATTAGTAACTTGGTTAATAATACAACAGTCGCAATTATTACAATAACTGTAGAGCATAACTAATAACAGAAGATGATCTATCCTAATTGGCCAGCGCCTCAAAATATCCATGCTTTTACTACTACTCGTCAAGGCGGTAGTAGCTTACCCCCTTTTGATACATTAAATATGGGTAGTCAAACAGGGGATACAGCGGTTGCTAAAAATCGATTACAGGTTATCAATGAAGAGAAGCTACCAAGTGAACCCTATTGGCTATTACAGACGCATAGCACGATAGTAAAAGATATATCAGAAGCTCAGAAGCAGCGCCCAATTGGTTCGATAAAACCCTATATTGAAGCGGATGGATCATATACCAATCAAGCTAATCAGGTCTCGGTTGTATTAACCGCTGACTGTCTACCGGTACTCTTTTGTTCAAAATCAGGTGATGAGGTTGCCGCAGCGCATGCAGGTTGGCGCGGATTATGCCACGGTATTTTAGAAGAGACTGTGGCAAAATTTAGATCAAGCGACCTGCTAGTCTGGCTAGGTCCAGCTATTGGACCTACTAAATTTGAGGTGGGTGAAGAGGTCAGAGCCCAATTTATAGATGTAAACCCTAAAGCAAAAATGGCTTTTAAGTTACTTAATTCAGTTAACAAATTGAGTGAAAAAAAATATTTGGCTGACCTCTATCTATTAGCAAAACAGCGCCTTAATAAGGTAGGAGTAACTGAAGTATATGGTGGGGATTACTGTACTTATAGTGATCCCAAGCGGTTCTACTCATATAGGTATAATCCACAAACAGGGCGTATGGCGTCGATGATCTGGTTTGAGTAATCTTATTGATAAATCCTCATAATCACACATTTTGGAGTCAAAATAGCGGTAAATTTGGGTAGCACTTAATGAAAATATCAGCGATAATAATCGCACTATTTTTTGATTGGATAAGATTAGATGCAGTTGAATAAATTTATCAAACAAATATCTACTACAGCAGTTGTGATCTCTTGTTCGTTACTTGTTGGCTGTTCAATGGTTGATAGTTGGGTCTATAGACCAGATATTAATCAAGGAAACTATGTTACACAAAATGATCTTGATAAATTGCAAATTGGACTGAATAGAGAACAAGTTAAATTTATTATGGGTACGCCAATGTTAACTTCTGAACTTGGCGATGATGTTTGGTATTATGTTTTCCGTCAACAACCTCGACATGATAGTGTTAGTCAACACACCTATATCATCACATTTGATAAAACAGGTCGTGTTAGTGATATTAAAGCTGCGGAATTAGAAGGTTCTAAATCCCTACAAGAGATGGATAGCCAAGTAATATCAGATAATATTAGCCATATTAAAAATAGTGAAGAAAAAGCAGAAACTACGAAAACTGCCGACACTACTGACTCATCTGATACTACTGAATCAACAACATCTCAACAATAATTGTCCTATACAATTGCAATAGTTGTTATTCACTTCTGATAAAAGCCTCATAGTGAGGCTTTTGGTCATTTTAGCGCTACCCATTTTTAAAATTACCAAGCCACTAATACAGTATAAAATTAATTTTGGAATCACTTAATGAGATCAAATTTAAATCGATTTTCTGTTGCACCAATGTTAGATTTAACCGATAAACATTGTCGCTATTTCCACCGTATTTTAACTAAAGAGACACTGCTATATACCGAGATGGTGACAACGGGAGCAATATTATTAGGAAAAGGCGATTATCTTGCTTTTAACGATATCGAAAAGCCAGTCTCATTGCAGTTAGGCGGCAGTGATCCGGATGCGTTGGCAAAATGTGCCAAACTTGCTGAGGAGAGAGGTTATAACGAGATTAATCTTAATGTTGGTTGCCCATCTGATCGTGTCCAAAATGGTATGTTTGGTGCCTGCCTTATGGGTAATGCCCAATTAGTTGCAAAATGCATCGAAAAGATGCGTGAAAAGGTTAATATTCCAGTAACAGTTAAAACTCGTATCGGTATTGATGACCAAGATAGTTATCCATTTCTTTGTCAATTTATTGAAACAGTTATGCCCTATACCGATACCTTTATCATTCATGCTCGCAAGGCGTGGTTATCTGGATTAAGTCCTAAAGAGAATCGTGAAGTACCGCCATTAGATTATCAGCGTGTCTACCAACTAAAACGTGACTATCCTAATTTAACCATTGCAATTAATGGTGGCATAAAAACAGTTGCAGAGATAAAAGATCATCTATTACATGTTGATGGCGTAATGGTGGGTCGAGAAGCTTATCAAAATCCGCTCTTATTAACAGAGATCGATCAACAAATTTTTCATGTTGATAATCCAATAATAGATGCTTTTACAGCAATAAAAACCCTCTATCCCTATATTGAAGATCAGCTTACAAAAGGCGCGCAACTTAACCATATTATGCGTCACACTTTATCCCTATTTAATGGGCAAAAAGGCGCTAAACAGTGGCGTCGATATTTAAGTGAAAATGCCCATAAAAAAGGGGCTGGCATTGAAGTGGTAGATAAAGCGTTAACTTTTTTAAATCAATAGTGATTAAAAAATATAGATTTTTTAAAATATTACAATAAGATCATCAATAGTTAGCGTATAAATCAATAAGAAGTGGAAAACGTTAAGATGAAAATTTTAATTGTAGAAGATGATAATTTACTTCAAAAAGGGCTCTATGAAGGTATTACCTCTGATGGATTTGTCTGTGAAGTTGCAGCAAATGGCAAACAGGCAGAAGAGCTGCTAAAGTTTGGGCAATTTAGCCTTATTATTCTTGACTTGGGTCTTCCTGATTGTGATGGACTACAACTTCTTGAACGTTGGCGTAAAGCACAAATAACTATACCAATTTTAATTTTAACGGCGCGTGATACTATCGAGGATAAAGTTGCGGGACTCGATCAAGGAGCCGATGACTATTTAATTAAACCCTTTTCGTTATTAGAACTCCAAGCTAGGGTACGAGCCCTAATTAGACGTGATCAAGGTAACGCAGATAATCTATTAACCTATGGGTCACTAGTGATGGATCTTAAAAAGCAGACCGTCTGTATGGATGGTAAAGAGATCAATCTCACCCCAAAAGAGTTTATTGTATTATCGCGATTAATGTTAAAAAAAGGTGAAAAAGTTCATCGCGATCTGCTCCAGAATGATCTTTATGATTGGAAGAATGATCCAAATTCAAATGTGCTTGAGGTATATATTCATGGATTGCGTAGTAAGTTGGGTAAAAATTGTATTCGTACGGTTAGAGGATACGGTTATCAGATTAATGAAAAAACCTCTATAAAATAGATTGAGAAAAAATGATTATAGATATCATAAATAAAATTCGTCATAGTATTCGCTGGAACCTCTTTTTCACGCTTGCTGCAATTATGTTTCTCTGTCAGATAATTACTGTATTTTGGCTATGGCATGAGAGTAAAGAGCAGATAGAGATTTTAGTTAATTTAACTTTAAGCGAACATAAAGTTGCAGAAGGGATTAAGCAAGAAGAGATAGAGGCAATTTTTGCGCTCTTCTGTTCAGTTTTTGTGATGATGGTGTTTACCCTATTTCTCACCTATAAAGCGATTAAAAGAATTATTAAACCACTAGAGATACTCGAAAAGGATCTTAGCCATCGTACCGAAGAGAACTTAAAACCGATACCCACAATTAGTAATATGCGTGAGATAAAATCGGTGACAAATGTGCTGAATAATCTCTTTATCCGTTTAAATGATACTCTCTACCATGAAAGGTTATTTACGGCTGATGTGGCGCATGAGTTACGAACCCCTTTAGCGGGCATCCGTTTACATCTTGAGTTGTTAGAGGTGAAAAATGGGATAGACTGTTCGGAACTGATTGGGCGAATTGATCGTTTAGTAAATACCGTAGCCCAGCTATTACAGTTAGCTAGAGCAAGTCAAAAATTCACCGTTGGGCAGTATCAACATATCAATTTTTGTCAAGATATTGTTTTACCCCTGCAAGATGAACTTGCAGAGCTGGTTAAACCAAAACAGCAACAGTTAATCTGGCATAAGAGTCTGCTCTCATTTAATGGCGATGCAACACTGATTCGCCTGCTTATTCGTAATCTTGTTGAAAATGCCTACCGTTATAGCCCTGAACATAGCACAATTGAGATTAACTGTTATCAAATTGAGCAAAAGATCATATTAGAGGTGAAAGATGAAGGTTCCGGAATTGATGAGAATCAACGTGAAAAGTTGACTCACGCCTTCTTTCGTATGGATAGAAAGCATGATGGTATTGGTTTAGGGTTAAGCATTGTCAACAGAATTGCAAAACTACACCGCGGTAAATTCATGCTCACTAATCGCACAGATGGCAAGCAAGGCGCTATGGCTCAATTAGAGTTAACATCATGAATAAGTTGATTAATCAATTTATTGTTACTATTCTCTTTAATTAACGAGCGTAAAAAACGTTGCCACGTGCGCTCTATTTTTTTCTCTGCCATAAAACGGATGTAGCTTGCAACAGGAATAAAAGTAGAGTTACCAATATTATCAATAATAATGAGTCGATTACCTTGCTGAGTGTTATTTGAATAGAGTTGGAAAAGAATATTTTTACTCTTAATTGTCATGGTGATAATGCGATCTTTTAATAGTGCCGTTTTTAAATTTTTTAATGAATCGACTAAACTATCATAATATTTTTTAGTCAACTCTTCGCTAGCTACATAGTACTCTAATGGTTTGGCTATCTGCCCATCTTCATCACGGATAAGATCAAATATATGCCCAACCCCTTCATTCGTAGTAATAGCACCATAATATTGGGCTAAACTATTCCATGCAATTTTCCGTCTGATTAAATGTTTATAATAGGCAATTTCTCGATTAGTCTCCTCTTTGGCACCTTCATTATAGTTAACCTTTATACATCTATTCTCATTTTCAGGGTGAATATAACATTTACGATGCAGACCGCGGCTAACATAGTATTTATCATTTAAATGGATCATATTTTATTTACCTTAAAAATTTGTTCTTTCCGTAAACAAAAAATTGTCTGAATGTACAAAATTGGCTCAGATTAGCATAAATCACAATTTGAGTGGATCTATTTATTTTGCATAGCATATTCAGTACCAGTTTGCTAAAAGAGAAGTAAAAATTTGGGAAAGATTACGAGTCAGTCAGAAGGTAAAAGTGAAAACGTACAACCAAAAAGCGCTAGTTATTATTTTATTTACTAACAACTAGCGCATTATAATGTTGTAGATTAACGATTTTATAATAACGGTTTTATAATAACGATTTAGAAACTGTTCGTATCTTTAAATAGACCTACTTTGAGATCTGAAGCTTGATAGATCACCTTTCCATCTACAAGAACTTCACCATCTCCAATACCCATAATCAATTTACGGTTGATAACGCGTTTAAAATGGATACGGTAAGTCACTTTTTTATTAGTGGGCAGAACTTGGCCAGAAAATTTTACTTCACCAACACCTAAAGCACGACCTTTGCCCTTACCACCTAACCAGCCTAGATAGAATCCAACTAATTGCCACATGGCATCTAAACCAAGGCAACCAGGCATGACAGGATCGTTTTTAAAATGACATTTAAAAAACCATAAATCAGGATTAATGTCTAACTCTGCTTCAACATAACCTTTGCCAAAATTACCGCCATGTTCACTCATTTCTGTTACACGATCCATCATTAACATCTGGTCTGAAGGTAAGGGTGGACCATCATGACCAAAAAGTTCATTATTGCCAGATTTAATCAGATCGGCTTTATCGTACGAAGATTTACGTTCAAATGTCATAAAAAAACCTTTTTATTTTTTATAGTCTAAAGGGGGAAGTTTAATAAGAATTGCTTTTTTTTGCAATTTTTCGAAACAAAAAGTTTTGGCAGCGACTTAACCAACTTGCACTTTTTCGCTCTTGTAACATCATCTGTTGTATTCGTGTATAGATCAATTTATAGAGATTAAACGGGCTCTCATCCTTATAAGGGATTCCGGTTAAAAGATGCAGTGCCTCAGAAATATGCTCAACTGTAAAAATGGTAAATTGACCATTTTCGATTGCGTTTACCACTTCATCACTTAAAGATAAGTTACGCTGATTGCTAGCAGGAATAATCACACCCTGTTGACCGGTAAAACCTCGCTGTTTACAGATGGCAAAAAAACCTTCTATCTTCTCATTGACGCCACCAATAGACTGTACATGACCAAACTGATCGACCGAGCCGGTAACTGCCAATTGTTGATCTATCGGCTGATCTGCTAACGCACTCATCATAGCAGATAGACCTGCAACAGACGCACTATCACCATCAATCTCACTATATGACTGTTCAAAAACTAATGATGCAGTAAAAGGGAGCTGGTGAGTAATTGCAAATTGAGACATGATAAATGCCTGCATAATCATCATCCCCTTAGAGTGGATATTGCCGGCAAGTTCAGTTTTCCGCTCTATATCGATCAGCTCACCATCACCAAAATGGATAAGGCAACTTAACCTTGTCGGTTCACCAATAGCTTTAGGGTAACCAGGGTACTCAATAACAGAGAGACCGTTAATCTGCCCAACCACCTGATCTTTAGTATTAATCATGATCTGACCGTTTAGGATCTCATCTTGTAACCGTTCAACTAAATAGTTTTCACGCCAATGCTTCTGATCTAAAGCCTGATTAACCGATTTACCATCTATGTTACTTTGAGTAAAACAGCTCGCATTAAAGAGAATATTATTGATCCAATCTACTGAAAGTGGGAGAAGGTTTTGATCACCAGTGAAACGCGTTGCCGCTTGTATCAGTGAGGGGAGAGCAGATGGCTTAATCTTGGGTAGATGCTGATGCTCAGCAATAAATTGTAAATAGTCATACCATGAACCTAACTGATTTTCACCGGTAGAGTTAGCATCAATAGATAATATAGACTCAAATTCAGCATAGAGCGCACTATAGTAGAACTCTGGTTCTAACTCCTGTAACTCTGCAAGACTAACACGATCACCCACTAAAATAAGTCGTAGATTAAGTGGAAGTGGTGGAATTGCTAACGGTAGCGGATGCGAATCATCGGTTGAAAACCATCTATACTCTTGGCGCATAACCATCTGTTTTAAACGTCCCCAAAGCGCAGGCTCTTCAAGCAAGGCACGTAAACTTAAAATGAGTATACCACCATTAGCATCATGAACTAAACCAGTTTGTAATTTAATTGGACCATTCTCTGGCTGCCTAACAGAGCCAAAAAGTGTCTCGCTATCTAACCATAACCCTGTTAAACAGCTACTTTTAGCAGCAAAATTATCTTGTCTACTTTTAGCTGGGGTTAATGTGATTTTATTCTCATTAAAATGGTAAGCAAATCCAGATAGCTGATCAGGTAATTCAGCTGTGACAGATTGCTTAAGTAACGAGAAAAACAGTTCACTTTCAGCCCCTTTTAATAGCATAAACCGCTGTAAATTGTTTGCTTGTTGATTACATAGTAGTGATAGAGCGGATGCTACTCTCGGTTGACAGGTTAAAAGATCACTGGATTTATTCGATAACGTATGATTAACATACAGAAGATGAGGTTGAACCTGTTGTGATGTAAGTTGTATTATTGCCAAAGTTGTTGTCTTTTTTAATTGTGTTCGTCATATCTTAAGTTATCAGATTATAACAATTATCCCTGATAACGCCAAGCGTGGTGAGTTAGATTGTTCTTTATAGTACGGAGTTTTATCGTACCGTTCTTTGTGATACTATTTTTTATAAGTCGCATTTTATGATGATATAAAAATAAAAAACAGGATTGCTCCTGTTTTTTAAGTAGTTAATTTACGTTTTATATCATCAAATTTTGTTACTTATTTTGATCTATTAATGGATGATTTTAGCGAGAAAATCTTTCGCACGATCGGACTGCGGATTGGTAAAGAACTGCTCTTTAGAGGTATCTTCAATAATTTCACCAGCATCCATAAAGATAACACGGTTAGCAACTTTACGTGCAAATCCCATCTCATGCGTTACGACCATCATGGTCATCCCTTCATAGGCGAGCTCAACCATAACATCTAACACCTCATTTACCATCTCTGGATCAAGTGCTGAGGTTGGTTCATCAAATAACATAACGATTGGATCCATACAGAGCGCACGCGCAATCGCAACACGCTGCTGCTGTCCACCAGAGAGCTTTGCAGGATATTTGTCGGCATGAGCAAGTAATCCAACACGCTCTAAAAGGCTCAACGCTTTTTCGCACGCCTCCTCTTCACTACGACCTAAAACTTTAATTTGCGCAAGCGTCAAATTTTTTAAAATAGAGAGGTGTGGAAAGAGTTCAAAATGTTGGAAAACCATCCCAACTTTAGATCGAACCCGCGCTAAATCGGTCGCTTTACTGGTGATCTCAGTCTCACCAATCACAATTTTACCTTTTTGAACGGGTTCAAGTCCGTTAACAGTTTTAATCAGTGTCGATTTACCAGAGCCTGACGGGCCACATACCACTACCACTTCGCCTTTAGCAACAGAAGTAGAGCAGTTTTTAAGGACTTGGAACTGTCCATACCATTTAGATACATTTTCTAAAGAGATCATCGAGTAACCCTTTTTTTATAATAATTAACAAGACGTGAAACAGTAAAGCAGATGACAAAATAGACCGCACCAGTAAATATGATCATCTCAGTGACCAGCCCATCTCTATTGCCAACAATATTGACTGCACGATAGAAGAAATCTGCCAAACTTAATGTATAAATAAGAGTGGTATCTTGGAATAAGATAATACCTTGTGTTAACAGTAGCGGTGTCATAATTCGAAATGCTTGCGGTAACACAACCATTCTAAGTGCTTGCCCTTTGGTCATCCCTAATGCTAATGATGCACTTATCTGCCCTTTAGATACGCTCTGAATACCGGCACGAATTATCTCAGAGTAGTAGGCAGCTTCAAATAGCGCAAAAGCAATTAAAGCTGAGATAAAACGGGTATCAGTTGTAGCGGGTAGATCTAAAAACGCCTGTAACAGTTGCGGTACTAAAAGATAGAACCAGAGCAGAACCATCATGAGCGGAATTGATCTAAAAATATTGACATAGCCTAAAGCAAACCAGCGCAACACCTTGAAAGATGATAGACGCATAATTGCTAATAATGTACCCCAAATAATACCAAAGATAACCGTTGTCGCTGTGATCTCTAGATTAAGTAGTAAACCATGTAAAATATACGATAAATTTGGCAGAATCTGCCCAAAATCTAAATCCATTACGCTTTACCTCCAATAGTCCCTGGAAGTCGTACGCGTTTTTCAATAAATTGCATAATAAGCATGATAGCGATATTGATAATCACATAACCGATAGTAATTGCGATAAACGACTCATAAGGGCGACCTGCATGCTCTAAAAGCTGACTTGCCTGTTTGGTTAAATCGATATATCCAATCGTTGATGCAACGGCGGAGTTTTTTACCATATTTAACATTTCAGAGGTCAAAGGTGGCAAAACACGTCGATAGGCGTTAGGCAAAATAATATAGAGATAGCTCTGTCTTAATGTTAACCCTAAAGCAATCGCTGCATTTTTTTGCCCAGCAGGAATAGAGATGATAGCTGTTCGTACTTGCTCACAGATACGTGCACCAGTGAATAGACCTAAACCGATTGTTGCCATTAAAAAGGTGAAAAACATCGGGTCAAGATCATTGTATAACCAATCACGTACCGATTCGGGTACCAACATCGGCATTGCATAGACCCAGAAAAATAGGTGAATAATGAGCGGAACATTCCTAAACAGCTCTACATAGCAGGTTCCAATAAAGGCTAAAAATCGATTGGGTAGTGTTCTTAATACCCCAAAAAATGAGCCGACTAGAAAGGCGAGAATCCCAGAAGAGAGAGCCAATAAAATTGTCATCTCAAAACCGAGCCATATCCAGCCTAAATAGGTTGTGTCTCCAAACGGAGTTGGTTGAAGAAAGATTCCCCAATTCCAACTTGTTGCCATAAATACTCCAACATATATTACAGATATTATTACTGACTAATAATATGATTTAAAAAAAGATAGTAGGCGCAAATTGATCCTATTACGTCTACTATTTCGAACACCTTGAAATGAGAACTAATCTAATGCTTTATCATTCGGTGCAGCAAAAAGCGCTTTCATCTCTGGCGAGAGGTCAAAATTCATATTTAACCCTTTTGGTGGGATCGGTTCTTTAAACCAGCGGTTAAAGGATTTTTCGGCTTGACCAGAAGTTTGGTAATTAGAGATTTCCTTATCCATTAATGCTTTAAATTGAGTATCACCTTTACGTAACATACAGCCATATGCTTCATAAGAGAGCGGTTTACCGACAATGACCCATTGCGATGGTTTTTTAGCGCGGGAACGTTCGCCAGCAAGTAGGGCATCATCAATTAAGAATGCTGCTGCACGACCACTCTCTAAAGTACGGAATGAGTCGCCATGATCTTTGGTTGTGATAATACGGATATTAAGTTTCTGTTCATCATTAATATTATTCAATTTTACTTCTGAGGTCGTACCAGATGTAACCACAACATTTTTACCTTTAAGGTCATCAATATCCTTAATTTTGCTACTCTCTTTGACTAAAAAACGGGTGCCTACGATAAAAATGGTATCTGAAAAATCTGCTTGCTGTTGACGTGCAACATTATTTGTTGTTGAACCACACTCAAAATCGTAAGAGCCATTTTGTAAAAGAGGAATGCGGTTTTGCGAGGTAATCGGTAGATATTTCACCTGTAGATCAGGCATGTTGAGGGCCTCTTTTACTGCATCAACAATTTTATCTGCATAGTCTTGTGAATAACCGACCACTTTTTGATTTGCATCATAATAGGAGAAAGGAACTGAAGATTCACGGTGACCAATGACAACGACGCCGTTTTCCTTAATTTTGGCTAATGTGCCAGTTAGATCTTCAGCGATAGCAGCATGACTAATTGCCCCTAACATTGCAAAAGATAAGACTAACTTTGCTAATTGCGTTTTTTTCTTCATCTGAATCCCCTTTTGTTGGTATGATATTAAATATATTTAATATTTTTATCAAGGCTGCATATTATAACTTATTTTTTGCATAAAATGTACATTTAGCAACTGTTTATCAAATGCTTGCGCTAAATTTACATCATAGAATCTACTAATAATTGATTGATAACTCACTTATAACTTACTAATAGTTTAAGCAAAAAATATGCCAGAATTGCGAAGAAAAATGGTTTTGATCATCCCGTTAACTTCTATTTTTCTGAGCACTAACTTTCTTATGAGAACTAATTTGCTTCTGATCACTATGACCTTTAGTGAAAACTCTCATTTTCACCACTTTCCCAACTAAAATAGCCAAAAAGAGGAGTAAAACGATAAAGTAGGGAGTATTGCCCCATCTTGCATAAGGGGTTAAACCGGTGAAAGGTGATAATGTTGCAGTTAAAACCGCGGTCTCAAATTGCGGTAATCTATCCGTAATCTCACCCTGCTCATTAATAATTGCGGTCACCCCACTATTGGTACTGCGAATTAATGGACGCCCAAATTCTAACGCCCGTGCTTGCGCCATCTGTAGATGTTGCAAAGGTCCAATAGTGTCACCAAACCATGCATCATTTGATACAGTCAGTAAAAAATCGGTATCAGGGGTAAAATTTTGCCAGATGAGTTGAGACAGTATCACCTCATAACAGATGGCTGTCGTAAATTTAAAATTATGCATCACTAAAGGTGGCTGTTTACGGTTTCCACGACTCATCGATGACATTGGTATATCTAAAAGATTGGCAACTGGTTCTAATAGAGAGGCTAACGGGGTAAACTCCCCAAATGGGACTAAATGGTGCTTCTCATATCTATTTTGGGACATATATTGATAAGGCGTCTCATCCCCTAACACAACTAAGCTGTTATAAACTTTCCCTTGGGTAAAATCGTTAGAATTAGGGCGGTAATCAAGTAGTCCTACTGCAACAGTTGCATGGTTGGCATGTGCTTGCTCGTCAAGATGATGCAGGTAAGATTGTTGATTTAATTCAAAATCGGTAATAGCTGCTTCTGGCCAGATGATTATATCTTTATCCAAATTGGCATCAGTTAATCTCTGATAGGTAGTTAACGTATTTGCTAGCTGTAGATTGTTCCAACGTAAAGATTGTGCGATATTCCCCTGTATTAATGCCACCGAGATTTTTGATTGGGTTGGCACTGTCCATTGATGATTGTTGAACAAAAATGGTGCAAAAAAGAGCAAAATTAATGCGATAAATGCATTAATTTTGTGCTTAAACATTTTCTCCCTATTGTTAATGAACTTTAGGCAGATAAACTTAAGGCACATTAATTTATGGTAAAAGCAGTTATGATAAGAGGAGTTTGCGCTACCAGCTGATTGCGATCTCTCTGTTATAGTTGGATTTACGCCTCTTCTTACCACTATTCCAGATAGAATATAGACGATTAAACCAGAGACAATAGTTGTAATAAGCGTAACGCCATCAATTCCCACAATTGGGAAGTAGCCACGTAGTGGACTATCAAGCTCACTATAACCAAGTTGTAACCATGAAAAACCACTCAAAATATGACCACGCAAATACTCAGTTACTTGCCAAATAAGCGGAGCAGCAATCACTAACTGTATAAATGAGAAAGAGGGTGCATATTGATTTAGGGCACGTAAGATAAGACCAAACAGCATCGGGTAGAGTGATAAATAGAGAATCAATAACGCTAAAATGGAGAGTGCAACCAAAATAGGCAGATCACCATATTGGCGAATACTGACATAGATCCAGTGAACGCCTGCGGCAAAATAACCGATACCCCAACATAATGTTATTAACATCGCTCTTTTATTAGTTTGGCCTGCAATTAAAGCTAATAAACTACAATAGGAGATAAAAGCAGTCGGCCAGATATGAAAAGGCGCAAAACTAAAAACCGCAATCGCACCTAAACCAAAACTGAGTAAGAGGGTTAACCATAACTTGCTCATTAACCTACTCATCACTATATTCATTATCTGATATAGTTTGGGATTCTGTATTAGACGGCTCTAATACCGGTATTTTGGCTCCATCAGGAATTGTAACGTGTAGTTGGATGATTCGCCTACGATCAGCAACCGAGACCTTAAATTGATAATTATCGATGGTAATTGTGTCACCACGCATCGGTAATCGTCCAAAATGTTGCATGACAACACCACCGATGGTATCCATCTCATCATCACTAAATTGAGTACCAAAAATTTCGTTAAAATCTTCGACTGGGGTTAATGCTTTAACTGAATAGACTTGCTGTGATAGGCGGCGAATATCGCGATCACCAACTTCATCATACTCATCGGCAATATCACCAACAATAAGCTCTAAAATATCCTCAATTGTCACCAGTCCCGAGACACAACCAAATTCATCTACGGTAATTGCCATATGGTAGCGTTGTAGCCTAAACTCTTTGAGCATATGGTCAACCCGTTTACTTTCAGGGATTGTGATAGTCGGACGTAAAATTTTTTTCAGTTCAAAAGGCTCTTGCCGCATGAAAATTAGCAGATCCTTAGCTAATAAAATCCCTTCAATATGATCCTTATCTTCACTAATAACCGGATAGCGAGAGTGGCCATGTTTTGCAATAACTGCGAGGCACTCATCGAGCGAATCATTATCGTTGATGGTGACCATCTGTGAGCGAGGAATCATAATATCGCGAATGCGCTGCTCTGCAATATCCATCACCCCTTCAATCATATCTAAGGTATCTGGATCGATCAGTTTATTCTCTTGGGCTTCACGAATTGTCTGTAGGAGATCATCTTTATCTTGTGGTTCAGAATTGAAGAGTTGACTTAACCATAATAAAAAACCTTTTTTTGGTCTCCGGTGATTATCTTCGCTCATAGAAATTTCCCTTTATTGATAAAATTAGTTTGGATAGAAAAAGATTTTGCCTATTTTAATAAAACTATATAAACCCTAAAACATTGTATAAATATTAAAATATTTTAAAACAAAATATAGAAATAGCGTATTAAGAGTATAAAACATAACAAGGGTTATCAATACATCGATAAAAATAACAGTAATTTAATCAGTTAGCTGATAAGGATTATCAAACCCTAATTGCTGCATAATGTCAATTTCAATCTTCTCCATCTCTTCCGCCTCCTCATCGATAATATGATCATACCCAAGAAGATGGAGCGAACCATGTACTACCATATGCGCCCAGTGGGCAATAGAAGGCTTATGCTGCTCTAAAGCTTCCATCTCTACCACCTGTTTACAGATGATTAGATCGCCAAGTAGAGGAACATCAATATCAATTGGTGATTCAAATGGGAAGGAGAGCACGTTCGTAGGCTTATCTTTGTTACGATAATCACTATTGAGTTGCTGAATCTCCGCCTCATCGACAATACGAATGGTCAACTCTGCACTATCAACAAATTGAGGCAATATCACATTTAGCCACTCTGTTATCGCTGTTTCACTAGGTAGATTATCGCTATTTTCACAGGCAATCTGTAAATCCAAAATAATGTTTGGTCTGCCACTATTCATTCTTTCATACTCATGTTTTTTAATTAAATCATGCAATTAACACACTTTAATATTATCAAACTGCTAATTTTTACATGGCTAGCATGCTATTTTAATCAACTATTTTAATAACTATTTTTGAAATTGCTATTTTTATCTATTCACGATGATAAGGGTGATTGGTAGTTAAACTCCAAGCACGGTAAAGGCTTTCTGCGACAATTACACGTACTAAAGGGTGAGGTAAGGTTAATGGAGAGAGAGACCAACTCTGTTCAGCCACCGCTTTGCAGGTTGGTGAAAGACCTTCAGGGCCTCCGATCAGTAAATTCACATCTCGCCCATCAGTTTTCCATAGCTCTAACTGTTTAGATAATTGACTCGTTGTATAAGGCTTACCTGGAATATCAAGTGAGACAATGCGGTTACCTTTACCGCATGCAGCTAACATTAAGTTGCCCTCTTTATCTAAGATTCTGGGAATATCAGCATTTTTAGTCCGCTTTCCAGCTGGTATCTCAATCAGATCAAAAGGCATATCTTTAGGGAATCTTGACTGATAATCGGTAAATGCAGTGGTTACCCAAGCAGGCATCTTGGTACCGACTGCAATCAATGTTATTTTCATGCTAATTTAACCCTGCTTTAACCTTAATTTAACCTTAATTCATTAACCCCAGAGCTTCTCTAACTCATACAGCGCACGGCTCTCTGATTGCATAACATGAACAATAATCGAATCTAGATCGACCACAATCCAATCTGCATCTTGCTCACCTTCACTTCCTAATACAAGATACCCCTGCTTTTTTGCCTCTTCAACAATATGCTCTGCAATAGCGTTAACATGACGGTTGGATGTTCCGGTACAGATGACCATAAAATCAGTAATCGATGATTTACCCCGTACATCGATGGTCACTATATCTTGACCTTTTAAATCATCAATTTTGTCAATAATAAAATCTTGTAAAACTTGCTGCAAAATAATTTCTCTCTATAAAATAGGTTGATCAATAGTTATAAAGCGCTACCTACACAAACAATAGTAAATAATCTCACTCAAAATCACTATTTTAAATAAAAGCTAAAAATAGAAGATATAAAAAAGTCGTAATAAAAATCTAGTTTGGAACTAAGTAAAACAACAGTTTTTCGCTTTTAAATATCAATATTGATCATAGATAAAGTGGGGCAGTATAGCACAGTTTTTATACTTATTTGTTGATACTTTTTGCTGATATTTTTTATTGATAATACTTTTTTTGAAAATATAACTGTGAATAAATTAAAAGCGCCAATTTTATTAGCGCTTTTAATATTAAACTTTTGATTTTAAGTAAATAAGTCTATTTATAGTAGATCATTTATAATAATCTATTTTTAATAACGTAGAATATATGAGCATGAGAGATCAACTCTTTATTTTATAAATAGACTTGAACAGTTAGCCCATACCATACTGTTTTAATTTCTTGCGTAACGTACCGCGATTGATACCTAACATATTGGCTGCTCTTGTCTGATTACCACGCGTATATTGCATTACCATGTCAAGAAACGGTTGTTCTACTTCAGCAAGTACTAACTGATAAAGATCAGTCGGATCTTCGCCATTTAATTGCGATAAGTAATTTTTCATAGCCTGTTTTACAGAGTCGCGCAAAGGTTTCTGGGTTATTTGATCTTGAGAGTTTACAGTTGTGAATTTAAGTGCTGCAGCTGTAACGCGTTGTTCTGACATAGTTTTTTAACTCTTATTGGTTGTTTCGAATTTGATTAAAAAATGCTTTTAGTGTTTGGATCTGATCACTTGTATTATCAAGTACACTAAATAAGCGCCTAAATTGATCACTATTAACATATTGATTGGTATACCAATTAATATGCTTTCTAGCAATCCGCAATCCCTTATACTCTCCATAAAACTGATAAAGAGCATCCAGGTGTTCCATCACAATTTGTTCAATTTCATCGACTGTTTTGGATCGCTTTGCAAATCCATGTTGTAGGTAAAAGGCAATTTCTTCAAATATCCAAGGGCGACCTTCTGCTGCGCGGGCGACCATTATACCATCGCAATTTGTATATTGAAAAACTTCTTTTGCCTTTTCAGGGCTATCAATATCACCATTTGCAATAACCGGAATTGTGATTGCTTCCTTAACCTTTTTAATCGATTCATATTCAGCCTCCCCACGAAATAGGCATTCGCGAGTTCGCCCATGAATCGTCACCGCCTTTATACCACACTCTTCTGCAATTTGCGCGATTTCCAGACAATTTTTATGGGTGCTATCCCATCCAGTACGAATCTTTAAGGTAACTGGAATATCCACTGCTTTAACAACATGTAAAAGTATGTCTCTCACTAGATCTGGGTACTGCATTAAAGCAGATCCAGCCAGTTTTTTATTCACCTTTTTAGCAGGACAGCCCATATTAATATCGATTAACTCAGCCCCATGTTTGGCATTTAGTTCGGCAGCCTTAGCCATCTCGGACGGATCTGAACCAACAATCTGAACCGCTCGCACACCAATATCAGCCGAAGATGAGATCCGTAGTGATGATTTTTCAGTATGCCAAACATCAGGGTTAGCCAAAAACATTTCAGCCACGGTCATACCAGCACCAAAACGGTGACAGAGATGACGAAATGGCAAGTCACTAATTCCTGCCATCGGCGCTGCAATTAAATTATTGCGTAAAGTTATATTTCCGATAGTAACAGTTTTTATAGTGCCAGTTTTTATTGAATCTGTTTTAAGGGTGGCTATGTTACGCATTTTTTTTTGACATTCAAAGGAAAAAGATAAAAAATTTACAATTTTTAACCTTTTTTCGATTTTTTCTGTTTATTTATCGATAATTAAAATAGAAATTATCTATTAATTTACATTCCGTTTACCGACTATACGGCACCATTCATCCTGCTCAGCAGTTGGTTCTAAACAAAAATCTGCCTCATAAGCTGAGCTGACAGTTTCAGCTTGGCTACTTAAAATTCCCGACAACCCTAACATGCCATTTGGTTTTACTAATTGAATAATATCTGGTGCGAGCTCTTTTAACGGCCCAGCTAAAATATTGGCAACCACTACATCTGCAACCAGATTAGCAGGGCGATCATTTGCTAAATAGAGGGTTAACTTATCACTGACCTGATTACGCTCTGCATTATCCAAACTTGCCTGTAGTGCCTGCGGATCGATATCTATCCCGATTGCCTCTTTTGCCCCTAACTTCAAGGCCGCAATGGCTAAAATGCCAGAACCACAACCATAATCAATAACAGTTTTACCTTTGAGATCTAAACTATCTAACCAAGCTAAACAGAGCGCTGTAGTTGGGTGGGTACCGGTACCAAAGGCGAGACCGGGATCAAGCATAACATTTACCGCATTTGCATCAGGAATATCACACCAGCTTGGGCAGATCCAGAGCCGCTCACCAAACTGCATTGGGTGAAAATTATCCATCCATTCACGTTCCCAATCTTTATCTTCAAGTTGCTCAAACTTATAGTTATATTGATCTAGATTTAACAGATGTTTTAAGGCGTCGATATCGGTATCAGCCTCATAAAGCCCAACAACATCAGTCTGACCCCATAGGCGGGTCTCACCAGGTAGTGGTTCAAAAATCGGTGTATCTTGACTATCTTGAAACGTGACAGATACCGCGCCAGATTCAATCAACTGATCACTGATCTGCTCAGCAATTTGATTGGTTGTACTAATCTTAAGTTGGATCCAAGGCATAATTTCCCTCTAATTTATCACGTTAACAACTGACTGTTTACACCGATTACTGATACGACTTTTAGTATAGTTACCAATATGGTTACCAATATAGTTAGCAACGATAAAAACCACAAATCCTATTAATAATGATGGAATGATAGCGTGAAACTGACATAATTTAATATTATATATAGCAAGTAACGTATAACTGATGGCACCAGCTAACATTGCGCTTAATGCACCGGTCGCGTTGGCATTTTTCCAATACAGACCAAGAACCAATGGCCACAAAAATACCGCTTCAAGTCCACCAAAAGCCAGTAGATTGAGCCAGATAATCATATATGGTGGTTTCCATGCGGCAAAAATAAGCAGTGCGCCAAATAGGGTAGTGATAAATATTGAGAGTCGTGTCAATTTTTTATCATCATGTACCTTATTTGGTCGCATACTCACATAGAGATCTTTAATTATCACTGAGGAGACTTGTAACAGCTGGGCATTGATGGTTGACATAATTGCTGCAAGTGGCGCTGCCAAAAAAATACCTGCAGCGATAGGTGGTAACACTCGGATCATTAATAGCGGAACAACCCCATCAGGACTTGAGAGATCATCTTGAATAATAGCGCGACCAAAAACCCCAGCAAGATGCATAGTAAACATAATTACTGTGATGACGATAGTACCAATAATAATGCCGCGATGCACCGCTTTACTGTCTTTATAAGCCATGCAACGAACTGCGGTATGGGGTAATCCCACCACACCAAAACAGACTAAAACCCAAAAAGAGACCATAAATGGCAGATCCATAAAATTGTCTGGACCTTGCGGTGTTAAGAGTGCCGGATTAATCTCATGTAAACGCGTGACAATTGCCGGAATACCACCACCTACATAGATAGTTGCAACTAATAGTAAGATGGCACCAATGATCATCACTAACCCCTGGAAAGCATCATTTAAGATACCTGCTCTAAAGCCGCCAAAAGCGGTATAGATGACCGTACCAATACCAAAAATTAAGAGTCCAATCTCATAAGGGATCCCAACTGATACCTCTAATAGTCTAGCGCCACCGACAAACTGCACTGTCATCGCTCCAATAAAGGCGACAACAATGGTTAGACTCGCTAACCAGACAATCAACCGACTTTTATACTGAGCATAGAGCATGTCACTAAGTGTTATTGCATTGTATTTACGCGCTAAAATGGCAAATTTTTTACCTAAAATACCGAGTGAAAGCAGTACCGTTGGTACCTGAATCATCGAGAGGAGAACCCAACCCAAACCATATTGATAAGCTGCCCCCGGTCCACCAATAAAAGAGCTTGCACTAATATAGGTGGCAACTAAGGTCATAGCGAGTAGGAATCCACCCATGGTCCGATTACCGATAAAATAGTCGGTAAACTGCTCGGTTTTTTTTCGTTTCATGTAAGCGTAGATTGAGAGCGCAAACACTAAAAAAAGATAAATAATAAGCGGTAATATAATATCTATACGGTATGTCTGCATAATGATCCCATACTAATCAGTATTTATATAAAAATGATATTTGTTATTATCGTAACAGGTTAATCTAATGAGATTAATTTAAATTGGTATTTAACCACAACCCAACAGATTAAAATGAATCCAATTGGGGCGCAGATAGTGGATAGCTCAAACCAGAGTGGCAGTCCAAAAAATCCTGCACCACTCCCGACACAATAAGCGCCGATAAACCATGCAAAAAGATAAATAAAAGTTAATATTAATGAGAGTATCGCCTCTCTATTAGCCTGTTTATAACGTCTATCCATTTCGATTTTTTATCTGTTAGATTCAAAAGGTGGCTAGAGTAAAAGAAACTCAAACATTTAGCAAGTATATTGCAAAATGTGAAAGATAATATTTTATATATATCAATTTTCGCAATAACAAAAAACGGGTATAGTAGCGTAAATTTTGTACTCAATTGTCTATTATATGGAGAGTAATACATGTCAAACTATTTCAATACTTTAAATCTTCGCGAAAAACTGTCCCAACTTGGTAAATGCCGTTTTATGGAACGATCCGAATTTATAACGGGTGCTGACTACTTAAAAGGGAAAAAAATTGTCATCATCGGTTGCGGTGCGCAAGGGTTAAACCAAGGTCTCAATATGCGCGATTCAGGTTTAGATGTCGCTTATGCACTACGTAAAGAGGCGATTACAGAAAAACGTGCATCATGGCGCCGTGCGACCGAGAACGGTTTTAAAGTTGGCACTTATGAAGAGATGATCCCAACTGCTGATCTTGTTATAAACTTAACCCCTGATAAGCAGCACTCAGCAGTTGTACAAGCTGTGCAACCACTAATGAAAAAAGGGGCCGCACTTGGTTACTCTCACGGTTTCAATATTGTTGAAGTAGGTGAAAAAATTCGCCCTGATATCACTGTTGTTATGTCAGCACCAAAATGCCCAGGAACCGAAGTACGTGAAGAGTATAAACGTGGATTTGGCGTCCCAACATTGATCGCCGTCCACCCAGAAAACGATCCACAAGGTGAAGGGTTAGCGATTGCAAAAGCGTGGGCTGCTGCAACCGGTGGTGATCGTGCAGGGGTACTGCAATCCTCATTTGTTGCTGAAGTAAAATCAGATTTAATGGGTGAGCAGACCATTTTATGTGGCATGTTACAGACTGGATCACTCCTCTGTTTTGATAAATTAGTCGCCGATGGTGTCGATCCTGCTTACGCCTGTAAACTGATCCAATATGGTTGGGAGACAGTCACCGAAGCGTTAAAACAGGGCGGTATTACCTTAATGATGGATCGACTCTCTAATCCTGCTAAACTCCGCGCTAATGCATTAGCTAAAGAGCTGAAAGTGATTATGAAAGATCTCTACCGTAAACATATGGACGATATTATCTCTGGTGAATTCTCAAAAACCATGATGGAAGATTGGGCGAATGGTGATAAAAATCTCCTTAAATGGCGCAAAGAGACAGGCGAAACAGCGTTTGAAAAAGCGGCTGAATATAACGGTAAAATTGATGAACAGACCTATTTTGATCAAGGCGTATTAATGATTGCCATGGTAAAAGCTGGGGTAGAACTTGCATTTGAGACCATGTTGGAATCTGGTATCCTTCCTGAATCTGCCTACTATGAATCACTGCATGAACTGCCACTTATCGCCAATACTATTGCGCGCAAACGCCTTTATGAGATGAATGTCGTCATCTCTGATACGGCAGAATATGGTAACTACCTATTTGCTAATGTCGCAATTCCACTTCTAAAAGAGAAGTTTATGTCAATGTTACAACCGGGCGATATTGGTAAAGCGATTCCTGAAGGTGCTGTTGATAATATTCTATTACGAGACGTTAATAACGAAATCCGTCAACACCCAATTGAAGAGGTAGGGCGTAGATTACGTAGTTACATGACCGATATGAAAAAGATTCATGTAGCAAATTAATTTTTTATAGATTCAACTCATCTATTCAGACTCTAAGAGTGCCAATTGGCGCTCTTTTTTATTTGGTTATCCTATTATTTATTGTGAAATGCCTTTTTTAAACCTGTTTTATGACTGATTTAAAAAGGGAGGTAATTGAGATTTACGCGGTAAAACCCTAAAACAATTTCATATAGACCATTTTAGTCTGTTTATTAAACTTTTTTAAAATGAGTAGATTAAATTTTATTTCTTACCCTTTATATTTATTTTTTATTCCGTTTATGTTATCGTTTTTGCAATTTTAGCTAGCTCATCTACTAATATAATGGATTAATATGGAAGAGGCTCTCAATTCAACTGCTTTTCGCCCAACCGATAGTTGGCGTTGGTTTTTTGATGCAAAATATGATTGCCTGATGCTAGATGTAAATCATAATACGCTTTTCCGTTCCCGCTATCCCAAAAAAATGTTAATCCCCGATGTGATCGGTACTTTTCCTTTTACTATAAATGATGCGGCTCTCTACTATCAATTCTTTAATAGTGCGCTATCACTTGATCTAACTGATCTACAACGCATCGAACTAACTATTAATGCTATTGTAGCTGCCAATTTTTTAAAACCGCAACTACCAAAAAGCTGGTATTTTATGCGCAATGAAAAGCCGCTATTACCAAAACTTGCTGATCTAGTTATTGCACATATGCAAAGTGGTGAGATGATAAATCTACTGGTGATTGAAAGTGGCACACATGCATCACTCTGTTTGGTTGCCGAGCCCACTTTTATTGCTATGAATCGAACATTCTACCTAGCTGAAGCGATTAAATTGATGAATGATCGGCTAATTGCACATGGTGCCTTGGCAGATAGTGTTGAAATGGTTAATCTTACCGCGATCTCATAACGCTTTTTTATAATATCGTTTTTTTATAACAACGTTTTTTTATAACGACGTTTAAGCTTCCATTCTTAACTACTCTGTTTTTAACGGCATGTTTTTAACGGTATGTTTTTAACAGCATGTTTTAACTACACTTTATTATCAATTACTTTTTAAATTCAAGAACAATATCGCTATTCGGGATGCAGCTACAAGATAGAATGGTCTGATCAGCTTTGATCGCAGTTTGGGTTAAAGGGGTGACATTGCCGTTAACTAAATGGAGTTGGCACCGTCCACAGATCCCAGCTCGGCAAGAGTAGGGGATATTGATATTTGCCTCCTCTAGCTGCTCTAATATAGTTTGTTGATTATTCCCTTCAATTTGGTGATCGCCAAAAGAGATCTTAACGGTTTGATGATCGGTTGAGGTACCACTTTTTTCAACTATCAAATACTGCTTAGCCGCTTTGCGTTCAATAACCTCAATTTTATCGTTGATCTTAATCGTACCTTGATTGCGAGCAACCATATTGATACCAAAATCTATTTCACCCTGCTCATCTGAGCGGAAGCTACGGAGCGTCTTTAGTGGCTCATTATCGGCAAGTGGTTTGGCGCTCTCTGGATTTAAGGTAATTACAACGCAGCGGCTACACGGTTTAACCAGATCAAATATCACCTCTCCAATTTTTATGCTCTGCCAACCATCCTCAGCAAAAGGGAGTGCGCCATCAACAATAACATTGCCACGAAACTGATTGATACTTAACTTTTCAGGGCAATGTTTTTGCAGATAGTTAAATGAGGCGAGATTGATTAGTAGATAGGGGTAACCATCAGCAAAACTGAGCGGAATATCAGGGTAACGTCTGATAGTACGGGTGGAGGCTTGCCCAATCCAACGTAGTTGAACATCTCTGTGTAAAAAGTCACTTAAAAAACGGTTTACACTAATTGGCGCAATATGCGAGGTAAAACGGTTGCCCCACACCTCGGTCGGCTCTCTCATTGGCGAAAAATCCTTAACATTGATGATGATTCTCTGTGATGGTGATGATATAACGATATCTTCACCAACTATTTCAGTCCTTAAAGTGAGGAGAGATGGGTACTCTCGAGCCGTAACAAATGTGCCATCTGGTTCACTAATCATCAATATTCGATCATACTTAAGGCCAGTAGCTAACACCGTTGCTTCTGAAAGTGCAATACCTTGCATCGATTTAACTGGAAAAATATTGAGTGCTGCAACCGTTAACATATCTCTATTCTCTTTTATTAATATGAAATTATTAGGGGATGAAGTGGGAGGAAAAGTATACAATAAATCAGCTTTTTTATATACTCACTACCATTATGACAGCCACCTAAAAGCTTCTCCTAACATATGGACTACTATAATAAACAAGCAGAACTGCTATCATCATTACAAAAAAGCCTCCCTGCATATCAACCAGCAAAGCTGGCACTACACGCACTAATCAAAGAGATCTGCTTAACCCCAAAACCGGGTTTGGTTGATATGCAAAATAGTGGTGCCCACCTTGATATGAACTTTACAACCTTTATTAACAGCATCCAAGCGATCACCCCTTGGTTAGATCGTTTTTACTGTTATGGTCAAAACTTTGCAAACAATGGATCACAACAGAACGGATTTACCACTTTTTTAGCCGATATTCGACCAATTGGGATGGCGTGTGAAGCTTCGATGCTTAAAGCAACTCACAATATCAATACTCACAAAGGTGGAATTTTTGCTTTAGGGTTGATTCTTGCTGCAACCGGTTATTTAACGGTAAAAACGGCAACAACAGAGCTCAACTATCAACAGATCTGCAATCAGGTTGCCAAGATTTGCCAAGGTATCGTAACCAATGAGTTAGAGAAGCAGAAAGCAGCCAATACAGTTGGTGAAAAGCTATATAAAAACCATAAACTTACTGGAGCAAGAGGCGAGGCTGAATCTGGATATCGCACTGTGCGTGAGATCTCTCTACCCATCTATCTCGAGATGTTAACTAAAGGTTATGATGAGCAGAGCAGTCTACTACAAGCGATGCTCTACCTATTAGCCTACAATCAAGATACAAATCTAGTCTCACGCGGCGGGCTTGCTGGACTCACTTATGTACAAAATAGTGCAAAAACATTAATTGCCGAAGGGGGAATTTGCCACCACCTAGGGGTAAAGCAGCTGCAAGCGTTCGATTTAGCTCTAATTGAACGCAATCTTAGCCCAGGTGGTAGTGCAGATCTGATTGCGATTACTTGGTTTTTAGCGCAGTTTCAGTGAGAAAACAGTAAACAAGAATATTTAAGCCAATTCCAAATATCAGCTATTTACCTAAACGGCGATAGAGCCGTTCAGGGCGCCCAATCTTGCCATGTTTGATCTCAACCGTTAACAATTTAGTCTGGACACAATACTCTAAATAGCGCCTAATGGTGGTCTTACTAATTGCCGTTTTCTCGACAATATTCTCAACGGTCATCGGTTCATCAGATTCGGCAAAGAGATCTTTCACTTTCTGCAAAGTGATCTCCTCAATCCCTTTTGAGTGGCGATTCAGATCCACAAAGTCCTTAGTTTGCAGATTAAAAAGCTCATCAATGCGCCGTTGAGTAAGGTGTTTCTGGATGCTCTGTCGATAAAGAAAGAGATCAAACCGCTCTAAAGAGTGCTTTAACCGTTGATAGGAGACCGGTTTAATTAAATAGTCAAAAGCGCCATAACGGATCGCCTTACTACAGGTATCTATATCGCTAGCAGCGGTGATAAAGATGATATAGGCGTTAATACCTTTATTAACAATATAATCAAACAGCTCAATCCCTTGCCCATCTGGTAGGTAGTTATCTAAAAGAATCAGCGTTGGATGAAGTCTATCGATCATCATCTTAGCATCACGCAAATTAGCAGCAATACCGACCACATTAATATTGGTATCACGTTGAATAAATTCGGCATTTAGCTCAGCTAAAATCGGCTCATCTTCAACAATTAACGCTTTGGTAAAACTCCCTTTATTACTGGACTGTTTACTACTTTTTATCGAATAGGTAAAACTGTTATTCATGATGCCATCCCTTATATTTGTCTTAAGGTTATCTATGTATAACGCTATTTAGGTATAACATTATTTAGGTATAACATTATTTAGGTATGAAAACTGAAAAAATGGTACCAGAAGGGTCATTATCACTAAATGTAATAAAACCGTTCGCTTTTTTAATATAGGTTGCAACTAAATGGAGACCAATACCATGCTCCTTAGGACTTTGTGAAGTGACCCCCTGCTCAAAAATGGTATCTCGCAGCGCCTTATCCACCCCACAACCTTGATCGCTCACTTCGATTACAATCTCATCGGTTGCATCGCTTAGATAGAGGTAGACCTGCTTGCCACTTTGCGGATCCTTTAAGCAGGCATTAAAAGCATTGTCTAAAAGATTACCCAAAATCGAGGCAAACTCCGTCTCTGACAGTGCAGGAGGGAGGGCAACTAGTTGACAAGCAGGATCAAAAACAAGCGCTAACCCAAGCTCATGTGACTTAGCATACTTACCAATCAACAGTCCACAGATTGCCGGAATTTTAAAATGTTGATTAATAAAATCTAAATTCTCCTGATTATTGACTGAATGCATCACAATAAAAGCTTCTGCCTCATCGTACCGCTTAAGGTAGATAAGTCCTGAGAGCGTTGCCATCCAGTTTAGGTGCTCATGGCGCAAGGTACGTAAATTATCGGCATACTGCTTCACTTGCGTTAACTGCATACTGAGGAGATTAATATCATCAAAGTTACGAAATGTGATAACCCACCCCTGAATCTGATTATCGATAATAATCCGGATACGACTTGCGATGACAACCGAGTCATTGAAATAGCAGATATAGTCATTGAGATCTTCCTGCCGATTTCGCGCACCATTGATAAAATTGTTCGACTTAACAAAGTCAAACAGATTTTGGTGAATCAACTTATCGGCAGTTGTCTCAATATTTAACATCTGGCGGGCTGACTGATTAATATTGATGATCTTATAATCGAGATCGATAGCGATAATCCCCTCAAAAATCGACTCCATAATCGACTGCTGACTTTTTACCAGCATCGCAATCTCTTTCGGCTCTAAATTAAACATCTGTTTTTTAACTGTGCGGGCAAAAATGAGGGAGAAGATAAAGAGGCTAACAAAAAATAGCGAACAGAAGATAATAAACGGAATAAACTGCTCACGGTGAAGTTCATAAATATTATCAATCATATAACCAACCGAGACAATACCGATAATTTTACCTTCACGATTGATAATCGGCGCTTTACCCCGCAGCGACGATCCTAATGATCCCTTACGCACTGTCACAATGCTATGACCTTTAAGCACCTCTTGATTATCCCCACCAACCATCGCGGTATGGGTGATACCAGTTGTGGTATGAAAGAGCCGATGAGCATTCTCATCACCAATCACAATATAGCTAGCATCACTCTGGGCAAAAATATTACTAATCAATTCAGCTATTTTTTGGCTATCGCGCGCCTCTACATAACTGATTAAGTCAGGGATAACGGCTAACTCCTTCGCCTGAATCTGCGCCTTACCCCCCAAATTACGGTAGAGCGAATCTTCAGTAACATTCCATAGATAACTCTGCAAAAGCAGCAGACATACTAAAGAAAATAGCAGTAACGAGGCAAATAACTTATTGGTAAAGGATAACGGTTTTTTTATAAACATAACTCTTTATTTTAATTAACATTATTGTATAGGCTATAAGATAACACATTGATTTTTATAAACTTACTAGATTATACCACAGTATTAAAAATTTTAGAGCCATTAACACCATAAAAACCACTATTAATTCATGATTTATATCACAAAATAGTAACAAATATTTTGTCATGATAGATCAAATTTTTATACCAATCAGGAGAACTAAACCAATGACAGAAAGAAGTTCAACAAAGGAAATAAATAACAGTGGCAGTAGCCCGCAAAAAAGTGTTGCGCCTAAAACCGATAAATTTTGGCCCTATGGCTGGTGGCGCTGGATGGATGACTACAAAATCGGTGTGATTCCCCTCCCATTTTTTATCATTGCAGGGATATTAATTGCAGCAGAAGTGCTGATTACAGGTAAACTACCGAACGAAATAGTGGTAATGATTGTTACCTGTGGTTTTTTCGGTTTTTTATGTGGTGAGATCGGTAAACGGCTACCTATCGTTGGTAAAATGGGGGCAGCAGCAATCTGTGCTACCTTTATCCCATCGGCAATGGTCTATTACCATATCCCTTTTATTGATGCTAACATCACTATCTTGCCGCAAACACTCGCTACTTCAATAACCAAGTTCTATAAAGATACCCATATCCTCTACCTCTATATCTGCTGCATCATTGTGGGTAGTATTATGAACATGGATCGAAAGACCTTAATTCAAGGTTTTGTGAAGATCTTTGTCCCGATGGTCTGTGGTGAAGTAGTTGGAATGCTGGTCGGAATCGGTGTTGGAACCCTTCTTGGTCTATCAGCATTTGAGACCTTCTTCTTCTTAGTCCTACCAATTATGGCAGGTGGTGTTGGTGAAGGGGCGATTCCACTCTCAATCGGTTATGCCGCTATTTTAGGTATGAGCGAAGGTGAAGCGTTAGGTCGAGTTCTGCCAATTGTTATGCTAGGTGGTTTAACTGGTATTATCTGTGGTGGTACCTTAAATCGTCTTGGTAAAAAATATCCACACTTAACTGGTAATGGTCGACTCTTCCCAAAATCAGAAGATGATGAGCAAGAAAAAGAGACCGTTAAAAAAGAGTCGGTCATCGATGTTACCACCTTTGCTTCTGGTGTCTTACTTGCCGCTATGCTCTATATGGTTGGGATGATATTAGCTAAAATGACCGGTATACCAGCGCCTGTTGGTATGCTATTTGCGGCCGTATTTGTTAAATTAGTGCATGGTGTATCACCAAAAGTATTAAGTGGTTCACAAGTGGTCTATAAATTCTTCCAAACATCGGTCACCTACCCAATTCTCTTTGCTGTTGGTGTAGCAATCACACCATGGCATAGAATTGTCGAAGCATTTACTGTGGTTAATCTTATCGTCATCATCTGTACGGTTGTCAGTCTGGTTACCACCGGCTTTTTTGTCTCGAAACGGTTAGGGATGTACCCAATCGATGCAGCGGTCATTTCATGTTGTCAAAGTGGACAGGGCGGTACTGGTGATGTGGCGATTTTAACCGCTGCTGAACGTATGGAGTTGATGCCATTTGCGCAAATTGCAACCCGAATTGGTGGCGCTATCAACGTATCTGTCTCGCTACTTATTTTAGGTAACTTTTTAGTCTAGTTTTTTAACCAATAAACGGTCAAAATAGGCGCCTTTTCTTTTGGGATAGGCGTCTAAGCCTAAAACAAATATAGCAGTTATATAAATAGCAGTTATTAACTTAAAAGTTAAAATAGTACTAATTAAAACAGTACTAATTAAAACAGTACTAATTAAAACTGTAGTAATTAAAACAGTACTAATTAAAACTGTAGTAATTAAAACAGTAGTAATTAAAAAGTTGTCGTTAAAAAATAGTAGTTAAAAAGTAAAAGTTAAAAGGGCGTCCTATTTTGATTCTTAATCCAAATGATTATTAAACCAATAAGCAGGCGCTTTTTCGCTATTTTGTTGATTATAATTGATAAAATAGCACGGTAATAGTAACGCAGTGCGTTACCTATATTTTCAAAGTTGTATAAAGGAGCAGTTATGAAACTGGCAAGTTATCTTGTTTCAGGGAAACCAAGTTATGGCATATTAACCTCAAAAGGGATTATCGATTTAGGTTCAAAGTTAGGATTTGCAGATTTAAAATCGCTACTTGCCTCGCAAGAGGGGATGGCGGTTGCCAAAAAATTGACGGACTCACCAGCTGATCTACAGGAAGATCAGATTGAATATCTACCGACAATTCCTAATCCAAATAAGATCCTCTGTGTTGGGATGAACTATGCTGAAAAACGGGCTGAGTTTAATGAAACCAACCCAGCCCCCACTATTTTTGTCCGTTTCCCAGATTCACAGACAGGTAATAAAACTGGTGTTATAAAGCCCTCAATCACTAACGAATTTGACTATGAAGGCGAGTTAGCCATCATAATTGGTAAAGCGGGATCAAAAATTAGTAAGTCCGATGCCCTAGCCCATGTGGCAGGCTATAGTTGCTATATGGATGGCTCAGTTCGTGACTGGCAATTTACATGGTTTACTGCCGGTAAAAACTGGGCACGCACTGGCGCATTTGGACCATGCTTAACGACAACTGATGAGATACCAGACCCAACAGTGCTCACGCTAACAACCTATCTTAATGGGCAGCAAGTGCAACAAGATAGCATTAGCAATCTGATCCACACTATACCTGAGCTAGTCTCTTACATCAGCACCTTTACCCATCTCTCGCCGGGCGATGTTATCTTAACCGGTTCACCGGGTGGGGTAGGTAAAAAACGTAATCCACCACTATTTATGCATGTGGGCGACACCATTGAGGTTGAGATCTCACATATTGGGCGTTTAACCAATACGATTATTTCAGAGTAGATGATGTCTGATTTTGCTGAATTAAGCGGCATTGACTATTTAGTCGTTAATATCAATGCCGTTAATAGTGATAACGCACTGCACGATCGTGAGCAGATTGTGCAGCTGCTTAAACTATCAGATCTCAATTTAGACCCAAATGTGACCTACTTTATCGTTGCCAAAAAAGGTGATAGCGTTATTGGCTGCGCTGGTCTTGATCACAACATCATTAAGTGCGTCGCTATTCACCCAGACTATCAAGGGAATCAACTTAACTTGATTTTGATGGATAAGACGATCAAATATGCGCAGGATCGCGGCTATTTCCACCTATTTTTATATACCAAACCTGAAAATGAGCCGATTTTTCGAGGCTGCGGCTTCTACCCTATCGTCACCATAAAAGGGGTGGTAGTTTTGATGGAAAACAGCCCTGTTGGAATTAAACAGTACTGCAAACAGTTAACCTTACAGCGCAAGTCAGGCAGTAAAATTGGCGCAATTGTGATGAACGCCAATCCGTTTACTAAAGGGCACCAATATCTGGTCGACTATGCTGCTAAACAGTGTGACTGGCTACATCTTTTTGTAGTAAATGAGGACGCCTCCCGCTTCTCATTTGCAGATCGCTTCAAATTGGTTAAAGAGGGAACTGCAGGAGTAGCAAATATAACCGTCCACCCAAGCTCTGAATATATTATCTCTAAAGCGACCTTCCCAACCTACTTTTTAAAAGAGAGAGCTAAAATTGACCAAGCCTATATGGGTGTTGATCTGCTTATTTTCCGTAACTATATCGCCCCCGCGCTCCAGATAACCCACCGTTTTGTTGGCACCGAACCTTATAGCGAAGTGACCCATGCCTATAATGAGGCGATGCGCTACTGGCTACAAGATGCAGGCGTAAGCAGTGCCCCAGCTGTTCGGCTGGTAGAGATTGAACGCATCAAAGAGGGCGATAATATCATTTCGGCATCATTAGTACGTAATTTACTTGATGCAAAACAGTATGATAGAGTTAAAACATTAGTTCCATCAACAACTTGGAACTACCTTGCAAAGCATCTTAACTAAATAGTAGCGTTGTTTATAAGCACTATTTTTTAAGAGACTTTAATAAAACTTTAATAAAACTTTAATAAGACTTAATAAGATATTAATAAGACATTAATAAGACATTTAAAAAGTTACCAAGAGAGGGAATTAACCTGTTAACTCCTCTCTCATTTGAATAAATTGAATAAAAATTGCACATGGTAACAGTAACCAGTTTAAAAGTGATATGTAAAGGTGAAAATATGAAAATAGTACAAGAAGCAACAGCTGGAACACTTGAATCAAGTGATCTGCTCGTCAAAGTTCAGCCCAATCAAGGGCTAGAAGTTGTGATCAACAGCGATGTAAACAAACAGTTTGGCGATCAGATTCGCAAAGTGGTCGATAACACATTACAAACATTAAATGTAACCGACGGCTTGGTGATAATTGATGATAAAGGTGCGCTAGATTGTGCCATCAAAGCGCGGGTTGAGTGTGCAGTTCTGCGCGGATCGGATGAGATGAAAACATTAGATTGGAGTAAATTACTATGAAAAAACTTCGACGCAGCATGCTCTTTATACCAGGTGCCAATGCCGCCATGCTATCCACATCTTTTGTCTATAAACCTGACTCAATTATGTTTGATCTCGAAGATGCGGTCTCAATAAAAGAGAAAGATTCAGCCCGCCTACTTGTCGCGCAGACACTACAGCTCCCAATCTATAAAGAGAGCGGCATTGAGACAGTTGTCCGTATCAATGCATTAAATACCCCTTATGGATTAGATGATCTCGAAGCGGTGGTGAGAGCCGGCGTTGATGTGGTACGACTACCGATGACCAACTCAGCCGAGGATATCCACGAACTCGAAGCTCACGTCGAACGGATCGAAAAGGCGTGCGGTCGCCCAGTTGGCAGCACTAGATTAATGGCAGCAATAGAATCAGCTTTAGGCGTTGTTAATGCCGTATCGATCGCACAGTCCTCTCCACGTTTAATCGGTATTGCACTCGCTGCATTTGACTACTTAGTCGATATGCAGACCGAACGCGGTGATGGTACCGAACTTTTCTATGCTCGCTGCGCAGTTCTCCATGCCGCGCGCGTAGCTAAAATTGACGCCTTCGATGTGGTCTATGGCAATGTCAATGATGATGAAGGCTTTATCAAAGAGGCAACTTTTGCTAAAAAATTGGGCTTCAATGGTAAATCACTTATTAACCCAAGGCAGATAGATCTGCTACACAACATCTATGCACCAACCGCCAAAGAGCTTGATTACGCGAAAAAAGTGGTTGCCGCAGCCGAAGAGGGTGAAAAAGCGGGTCTAGGAGTGATTTCACTCAACGGTAAGATGATCGATGCGCCAATTATAACCCGCGCACAATCCATCATTGAGTTAGCAAAATATTCTGGCGTTCGCCGCGAAGATTAAAGGGATGATACGATTATGACAACAAATAGCACGACAGAACTTTTAACTGAAAAGTTAACTGATATTCATGAACAATATCCAGAACTTAATGATATTGTCCCTTTTACAGGCGCAAATACCTTTACCCCGTATCTTGCTGATCCAACCGCTAAACATACCCGCAAACTGTGCGACTCTGTCGAAGCGGCAGTAAAAAAATGTGGACTAAAAGATGGTATGACTATCTCATTTCACCACGCCTTTCGTGAAGGGGATAAGGTGATTAACCATGTTGTTGCTGTGCTCGCCGAGATGGGGTTTAAAAACCTCACGCTCGCCTCAAGCTCACTTTTAACCTGTAACGCTGCGCTGATTCCGCATATTGAATCTGGTGTGATCACCAAAATCTACACCTCTGGCTTACGCGGTAAGTTGGCGGATGCGATCTCGCACGGCATTATGCAAAATCCGGTACATATCCATTCCCATGGTGGGCGGGTAAAACTGATTCAAGATGGCGAAATCAATATCGATGTGGCGTTTCTAGCCGTATCAACCGCCGATGAACTAGGTAATGCCAATGGGGTATCGGGTAAATCACAATGTGGATCACTCGGTTATGCCATGGTCGATGCGCAGTTTGCAAAAAAAGTGGTGCTCTTAACTGAAGAGATTGTCCAGTACCCCAATAATCCAGGTAGCATCCGCCAAGATCAGGTTGACTACATTGTTAAAGTGGATGAGGTAGGGGATCCAACCAAAATCAGTGTTGGGGCTGCGCGTATTACCAGCAATCCGCGTGAACTGATGATTGCCCGCTACGCTGCCGATGTGATCGAACACTCCGGCTATTTTAAAGATGGCTTCTCAATACAGACCGGATCCGGCGCCTCATCAACAGCGGCAACTCGCTTTTTAGAGCACCGTATGCGTGCGCAAAATATTACTGCCTCCTTTGCTCTAGGGGGAATCACCGCCAGTATTGTTGACCTATTTGAAAAAGGGTTGATCAAAAAACTGCTTGATACCCAAAGCTTTGATGGCACCGCTGCCCAGTCACTAGGGCGCAATGTCGATCATATCGAGATCTCAACCAACACCTACGCCAATCCCGCCTCAAAAGGGGCAAGTTGTGATGAGTTAGACGTGGTGATCTTAAGTGCGCTCGAGATCGATCTCAACTTCAATGTTAATGTGCTAACCGGATCAGATGGCGTAATGCGCGGAGCATCGGGTGGTCACTGTGATACCGCAGCTGCGGCAAATCTTACCATTATCGTGGCACCACTTATTCGTAGTCGCATCCCAACAGTAATCAAACAGGTGACAACGGTTGTCACGCCAGGTGAAAGCATAGATGTATTAGTGACAGATCACGGTATCGCAGTCAATCCAAAACGTCCAGAAATTGCAGAGAGACTACGCGAAGCAGGTCTACCGGTGATGACGATTGAAGATCTCTATCAACGTGCTGTCTCATTAACTGGCGAACCAAAACCGATCGAGTTCAATGACAAAATTGTCGGCATTGTCCACTATCGCGATGGTTCAGTAATTGATGTTGTGCGTCAAGTTAAAGACTATTAATACGCGCTTATTGATTGGTTTGCAGCTGGTTTAGTGAATAACTATTAACTAACGTTCGCGAACCAATCATAGTTAATTGATCATAGTTTATTGATCATAGTTAATTAATCAGAGTTAATTAACTATAATTGGTTAATCATGGTTAATTAATAATAGTTAACAAATTATTAATAGTTTTGCCTTATTGATAATCTCCTAAGTATTGATTATCTCTTCAATGACAACTCCGCCGGCACAAAGCCTGCGGAACTCAAGTTAGATATTAAGATGAATAAGAGTTATTAATATGAAAACGGCTAATATGAAAACAGTAAATTTGGATCAACTAAATTTAGACTGTGCTAATTTAGGCAACGCAAATTTAGACCAAACTAATTTAAATAACATTAATTTAAATAATGTTAATTTAGATAACGTTAACAATAATAGTATTGATAGCAGCAATATTAACAGTAGTATTAATAACAGCAACAACACCATCGATTTTAATAACGGCACCCCCGTCACCCTTGAAGAGGTGCTACAAGCAAAAGAGCAGCGTGTCATCCGTCAGCAGATGACCATTAGCCGTTACAACTCTCCTATAATCTCGCTCACGCTTGTTACCCCAGGTGCAGTAAAAAGGAGCCCAATCACTGACTACCTCTTTCGGCAATCGATCTTAGAGATTAAAAACGCCTTAGCAATCAGGCAGATCCCCATCTTAAGTCAGCAATATATCTATTTAGTGACGGGGCAAGAGGCGATTATGGCTATTAACCACCCTGCATTACAACTGAAACAGCTCTGTATGCAGCTCGAGGTGGATCACCCACTAGGGCGGCTGTGGGATATTGATGTGATAGATCCACTCACCCATAGCGCCATCTCACGATCACAATTTGTCGCCCCACCACGTGGCTGTCTAGTTTGTGGTGACAACGCCAAAGTGTGTGGACGAGAGCGTCGCCACACCATAGACGAGCTATTTGCTGCGATGACAAAAATTATTGAACACTACCACGCAACGCTTAACTGAATATTTTACAACTATTTGTTTAAAAACAATTTATTTAACAACAATTTATTTAACAAGAAGTTATTTAAAATAAAATATTTGAAACGCATTGTTTAAAATTAAACAGTTATAAGTAAATAGTTAAAACGAAATATTAAAAACAGATATTTAAATAAAGATATTTAAAAAATGTTTTAGGGTTATACCCCTCTATCTCACTCACTACATAAAAAAGATCCAACTATCGATTAAAAAGATCGGTATTAACAGCAAAATTGACCAGCGCATATAACCAAAAAAGCTCGGCATCTGGATCCCATTTTGGGTAGCGATCGCCTTAATCATAAAGTTAGGGGCGTTACCAATATAGGTAAGGGCGCCCATAAATACCGAACCCATCGAGATAGCTAATAGTGTGCTACTCAGTTTAGTGGTTAAAATCGCCGCATCACCAGACGCTAAATTAAAAAAGACCAGATAAGTTGGGGCATTATCTAAAAAGCCAGATAGGAGTCCTGATAACCAGAAATAGCAGAGATTAATTGGCTCACCTGCGCCATTAGTTACTAACGCAATAATCCCCGCTAAACTCCCATCTCTCCCAGCCTGTAGCATCGCCAAAACAGGGGTAATGGTAATAAAAATGGCTAAAAACAGCTTACCAACCTCGATCATCGGTTCCCAACTAAATGCATTCATTTGATAGATCGTTTTTGGTGTGATCATAAGCGAGAGCAAAATAATTACAATAAATAAAATATTACGCACCAAATCGGGTAGCGTGATCACAACCGAACCAACCTTAACCGCCTGATCGGATTGCCAGATGCCAGAGAGCAGCACCACCGCCACAATAGCCAAAAGCAGCAGCATATTTTGCCCGCCAACTATTTTATTCGCTTTAACCTCTCTAAGAGTTTGGCTAGCAGCTTGCTGATGAGCTGACTCTCCATTTTTAAGGTGATTATTTTCGCGCCGGTAATAGAAGTTATCTATCAAAAAGAAGATCGTTAACAGCAACAACGTATTAATCGCAACCGGCAACCCCATATGTTGTAGCGTCCAGAAAAAATCGACCCCCTTTAAAAAGCCGATAAAAAGCGGTGGATCACCAATTGGCGTCAAACCACCGCCAATATTGGCAACCAAAAAGATAAAAAAGATCACCGTATGCGCACGGTATTCACGATCTTGATTGGCACGAATCAACGGGCGAATCATTAGCATTGCAGCGCCAGTCGTCCCCATAATCGAAGCAAAAAGGGTACCCAAAGCAAGGAGGCAGAGGTTATTTTTTGGTGTGCCACGCATCGTCGATTGAATTAAAATCCCACCCGAAACGGTAAACAGTGCCAATAACAGCAACAGAAACGGCAGAAACTCCCCCAAAACTGCATGCAAAATCAGTTGCCACGTAGCACCACCGCCAAAGTAGAGAAGGTTAAATGCTAAAAACAGTAATGTCCAAAAGAGCATGATCTTACCGTAATGGTGGTGCCATAGACGGGGCAAAAGCAGCGGAAGGAGGGCGATCGAGAGCAACACCAAAACAAACGGCACCCCCCAAAGCAGACTAAGGTAGGTCAGTGAGTGATCACTCGAATCTAACGCATAGAGCGGAGCAGGGAGCAGCGTAAAAAACGCGTAAAAACCTATTTTCATAATGTATTGAGATCTAAATTAAAATGGCAGCAAATCAGCCACCTATAAAGAAAAGTGGCGAGAATTATACCAGAATCTCCACACTATTTTTACCAAATTCACATCCAATTATCACCAAAAATCATTACACAAAACGCTATCCAAAAGCCACACACAAACATCACCATTATTTATAAATATTAATTAAATCAACCCTAAAACAATTTTGCTGATTTAAATTTTAAATCTTAAAAAATCAATCAAAACGGTATTGTTAAAAATTTTTTTAAAATGTTTTAGGGTTAAAGATAAATTTATTGAGATTGTTAGCGAACATTAATCTTTATCATTCTTTACAAAAATATGAAAAAATTCAAAATTTACTTGATGTTATGGTAGAATTTATAATACTATAATTAGTATTGACATAAATAAAGGGGGTTGTTAAAATGCCACGCAACACGCAACACGCAACACGCAACACGCAACACGCAACACGCAACACTATAAATATAAACACCAAAAGTTCTCTCTGCGACTCCTAGGTGGTCTTCAACTAAAAAACATCATCAAATCACTCTTAACTATTCTCCTTCTTTCAATGGCTCTTCCCGCTTCTGCTGCAATGACAACCATTGAGACTAAAAATATAATTATCGGTACTGCCCCCTATTTAACCTTTGATGGTGGTGAAACAAAAGCAACTGATACTGCTGCGTTATTTAGCATCAAACTCTCAGATGGGCGGGTATTTAGTCAGGATAATAACCAATCTACGCCAGATAACCCAATCGAGCTACCTGTTGAAGATCAAACTTTGGCTGATGTGCAGATGTTTGTGCCGATTGATAAACAGATTGTTAATCTAAGCGAACTTATCATCACCTCCAATAACTATTGGCGTGATGATGATGGAGATGGTGAGGAGAAAGACACTATAACTGCTACTGGCAGCTTAACTTTGCAAATACAGGACTCAACCGGCAAAACTTTAAATCGAACTGATAACATCTCCCTCTGTGATGGAGCCACTTACTATAAAGTGGTGTTAACTAGTACAGCAGGTACCTTAAAAACGCAATACGGTTCGCCAAATAGTACTAATTTTGCTGCATCTAACGTCACCTACTATATCAAACCTAAACCAACTACAAAGCCTTACGCCTGCTGGGCACAGCCAAATATGCAGTATAGTGGCAGTCAACCTGACGGGCCGAGTATTGAATATTATAATTGGGATGGACCTGTCACTCAGTGGGATAAATATAAAGGGTTTAAATTACAAAATATCAATACGCCTTCATCCAACTTCCCAACTATGGGTGCTTATGGATTATTTTTTAAATTAACTATTGCTGGTGATGTTTGGCAGAATGTGAGTTACGATAAAACACCAGCTGATTCAGGGATTGATATCATAATCGACAATGGTGGTAGTACTAATATTGCCAAAATTCAATTAAACGGACCGCGTTACAACACCAACAACGCCAATACTGTAGTTCCTACCACTTTCACCATCTACTCTGATAAAGAGAAGACCAATAAAATATACAGCTTCAATATAAACAGATGGTTTATTGCAACACCTGGTGCTGGTAATGGCTTTAAAGCTAACTACTGTGTTAACCGATACGGTAGTAAGTATCGCATTCCAAGTGTCACTGAATTTACCAACGCTAATAACAAATATTATAATTGGACAGGTGGACTATCAGGTCAACCTAAGAATTATCAGCGTCGAATTGGTGGAGGACTTTTTGCTGAGTGGGGGAACATGTATAGTGGTAACTACTACACCAGTGCCGACTACGATAACAACTATTACTGGGCGTTTGAGAGTTACAGCTCGTCTATCCAGCGTAATGTCAATTCGAGCAATGGCTATGTCGGCGGCATCATTACGAACCTCAAGGACTACCTTTTTGCTTGCGTCACCCCTTAGGCTTTGCCTGCAACGCGTAGCAAGCTTTAAATCCGCTGCACACTTTCCCCCCCCCGCTACTATTGGCGGGAATTGATTTTATATTTTCTTAATTAGCATTGTATCCGTTGGTAGATTTAATAGATTAATCACGACTGCTTTTTACTAACGGCTTAATTAGTAAATCCAACCAATTTATAACAAATCAACCCTAAAACATTGCCGATATTTGTAATCAAAAAGGTAATAAATAATCTGAATAACATCTATTTATAAAATAATTAACAATAAAATTTAACTTTTATTTAGTAATTTTTGATTAACACCCCAAAACCCTAAAACAATTTTGATGCTGTTGTTTAAAGCGGATAGTTTAAAAAATATTTTTAATGTTAGATAAAACCACCAACCTCAATCTGTACCAGTTAACTGTAAAATTTGGGGCAATATCCGCGATATTTATACTAAAAATAGTGGTTAAATCGTAAAAATGGTGCTTTTTTAGCTGGGCTGTTGCATTGATTTTGCGCATGAGTTAATGCAAAATGAATTCCTTAAAAATTCTTTCACGTTTACATGGTTTATATTAAATGTTTATATCAAATGTTTATAGCAACTGTTTATAACTTCTTTTTATAAACAATTATTTATAACAAAAATTCATAAAAAATGTAAAAACTGAGTTTGATGAAGGTTTTATAACAAAAATAGTTGGAGGAAGAGATGGCAAAGCTATCGGGTGCGGAGATGGTAGTTCAGTCCTTGATTGATCAAGGGGTAAAACAGATTTTTGGCTATCCGGGTGGGAGTGTTTTAGATATCTATGATTCATTGCATCGCTTAGGTGGCGTTGAGCATATTTTAGTTAGGCATGAACAGGCGGCAGTGCATATGGCGGACGGTTATGCGAGAGCAACTGGTGAGGTTGGGGTGGTGCTGGTCACTTCTGGACCTGGTGCGACAAATACGATTACGGGTATTGCCACAGCTTATATGGACTCGGTACCGTTAGTTATCATCTCGGGGCAGGTGGCGCATAATTTAATTGGTTATGACGCCTTTCAAGAGTGCGATATGATTGGCATCTCTCGCCCCATTGTTAAGCACAGTTTTTTGGTGAAAGAGGCGCAGGAGATCCCCGAAATTATTAAAAAAGCGTTCTATATTGCCTCAACCGGTCGCCCTGGCCCTGTCGTTATTGATCTCCCTAAAGATGTAGTTAATCCAAATAATAAATTCAGTTATCACTACCCTAAATCGGTCGCGCTACGCTCTTATAATCCGACTGTCCACGGGCATAAAGGTCAGATTAAAAAAGCGTTAACCATGCTGCTGGCAGCTAAAAAGCCGGTGCTCTATATTGGTGGTGGGGTGATGAATGCAACGCAAGAGGTGAAAGATTTAGCCGAAAAACTTAATCTGCCAGTTGCCTCAACCTTGATGGGGATTAGTGCCTTCCCGAGTCATGATAAAAAATATCTGGGTATGATCGGTATGCATGGGGTTTATGAGGCAAATATGGCGATGCATAATGCCGATCTGATTTTGGCGGTGGGTGTGCGGTTTGATGATAGAACTACCAATAGCCTTGATAAATATTGCCCAAAAGCGAAAATTATTCATGTCGATATCGATCCGACCTCTATCTCAAAAACGGTGCCAGCTACGGTGCCTGTGGTGGGTGATGCTAAATCTGTTTTAGAGACGCTGCTTGCTGAACTTGATGAGACAACCGTTGAACGTGATTGGGATGCGCTTGCTGATTGGTGGAAGCAGATTGAACATTGGCGTTCACGTCACTGTTTAGCCTATAGCCAAGAGGGCGAGACTATTAAGCCACAAGAGGCAATTGAGCTGCTGCATAAACTGACCAATGGTGATGCCTATGTTACGACAGATGTTGGCCAGCATCAGATGTTTACTGCGCTCTACTATCCATTTGATAAACCACGCCATTTTATCACCTCTGGCGGTTTGGGGACGATGGGTTTTGGTCTGCCAGCGGCTTTAGGGGTTAAGCTTGCTTTCCCTGATAAACAGGTGATCTGCGTTACTGGTGATGGCAGTATTCAGATGAATATTCAAGAGCTATCAACCGCACTGCAATATGGCTTGCCGGTTGTGATCCTCAATCTTAATAACCGTTTTTTAGGTATGGTGAAGCAGTGGCAAGATATGATCTATGCTGGTCGCCACTCAAGCTCATATATGGAGTCGCTCCCTGATTTTGCGAAGATTGCCGAGGCTTACGGGCATGTAGGAATGGTGATAACAAAACGCAGTGAGCTTGAGTCAAAACTGCAAGAGGCATTATCGATTAAAGATCGTTTAGTATTTGTGGATGTGATGACCGATGCGACCGAGCATGTCTACCCGATGCAGATTCGTGGCGGCAATATGAGTGAAATGTGGTTAAGTAAAACGGAGAGAACCTAATGCACTATATATTATCTATTTTGACCGAAAATGAGCCGGGCGCACTTTCACGTATTATTGGGCTCTTTTCACAACGTGGTTTTAATATTGAAACCATGACAACCGCACCAACTGAAGATCCTACCATGCACAGAATGACCATTCAGACCTCTGGTGATGAGCAGGTTATTGAGCAGATTCAGAAGCAGTTAAATAAGTTGGTTAATGTCTACCGTGTGCATGATTTGAGTGAAGGTCCACATGTTGAGCGCGAAATAATGTTAGTTAAGGTGGCAGCAAAAGGGTCAGAAGCGCGAGATGAACTTAAACGGTGTGTTGATATCTTCCGCGGTTCGATTGTTGATGTTACAGCGACACAATATATTATTCAACTTGCGGGGACGAGCGAAAAACTCGATTCATTCCTAGCCACTATTCGCGAAACCTGTAATATTATTGAGATTGTGCGGTCAGGTATTATTGGGTTAGCGCGTAGTGAAAAGACGGTGAAATAAGCTAGTTAATCATCTAAATAATCATTCGATTAATCATCTATTTGATCATCCACTTAATAGTTCTATTAGGTGGATTTTTTATTTTTTTTATTTCATATCTTTCCATAAAAAAAGATCTTAGCTATTTAGGTTATAGAACCTAATCGCTTAACGGATATTTTTTGGTAGGCAACCGTAGTGATTTTTAAATCGTGCTGTAAAACGGGAACTTGAGAGGTAACCACACTGAAGCGCTATATCAGCAATAGGACGTTTGGTTGTTTGCAGCAATGATAGCGCAGTTATCATTCTTGTCTCCTCTGTGACGCTTCGAAAATTTTGCCCCTCTTTTTGTAATTTTCGTCTTAGAGTTGATGAACTTAACGATAATTTACCCGCAATATCTTCAATACTCCATTGCTTATCTGGAGAAGATAAGATGATGTCTCGAACTTGCTCGGTGAGATTTTGGTGTGTGGGTATAAATAGCGGTGCTATAACCCCTTTTTCATAGAGAAGATGTAGTAATCCCATCACAATATGTTCTTGTACAGTTTCAGATAGATTGTGATGAAAAGCATGCAAAATAGATGACCAGAGAAATTCAAGATCTTTATTTAACGGGGTAGTTAATGGTCTATATTGGTTGTGGGTATAATTATTAATATACTTTTTGTGAAAACTGTTTAAGAGTTCAGGTGATAGGCTTAATAGTTCTGAATGGAAAGCACCATTTATTGGTCTATTGATGATCTCCATCGAACTATTTGCTGGGAAAATAATAAGAGAATCAGTGCCTGCAATAAGTTGCTTATGATCATATATGATAACTTTACTACCTTGCTTGATATGGCAGAGGGCAGCATGAAACATCTTTACATGATGGAGATGATGAAGCTGTTTGGAATGAATTTCTACAGCCGTTAATCTCTTAACATTGAAAACAATTTTTTTCACTGATTCTCTATTCAATTTATCGTCCAAAATTGACGGTTAATTCTGTTTTTTCTATTACACTATTATTTAACATATAGCCAACTAATGCACCACTAGACTCATTATCTAGAGGAAGATTGTCACTATTTAATGCCCAGACAGTAAATTGATAACGATGAGGTTTATCCCCTTCTGGTGGGCAAGCACCGCCAAATCCTGCGTAACCATAATCATTACGACCTTGTACTGCTCCAGCTGGGAGTTTTTGACCCTCTTTATCCCCTGCTCCTGCTGGGAGTTGATTCACAGTTGCTGGAATATTGACAACTGTCCAGTGCCACCATCCACTGCCGCTTGGCGCATCAGGATCATAAACTGTTACAGCAAAACTTTTTGTCCCTTTGGGTGCATTCTCCCAATGTAGTTCTGGTGATAAGTTTCCACCAGTACAACCAAAGCTATTAAATACTTGTTGATTGGACAAGGGTTTTTTATTATCCATATCATTACTGCTTACGCTAAATTTGTCTGCGGCAAAAGTGTTTAAACTAGCAGTTAATAATGCGGTAATCATTGATATTTTTATAAAAGGTTTCATTATAAGCCTCTCTTAATTGTTAGTTGGATGATTAGTTTACTGCAAATAAATTGTGCTAGTTGTGCCAAAATGATCTAATTTTATGCCGAAATGCTCATTTATGCTATCGACACTTATTTGCTTTTGAGGATAGAAGATAAGTTCACAAAATAGAGTAATAAGTTGAAATTAGTTGCAATAATAAAAAAACTGTATGAAGAATCATACAGTTTTACTTTAAAGTGAACTTGATAGATAAAATATCTGTTTTACAGCAGTTGAGTTTTATTTAGTTGTTTTAAAGCCACTAATATTGTTTAACTGATTACGGTAGCTATCTTCAATCTCTGGTGCTACATCAGTTTTACCAATAATGGTATAGATAATATAACCTTTATCTAACCAACCTGTATCGGTATCAGCAGTTGATGGCTCAAAAAGATCGCCTCTTAATACCTGTTTTGCGTTGCCATTAGGCAGTATTTCATAAAAGAATTGTGGTTCCGGTGTAAACTCATTGCTGATATATTTTACCCCTTTTATCTCGCTCTTATCTAATGGCGGATAGTTGATACTTAAACCGGTATCTTTTGGTAATACCGGTGTATTTACTTTCCAGTTTTTATTTAAGGTATCAACCAGTTCAACAACATAATCAACTGATTCTGGCCAATATTTTTTTGTTTGTGGGAACCCTTTTTGTGCCTCTTCTGGATTTGGAATAACACCAATGCTTGCAGCGATAGCAGGATAACCATGGCGCAGCGCACGAATTGCTGCATTAACAGTACCAGAATTTGCCTGAGCCATACCGGTGTTAGGACCATCATTTACCCCTGAGATGACTAAATCAACAGGGACATTACGTAAAATACCTTCAACACCAAAATCCAATGCATCAGCTGGTGTGCCAGGGAAGCAGTAATGTTTGTCACCTAATTTGGTAATTTCAAACTCTCTACCCGGTTTAAAGGTAATTGCACTACCGATTCCACTTTGATTTGTATCTGGCGCGACAATCCAAGCTTCATAACCTTTCGCATCGAGCTTCTGTTTTAATGATACGGTACCTTCTGAGCGGCAGCCATCATCATTAACAATTAAAATACGCATTGGGCGATCTGTTTTATCAGTAATGGTTTTTTCAGTCACTTTTAGATCGATAGCACCATTTAGGTCATACTTTTCGTTGGCACTAAAAGCAGCCATACTTGGCAGAGAGTAGGTTAATGCAATAGCCGAAGTGATTAAGAGTTTTTTCATATTAAAGCCTCTATATTGTTCTTAAAATGTGTATTTGAGTCATTAAGCATCTATCTTATTAGATAGGTGTGATAATTTTTGGTAATCATACCTTAGTTGTTAATTAAAATAGTTAAGTAAAATTGATAATTGTGATGGATCTCTCAAGAAAATTTGAATTAATCCTGTTTAAATTATTTAAGTTAACTAGGTGTAAGTTAACTAGGTGTAAGTTAACTAGGTGTAAGTTAACTAGATAAAAGTTAACTAGGTTTAAAGTAACTGTTCAGATAATGAGTCCATATTTTAATATTACACTTTACTACTATTTAAATTCACCTGATGTTTGTAATGCACTAAAGTGTGTTGTTCTAAATAGATAGATTTAAAAAATAGAATAGTATAAGTAAAAATAAGCTCAAACCAGAATAGATCTAGCTGGTTTGAGCTACCAACTTATTTCACTTTTAAAGTTTGACCATTTGACTTAATAACAGACTGATACCAATGGAAACTTTTTTTCTTTTTACGGGCTAATGTGCCTTGGCATGAGTCATCAAGATCGACATAGATAAAGCCGTAACGTTTTGCTACTTCTGCTTTTGATGCACTGATGAGATCAATAGGACCCCAAGAGGTGTAACCCATCACTTCAACCCCATCTTCGATCGCTTCAGCGATCTGGACTAGGTGATCATTTAAGTAGTCGATACGGTAATCGTCATTAATGCTACCATCAGCTTCAACTTTATCTTTAGCACCTAAACCATTTTCAACCACGAAAAGTGGTTTTTGGTAACGTTCATAAAGGACATTTAAAAGGTAACGTATACCAACTGGATCAATCTGCCAACCCCATTCAGAACTTTCAAGATAAGGGTTTGGTACCATATCTAGAATGTTGCCTTTGGTTTTTTGCGCTGGATCAGCGGTCGCACAGCAGCTCATGTAGTAGCTGAAAGAGACAAAATCGACAGTAGATTTAAGATCTTGCTTATCTTGTTCGGTAATGTTTAATTCAACACCATTTTTGGCGAAGTAGCGACGCATATAAGATGGGTAGTAACCTCGACACTGCACATCTCCAAAGAATAACCAACCGTGGTTCTCCTCTAATGTTGCCATCACATCACTTGGGCGAGGCGTTAATGGATAAGCGACTGCGCCAAGTAACATATTACCGATTTTAGCATCAGGAATGATCTCATGACACGCTTTGACTGCTCTTGCACTAGCAACAAGTTGGTGATGGATCGCTTGGTAGATTGATTGTTTATCGTCACTATTATTTTCAATTAGACCAACCCCAGTCATTGGGCTATGGAGAGACATATTAATCTCATTGAAAGTGAGCCAATATTTAACGCTATCTTTGTAGCGGTTAAATACAGTTTTGGCGTATTTTTCAAAAAATTCGATTGTTTTACGACTGCCCCATCCACCATACTCTTTAATCAGATGAAATGGCATCTCATAGTGGGATAGGGTCACTAGTGGTTCGATATTATATTTATGCATCTCTGCAAAAAGTTTATCGTAGAAAGCTAAACCGGCTTCGTTAGGGGTAGACTCATCACCATTTGGGAAGATACGGGTCCATGCAATTGAGGTGCGTAGAGTGGTAAAGCCCATCTCGGCAAATAGGGCGATATCTTCTGGGTATCGATGGTAAAAATCGATCGCTACATCTTTAATTTCTGTTTGATCATTTGGTTTACGTTCAACAATCTCACCAAATATTCCATGTGGTTGACAATCTGAACTGGATAATCCTTTACCGTCTGTTAAGTAGGCACCCTCTACCTGATTCGCGGCAATCGCGCCGCCCCATAAAAAGTTTTTTGGGAATTGTGGTGTCGTCATTTAAATTACTCCTTTCATTGGATAAATAGTTGGATCAATAATTAGATCAAAACTAATCTGCCTAGACTAAAATAAGCAGATCATCTTGTTCATTAACATTATCTTCCGTCGTTTGTGTGATCTCACTATAATCACTGCTATTTAAAATTAGCACTGGGGTTGCGATGCTATAACCTGCTGCTTCGATGGCAGGAATATCAAATGTGACTAGTAGATCGCCCCGTTTAACACGATCGCCAGCATTGATATGGCTGGTAAAGTGTTCGCCATCTAATTGCACTGTGTCGATCCCAACATGGATAAGAATTTCGGTTTTATCATCTGAAACAATACCGATAGCGTGTTTAGTTCTGAAAATTGACTCAACAACACCATCAACAGGTGAGACGACGCGCCCCTCTTCTGGAATAATACCGATACCATTACCCATTAAACCACTAGCAAATGACTCATCTGGTACCTCGGCAAGTGGTATCACTTTACCTTTAATTGGACTTGCGATAGTAATGTTACCGCCATTTTGGGTTGTATTTGATGATGCTTGGTTGGTGACCGTTTTAGCAGGTTCACTATTCGGTTTGCCGCTCTTATCTTGACTGATCTCATCTTTACCATAAAAGATGAAATTTAAAATTGCTGATAAACCAAACGCAATTGCAGTACCGACAATACAGGCAATCACTGCGGTATTAATACCACTTTCTGGAATAATTTGCGCAAACATAAAAATGCTTGCAAAACCGAATTGGTAACAGAGTGTATGGTAGAAGCCGGTAATCGCACCGCCAATCGCACCACAGATACAGCCGATAATAAATGGGCGTCTTCTTGGTAGAGTTACACCATAAATTGCCGGTTCGGTAATCCCAAAAATACCAGAGATAAGTGCAGGGATAGATTTAGATTTTAATGATCTATTTTTAGTACGTAACATTACACCTAACACGGCACCGCACTGTGCAAATACAGCAGGTAGTAGTAGTGGCATGATTGAGTCATAACCGAGTAAGGTTAGATTGTTGATTGAAATCGGTACAATACCCCAATGGAGACCAAAAATAACGAGCACTTGCCAGAATCCACCAATAAAAGCGCCAGCAACTAATGGGCTAAGTTCATGGATAAATTGATAACCATCAGCGACCGCTCTAGCCAGTTCTGTGGTGATTGGACCAATAATTAGGAAGGTTAATGGGACAACAATAATCAAGCAACCTAATGGGATAAGGAATGTTTTTACTAAGGTTGGAATAACATAATTTAATAACTTTTCAGTAATGGAGGTAATCCAAGCTGAGAAGATGATCGGAATAACCGAGCTTGAATAGTTAATATAGTTAATTGGAATGCCAAGAAAGTAGTCTGTTGGAGGGGGTTCTTTACCATCAATCGTATTTTGAAGAATAGTATTTGCAATTGCGATCATATCTGGATGAACTAATGCAGCAGCAACGCCCATCACGATAAAAGGGTTAGCCTTAAATTTGGTGGCGGCAGTATAAGCCAAAAAGATTGGGAGGAAGAATAGCACACCATCGGCGGCAACATTTAGAATTTTATAGGTACCAGAGAAGACTTTTGTACCATCTGGCTCAACACCAATCACAAATAGTCCATAAGCGGTCGCTAAGGTTAGTAACCCTTTTAACATACCTGCTGCCCCTAAAATACCGAGAATAGGGGTAAAAATACTTGAGATAAGATCGATAAAACGGTTGAACAAGTTCTCTTTTTTGGTCGGTTGTTCATCATCTTCCGACTCAGCGACTTGACCACCCAACTGTTGATTGATCGCTTTAAAAACATCACTAACATGTGCGCCAATAACGACCTGATATTGACCGCCACTCTCTGCCACTGTCATAATTTCAGGATTAGCTTTTAACTTATCGGTAGCCGCTATTTTGGAATCTTTCAGTTTAAAGCGTAGCCTTGTTGCACAGTGAACCACACTAATAATGTTACTTTTTCCGCCAACATCTTCAATAATCTGTTTGGCTAAACTCTCATATTTCATAATATTCCTTAAAAAAGTTGAACTGATTTAATCAAATTTTTGTTACGATTTACGGTAATTATGTTAATCGTAAGAGAAACGGATTTTTCTATCTCTTCAAACCAATGTAGTAGTACTTAATGTAGTAGCACTGCTTGAGATGATCATCTTATCAACATCCTATTTATATTCCGAAGTGAGTGATAATTTTTAAACCATGCAGTTTAATTAATAAGAATATGTAAAAAAACGATTAAATTCTAATTATGTGAGCTACTTAACATTTTTCATTACAATTATGTCACTTTTTAAAAGGATACTCTCTTTATATCAACTAATTTATATCAACTAAATTTGTTTCCATGGGAAAATCTTTATTCTTTAATTTTATATCGATAAGGCTCAAGATTTTGTAGAAAACTTAGATTTGTAGAAAACATATATTTGTAGAAAATTTAGATTTGCAGAAAACTTGGATATATCCAGCATACCAAAATGGTATGTCGATGAGATTGAAATAAAAAAAATTTTGATTTTTTCACTGTCTATCTGATATTAAAAAAGTAAATTTTTGTAAAAAAAGGTACTAAATAAATTATTTTTCAACTATTCGATTAATCTTGTTTGCTATTTTAAATCATGTTATTTTTTCTCATCAATTCACTTTATCGATTAAGGATAGAGTGAGTGAGATTAAATTTTGCTATCAAATTTTCTATTGTATTGTTAATTTATATTATTAATTTATATTGTTAATTCATCGATAAAAATGCATCTGATTTGGTTGATAAGCGCAATCCCTTCATCTCTCTTTGAAAAAAGGTTAATCACATATGGATTATCAAAATATTGCAAAACAGATAGTAGATTTAGTCGGTGGAGTGAAAAATATTGAGTCGCTTAGCCACTGTTTTACTCGTCTACGTTTCCATCTTATTGATAATCAGAAAGCCAATAGAAAGAAGCTGCTACAGACAGAAGGGGTGATATCTGTTGTTGAGAGTGGCGGGCAATATCAAGTTGTTTTAGGCAATAAGGTCAATAAAATTTATGATGCCATGTTGCCGCTACTTGGTGATCTAAAAGTTGATGCAAAGGGGGAGCAGAAAGTTGCTTTAGGGTCCCGCATCTTAAATGCCGTTGCCGCAATTTTTACCCCGATGATTCCTGCCATTGCCGCCTCAGGAATGTTAAAAGGTATTTTGGCGATTGCGGTTATGATCAGTAACTACTTTTATGATACCGATCTTAAGCAGTTCGATAGCTATATCATTTTAAATGCAGCATCTGATGCTATCTTCTATTTTATGCCTATTGTGCTTGGTTACTCTGCCGCTAAAGTGTTTAAAACCAATGAGTTTATCGCCATGATTATCGGCGCAACTCTCTGTTACCCTGCGCTAGTTTCGTTAATGACAAGTGACGCAAATCTGACACTTTTTGGTATCGTCTTAACCAAAGCTAACTACACATCGAGTGTAATTCCTATCATTATTGCGGTCTTTATCCTAAGTTATATCCAGCGGTTTTTAGATCGATATATCCCCGAAGTGCTAAAAATTATTATGGTGCCTACCTTCTCACTACTGATTATGGTGCCGTTAACCTTAACCGTTTTTGGACCGATTGGGATCTATATCGGGCACTTTGTAAATTGGTTCTACTACTTTGTGATGGCGTTTAGCCCAATATTACTTGGGGCATTTATGGGTGGGATTTGGTGCGTATTAGTCATTTTTGGCGCGCACCGTGCAGTGGTACCGATTGGGATTAATGATGTCGCCCAGACAGGTCGTCAAAATCTATTAGCCTTTGCCGGCGCAGCTAATTTTGCACAAGCTGGCGCTGCTTTAGGCGTCTTTTTTAGAACTAAAAACAAAAATTTAAAGACAGTTGCCGCCTCAGCAACGATAACGGCACTTTTTGGTATCACTGAACCAGCTATTTACGGTACAAATCTCCGTTTAAAGAGACCGATGATCTACGCAGTAATCTGTGGAGCCATTGGTGGCGGTTTAATGGGGTGGGGTGGATCTTATGGCACTGCATTTGCCAACCAAGGGGTGTTAACTATTCCTGTTTATGCTAATGCAGGATTAGAGGCCTTCATCTGTTACCTGTTGGGCTGTGCAATCGCCTTTTTTGGCAGCTGTTTTATGACTGCACTCATCGGTTTTACTGATATTCCTGTAACTTCTGACGAAGGGGATCCTGATGCAGCACATTTACCAAAGCAGCGTGAATATACCGTTTTATCGCCACTGGTTGGCAAAGTTGTGCCACTTGCCGATGTTAAAGATGAAGTTTTTGCCTCTGGTGCAATGGGTGAGGGGGTTGCTATTTTACCCGAGCAGGGCGAAATTATTGCACCAGAAAATTGTTCCGTATCGGTACTTTATCCCTCTTTACATGCTATTGGATTAAAACTTGATAGCGGCATTGAACTGCTTATCCATATCGGCATTGATACCGTTAATTTGCAAGGTAACTACTTTACTGCCTTTGTCAAAGCGGGGCAGCATCTCGCTAAAGGGGATAAAATTGTCGCATTTGATATAGATAAAATAACGGCAGCAGGCTTTGATCTCACCACCTCGATTATTGTTGTTCACTCAGATCGTTATAAAGCAATTTTGGCAACCGAGTCAAAACAGGTTAACACTGCAAATCCACTATTAGAGATCTTACTACCAGTTAGCTCATCAGATGATCTTGATGATCAGATTACTGATGAGGCGTAACTTTTTTGTATCAATGTTTTTACAGCACTGTTTTTATGGCATTGTTTTTATAACAATGCTTTTTAACACTGTTTTTTTAACAAAGTTTTATAGCAATGTTGTTAAGTAGCAACAGGAGTTTTGATAGTATGAAACAGTTTCCAGACAATTTTTTATGGGGTGCCTCTTCATCAGCCTTTCAGATCGAAGGTGGCTGGAATGAAGATGGCAAAGGGGTTACAGTTGCTGACTATAACTCATTCCAGCGCTCGCATCTCCAAGCCGATAGCAAAGTTGCCAGTGACTTTTATCACCGCTATGAAGAGGATATTAAACTATTTAAGGAGCTTGGCTTAAAGGCGTATCGATTTTCAATCTCATGGGCAAGAATTATTCCCGATGGCGATGGTGAAATTAATCAAGCGGGGATCGATTTTTATAATAAGGTGATTGATCTACTGATTAAAAACGGGATCAAACCGCTAGTTACCCTCTACCACTTTGATCTCCCTTTTGCGTTAGTTGAAAAGTATAACGGATGGGAAGATAGAGCCTGCATTGACGCATTTAGACGGTATGCGCAGACCTGTTATCGCGCCTTTGGGGATCGCGTTAAAATATGGCAGGTGAACAATGAGCAGAATTTAATGATTCGGGTAAATGAGCGTATGAATATGTATCATACGAAACCTGAAGATATTGAAAGAGTCAGAGCGCAGATGGACTATAATATGTTTGTCGCGCACGCCTACGCAACCAATGATTGTCATGCAATGGTTGAAAATTGCCAAATTGGACCTGCAGTATCCTCAACCATGACCTACCCAAGCAGCAATAAACCAGAGGATATCTGGGCTGCAAAAATGAATGATAATTTTAAAACCAACTACGCGTTAGAGATGTACTGTTTTGGCGACTACCCCGGTTACTATAAAAATTACCTTAAAAAGTGCGGGATCTACCCAATAACTGCGCCAGAAGATGGTGTGGTACTTAAACAGGCTAAACCCGATTTTATTGCTGCTAACTACTACCGTACACTGGTGGCAAGTTACCTCCCTGCTGACCAAGATCACCCAGTTGGAACCAAAGTAAACGATATCGATTTTGACCTATATGGCTATTTTAAAATTGAAAAAAATCCTAATTTAGTGGCATCTGCTTATGGCGCGCAGATCGACCCGATGGGATTACGGTTAGTGTTGAATGAGTATTACCGCCAGTACCGCCTCCCTTTAATTGTCACCGAAAACGGCTTAGGCACCCCTGATGAGTTAACCGATGATGATAAAATCCATGATGATTACCGCATCGACTATATTAAACAGCATATCTTAGCCTGTTACGATGCCATGCAAGATGGGGTTGAGCTGTTTGGTTACTGCCCATGGTCGGTTATTGATCTATTAAGCTCACACCAAGGTTTTAAAAAACGGTATGGCTTTGTCTATGTAAATCGTGATGATAGTGATCTAAAAGATCTACGCCGAATCAAAAAAGATAGCTTCTACTGGTATCAAAATGTGATACGACATAATGGTATATCTTAACAGTATCAATAAACAATATTTAAACCCTAAAACATTGGGTATATTTGAAGTTTATATATGAATGTTTTAGGGTTTGAAGTGAAAACTATTCTCATCTTAAAAAATTGTGAGGCATATTACGGATTTGTTAACTAAATCTCATAAATTATTTATAAATTGCAGGAAAGCCATATTGATAATCTTGTGGTGTATTGCAGTCTGCTTTAATCAAATAAGAAAAGTGGCTTATTTAAACTATATTATCAGCTGTTTAATTTGCAAATAACTATCTATTAAAATAGAGTTGATTACTATCGATTGTAGCGCTTATGGTGTATACTCTGTTCACCTTTGGCTATTGATAATTTTATGCAAATGACTTCTTCTCATAAACATAAACCAATTATAGTAAACAGTTCATCAGACCAAACAGCAGATCATAAAACCCCTCCATTAAATTGTTGTGATAGACAGACCAAAATTGCCATTGTTATGGGATCCAAAAGTGATTGGAGTACTATGCAGTATGCGGCAGAGATTTTGGATGAGTTAACCGTACCTTATCATGTCGAGATCATCTCCGCACACCGCACTCCTGATAAGCTTTTTCAGTTTGCCGAACAGGCTAAAATTAACGGCATCGAGGTAATAATTGCTGGAGCAGGCGGTGCAGCTCATCTACCAGGGATGTTGGCAGCTAAAACCGTGGTGCCTGTTTTGGGTGTGCCTGTGCAGAGCGCCGCATTAAGTGGTGTTGATAGTCTCTACTCCATTGTGCAGATGCCAAGAGGTATTCCCGTTGGGACTTTAGCCATTGGTAAAGCAGGTGCCGCTAATGCTGCACTATTTGCTGCGCAGATCTTATCCCTGCATGATAATCAACTCTTTGCGCGCTTAATCTCTTGGCGTGAACAGCAATCGAATGAAGTATTAAACCACCCAGATCCAAGAGTCTAAAAGGAGAGAGACCTCATGCATCTAAAATCTGTCTGTGTGTTAGGGAATGGTCAACTTGGTAGAATGTTAAAACAGGCAGGTGAGCCACTCGGTATTGCGCTCTTTCCTGTTGGTGTTGATCAAGATCCGACAATGATTCCTTATGAAAATTCTGTTATTACTGCTGAGATTGAGCGTTGGGCTGATACCCCATTTACCCAGATTCTGGCAAAACATCCCCACTTTATTAATCGTGACATCTTCCCCCTTATTGCTGACCGTTTAACCCAAAAAGAGCTACTAGATGAGCTTAATCTGCCTACTGCTAAATGGCATCTGTTAACAAATGAGTGGGCAGATCATTTTGCTAATCTAGGTGATCTCTTAATTGTGAAGAGGCGAACCGGTGGCTATGACGGTCGTGGGCAGTGGCGTATCACCAAAAATGAGATAAGGGAGATTCCTGCCGAAATCTATCAACAGGCAATTGTTGAGGAGGCGGTGCCCTTTGATAGCGAAATCTCCCTTGTTGGTGCGCGAAGTCATGACGGTAAGACGGTATTTTATCCACTCACCAATAATCTTCAGCAAGAGGGTATCTTAAAGATGAGTGTAGTCCTGCCGGCGGAAAATTTAGCCATGCAACAAAAAGCGGAGATGATGCTCAGCAAGATTATGGATAGGTTGCAGTATGTCGGTGTTATGGCGATGGAGTGTTTTGTGGTGGGGGATGAGCTGATCATCAATGAACTGGCGCCGCGCGTCCATAATAGTGGACACTGGACCCAAAATGGGGCATCGATAAGTCAGTTTGAGCTGCATCTACGTGCTATTCTCGATCTACCGATGGTTAAACCCGTTGTCACTTCGCCATCTGTGATGGTTAATCTGATTGGGACGCCACTTAACTACAGCTGGCTCACCAACCCTTTAGTCCATCTCCATTGGTATGATAAAGAGGTGAGAGCAGGGCGGAAAGTGGGGCATCTCAATCTTACTCACCATGATAGAGCTCTACTGATAGAGGCGCTTGATTCACTCACTTTACCAACAGAGCAGTATCAAACAGCGATAGCGTGGGCAAAAACAAAACTATAAATTTATAAAGAGATGTGCCTAAAAAGGCAAGTAGCTTTAAAGATAAGTAGTTATAAAAAGTAGTAACCATAAAATTAATCTATAATAGATAAAAATTTATGAAGCAGTGCCGAAATGAGTATAAGGAGTTGCCATGATCAATTTTAGCCATAAACTTAACTATAGCCGTTATGTTGGTAATAACAGTGATAATCTAGGCGATGAGTATAAAATTGTGCGCTGTTTTGAGAGTGATCGTGGTCGAATTATTAACTCAGCGGCAATTCGGCGCTTGCAGCAGAAAACCCAAGTCTTCCCACTTGAACGTAATGCGGTTGTAAGGACGCGTTTAACTCATTCGATGGAGGTTCAGCAGGTTGGCCGCCATATTGTAAAAGAGATTATTGATCGGCTACAGCAGCGCGGAAAGTTAAATCAACTTGGTTTGACGAAGTGGATTACCCCAATTGAGAGCATTGTTGAGATGGCTTGCCTGATGCATGACATTGGCAATCCCCCTTTTGGTCACTTTGGCGAAGCGGCAATTAATCAGTGGTTCTCTGCTAGACTATTGGCTGAAAGCTTGCCCCATAATCCGCTCCTCTCTCATCATGGATTAACGCAAAATCTACCCGCTACCTATTATGGTGTGTTAGCTGAACAGCATGGTGATTCCGCCTATCTTGCTGATTTAAAACAGAAGATGCGCTATGATCTCTGCCATTTTGAAGGCAATGCACAGGCGATTAGATTGGTGCACTCAATTCTTCGCCTCAACCTTACCTACTCGCAAATTGCGGCAATTTTAAAATATACTAAACCGGCTTACTGGTCAGCAGCAATACCGAAAGAGTTTGACTATTTGATGAAAAAACCGGGCTATTACCTCTCTGAAGAATCTTTTATTAATACTTTATGTGATAAGCTCGCCATTAAACCATTTTACCGTTACCCCTTCACCTACATTATGGAGGCAGCTGATGATATCTCATACTGTATTGCTGATCTTGAAGATGCGGTTGAGAAGAAGATTTTAACGGTTCGTCAGCTCTACCACCATTTAGCTGATGCGTGGGGTCCTATCCAAAAAGGGGATCTGTTTGATCTGGTTGTTGAGCGCCCTTATAAAAAACTACAAAAAGAGGGATTTAATGCCATCGGTATTGACCAGTTTTTTATGTATTTACGCGTTAATACCATTGGGCAGTTAGTTCCCCATGCGGCAGAGCGATTTATTGAAAATATTGAAGCGATTTACCACGGATCATTTAACCACGCTCTACTTGAAGATCGCGGGGCAGAATATAAGTTACTTAACATATTTAAGCGTGTCGGTTTTGAGCATGTGTTTAACCATGAATCTGTTGAAAATCTTGAACTACAAGGTAACCGAATTATAAGCGGTCTGTTGGATATCTACAGCCCACTATTAGATATTCCGGTCGAAGATTTTATTCAATTGGTTGAGTCACAAAACCATAAAAACTACCCGATTGAAACGCGGTTGTATCATAAAATATCGGCTAAATATAGCGCCGCTTATAGGCAAGCTGTTGATGAGCTAGATCGGACGCAAGCAGATTTTGCTTGCCTAGAATTTTACTATCGGTGTCGTCTGCTCCAAGACTATATTAGTGGTATGACAGATCACTTTGCTTATGATGAGTACCGTAAATTGACGGTGATCGATTAATTTAATTCAACGTTTTGATGAAGATCAGGGCTGATTTTTTTATCTTAAGTACAATCTGCCGTCCTTAAATTAAAACGATTTTCTCACCGACTCTAGCCACTTTATGGTATGATAAACGCCAATTTATTTGGCAATTGATTATGGTGATTATGAGTTATCAAGTCCTCGCGCGTAAATGGCGTCCTAACTCTTTTTCTGATGTTGTCGGTCAGGAACATGTCTTGACGATTTTATCAAATGCACTCTCCCTTGGTCGTATCCATCACGCTTATCTCTTTTCTGGCACTCGTGGTGTGGGTAAAACATCGATTGCAAGATTATTGGCAAAATGTTTGAACTGTGAGACTGGCGTTACTGCAACGCCGTGCGGTAAGTGTGATAACTGCCGTGATATTGAGCAGGGTCGCTTTGTTGATCTGCTAGAGATTGATGCTGCCTCACGCACAAAAGTGGAAGATACGCGTGAAATTCTTGATAATATTCAGTATCTGCCAACCAAAGGGCGTTTTAAGATCTATCTGATTGATGAAGTACATATGTTGTCGCGTAGCAGTTTTAATGCACTGCTAAAAACGTTAGAAGAGCCGCCAGAGCATGTTAAATTCCTTTTAGCGACAACTGATCCACAGAAATTACCGATCACCATTTTATCGCGCTGCCTCCATCTTCATCTAAATGTTCTTGATACCACGTTAATTAATAATCAATTAATGCACATTTTAGAATCAGAGCAGATTAGTAGTGAACCTAAAGCGGTACAGCTATTAGCTAAAGCGGCCAATGGAAGTATGCGTGATGCCTTAAGTCTTACTGATCAGGCGATAGCGTTAGGTAATGGGCAGGTTGGTACCAGCTCTGTCACCACTATGCTAGGTACCTTAGATAGGAGAGTGCCATTTGCCCTTGTAGAGGCGCTCTATCGCGGTGAAGGATCGGCTTTAATGCAGCAGCTTGAAGCAGCTGCGATGCAAGGGGTGGATTGGGATAGTCTTCTCTCTGAAACGATTGTTTTACTGCATCAGATTGCTCTTTTGCAGATCGTTCCAACAGCAGTTGGTGATTATGGTGATAGTGAAGAGCAGATTCAGTTTTTAGCTAAAAATATCGCTCCTAATGATCTCCAGCTTTTTTATCAGATTCTGTTAATGGGACGAAAAGAGTTAGCTTTTGCGCCAGATAAAAAAATGGGTGTCGAGATGAGCTTTTTGCGTGCATTGGCTTTTCTACCTAAACCGGTAACTGAGTCAACGCCACCGCAATCGATCCCCCAATCTGATCCAGAATCTACTAAGCATGCTGTTAACCAATCGGCAACAAAATCTATCTTAGCAACTGAATCAACTAAATCAACTAAATCAACTGAGAAGAAGAGCACGCCAACAGTTGCGCAAAATGTAGCAACGACTGAGGCAGAATCATTAGAGTCAGCGCCTTCCACGACGGTAAACTCGCTACCAGATGAAGTGCCAATAAGCACTAAAAATATCTTAGCGATGCGTGAGCAGTTGATTAAAGAGGAGCAGAAGCGAAAAAAGTCTGAAACGGTAGCAAAGACGCATCAAGCTTCTACTTTGCAACCGACTTTTAAAAACGATATTAGCAATAAAAACAATATTAGTAATAAAAACGATATTAGTAATAAAAGCGATAAGAGTAATAAAAGTGTTAACAGTGATCTCGCTGTAGAGGGTAGAGATATTGATGATTGTGAAGAGGAGATGACTGCTGAGAATTATCAGTGGCAAGCTAAAACAGTTATCGAGACTAAAGATGAGATAGATACAAAAGCGTTTATTGCTTCACTTACTGGCGATAAAACCGCCGAAATGACCCAAAAATTGATTGCTGAAATGGCAAGCAAAGATGCATGGTGTGGTGAGATCGAAAAGTTATCAGTCCCGCCGTTAGTAAAACAGATTGCGGTTAACTCTTTCGTAGAGCAGATTGATGAGACAGAGCTAGTTTTACATATGCGATCATCCGTTCACTACTTAACGAACTCACCGGATAATCTAAAAAAATTGGAACAGGCGCTCGCAAAAGTGCGTAATCGCCCAATTAAATTGTCAGTTGTAATTGATGATAGTTTGGATCATAAAACGCCAATAGAGCAGCGCGAAGCGTTATATCAAGAGAAGTTAAAAGCGGCGAAAACAGAGATTCATCAAGATGAAAAAGTGGCTCTGATATGTCAATTTTTTGAAGCGCAGATTGATGAAGAGAGTATTCGTCCTGTATAATTCGCACTATTAAATTAATCATGAGGAATAGATATGTTTTCAGGTGGAAAGGGTGGACTTGGTAATTTGATGAAGCAAGCCCAGCAGATGCAAGCAAGAATGCAGCAAGTTCAGGAAGAGATTGCAAAAATGGAAGTAGTGGGTGAATCTGGTGCCGGACTTGTAAAAGTGACAGTTAATGGTGCGCATAGTTGCAAACGGGTTGAGATTGATCCATCGCTAGTAACAGAAGATGATAAAGAGATGTTAGAGGATCTGATTGCGGCAGCATATAATGATGCAAGTCGCCGATTAGATGAGTCCCAAAAAGAGAAGATGGCGCAAGTGACCGGTGGTATGCAACTCCCACCTGGTTTTAAAATGCCATTTTAGATCGATTCCAAAAAACAGAGCTTACTTAGCTCTGTTTTTTTATAACTATGTTTTATAACTATGTTTTATAACTATATTTTATAACTATGTTTTATAGCAACAATGTTTTAGACCGACTATGATTTAAACCAACCATATTTTAAACCGGCTAAGTTTTAAGATGACAACGTTTTAATCGACCATCTTTTAAAATGACCATTATTTAAAATGACAATGTTTTAGGCTTAAAATGTTTTAGGGTTGCGTGTTTTAAAGAAAGAGTGTTTTAGAGTTGATATTAACCTAAATAAACAGAAAAATTGCTGATAGTCACCCTTCATAATCTGTCTATTTATACAGTTACATCTTTATAATTTTTGTCATATCAGGTAAACTACCTGCGATCTCATTTTAATAAAAAGGATAGATTGTGATAGGACGTTTGCGAGGAAAAGTTATCGAAAAACAACCACCTAGAGTGCTTATTGAGGTAGGCGGTGTTGGTTATGATGTTTTTATGCCGATGACCTGTTTTTATGAACTTCCTGATAATGGTCAAGAAGTCATTGTTTTAACCCATTTTGTGGTTCGTGAAGATGCCCAGATCCTCTATGGTTTTAATAATGAGCGTGAACGTGAACTTTTTCGTGAATTAATTAAAGTAAATGGAGTTGGTCCAAAACTTGCACTTGCTATCTTATCTGGTATGTCGGCTGCGCAATTTTTGCATGCAGTGGAATTTAATGAGCTGACAACACTGATTAAATTACCGGGCGTTGGGCGTAAAACAGCTGAGCGCCTGATTGTTGAGATGAAAGATCGTATCAAAAATATATCAACCAGCATCGATGAACCTATCCAAAAAGTGGGTGAAAAGCACTCTACAAATCATATAGAAAATGAAGCTGTTTCAGCACTGATCGCTTTAGGCTATAAACCGCAAGAGGCAAGTCGCATCATTGGTAAAGTGATTCAACCAGATATGGATTGCGAAGCACTGATTCGTGAAGCATTAAAGGCAGCATTATAAAGGAATAGATATGATTGAAGCTGATCGTTTAATCGCCCCCCAAGTACGAAAAGAGGAAGAGAGTTTAGATCGCGCTATTCGCCCAAAGTATCTTAATGAATATATTGGGCAACCTCATGTACGTGATCAGATGCAAATTTTTATTCAAGCAGCTAAACAGCGCGGTGATGCATTAGATCATGTGCTTATATTTGGTCCTCCTGGTCTTGGTAAAACCACTTTAGCCAATATTCTTGCTAATGAGTTAAATGTTAATTTGCGTACTACTTCTGGTCCAGTTTTAGAGAAAGCGGGTGATCTAGCCGCTATGCTCACCAATCTTGAACCTAATGATCTCCTCTTTATTGATGAAATTCATCGCCTCTCACCTGTTGTCGAGGAGATTCTCTATCCTGCAATGGAGGATTATCAGTTAGACATTATGATTGGCGAGGGACCCGCAGCTCGTTCAATTAAGATTGATCTCCCACCATTCACTTTAGTTGGCGCTACCACTAAAGCTGGCTCCTTAACATCTCCACTGCGTGACCGTTTTGGTATTGTGCAGCGATTAGAGTTCTATCAAGTTGAAGATCTTGAATATATAGTGAGCCGAAGTGCTAAATTTTTAGGGATAACTCTCTCGAAAGAGGGGGCTTACCATATTGCTAAACGATCTCGCGGTACGCCCCGTATCGCTAATCGACTGTTAAGACGTGTTCGTGATTATGCTGAAGTAAAATCAAGCGGTATGATTGATGCCGATATTGCTATTAAAGCGTTAGATATGCTTGATGTAGATACCGAAGGTTTTGATTTTATGGATCGTAAATTGTTACTTGCCATTATTGAAAAGTTTATGGGTGGACCAGTTGGATTAGATAATTTAGCCGCAGCAATTGGCGAAGAGCGCGAAACGATTGAAGATGTGTTAGAGCCATTTTTAATTCAACAAGGTTTTATTCAACGTACCCCGCGTGGACGGATAGCAACCTTACATGCTTATCAACATTTTTGTATTCAGTATGAGCGGTAAAGATCATCAAAAGTGACTTAAATCTCAAATAATAAAATTTTGTAGTAATAGACCCAAAAGTTATTGAATCTCTAAATAAAAAAGAGTATAAAATACGACCAAATTAAAACTAATAAAAAATAGATCTTAAAAAAGATTTTATTATTATATTTCTGTAGATAGAAAATATGCTCTTCATATATAACACTCTGTTTGGGATTTTATCATCTTTTACCAATATTATATCTTCTAGCTATTATCGTTCTTATTCTCGTCCTTATACTCGTTTTTATTCTAATTCTTATCATTCACGTTATTCATCAGAACTTAGTTTTTTTGAATTCCTCAAATATTACAGTATAGTAATGATAGTAGGTACTGTTATATTATATTTGATTTTGTTATTGATAAGCTTTTTCCTAAAAAATGATTTAGATAATTCTATCGATCCCGATTTATCAGAATATAACTTCAGTAAAGAAATTAAAGAGAAAGAACGCAAAAAAGCGCATCAAGTAAAAAGAGTTCAAGAGTTAAAACAGCAAAAATTACAGAATAAAAATTCAAAGAAGAAAAATTCAAAGAAGAAAAAGAAAAAATAGAGAGCCAGACATTTTTACAATCTAATACCGTGCTGAGCTTATTTAATATTTTATTCTGTATCGCATTGAAAAAATTATAAAAATTATTTCAATGCGATACTGTTTGAGTAGTTACATATGAAATAGGTTGTTTAATTTATGTTGAGAAAAAGATCAGTACTTAAATAACGTTCACCCGATGACGGTAAAATAACCACAATAGTTTTATCTCTGTTTTCGGGCAGTTTAGCCAATTTATCGGCGACAAAAACAGCAGCACCTGATGAGATACCGACTAAAATTCCCTCTTTTTCCATCACTTTGCGAGCGGTATTAATCGCATCTTCATTCGAGACCCCCTCAACAAGATCTATCAAACTGAGATCAAGATTTTCAGGAATAAAACCGGCGCCAATACCTTGGATCTTATGAGGTCCAGGTTGTAGTGGTTGACCTGCTAGCGCCTGTGCAATAACTGGTGAACTACTTGGTTCCACCGCAACGGCGGTAATTTTTTTACCTTGCTGATTTTTTAGATATCGAGTAACGCCAGTAAAGGTTCCGCCAGTCCCAACTCCAGCAATAAAAATATCGATATTACCGTCACTATCTTGCCAAATTTCTGGTCCAGTCGTTTTTTCATGGATTTCAGGGTTAGCGGGGTTACTAAATTGTTGGAGCATTAGGGTATGCTTGGGATCGTTTGCAACTAACTCTTCTGCCTTTTCAATTGATCCTTTCATCCCTTTAGCTGCATCAGTTAAGATTAAATTTGCACCTAAAACTTTGAGTAGTTTACGGCGCTCTATGCTCATGCTCTCTGGCATGGTTAAGGTAAGTTTATAGCCTCTTGCGGCAGCTACTGCGGCTAAAGCGATACCTGTATTACCACTAGTTGGTTCAACCAGTTCGACATCAGGTGTGAGGAGTCCTCGCTTTTCTGCATCCCAAATCATGTTGGATGCAATGCGACATTTTACGCTAAAGCTGGGATTACGTGACTCTATTTTGGCTAAAATATTGCCGTTGCCGAAATGTTTTAATCTTACTAATGGTGTATGTCCAATAGTTTGTGAATTATCGTCAAATATTTTACTCATAATAGATTCCTTATTTATGTGTTTGAAACATCTTCACTACTATTATCTAAAAACTATCTTAAACTACTTAAAACAACTATTATTCATCACTACTGTTTTATAAAACTACAATTATATAAGTTGCCTCATAATCTTAATACGAATTAAATCATATATTGATATGACTTTTAGATATAAATATTATTGGGAGAGCTGGCTAATTTAGGCGATGATCTCCGCTTTTTCCATCTCAGCCTCAATCTTTTTTAACGCCTGTTGACAACGATAGATACGGTTATCGATGGTGGCGATTTTAATATAATCAATTGAATCAGATTCGAGCTCGAGTTCAAATTTCATCTCTTGCAAACGGCGTAAATAGTCGAGATGGCGCGCATGTTTTTGTGAGATTGATTCATAGATGGGGGCAGGCTCCTCTATGCGTAGATGGTGTGTTGCAACTTCGCGGGTTAATGCTGAAATTTGGTTAATCAGCATCTCAGATAAAAAAGCGGTTTTAGCGTGATCCTCTTTTATAACGGAATCTGCTAAAGCGCGATAGCTCGCTTTTATGCTATTGAGGTAGTCGATTTTACTATCGTTACTCTCAGGCCTATCAAAGAGGTGTGGATCAAAATAGCGTTCGTGATTATGGTTCAAATTACTTCTATTAACTTGCTGTTCAAGCTCTTCAATCTGCTGTTTTAATCTAGTTAAGAGTGGGTGAGTTGTCAGCATTGAACTTATTTCCATTTTTTATCGATTAAGATTTTAATCTTTTAAATAAAAACCATAAAAACAGTTAAAATTAAAAAATTTACCCGCTAGTTGAATTTTGTTTTCACGACTTATTGTGGTCGCTGTCGTTATTAACAGTTCTACCATTACTATCATTATCATTATCATTATCACCAAAGTAGCTGCCTAAATGGGTTTTGGCTAAATTAAGTAGTTTGATAAATTCAATGAAATTGAGATCTTTAGCGGTTGGTTTTGTTTTAGGGATGATGTTTTTGGTTATCAACTGCTGTTGTAACTGGTTATACATACTTAGTAAGGTGAGCGGTAGAGGGGATAATGCTCGTCTACCTAACCATAAAATCCCTTGAAGTGGTAAGCTTAGCGCAAATAGCGCTGTAACAACTATTATGGCTATTGGTGCATGCATAAAGTATTGCCATAAAAAGAGTGCGATAACTGCAGGTGGGAGATATCTATTAGCTAATTTAATATAGTTGATGATTTTGATCTCTGGGAATGAAGTCGCTAATCTTTTGTCTTGAGGGCAAAGGCGCATGTATTGCTGTCCAGTTTTAAAAATTTTGACTACATTCATCTATTCTATTTATCTCTTTTAATGGTGAAATATGAAAATCATAATGGCTGAGTTAGCCTCGACATTCTCTATTTATTGTCATAAAATGTCGCCATCCTAAATTAGGCGTTTTATCTATTTTATCGCAAAAGTGAAGATATCAAAAGCGACCTGAAAGTAATCACATTGATCATCAAAAATATGTGTTTAGATTGTAATATATTAGGTATCTTTTTTATTAACAATATTTATTAAAATCATATAGGAATTACTATGTCATCAAGTAATAATGTCCTCGTTCTTAACTGTGGAAGTTCCTCCTTAAAGTTTGCCATTATCAATCCTCAAACCGCAGAAGTTTTTTTATCTGGTTTGGCTGAATGTTTTAATCTTCCTGATGCACGTATTAAGTGGAAACTTGATGGTGAAAAAGGTGAAGCGTCATTAGGTGCTGGTGCAGCCCACCGCGAAGCAATTCAATTTATCGTTAATACGATTTTCCCTAAAAAACCTGAATTATTAGATAGTATTGAAGCAATTGGTCACCGTATTGTGCATGGTGGCGAAAAGTATACTCACTCTGTTATTATTGATGATAGCGTTATTAAAGGTATCGAAGATGCCGCTGCTTTTGCACCGTTACATAACCCAGCACATCTAATCGGTATTGCTGAAGCATTTGCAGCATTTCCACACTTAAAAAATAAGAATGTGGCTGTGTTTGATACTGCATTCCATACCACAATGCCAAAAGAGGCATATCTCTACGCTATTCCTTATGATTTATATACTAAACATGGTGTGCGTCGTTATGGGGCACATGGTACAAGTCACTACTATGTAAGTCGTAAAGCGGCTGAGCTTTTAAATAAACCGGTTGAAGAGACAAATGTGATCACTTGCCATTTGGGTAATGGTTCATCAATTACAGCAGTAAAAAATGGTAAAAGTATAGAGACTTCTATGGGATTAACGCCTCTAGAAGGGTTAGTGATGGGTACCCGTAGTGGTGATATCGATCCGGCAATTATGTTCTTTTTGCATGATAATCTTAAAATGTCTGTTGCTGATGTTAATAATCTTCTAAACAAAAAATCGGGCTTTTTAGGTCTGACAGAGGAGAGCAGTGACTGCCGTTATGTGACTGACCATTATAATACTGATGAACGAGCAAAAAATGCGTTAGATGTCTTTGTTCACCGTCTTGTAAAATATATTGGTGGTTACAGTATGTTATTAGATGGACGTTTAGATGCGATTGTATTTACCGGTGGTATTGGTGAGAATTCAGAAGAAGTTCGCCGTATGGCTATGAAAAAATTAGCTATTCTTGGTTTTGAAATTGATCAAGATAAAAACCTCGCTGCCCGTTTTGGTAATGAAGGTGAGATCAATAAACCAGGTACACCGAAAGTGTTTGTTATTCCAACTAATGAAGAGCTCGTTATTGCACAAGATGCAGCGCGTCTTACTGCTTAGTTAATATCTAAAACCGCCAGTTGGCGGTTTTGTTTTTTCTGAATTTCTTATTATATAAAAATAGATTAAGAGGGAATGAATATGTCTCGAACAATTATGTTAATTCCAACAGGAACCAATGTCGGATTAACAGGTGTGAGTCTTGGTGTAGTCCGCGCAATGGAGCGCCAAGGTATTAAATTAAGTTTCTTTAAACCAGTTGCACAGCCACGTGCTGGCGGTGATGCTCCAGATAATACCACTACCTTAATTAGCCATAACACCTCAATTCCAACTATCACACCATTAAAAATGAGCCATGTAGAGAGTCTGCTTGGTCTTAATAAACAAGATATTTTAATGGAAGAGATTATTGCGCTCTATGCAGAGAATACTAAAGATGCGGATGTAGTTTTAGTTGAAGGTATTGTGCCAACAGTTGATTACCCATTTGCTAATGAGTTAAATAATGATATCGCGAAAACGTTAGGTGCCGAGATCATCCTTGTTATGAATATGGGTTCTGATACACCTGCCCAGCTTCGAGATCGTATCGAGATTGCGCGTGCCAATTTTGGTGGTATCAAAAGTGATAAGATTAAGGGTGTGATTGTTAATAAAATTAATGCACCAATTGAAGAGCAATCTTTAGTCCGTCCTGATGTGGCCGAGATCTACCATACACCTAAATTTGGTGATAAAAAGGTGACGATCGATGAGTTAAATGAGAATAGCCCACTCCCTATACTTGGTGCAATTCCTTGGAATATGGATTTAAGTGCTTGCCGTGCTTCTGATATCGCAAAACATTTTGATGCGAAAGTGATTAATAAAGGTAAGATTGAAGAGCGTCGTATCAAACATATCTCTTTCTGTTCACGTAGTGTTCCTAATATTATTACCCATCTACAACCAAATGCGTTACTTGTTACGTCAGCCGATCGTTCAGATGTGCTGGTAACCATCAGTTTAGCGGCAATGAATGGCGTTGCAATTGGTGGGGTACTCCTTACTGGTGGTTATGAGATTGATGAAAAAGTCCATCGTCTATGTCAACACGCATTTGATACCGGTTTACCGATCTTTACTGTGAAGACAAATACCTTCCAAACATCGATTAATTTACAGCAGTTTAATTTAGAAATTCCAGTCGATGATAAAGAGCGTATGGAAGAGACGCAAAATTTCATGGCTGATCATATTGATAGCGAGTGGATCAAATCATTAAATAGCGTAGTTGACTCTGTTCGTCGTCTCTCTCCACCTGCCTTCCGTTACCAATTAACTGAACTTGCGCGTAGAGCTGATAAAACGATTGTTTTACCAGAAGGTGATGAACCAAGAACCATTAAAGCAGCCGCAATTTGTGCTGAAAGAGCTATTGCTAACTGTGTTTTATTAGGTAAACCTGATGAGATCCGTAAAGTTGCAGCTGCACAAGGTGTAACTTTAGGTCATGGTATTAAAATTCTTGATCCCGATGTAATCCGTGAAAAATATGTTCCACGTTTAGTCGAACTACGTAAAAACAAAGGTATGACTGATGTGATGGCACGTGAACAGCTTGCTGATAATGTTGTCCTTGGTACCATGATGTTGGAATGTAATGAAGTAGATGGTTTAGTATCTGGTGCTGTGCATACAACTGCTAATACCATTCGTCCGCCGCTTCAGATTATTAAAACTGCACCGGGTAGCTCGCTGGTCTCATCTGTATTCTTTATGTTGATGCCTAACCAAGTTTACATTTATGGTGACTGTGCGATTAATCCAGATCCGAATGCGAATGAGTTAGCTGAAATTGCTATTCAATCAGCAGATACCGCTATTGCATTTGGTATCGAACCACGTGTTGCTATGATCTCCTACTCAACTGGTAGTTCAGGGCAAGGTGCCGATGTTGAGAAGGTGAAAGAGGCAACCCGTATTGCACAAGAGAAACGTCCTGATTTAATGATCGATGGACCACTTCAGTATGATGCAGCAGTGATGCCTGATGTTGCTAAATCTAAAGCGCCAAATTCGAAAGTGGCAGGTAAAGCAACTGTCTTTATCTTCCCTGATCTTAATACTGGTAATACCACCTATAAAGCGGTACAACGATCAGCTGATTTGGTCTCAATTGGTCCGATGCTGCAAGGTATGCGTAAACCAGTAAATGACCTATCTCGTGGTGCATTAGTTGATGATATTGTTTACACAATCGCATTAACTGCAATTCAAGCAGTGCAAGATAAATAACCATTAAACCCTAAAACATTGGTAGGAGACTCCTGCCAATGTTTATTTTAATAGATGTATTTGAATCAAAAATAGTCATTCTTAATTGATCATCTCACTTCATTATCAAATTTTGTCATCTCAATTAATAATTTAAATCATAAAGTTTTTTATCTCTTCATCCTCTAATTTTATAAAACAATTTTTAACTAATATATTGATGGTGCAAACCGTTTCATCTATTGTTTGAATTATGTTATTTAATGATAAAAGACAAAGTTTAGTAAACTTTGTTTAGTAACTTCTAAACAATTTTGTTTATTTTCAGAGTTATGATGGTAAAATACGCCGTTTATTCTCTTTTTAAAAAAGAGTCTATTTATTTATCTGAAAAATAGGCTTGAGAATGAGTTATTTAATCACAATTTTTAGGAAAAACGATTAATGAAAAAAGATATCCACCAGCAGCGCATATTGATTCTTGATTTCGGTTCGCAAGTGACCCAACTTATTGCGCGCCGTATTCGTGAAATCGGCGTATATTGTGAACTTTGGCCGTGGGATGTATCTGCTGAAAAAATTAAACAGTTTAATCCTAAAGGTATTATCTTATCAGGAAGCCCAGAGAGTACGACCGAAGAAAATAGCCCCCGTGCACCTGAATATGTCTTTAGTGCAGGCGTGCCAGTACTTGGTATCTGTTATGGTATGCAGACTATGGCGATACAAGTTGGTCAAAATGGGCAAGTTACAGGTTCCGATAAACGTGAATTTGGTTATGCTAAAGTAGATATTGTCGGATCATCTAAATTAACCGATGGGATTTTTGATAGCCAAAATAGCCAAGGCGAAAATCAACTTGATGTCTGGATGAGCCATGGCGATAAAGTGACAGCCATCCCTGATAACTTTTCAATTATTGGACGTACCGAGAGCTGCCCTTTTGCTATTATAGCCGATGATGAAAGAGAGTTTTATGGCGTCCAATTCCACCCAGAAGTGACACATACAGTTAAAGGTCACGATCTATTAGAACGTTTTGCTATTGATATCTGCCATTGTGAAAAACTGTGGACCCCATCATCAATTATTACAGATGCTATTGATAAAATTAGAGAGAAGGTAGGTAAAGATAAAGTTTTACTTGGTCTATCTGGTGGCGTTGATTCATCCGTTACTGCACTACTACTCCATCAAGCCATTGGCGAGCAGCTTACCTGTGTTTTTGTGGATCATGGCTTATTGCGACTCAATGAAGCGGATCAAGTTATTGAGATGTTTGGTGATAAATTTGGTTTAAATATTATCGCTGTTAATGCCGAAGATCGCTTCTTAAATGCCTTAAAAGGTGTATCAGATCCTGAAGCTAAACGTAAAATTATTGGGCGTGAATTTATTGCTGTATTTGATGAAGAGGCAGCAAAATTAAAAGATGTGAAATGGTTAGCACAAGGCACCATCTACCCTGATGTGATAGAGTCAGCTGCTGCTGATACAGGTAAAGCACAAGTGATCAAATCTCACCATAATGTTGGTGGTCTACCTGATGATATGAAGATGGGATTAGTTGAACCGCTGCGTGAACTATTTAAAGATGAAGTGCGTAAAGTTGGTTTAGAACTTGGACTGCCTTATGAAATGCTCTATCGTCACCCATTCCCAGGTCCAGGTCTTGGTGTGAGAGTGCTTGGTGAAGTTAAAAAAGAGTATTGTGATCTTCTACGCAAAGCTGATGCGATTTTTATCGAAGAGCTCTATAAAGCCGATCTCTACCATAAAGTCAGTCAAGCATTTACCGTCTTTTTACCGGTTCGATCTGTTGGTGTAATGGGGGATGGACGTAAATATGATTGGGTTGTTTCACTACGCGCAGTTGAGACCATCGATTTCATGACAGCCCACTGGGCACACCTCCCGTATGACTTTTTAGGTCACGTCTCTAATCGAATTATCAACGAAGTAAACGGCATATCTCGCGTGGTATATGATATAAGTGGAAAACCACCAGCTACGATTGAGTGGGAGTAATTAAAACTTAACTTATAACATCTTAAAGAGTCTCATTAATTGATATTAAGCCTTGTTCAACAAGGCTTTTTTATTTTTATCTGATCTCATATTATCCTATTTAAACCGATTATTTTTGACAGTTTTTTGACGGTATTAAAAATATTAAATAGTCTATTGTGTTAAAACAAAAATTAGCCTAATTTTTACTCTAATTATGTTACAATAAGCCCTTCAAAAAAGATCAAAGCGTAATTTGATAAGATTTTATAACGTTTTATCAAAAAATGTTCGGTTATCATTTATAACTTTATTTACCCAAATTTAAACGAAAGAGAATAAAAATGATTATTGGTAATATCAATCATTTAGCGTTAGTTCCATATTTACCTGCCAAAATTAAACAAGCAATCTTATATGTTAAAGACAATATCAATATAAATACCCCTGTTGGGCGTTATGATATTGATGGGGATAAGCTTTTTTTGATGTTATCTGACAGTACTTCTCGCCATATTGAGGATGCTTTTCCTGAGTTTCATGAAAAATATATTGATATTCAAATTATTTTAAAAGGTCCTGAAGGGATGGCGGTAAGTACGTTGCCTGCGCATACTAAAGTGATTGAAGATAAGTTGGCATCAAATGATATTGCATTTATCGAGACACCAGAAGAAGAGACAATTTTTGTATTACATGATGATGATTTTATTGTGCTCTATCCTAACGAAGTGCATAAACCGCTCTGTGCTGTTGATAACAAAATTACCACTATCCGCAAAGTTGTCGTGAAAGTCGCATTAGACTCTGTAGTATAAAAATAGATATCATAAAAGTAGCTATTATGAAAAGATTTCGGTTTTCACTCCTATTTCAGATCTGTGTTGCGCATATGGTTAGCCATATCCATATGTTGGTCTTACCCGTCTTAATGCCTATCATGTTATTAAGTAGTAATCAGATAAATTTTGTGCAAATTGGTTTAGCTATAAGTGTATTTAATATTGTCTCTGCTTTAGCGCAGACACCGGTTGGAATTTTTGTAGATCGACTGGGACCTAAACGGGTGTTATTAAGCGGACTGATTTTAGGTAGCGTCACTTTTTTATCATTGGGTTTGATTACCCACTATATTTGGTTAATTATTGCGATGGGTATAATTGGTTTGGCTAACGCTGTCTATCATCCAGCAGATTATGCTATTTTATCGCAATGTGTTCGTGAAAAGAGAATGGGGCGCGCATTTTCGCTCCACACTTTTACCGGATTTGCAGGTGCAGCGGTAACACCGTTTTTAATGCTTTTTGCCGCAGATTTAGGTGGAGTAACTTTGGCATTTATTGTTAGTGGTGTGATTGGATTGGTTTCAGCGGCTATTTTGTACCCTAAAGCAAAAGAGGAGATTAAAGAGCCTATCCATATTGATGGTTTAAATTCTGATGCTTTAAAAAAGAGTACTGACTCAAGCAAAATAGTTGAAACTAAAAAAGGTAATCAATCTTTAAATAGATCTACTGGTTTTAAATATCAATTAAATATCTCTGCTATCTTGTTGATGCTAATTCTATTTTTACTTCTCAGCCTTGGAACTGGATCGATACAAAACTTCTCCGTTTCAGCGTTAGTAACTGGATATGGTATATCGTTAGCAGATGCTAATGTCGCATTAACCGCATTTTTAATCTGTAGTGCGATAGGTGTTTTGGTTGGTGGGCAGATGGCTGATTACACCAATAAACATGGATTAATTGCAGCAGTTGCTTTGATCATAACTGCTTTGCTTGCATTAATTTTAGCCATTTTATCAATATACTCTGCAATATTAATCACAATTATTGTTGGTATGATGGGCTTTTTATCCGGTCTTATAGCGCCTTCACGCGATATGTTGGTGCGTAATATCTCACCACGTGGTGCTGAAGGTCGGTTTTTTGGTATTGTTTCGACCGGTTATAATATTGGTGGAGCTATAGGTCCACTGCTATTTGGTTATATTTTAGATCATGGCTTACCGCGAGGAATCTTTTGGTCAGCGGTTATATTTTTGAGTTTCACCGCACTTATTGCGATTTATCAAGAGCGAAAAGGATCGCAATAATGAGTGAATTAGCCCACCGTAAAAGCGCATGGATCTATGTGATATTAACCTGCTTTTTTGAGTTAAGTTGGGTTTTAGGATTTCAGTTAGCAACTGAATTTTGGCACTGGATTCTTATTTTAATACTTATCTTTATCGATTTCACCTGCCTTACCAAAGCGTGCAAATCTATTCCAACTGGTACAGTTTATGCTATTTTTGCTAGTGCCGGTGCGATAGGTACAACTTTAATGGATGCACTCTTTTTTGGTACAACAATCAAATTTTCACAAATTATTTTTATTCTTTTAATTGTTATAGGTGTTGTCCTCTTAAAATGTGCTGATAATTGCAGTAACTCAGAAAGGTAGAATATCAATATGGGATGGATATTAATCTTATTAGCATCGCTATTTGAAATTTTAGGTTCGGTTGGATTAACACTATTTTCAAAGAGAGGGAGTATTAGTCGTTTGATACTTTATATAGGTGGATTTTTATTCTCGTTTGTTTTTCTTTATTTTTCGTTCAACTATTTAGAGTTGAGTATCGCCTACCCAGTTTGGGTTGGTCTTGGTACATCTGGCGCAGTATTAGCTAATATGTTTCTCTTTAATGAATCAAAAAATGGGCAGCGTTTAGTTGGATTAGCATTAATAGTTGTTGGTGTGGTTGGATTAAAGATTGTTGCTTAGGTTGATTTCAATTCACGCTAAAATATATAAGTTGCTAAAAATCATAAAAACAGTAGATAAAAACAGATAAAATAAAAAAAGCCGAATTTAATTCGGCTTTTTTATTTAAACTTAAGTTAATAAATTTTATAAAATTAAAATCTATTAAAGCTCATTTGCGTGTTGTTTTAAGTAGCTTGCAACACCATCTGGGCTATCTTTCATACCGTTTTTGCCTTTTGTCCACTGCGCTGGGCAAACTTCACCGTGCTCTTCATGGAATTGGAATGCATCAACAATACGTAGCATCTCATCAATATTACGACCAATTGGTAAGTCGTTAACAGTTTCATGACGAACAATACCTGATTTGTCGATAAAGAATGAAGCACGAAGTGCAACACCCGCTTCAGGATGTTCAATCCCATAAGCTTGCATAATGTCATGTTTTACATCTGCAACGATTGGGAATCTCACTTTACCAATACCGCCTTTGTCTTGCGGAGTTTCACGCCATGCGTTGTGAACATATTGAGAGTCCATTGAGATCCCAATAACTTCTACATTGCGTTTTTTAAATTCATCTAAACGATGATCAAATGCGATAATTTCAGAAGGGCAAACAAAAGTAAAATCCATTGGCCAAAAGAAGACAACAGCATATTTACCTTTAATATGTTGTTCAAGATTAAAATTATTAACGATTTCACCAGTGCCTAATACAGCTGAAGCAGTAAAATCAGGTGCTTTACGAGTAACTAATACCATGAAACTTCTCCTATTTTAAAATATTCTGGAAGGTAAGAGATTAGAAAATTAATATATGTAGATTAAAACAGTTTATGACTTAATGTTAATATTAATTTGCTAAGCATTATAGCAATTAAAAGCAGTTGTCCAAGTTGTTATAAACAATTGTTTTTATAAGTTTTATCTATTGATTTAACGGTAATTGTTCGTTTTTATTTATTGATTTTTTCGGTTTACCCCTATTTTTTTGGACACGATCGCGAATTTTCACTTTTTTCTTTTTAGCATCCTCTTTTTTTTGTAGGGATTTTTTTAATTTTGTTTTATTTGAGACTCTCTTTTTAGTTACCGATTTTGGCGCTTTTGTTTTAGGGCGAAGTCCCTCTATCGTTCTAATTTTGATCGGCTCTTTAATATAACGTTCTATTTTATGTAGTAACTCATTGTCATGTGCTTCAATTAAACTAATAGCAGTCCCTTTTTTTCCTGCTCTCGCTGTACGCCCAATGCGATGTAGATAGATATCAGCCGTACGGGGGGCATCAAAGTTGATTACATGCGTAATATCATCAATATCTATACCACGAGCAGCAACATCTGTTGCCACTAAAACTTTTACGCTATTATCACTAATTCTACGGATTGCCTCGTTACGTTTAGCCTGAACCATTTCACCTTCTAAATAGCAGCTGGCTATACCTGCATGATGCAGTTTTTCAACAAGCTCATACACTTTTTCACGTTTACGAACAAAGACAATTGATTTTTGACTTTCTGGCTGATTTAGCAGGTGAATAAGTAGTGCTATTTTGTGATCAAGATCATCAGCACGATAATAGAATTGTAGAATTTTTTTACGCTCTTTGCGTGATGGATCAGCATTTATCTCGACCGGATTAGATAGGATGCGACTAGCAAAATCATGTAGTCCATCACCTTCAAGTGTTGCAGAGAAGAGTAAAGTCTGTTTTCGCCAACGCGTCTCAGCTGAGATAGTTTCAACATCTTGAGAGAATCCCATATCCAGCATGCGATCTGCTTCATCCAATATGAGCATCTCAACAGCACGACAATCAAAATTTTCCTCTTTAATATATTGTAGTAGACGACCAGTAGTTGCAATAACAATATCTTGGTTTTTACTAAAGAGTTCGGCATGATTCATATATGCAACACCACCTGTAATTGTGGCAATACTTAAACCAGTACCTTCAGTTAACAGTTTTGCCTGTTCTGCAATCTGCATTGCCAGCTCACGTGTTGGCGTAAGAATCAAAATGCGCGGTGGACCCGGTTTGCGACGTGGAAAATCAAGTAGATGTTGCACAGCAGGAAGTAGAAAAGCTAATGTTTTACCTGTACCAGTTGGTGCTGAGCCTAAAACATCTTTACCATCTAAAGCAACAGGGAGTGTCTCTAGCTGAATAATGGTGGGTTTTAAAATATTTTGGTTTTGTAAATTTTTGATTAGAGTTGGATCTAAGTCAAGTGTTGAAAAATCTTCGGTCGTCATAATAATCTATACCATTTAATAATGGGTACATTATAACGTTTATCATCATAACTACAAACGTTATAACAGTCATTAATACAATAAAAATTTGCGAAATAGTGGTCGTTGATACTATGTTTTGCATCAATTTAGGGATTGCGTATAATGGCTGTCAATCTTTTATTGATGAAAAGGTGAGTAAATGTGGTGTTATATCTATCGTAGTAGTAAAAAAGATAACTGTTATCTCTATTTAGACAAAGATATTGAAGGGGAAAATGGGCTTGCAGCAGTTCCAAAGCAGATTCAGAAAATTTTTGGGAAACCCATTTTTGCTATGAAACTATTATTAGATCCTAATCGCCATTTTGCCGCATGTTCTGCCGCCGAGATTGAAGCGAGAATTGAAAAAGATGGCTTCTTTTTGCAGATGTTAAAAGAGGATGATTTTAAAGTAGAACCAATAGATCGAATAAAATAGATATATAAGTACATAGATATAAATACATAGAGATGAGTTTAGAGATATGAGTGACGCTTTTTGGCAGAATAAAACATTAGATCAACTGACTGATTTAGAGTGGGAACAGTTATGCGATGGTTGTGGGCAGTGCTGCCTGAATAAATTAATTGATGCCGATACGGATGAGATTTTATATACTAATGTTGCATGTAATCTTTTAGACTCTAATACCTGCCAGTGTAAACACTATGCAACCCGCTTTGATTATGAACCTGATTGCATCAAACTAACCCGCGAAAATCTACTTACCATTGAGTGGTTGCCTGTTACTTGTAGTTACCGTTATTTTAATGAGAATGGCTGCTTGCCTAATTGGCATCCTTTAATTACTGGCGATAAAAAGATGATGCATGAAAAGAAGATCTCGGTCAAAAGGCGTATTGTCTATGAGAAAGATGTGATCTGTTGGGAAGATCACATCTTGTAGAGGAGTTTAGTGATAGTTTTCCCCTTTTGGGCTATCTTTTATAATAAGATCCAAACTAAACCAAAGAGATCTTTAGCAAACATATTTAGGAAAAAGAGGATAAAAACAACGATCATAAAGGAGATATCAATCATCCCGATAGGGGGAATTATGCGACGAATCGGGGCAATTAATGGTTCAGTTAACTGTGCCAAAAGATCATCAGCATAAGAGGGGCGTTGATTTAGTGCCATAACCCAGCTAAGAATAGCGCGGAAAAGTAACAACCAAAAAAGGAGTGTGCCAACTGCTTGTAAGATTGCTAAAAAGGCAATCCAAAGGTAACTGAGATTCCAAAAAGAGGCATTTGTAACAAAATTAAAGATAAAGATAACTTTTATTAAAGCGATAATATATAAAACAGTCCATGTTGCTGAATCAAAACGACCAACTGATGGAATAATGTGACGTAAAGGCCCTATAATTGGTTGCGTAATGCGGATAATAAATTGGGTAAACGGGTTGTAGAAGTTAACCCGCACCATCTGCATCCATAAACGTAGTATCACAATATAGAGGCAGATTGTAAGAAGGGTCTTACCTAAAAAGAAAAGAGATGTCATTGATAACTCCTCAAATAGTATTCATCATAACGAATTAGCTTTTTAATATAGCATAAAATATATCATAAATAGTTTCGCGCTCCAAAAATGGCGCTCCCAATTCGTACCATGGTACTGCCTGCTGCGATAGCCGCCGACATGTCGTTACTCATCCCCATTGAGAGTGTATCTAACTCTGGATAGTACTGTTTTAAATCTTGTAACAATTGATCCATTTTGCGAAAAGTTGCTAGCTGTTTTTCGAAATCGTTCTCTATTTCAGGAATGGCCATTAATCCGCGTAATGTAAGATTAGGAAGTTGCATAATTTGCGCAGCAAGTTCAGGTAGCTGTTCTGGTTTGATACCTGCTTTACTCTCCTCTTGGCTAATATTGATCTGAATTAAGATGTTTAACTTCCCTTTGTGGGCAGGGCGATTGTCATTTAGACGCTGAGCAATTTTGAGGCGATCGACTGTGTGCATCCAATCAAAATTTTCTGCAACCTGTTTGCATTTATTGGATTGAAGCGGTCCGATAAAGTGCCAAATAAGTTTGTTATTTGGATTGGTTTGTTGAAAATAGTGAACCTTTTCAATCCCCTCTTGAACATAGTTTTCCCCAAAAGCCAACTGCCCAGCTTCAATCGCTTCTGCGATCTGGCTCACAGGTTTTGTCTTACTAACTGCAATAAGTTCAATTGCCTTGGAATCACGGTTATATTTTTCGGCTGTTTCTTGAATACTATTTTTTACTCTCTGTATATTGTTATAAACATTATTCATTTTAATTCTCATCGACAAACTAAATGCTAAGTTAATAAATACTAAGTTAATAAATACTATGTTAAATTCAATTTTAACGCTCAGTGTAGCGCAAAATGCATCCGATGTGCATCTTTCAAGTAACGAAGTCCCCTATATTCGTCAGAATGGCAAATTACGCCGTCTACCATTAGAACAGCTTGCTCCATTTAAATTAAAAAGTGCCTTGCTTCATCTCTTAAATGATCAGCAAAAAAGTGAGCTAGATGATCGAGGGGATCTCGATTTTGCCTATACTATGCCATCAGTTGGGCGATTTCGCGTTAATATTTTTTATCAGAGAGTTGGAATTTCTGCAGTGTTTCGAGTGATTAAGGAGCAGATTCCAACTTTAGAGGCAATTAACGCGCCAAAAGTGTTAAAAGAGCTCATTCATAAAGAGCAGGGGATTATATTAGTTACCGGCGCCACAGGTTGCGGTAAATCGACGACATTAGCGGCTTTGATTCAATATATCAATCAAACTGAAGCTAAACATATTATTACCCTCGAAGATCCGATTGAGTTCATTTACCAAAATGATCAATCACTTATTCAGCAGCGCGAAGTCAAACAGTTCTCTACTGCGCTTCAGAGCTTATTACGGCAAGATCCTGACACTATTTTATTAGGTGAAATACGTTCAGAGGAGACAGTTAAAGCTGCTTTAACTGCTGCCGAAACCGGTCATCTTGTGTTGGCGACACTCCATACCAACTCAGCAATTCAGACAATCAATCGCATTCTTGATCTCTTTCATGGTAGCCAACAAGATTTTATTCGTCACCAGTTAGCTAACAGTTTACAAGCTATTATCTGCCAAAAACTAGTTGTAGAGGGGGGAGGTCGAAAAGCGCAGTTTGAGGTTCTTATCAATACAGCCGCAGTAAGTAACTTAATAAGTGAGGGGAAGATTAAACAGATATATAGTTTGATGCAGACAGGCGCTCAATTTGGTATGCAACTAATGCAGGATAATTAACTTTTTTTAAAAATGTTTTAGGGTTAGATATGTTCTATTAATCAATTTAAACATTATTCTAATTTTATGAAAAAAATTTAATAGAAAATCTATTTATGCAGAGATTTTAAACAGAGAGTTTTAATGGTAACTTATTACTCATCTCTTTTTTAGATGTAAATTGTTCAGAATATCCAGTTAGTCATCACAAAAGGTATTAAAAAATGAAACAGAATATTGGATTTATCGGATTAGGTAATATGGGTACTGCTATTGTAAAAGGTATTTTAGCTAGCAATCTTTTATCAGGATCTAAATTTTATCTCTATAGCCCACATCTAGAAACTAGCTCTAAATTACATGAAAATTATGGTGCGCATATAGAAAAGTCCGCATCTGATGTAGCTAAAAAATCAGATATTATCTTTATAGGTGTTAAACCAAACATTATTGCATCAGTATTAAAAGAGATTAAAGATTCGTTAAAACCAGACGCGGTAACTGTTTCGATTGCTGCTGGGGTAACTTTAGATACTATTGCCAAAATTATTGGTGAAGAGCATAAAATTATTAGAGTTATGCCAAATACGCCAGCACTAGTTAACGAGGCAATCTGTTCACTTACCCCAAATGACAATGTGAAAGATAGTGATTTAACCGCGGTTAAAACACTCTTGGATTGCATCGGTAAAACCGAAGTTGTACCTGAATATCAAATTGATGCGGTAGGGGGGGCAAGTGGTTCATCGCCGGCTTTCGTCTTTATGTTTATTGAAGCATTGGCCGATGGTGCAGTTAAAGGTGGATTAACACGTAAACAGGCATATAAATTTGCTGCTCAAACCGTTTTAGGCTCAGCAAAATTACTACTTGAGACGGGCAAACATCCAGGCGAGTTGAAAGATATGGTCTGTTCGCCAAGTGGTACAACCATTGAAGGGGTACAAGTGCTTGAAGAGAGGGGATTTCGAGCTGCTGTGATGGATGCTGTTGCTGCAACAATTCAAAAATCTAAACAGATGTCAGGAAAGTAATTTCTTTCTATTTTTTATCAAGTCAGGGAATTCCCTGCCTTTTTAGTTAACTTATTTTTTATAAAATAGAGAAAAATAAGATTTAAGTAAGGGATAGCTTGCTTTAATAGTTAATTTATGCGTTAATAAGTACGGCATATGACGTGCAGATTTATTTTGTAACATTTTGATATACGCAGTTTGTAGTGTACTTTCTAATACAGCCTAAAAAGTTGAGTATTAGATATCTTCAGCTTCCTTCTAAGTGTTCATAAGTAGTCTAAGTTTTATGTTTTCACTGAATGTTCAGTATTATGTTAATTTTTTAAAATAGGAAGATGATTATGTCTAAGAAAACAGGTCAAGTAAAATGGTTTAACGAAAGTAAAGGTTTTGGTTTTATCTCTCCAGCTGATGGTAGTAAAGATGTATTTGTACACTTTTCTGCAATTTCAGGTGACGGTTTTAAAACATTAGCTGAAGGTCAACAGGTTGAATTTTCAATTCAAGATAGCCCACGTGGTCCTGCTGCTGCTGATGTTATTGCACTTTAATTCTTTATAAATAGTTTTTTGCTACGTTAATAGTAAAAAATATTTAGTAGTAAAAAACAAAAAACAGGGCTTGACCCTGTTTTTTTATTATCTACTCACTTATACTTTGTCAAATCATCAAATCATCAAATCATCAAATCATCAAATCATCAAATCATCAAATCATCAAATCATCAAATCATCAAATCATCAAATCATCAAATCATCAAATCATCAAATCATCAAATCATCTTTTTAATTTGCTTTTTTAAGTTTCAAAATAATCTATAAACTAGATGGATTTAAAAAATAGGTCTTTTTTTTAAATATTGAACGCTTTGATTACCAACGGTGAAATATCTGTTTTTTATTTTGATCTCTCAGGTCGCTTTTTTTATGTCGATAATCCCATGGGGCGATAGGTTTTTTATCTCTCCATAGTCCTCGTTGCTCCTGCTTTGCTTTTCGTTCTAACTGCAACATTCTCGGATTGTTAGCCACATTTTTATAACGATAAGCCCATGCATATCCTGTCTCTACCATTTTGGCATTGATGTTTACATTGTTATAAAATATTGTGCCTAATGTACGTCGATAGATATCTTTTTTACTCTCTTTTACAAAAACATGCTGACCTGCAATTAATTGTGCTAGCTTATTTTTTGCTTTTCCTCCATACGGTTGACTCCGTTCTGGTGCATCAATATCAGTTAATCTAACACGAATTTTCTCCTTTTTTGATGTTAAGATATCGACTGTATCTCCATCTATCACTTTTACCACTTTACCGCGAAAATCAGCATAAGCTTGTTGACTGCTAATAATAAAGATTAGCAGTAGTACTATGTTTAGATATTTTTTAAGAGATGATAAAAATAGAGAGTCTGAAATGTATTTAAGCATTGGTTTAATCCTAAACTGCTATTAAATTTAAGTTTTACTTTTAGCGTTAGCAATTTGCGCTTTTAATATGTCAAGTCTACTTTGGGCATGCTGTTTTCGCTGTTCTGGTGATGTGTTAACTGCTTTTGTTTCCCAAATAAGATCATCTTGTGGTAGTTCTGCTAAAAAACGGCTAGGCTCAACATGCAATGTATCACCAAACTGTTTGCGTTGACGGCTATAGGAGAAGGTAAGCTCTTTTTGCGCGCGAGTGATGCCAACATAGGCAAGCCGTCGCTCTTCATCAATATTCTCTTCATCAATACTGGTTTGATGTGGTAATAGCCCTTCAGACATGCCGATAAGATAAACATAAGGGAACTCTAACCCTTTTGATGCATGTAGTGTCATCAGTTGGACTTGATCTATCTCATCTTCTGAGTTATTGAGCTCTAACATATCACGTAGTGTAAACCTTGCGACTGCCTGTTCAAGCGTCATTGGTTCGTTAATATCATCACCTTTTAGCATCTCATCAAGCCAGCTAAGTAGCTGCTCAACATTTCGCATACGCATCTGCCCAGCGGTTGGAGATGCAGATGTCTCATATATCCAACTCTCATAGTGAATGGTGTGAAGAAGCTCATGAATAGTTTGCATCGGTTCATTTGGCACTCTTGCAATAAGTGATTTAAACCACTCAATGAAAGTCTGTAGTGACGCCTTTCGATTAGAGGGAAGAAGTTCACCTAACCCTATATCATTGCAAGCATGAAATAGACTTACCCCACGACTATTTGCCCACTCGCCTAATTTTTTAACCGTAGCTGGCCCAATATCACGTTTAGGGGTATTTATTATGCGAATGAATGCATTATCATCATCAGGATTAGTGAGTAACCTTAGATAAGCCATTAAATCTTTAATCTCTAGACGAGAGAAGAATGATGTTCCACCAGAGATGCGATAAGGTATTCGTGACTGCATCAATATTTTTTCAATCAAGCGCGATTGGTGGTTTCCACGGTATAAAATTGCATAATCACCATATTTACTCCCATTTGAAAAGCGGTGACCAATCAGGTGATTAACCACTTTTTCAGCCTCTTGCTCTTCACTATCAGCGGTAATAATACGGATCTCTTCACCATAACCGAGTTCAGAAAAGAGCTTTTTAGCGAAAAGATGAGGATTATTCTCAATTAAGATATTGGCAACTTTAAGGATTCGACCTGAAGATCGATAATTCTGTTCTAACTTAATCACCTCAAGTTCTGGAAAATCCTGTTGTAAAAGCATGAGATTTTGTGGGCGGGCTCCGCGCCATGAGTAGATAGATTGATCATCATCGCCAACTACAGTAAATTTAGCTCGGCTGCCGACCAGTAATTTTATAAATTCATATTGACTGGTATTGGTATCTTGGTACTCATCAACGAGAAGGTAACGGAGTCGATTTTGCCACTTTTCACGAATCTCTTCATTCTGTTTTAATAGAAGTGTTGGGAGTAGAATAAGATCATCAAAATCCAAAATACTGCAAGATTTTAACTGCTGTTCATATAATTGATAGCAGTGCGCAAAAAGTTTTTCTCGATTAGTTACAGCTCGCGCTAAAGCGATTTGCGGATCAATAAGGTTATTCTTCCAATTTGAGATCATGGAACGTAACTGATTAATGAGATCTTTGTCACCATCTAACCACTGTTCGGTCAGATCTTTAAGTAATGCAGTTTGGTCATGATCATCAAAGAGTGAAAAATTGGCTTTTATACCGATATGCTTATACTCTTTACGAATAATATCAAGACCCAATGTATGGAAAGTGGCAATTTTAAGTCCACGAGCCTCTTGTCTACTTAATGATTGTGCAATACGTTCACGCATTTCACGTGCCGCTTTATTAGTAAAGGTTATCGCGGCTATATGCCTTGGAAGATAATTTTTTATACGAATTAAATAGGCGATTTTATTGATAATAACGCGCGTTTTGCCTGATCCTGCGCCAGCTAAAACTAAACAGGGTCCGGTAATATATTCAACAGCTTGTTGTTGACTAGAATTTAAACGCACAGACAATCTCAATAATGGCAAAAAAAGAGGCGCTAGTATATCATTAATTAAAAAACTGTTTAACCGCCTTGATTGGTAAAAAAGTTTGTGAGAACAGTTAATTGATTTCTTTAAATATTATGAAATATCAGTTTAAATAGACTATTTTTGTTCGATATCAGAAATTAATAAATCGTGCCTATTAATCAGTATTCAACTTGAATAAATGACTGAAATTTGCTAACTTAGCGCGAGTTATTTTATTATTTAACACACATATAGAAGGTAATTTTTATGACAATTAAAGTAGGTATTAATGGCTTTGGCCGTATTGGTCGTATCGTTTTCCGTGCCGCTCAAAAACGTTCTGATATTGAAATCGTTGCAATCAACGATCTTTTAGACGTTGAATATATGGCTTACATGCTAAAATATGATTCAACTCACGGTCGTTTTGATGGTACTGTTGAAGTTAAAGATGGTAAATTAGTCGTTAACGGTAAAACAATACGTGTTACTGCTGAACGTGATCCTGCAAACTTAAAATGGGATGAAGTTGGTGTTGATGTTGTTGCTGAAGCAACTGGTCTCTTCTTAACAGACGAAACTGCACGTAAACATATCCAAGCAGGTGCAAAAAAAGTTGTTTTAACTGGTCCTTCTAAAGATGCTACCCCAATGTTTGTTATGGGTGTTAATGATAAAACTTACGCAGGTCAAGATATTGTATCAAACGCATCATGTACAACTAACTGTTTAGCGCCTTTAGCTAAAGTTATCAACGACAAATTTGGTATTGTCGAAGCGTTAATGACTACAGTTCACGCAACTACAGCAACCCAAAAAACTGTAGATGGCCCATCTCATAAAGATTGGCGTGGTGGTCGTGGTGCTGGTCAAAACATTATTCCATCTTCAACTGGTGCAGCTAAAGCGGTTGGTAAAGTTATCCCTGAATTAAATGGTAAATTAACTGGTATGGCTTTCCGCGTTCCAACTCCTGATGTTTCTGTAGTTGACTTAACTGCGCGTTTAGCTAAACCTGCAACTTACGAAGATATCTGTAAAGCAATGAAAGAAGCGTCAGAAGGTGAAATGAAAGGCGTTCTTGGTTATACAGAAGATGATGTTGTATCAACTGACTTCTTAGGTGAAGTTTGCACATCAGTATTTGATGCTAAAGCAGGTATTGCATTAAATGATAACTTTGTAAAACTAGTATCTTGGTATGATAATGAAGTTGGTTATTCAAACAAAGTACTTGATTTAATTGCTTGTATCTCTAAATAAGTATCATTAAGTAAATATAAGTTTACTTATGAAAAAGCGACCATCTGGTCGCTTTTTTTATGATATCTATTTTTAGGATTTAGAGTAATAAGTTTGCTTAAAAGCTCGTTTAGTTAATAGTAAACGTTTTAAATCTAGCGTTTTATGATCCTCTAAAAATTTAATACCGCTTTTGATATAAGCCAAAACTTCGCTATTCTCTCTATAATAATATTTACTTTTTTGGAGGAGATTAATATCACGAGCAGCAAATAACTCCTCTTGAGTTAATAAGCTCCAATCTATCACTATCCCAATTGCTGAGGCTAGTTTTGATATAAAAAGGCGATTAGTTCTACTATTTCCATCTTGAAAAGGGTGGAGAAAATCAATTTCATTATATATCGCGACTAATTTATCGATTTTCTCTTCATTATTTAAATGTTTTAGGGTTTTTATATCTACATTATCTAGTAATTTTGCAACTTTTGCATAATCTTCAATATCAGCGCACGAATAGAAAGTGTAGATATCTCCATTTTTATAATGGCGCTGTTTCATCCAAGGATCATAAAGCGAGCTGGCATTTCGGTATTTACCGGGGGAGAATGCTAAATATTCGCTGGGGAGATCTTCAAAAAAGGGTGCTACATCATTATCAAACCAGATTGTAGGAAAAGCGTTGAAGATAGTAGCGTGTAAATTTTTTAACTGATCAAGAGAGAATAGATTACAAGGTTTTGTTAACTCATCAATAATTGCAGCTGCAACTATGGTTCCTTGAAATCTATTCGCTTTTAGAATAGCTTTCTGCTCTTGGTAATCAACCATATTACTCTTTTATTTCGTTGGAAAGCGTCTATTTAAATCGTCATGCTGTGCAGTTAAATCTTTTAATGCAGCTTCGCGTAGGAGTATTTCAAGCTTATCGTGAGTAATATTTCCATCTCTATATTTCTCTAAAACAGCAAGTGCATTGGGTCCTGGTTCTTGCCCTTCTAATCGAACTATCGCAAGTGCTTGCTTAATATTATGTTCTCGTTCTGACTCTTTTTTATCAGCCATTGACTGTTGGTTATCCAGTGAACTTTTATCGCTGCTTTGCCTATCGCTCTTTTGTAAGTTATCCATAGTGATCACCTCAGTTATCGGTTTATCTTTTTAATTATTATAGCAAAAAAAGGAATTATCCAACAGATTAGCTAATTTTATCAAACTGAAGAATAGGTTTTATGAGATATAGAAAATATTGACTGGTTGGATTTCTGATTGTATGTATATTTATTGGGTTATATATAGCAATAAAAAACGCCCATTTATAGTATGAGCGTTTCTAATAATTATTTAATCAATAAGAAATTAATTAAATAACCACAACGTCAGCTGCTGCTGGACCACGTGGGCTATCTTGGATAGCAAATTCAACTTGTTGACCTTCAGCTAAGGTTTTGAAACCATCACCTGAGATAGCAGAAAAGTGAACAAATACATCTTTGCTTCCATCAGATGGAGTGATAAAACCAAAACCTTTACTTTCATTAAACCATTTTACTTGGCCAGTTTTTTTAGTCATTACTAAACTTCCTACAAAAATTAATTTTAACCTCTTACGGCACTCTTCGACTTTAACAGCAGATAACTTTCTAAAATTGTATGCAAGAGAATAACAAAATTTATAGTTTGCTAAAATTTTACATTAAAACGATAACTAAAATCGTATTATAAAATCTAAACATAACAATCAATCAGTTTTGTGTTAAGAGTCGAATGATATTACCGCATATTTAAATATCGAAAGCAAGTGATTAATATCAAATTTAATGATTTAGTTCACATATTTTTAATAAAATTCTGAATCAAATTACAAAAAATTGACATATCGCAAATTATAGCGATTTAAGTGGTAAAAATAGAGGGAGGGAATTACTCCCTGACTAATAACTAAATCAGGGAATAAATTAACAAAAAAATAAATTATAGGAGGAATTAACTATTTTTTGCGCGTTCAAATGATTCAGTAATTTCACGGCGAGCAGCGTCTGCATTTTCCCAACCGTCAACTTTTACCCATTTGCCCTTTTCTAATGCTTTATACTGTTCAAAAAAGTGTTTAATCTGATTTTTTAGAAGTTCAGGAAGATCTTCAACATCTTTTATGTGATCATACTCTTTGGTAAGTTTACTATGTGGAACAGCAATTAATTTTGCATCAACACCAGACTCATCAGTCATTTTTAAAACACCTACTGGGCGGCAGCGGATAACAGAGCCAGCTTGTAGCGGGTATGGTGTTGGTACTAAAACATCAACTGGATCGCCATCAAGTGATAAGGTGTGGTTAATATAACCGTAATTACAAGGATAGAACATGGCTGTTGCCATAAAACGATCCACAAATAGTGATCCTGACTCTTTATCTACCTCATATTTAATTGGATCAGAATTTGCTGGAATTTCGATAACAACATAAATATCATCTGGAAGTGCCTTGCCGGCAGGTACATTTAATAGTCCCATTTTAGTCCTCAACTTTTGTTTTAGGGTTAATATTACGCAATTTCACTTAATTCACGTAAATAGTGATAAATCTGTTTAGCTGTTTTAACTGGTCTATTTGCGTCACGCTCTTTTTTAGCTAAACGGGCAAGCGTACGCAACTGCTGACGATCTGCATTGGGATAGAGAGCCATAATTGTTTCAGCATCCCCTGTTTCAATTAACTCATCGCGCAGTTTTTCCAATTTATGGTAAATAGCACTTTGCTGGTTATGTCGGTTTTTTAACTTATCCAGTGCTTGAGTGATCGGATCAATATCTCGACTACGTAATAACTTACCTATGTATTGGATTTGCCTGCGATATCCCTCTTTTTTGATCTTTTGTGCTAGCTCAATAGAGTAGAGAAGATCATCATCTAATGGGATTTTTTCTAGCTCATTTTTACTCAGATTAACCAGCTCTACGCCCACTTTTTTTAATGCTTCTGCATCACGTTTAATTTCGCTTTTACTAACATAGATGATCTCTTCATCCTCATCTAACATATTTTCTGACACATTTTGGGGTGTCTCAAGATCAGACATCATCTCTTCTGGCTCACTGTAGTTTATGGATCTATTCATCATATACTTTTATAAAATGTTTGAGCTATCTACCATTGCAATAAACATTAATTACAATAAACAACAGTAGATGCAATTTAAATTTACCTGTTCATTAACAGATGCTCTCTATTTTCATCTATTAACTTAACTCAAAAACTGGCTTATTATAGCGTATCGCAGGTAAAATTATAGAAAATAATCATCATGACTCATATTCCTACAAATAATAAGATAGCCCCTAAAATAGAAGCAGAAGATTCATATTCACAAGGTTCAACTGAGCAGCATCTTCGAGATATTGTTGCTGAAGCGATTTTGATTGCTAAGAAGCGTGTCGATGCGGTTGAAGTTTCAATTAACCAATCAACAGGGATCAATGTTAGTACCCGCCTTGGAGTGACAGAAAATGTTGAATTCAATAGTGGTGGTGCTTTAAGCATAACAGTTTATCAAAATCAGCGGACAGGGAGCGCTTCAACGCATGATCTCTCACCAGCAGCAGTTGCACAGACGATTGATATGGCAATTAGTATTATGCAATATACCTCTCCTGATCCCTGCTCTGGATTGGGTGATCTTGAATCAATGGCATTTAATCCGCCAAATTTAGATCTTTTTCATCCAAGTGATCTTAATATCGATAAAGCAATCGAACAGGCAAAATTGGCTGAAATTGCTGCTTTAGACTATTCAGACAAAATTAGCAGTGATGGTGGCTATTTTAATAGCCAATATGGGATTCATGTTTATGGCAATAGTATGGGTATGTTACAGAGTTACGGTAGTAGTTCACACTCAATATCTTGCTCAGTTATTGGTGAGCATGATGGGCAGATGGAGAGTGATTATGCCTATACTTTTGCGCGCAATAGCCATGATCTGCTACCAGCTAAATGGGTTGGCGAGGAGGCAGCTAAAAGAGTAGTTGCCAGCTTAGGTGCAAGAGCGATAGCTACAATGCAGGTTCCGGTACTGTTTGTTCCTGAAGTTGCTGTCTCATTGATAGGTCATCTAGCTAATGCGATAAGTGGCGATGCTATCTATCGAAAATCTTCATTCCTACTTGATGCAGTTGGGAAAAAAGTTTTCCCATCTTGGTTAACTATTCAAGAAAATCCCCATATTTTAAAAGGTATAGGTTCGGCACCCTTTGATCGTGAAGGTATGCAAACTGTTAAACGAAATATTATTGAGCAGGGCGTTTTGCAAACTTATCTTCTTGATAACTATTCAGCCAAAAAATTGGGAGCGAAAACAACGGGGCATGCCAATGGTATCTATAACTGGTCTCTTGCACCCAGTGAAAAAGATTTTACTACAATGTTAAAAAAAATGGGGAGAGGCGTTGTTGTTACCTCTTTAATGGGGCAGGGTGTAAATAGTGTAACAGGCGACTACTCACGGGGAGCAACAGGATTTTGGGTTGAAAATGGGGTAATTCAATATCCAATTTCAGGTTTCACCGTAGCGGGTAATTTACGCGACATCTATGCCAATATTATTGCAATTGGCAACGATACTGAAAATCGAACTAAAATTCAATCTGGTTCGATCTTAATTGATAATATGAGCATCGCAGGAAAATAGAGAAGATCATCGTGCATTAATAAGATCGCTATTAAGTAGTACTATTTAGAATGTGAAGAGTAGAGTTTTGCAAGTGGTGTAATGATATTCATAATATTATGCTCAAACTGCGATAACAGTTGATAGGTTGATTGCGCTAACTTCTTATCAATTAATGAGTCAAAAAATTTTGCTTTTAACTCATCAGGGGAGTAGGGATTTTTAGGGCTACCTTTTGGGTGGTTAACCACTGCTGATAACTGCTTCCCATCGTTAAGATAGATAACCATTTTTGCATAACGTGATAGCGCACTCTGATCATAATGTCGCGTTATTTTTGACATTAGATCAGTGAGTTGAACATTAATTTTTGATGACGAAAAAGTGTTAAATGTTAAAGGTCGATTAAGTAAAATAGAAGCAACAATAAATTCGGCAGAAAATCGACCTTGGGCTGGATCAGTGATTATTTGGTAGATAAGCGCACTATCGCTATTTTTAGAAAAAATAAGTTCAATATGGGAGATAGCAGTTACTAAGAATCGATCTTGTAACTGTTTTGCAGCATCAGCTACATAAGAGGCAGCTGAACAGTAAGGGTAGATCTTAAACCATAAACCTGGCGAAATAATACGCCAAGGATCACCCCACTTCTCTAGATCTAAAAGGTGATTCCCCTCTCCGTAGAGAGTTAAAAAACCGATTTTCTCATCTAAAAAATCGCAATCTGCTTTTAAGCCTAGTTGTGCAAACTGTATAGCTTCTATGGCTGCTTGAGCCGCAATTCCCACCTGTAATGGTTTGATTACACTACCAAATAGTAGTCGCATCCCACAAGCTTTAGTGGCTGCAATAGCTAGCGCACTGCGCATAAATGGGTATTGATGAAGATAACAAATTGCTGCTGTCGCGGCAATACCACCTAAAGTAGCAGTTGTATGCCACCCTTTTTGATAGTGCGCTTCACCGACTGCAATACCTAACTGTGCCATTAATTCAATGCCGATAACATAAGCCGCAATAAAACGGTCACTGGTTAACTTGTTTAACGGATCTGAATCAGAAAGAGTCGAGGTTGGTAAACTGGCAAAAAGTGCTGATAAAATTACAGCTGAAGGGTGACCACGGACGTCAGCGTGGGTATCGTCATAATCAAGCAGATGGGCTTGAAAACCATTAAAAAGTGCCGCTTGTCTGGCAGTAGCAAGATCTGATTGCCCAATTAACCAATTATCTGCTTTTCCCCCTTCACTCCTTATCAACTGACGCAGTTTTTGACACTCATCACAATGTCGTGCACTAAGGCTAGATGCAAAATAGTCAATTATGGCTGTTATTGCCGCTGGTTTTATTAAGGGATTACGCAGTGGCTCGCTCGTAATGATTTTATCAATTAAGGTTGAAGTAATATTGTCCATACAAATTGACTAAATCTCATATTCAATGGAATCGGTAAGTTGCCTTAAAAAGCGTTGTGTCTGTGGCATTTTGGGGCTATTAATGAGAGTTTTAGCTTCACCTTGCTCAATTATGCGCCCCTCTGCCATAAAGATAATTCGATTTGCCACCTGCTTAGCAAACTCGATCTCATGCGTCACAATTACCATCGTCGTTTTTTGTTGCGCTAACTGCCTGATAACATGCAGCACTTCATAGACCTTTTCGGGATCAAGCGCTGATGTAGGTTCATCAAAAAGAATCACATTAGGTTGCATCGCAAGTGCTCTTGCTATTGCGACACGTTGCTGCTGCCCTCCAGATAGAGTAATTGGGTATTGATCTGCCTGAAGTAACAATCCAACCTGTTCTAATAGCTGCAATGCCGCTTGTTTGGCGCTATTTTTACCCATTTTTTTAACTAAAATGAGTGGAATAGTGATATTTTGCAGGGCTGTTCGGTTTTTAAAAAGATTATATTGTTGGAAAACCATTGCTGATTGGTGGCGTAATCGCTTCTCCTCCTGTTTGCGGTACCGCCTCAGGTTGAGCGTTACATCACCAATTGTCAAAATACCCTCTTGAGGTTTTTCGAGTAAATTTAAGCAGCGTAAAAGGGTTGATTTCCCTGAACCTGATGGACCGATAATTGCTAATACCTCACCTCGGTTCACCTGTAAATCAATGCCATTTAGCACTATCTGGTTGCCAAATTTTTTGACTAACTGTTGCACATTTATCATCATTGATTTCGTCATTGTTACCTCTTAACGTTTATAAGGTAGCGCAAGGTGGCTCTCTGCCGCTTTTTGCGCGATAGAGTAGAGGACAACAGTTAGCCAATAGATCAGCCCAACAGCGAGATAAGTTTCAAAAAATTTATATGAGTATGTGGTTAATAGTTTACCCGCTGCTAACAGTTCAGGTACGCCGACAAAAAAAGCGACTGAGGAGTCTTTTAGTAGTGAGATAAAGAGATTTCCTGTCGCAGGTAGGGCATTCACTAGTGCTTGTGGCAAGATAACAGTTCGATAGCGCTGAAAGTGGTTGAGACCTATGGTTAATGCCGCCTCTTTCTGCCCATGATCTACCGACTCTAAGCCTGCTCTTAATACTTCTGATAGATAGGCTGAAAATTTTAGACTAAAACAGATAATAGCTGCACTCATTGCCCCCATTGTAGCCAAAACAGGAAAGAGTTGCGGTAATCCATAATAGATAATAAAGAGCAGTACGACCGATGGTATACCCCGAAAAAGCGAGATGTAGAGCGCTAACAACTGATCGACGATTATGATCTTCTCAATACGTAATAACGCAACGGTCAACCCTATCAGCAGTGCAAAAAACATCGATACTACAGAGATAAAAAGGGTCGTTGGGTAGTAGGGCAATATCTCTGGGAATACGCTTAAAAAATAGCTAAAATCAAATTGCATACAAGCGTCTCCCAATTAAGGTTTACTAATATCTTGACCGTAGTATTTAACTGCAATTTGGCTAATTGCTCCATTTTTCTGTAATTTTTCAATTGCCTGATTAAATTGATTTCTTAACTGATCCCCCTGATCGTTTTTATTAAAAGGAAAAGCAACATACTCAATGGCTAAAGGCTCACCAACTAACTTGAATGGTAACTGTTGCCGGTTGATTTCAGTTAATAAAATTGGTTTAGCGTTGATATATCCATCTACCCGATTATAGACAAGATCATACATCGCACCATCGCGGGTTTCATAGGTACGGATATTAATCTGATTCTTGGGAAACGCCTTTTTTAATATGGCAATATGGTTGGAACCTAATACCCCAGAAACCGTTTTTCCGCGTAAATCATCTAATTTATTAATATCACTATTTTTAATATTGGTTACAATTTGACTACCATAAATGCTATAGGGGGTTGTAAATGCAAATTTTTCAGCACGTTCATTAGTTATAGCAACTGCATTAGCAACGCTATCTAAACGCCCCGACTCTAACTGTGCCATTAATCCCGAAAATTCTCCAGTTTTCCAGTTCACTGTATAACCAAGCTCATCGGCTATTGCTTCTGTAACCTCAACATCAAACCCAGTTAATTGTCCATCTTGTATAAAACTATTTGGGTAACTCTGCCCAGTAGCACCGATATTTAATGTATATGCAGTATTGTAAATATCTCGCTGCTTATTGGGGCGATTATCGCATCCTATTAATAGCGTAGGTATCATTAATAGGACTAAAAATGGCTCTATAATTCTCCGCTTTTGCATCCTTTACCCCTTAATGTGAAATGTTAAAATTATCACTTTCAGTTAGTATCTTTTTTAAATAGATTGTCTTATGACCTAACCCAAGATCAGCCTCTCCTATCTGCCTAAAACCGTGTCTCTCATACATCTTAATTAACCAAGGGTGATTTTTAGCTGTACCGAGTGTAACCGCGGGCGCTTTTAAAATATTTTGTAGAATATGTGCCTCAACCCACATTAAGAGTTCACCACCCAATCCTTGCCTTGCATAATCCGGATCGGTTGCAAACCAGCCTAAATGGGGTAATCCATAAGGTCCTGGGTTATCTCCCCATGGATAACGGATCATTAATGTTGAGATCAACTTGCCCTCTTTCTGTATCGCATAGATAGCATTTGCAGATATGTGCCGATGAATTAAAGCTAAGTTGGCTGTTGCTGCTGCAAAGTGGATGCCAAGTGCTGATGTCTGTTTATATGCTCTGTGCAGCAGAGCTAAATAGGGTTTTGCATCACTGTGATTAATGGCTTTAATAATCATAAAAAATAGTCCCTATAATAGACCAGATGCGTTTGCATAATTGATCACATCTTCAACCTTTTGTGGGGCTAAACCGATATAGTTAATCGGATTTAGCCAATCTGCTAATTCAGCTTCGTTTAACTCTTTTTGTAAAATCGGATCTGCTAGTAACTGTTCAGCAAATGGGCGATTATCCTCAAACGCCTGCATTGCTGACTGATAGACTAGCTTATGAGCATGCTGTTTTCCTAACCCCTTCCCCAACTCAAACATCACCTTTTCAGACAGAAGTAGCCCATGTTGAATATCAAGATTATGGCGCATTCTCTCTATATTCACTCTCATCCCTTTTAGAACATTAAGCGCAATCTGTAGTTGTGCTGATAAGTAGATAGATATTTCGGGTAGAGCAACCCATTCAGCACGCCAGCTCATCGCATCACGCTCATGTTCTACTTTCATGGATTCATGAATAAGCGCAACGCTTTTTAAAATGGGCGCGGTTAAACTGGCTAATCCTTCAAATGCAGCAGGATTGCGTTTATGGGGCATAGTTGTTGAACCAATTTTTCCATTTGAAAAAGGCTCTTCAATTTCACCGATTTCTGTTCGCATCAAGTTATAGAGCTCATTACCTATTTTGCCTAATGTGCCGCTAATTAGGGCAACCACTGAGGCATATTCTGAAAAACGGTCACGTGCTGACTGCCAGCTAATATTGGGTTGATCTAAACCTAAAATTGATAGTGTCTCTTTCTCTACCTCATTACCAAGTTCACCAAATGAGGCATAGGTACCAATTGCACCATTAATATTGCCGACAAATATGCGTCTTTTAATTTCAGATAACCGCGTTAAATGCCGCACAAATTCATCTAGCCAAACTGCTAACTTAAATCCGAATGTGGTGGGGAGAGCTTGCATACCGTGCGTTCGCCCTACCATTGGGGTATATTGGTACTTTTTTGCTAGCCGTTTTAGTTCATTGGCAATCAATTTACTGTCACGTTCAATGATAGTAAAAGCCTCTTTTAGTTGTAGAACAGTGCCGGTATCAACTACATCTTGGGTAGTAACACCATAATGGATATACTGACCAGCTTCACCGATCTGTTTTTCTATGGCGTTGATTGTTGGCATTAAGGAGTGTTTGGTTTTAGCTACCTCGTTGGCGATCTCATCAATATTTAGTTTTGTGGCATCTGCTTTTTCGGCAATCTGATCAGCTGCCTGTTTAGGAATAATACCGAGCTTTGCTTCTGCTTTTGCTAAAGCAACTTCGATTGCAACATGCTGTTTTAAACGACTCTCCTCCGACCAGATATTGCGCATCTCCTTTGTGCCAAAGTTATCACCTAAGATTAAAAAATCAATAATATGCGTCGCCATCATTACCCCTTAGTTTAACTTCTTAGCAGAACCATTTTTTAGATCCATTTATTAGAATCATCTATTAAATTTATCTATTAAAACAATTTATCTATTAAAACAACACACCAAAATATTGGTAACCAAATAAATGGTTATTAAATGCAATATCAACTTTTAAAAAATTTTATAACTGATATTTGATTAGATAAATTTAGTATAGAGTTTCATAAATTAGCGTCCAATATGATCTGCTTATATTGTTATAACCAAATAGAATATAACTATTTTTTTAATTCAATCTAAAAAAATCTTAATAAGAGGAGGTAAAATTGGAATGTTTACACATTTTGTAAAACAAATTGACAAGTACCAAGCAGAACAAGATAGCAGCCCAACACCAGATTATGCAATCCAACAAAGCAACAACATTAACCCATACGCGTAACGAGATTCATAGCCTTGCACTACAAAATCTTCCTTGCGAAGTAAATAGCAACTGTTTCAGACAAGAGCGGGAAGCTGTAAAAGAGAGTTGGAAGAGATGGTTAACCAATTAACCTCTCCGCCAACATCATTAATAATCTATATTGATAACCTATCTATGTGAAAACCATTACCACACTAAACAGTTAACTATACCATTCATTCATTTAAAAAAATTCTTAAAAAATCCCTTAAAAAAGAGTTGCTCTAAACTAAAAAATCGCCTATTTTATCGGCTTGCATTAGCGCGCGGTAGCTAATAAATCAACCGTGCCGATAAATAACAATAAAAATTCGTAAAATGAAAAGGAAATAACATGGATTTTATTAAGCCGGTGGTGGCGCTAGCTGCGCACAGCAATAGAACTTCGCATAATTCGTACCGTTTAACCATCGATAACCTCGACCCAAATATAAATCTTTCACCGTTCTCAATTGCTGGCACCGAAACCCTAAACACCCCTTGGCACTATAAAATCACCTTCACCAGCAGCAACCACGCAATTGATATCGATTCAGTGTTGAATCAGCCAGCCAGTTTAACCTTTGAAGCGCCAGATATTTTAAATCAGCTTAAGCAGATTAAGCAGTTAAGCCAGATAGCAGAGCTTAGCCATCTTGCCAAACCAGAAAAACCGCGCACCCTTTATGGGGTGATTACTGAATTTAGCCTTATCTCAGTTAGTCGTGATGAGGCGCGCTATGCTGTTACCCTATCATCTCGTCTATCGCTGCTTAGTAACAGTTTTGGCAGTGCCATTTACCAGAACCAAAGCGTGATTAGTGTGGTCGAGGAGCTGCTACGCAGCCACGGCTATACAGGGATTGATTACCGCTTAGCGCTAAAAGATAACTACCCCGTGCGTGAGTTAATCACCCAGTTTCAAGAGAGTGACCTTGAATTTATGCAAAGAGTCCTTGCCGATATTGGGGTAAATTTCTGGTTTGAGAGCCACGGCAAACACGCCTGTGATGTATTAGTGATAAGTGATGATAACCAGCACTTTGAAGCTGCAGGGCATATCGCCTTTAAAGCGCCAAGTGGTATGGTTGATGGTCAAAAACCGAGTGTCTGGGATATCAGCTTTGAGAGTCGTGTGGTACCTGAGCTAGTCACAACGAAAGACTACAACTACCGAGTAGCAGAATCAAACCAGCAAAGTACAGTTAACAGTGACCCTAAATCGGTCATTACCGCAAAAACTGACTACCGCTATGGTGAGCACTATAAAAACCTTGGTGATAACGATACCCCCGAGAGCGGCACATGGTATGCCAAAGTGCGCCACGAGGCACATTTAAGTGGTCAGCTTATTATAAAAGGCAAAAGTAACGACTATAACCTAAAGGCTGGTCAGCAAATCATCATTGATGGTAGCAGCTTAACTGGTATTGATGAGGGGGTTATTATCGTCTCAACAACAAGTTATGGTGACCGCAGTAACTCTTATGAGTGTGAATTTACAGCCGTCCCCTATAGCGGACTAAAACCGTACCGCCCAAACCCTAAAACATGGCCGCAAATAAACGGCACCTTACCAGCAAGAGTGACCAGCCCTGATGATGACACCTATGGCTATATCGATACAGCAGGTCGCTACCGTGTTAAATTTGATTTTGATTTAAAAAGGTGGAAGCGGGGGGAGGAGAGTTTATGGCTACGGCTAGCCAAACCCTATGCGGGTGATAGCTACGGCTTTCACTTCCCGCTACTTGATGGCACAGAGGTTGCTATCGCCTTTAGCGGTGGCAACCCCGACCGCCCCTACATCGCCCATGCGATGCATGACAGCAGCCACCCTGACCATGTAAGCCTTGCGAACAAACACCGCAATGTGATACGCACCCGAGCTAACAACAAACTGCGGATGGATGATAAGCGGGGTAAAGAGCATATCAAACTTGCCACCGAATATGGCAAAACACAGCTAAACCTAGGTCACCTAGTCAACCAAGATAGAGAGCTGCGCGGTGAAGGGTTTGAACTGCGTACTGATGAATGGGGGGCGATTCGGGCAGCTAAAGGGGTGCAAATTACAACTGCCCCTAAAAAGAGTGCGACCGGTAAGCAGCTTGATATGCAAGAGACCATCAAGCAACTTAAACAGGCATTAGACCTTGCCTACTCATTAACAGAGAGCGCCCAAATAGCTGGTGCTGAACCTGCAAAGACAGATGAGCAGCAATCACTCCTATCAAATGTAACTGAACTTAAAGAGCCCACCCTCTCATTTTATAGTGATAAAGGTATCGCAAGCTCTACCCCAGAAAACATACAGTTATCAGCGGGGGAGAATGTGATAACCACAGCTAAAAATAGCACCAGCATCACCGCCTTTAATAAACTAACGATTGCTGCTGGCAAGATGGTATCACTATTTGTCCATAAACTTGGCATAAAGCTTATTGCTGCTGCTGGCAAAGTGCAGATACAGGCACAATCAGATGAGATGGAGCTCACTGCACAAAACAACATATTTATGACCAGTGCCAATAATAAAGTGACCATCAATGCAAAAGAGGAGCTGCTCCTTTTATGTGGCGGGGCAGGAATTCGCATTAAAGAGGGCAAGATAGAGGAGATAGCACCCCACTCCGTTATACATAAAACATCTAACTTAGTTTATAAAGATCGCGAGACAATTACATCACCAATGCCTGTTTTTCCTAAGCCTGAAGAGGAGAAAGATAAGGAAATTTGTCTCTCATGTTTAATTGATGCGGCCAAAGAGGGGGCAATGGAGATAATCCCAGGAGAAAACAGTGCTAAATGAACATATTGCATTTAAAACGATGTTAAATCGCCAAAAAGAGAGTAAACAAACGTTTTCACTCTATGCCTTAGTTGATGGTTTAGAGTATGAGCGCCTCTTTAGAGGAGAGATTGAACCAGATGAGACAGCATTACCGCTGTTTATTCAAACTAATAATCGTGATGTCGCTTTTGCAGGCCCTTGGTTAATTACCATGAACTGTACCGAAGAGATGAAAAATCAGATCATACAATTAGAGCAGACTTATCCATCAGTAACGTGGATAATTTCATCGCATCCACTTATGTTAGTTTTTAATCACTTAGAGAGAAAATTACATACAAGAGAGAAAGATAACCGTTATGCATTGTTGCGTTATTATGACCCAAGAGTATTACATAAACTGGCTAACTCATTTACTAAAAAAGAGCGAGAAATTTTTACACTCAATATTGACGAGTGGATTTACAGCTACAACAACCACTATTACTCATTTAAGAGAGGAGTTTTATTATGAATTCTACAACAGAACAGATGTGTGAGATGGATACAGAAAAAGATAATGACTATATTTGGAAAGTGATCCATAAAATTAAGGAAAACAAACATTTTACGTTACCCGAAGAGAGTGATGAAGCGCTATTTAATCGGTTAAAAGAGACTTATAACTACCTAATAAAATTAGATTTTTTTAAGAAGGATCTGATTGAATCCTTTCTTACTGGTGAAGCAGTGACACCCGGCTACAAGGACAATCCGGTAATAAAAAACTGGATTGAAGAGGAGAATGAGACACCTGAAAGTCAATATGAGGAGCTACTGATTATTGCCGATAAAAAAGAGAAAGGGTTACTATAAGGAGCAACAATGTTTTTCCCATTAATGACCTTTTATGGGCAGCAATCGCTGCTCATGAGTGCATCGGTAGAGAGTTACCGATTAAATCAGGAGGCGAAAACCTACCCATTCGGTTATGAAATCGGCTCTACTTCATTTAAACCAATATCATTGGAAGCAATGTTATCTGCCACCCTCTACCCCTCTCATCATACCTACCCCTATCTTCAAGATGGATTAATTTATACCCTAATATTACGCGCCTTTAATTCCAAAAAAATCCCCCCACCAGTTAGTGATGAGGTGATTGATTTAACTGATAGTCAGGAGATAGAGCCTGATAATGATGCCGCGATAGCGCTGCTCGAGCGGGAGATTGAGCTATTAAAGCAGTACCATATTGATAACTATCAACATGAGTTAAATCTATTAGAGAGTCACGGATGCTTCCCTTTTCGAGAGGAGCAGCTTAAGGTGCTGCTTGCCGAAAGTAAGAAGCAGTTACGGCTATTAGAGTCGGAGCTTGAGCTTACTAAATTATGGGCAAAACGCCGTCTATCGCCAGAGGAGCGGGAGTTTATCAAGGCGACAGCGGCAGAGCGGATGGTGGTAATTAAAGAGCCGCAGAGGGGGTGCAGGTGCTCTATTAAGCCACATATGAGGAAAGAGATATTCCGCCGCAATATGAGCGACCTATCTGCCGACTACCAGACCATCCATACTGAGGAGCGGTGGGAGCGTAATATGAATCCTAAGAGCGGAAAGCTCTCAGTGCAGATTAACGAGTGGATATATGAAGGGCCAGCGGGCAGATGTGATTTTGATGGCTGGCTACATGATTTTTGCATACTGCTGGAGATGAAAGCCAACTATGACTCACTGATGTTTAGCAAGACGAAAATTGATCCAGATACGGGACTAGCAAAGTTAAAAGATATAGGTAAGGAAAAACTTTATTCTCTTAGAAGACAGGCAGAAAATCACGATAGAATCTGCGCTATGCACCCCAATGCGCGCTGCTGTTGGATATTTATGACAAAACTTGCTTACAGCACATTTATTGAACTTATTGATGATTTACCGAACATAACCGCTATTTATGTGCCCCTCAATAAAGATCTACTTTAAAAAGGAAATATTATGCAAATAATGAACAATATTCAATTTGATATTATTATCTATTTACCGAAAACACGCGGTTTCTACTATACGGAGATAGAGAGGCAGCTCGGACTTGCCTTTAAGGTCTATCAAGAGCAGATAGTGCCAGATGAGAAGATCTATCTATTAAAAAATACCGTTAAAGTAAACGATGATAAGTTAGTTTATGATAAAAATGACTTTACTGAGTTTGGTACCAAGAAGATCACTTCAGCTTGGAAACAGATCGAGAAACAAGGAGATACAATGATATCTTTTACTGACGGTTCTCAAGAGGAGATAAGTTTAGTTATCAACTATACTGCGATGAAGTATTTTATGCCAGAAGAACATATTAAATCTAAAATTAGCTTTTTCCTGACAAAACCAAACAACGGAGAAACAGTCAAGCAGGTTATCAACTTTGTGACTGGGCTTGCCACGGTTTTTAGTGATAATTATATCACAATTATGCTTGACTCTAGATTTAATCGACCAGACTATCTATTTCGTAATCGGATTGGCTGTTCATTAATCGCCTATATTCCGGCTCCGCTACAGGCATATGACTTCCCTGAAGCCCATAAGCTGATCCCGATTCATAATCGAGAGGGCAAACAGGTTGGCACGGTCATTGTCTCACTCGATCACTTCCCTAATAAAAAAAATGTCGAAGATGTGAAAACCATCAACCGACTTGATTTAAGGCTGCGTGAATTAAAACTACTGCCAAAAACGTTGGATCTATAACTTATTAAACTGCTTTTACTTTTAAAAGCAGTTTTTTTATAAACAAGTTATTGCAAATTTGTTTTAGGGTTTGGGTTGTTTAAATCAAAATTGATAAAAATGGATATTGTTTCACTTTTCATAACCATAAAATCACAATCCCCCAACAATAAATTGATGTTTTTTAATCTTATTCTTAATCATCTTGTATAACTTATGGTAAACTTTTGCGGCTAAAAAATCGTGTTATAAATAGACAATAAAAACGACTATAAGGAGCAACAATGTATTTTCCATTACTCTCATTTTATGGGCAGCAGTCGCTGCTCATGGGTGCATCGGTAGCGAGTTATCGATTAAATCAGGAGGCAAAAACCTACCCATTTGGTTATGAGATGAGTTTCCCGTTAGTTAACCAAACATTATTGGAAGCAATGTTACCTACCACCCTCTACCCCTCTCATCATACCTACCCCTATCTTCAAGACGGATTAATTTATATCCTAATATTACGCGCCTTTAATTCCAAAAAAATCCCCCCACTAGCTAGTGATGAGGTGGTTGATTTAACTGATAGTCAGGAGATAGAGCCTGATAGTGATGAGGCGATAGCGCTGCTCGAGCGTGAGATTGAGCTATTAAAGCAGTACCATATTGACAACTATCAAGATAGGTTAGAGCAGTTAGAGAGTCACGGATGTTTTCCTTTTAAAGAGCAGGAGTATAGGGAGCTGCTTGCTGAAAGTAAGAAGCAGTTACGGCTATTAGAGTCGGAGCTTGAGCTTACTAAATTATGGGCAAAGCGGCGTCTATCGCCAGAGGAGCGGGAGTTTATTAAGGCGACGGCGGCAGAGCGAATGGTGGTGATTAAAGAGCCGCAGAGGGGGTGCCGATGCTCTATTAAACCGCATATGAGGAGAGAGATATTCCGCCGCAATATGAGCGACCTATCTGCCGACTACCAGACCATCCATACTGAGGAGCGGTGGGAGCGTAATATCAACCCTAAGAGCGGTAAGGTATCAGTGCAGATTAACGAGTGGATATATGAAGGACCAGCGGGCAGATGTGATTTTGATGGCTGGCTACATGACTTTTGTATCCTGCTTGAGATGAAAGCCAACTATGACTCACTGATGTTTAGTAAATCAAAAATTAATCCAAATACTGGACTACCTGAGTTAAAAAGGGTAGGCGATGAAAAACTCGATTCTTTTAGAAAACAGGCAAAAAATCACCATAGAATCTGCGCTACGCACCCTAATGCCCGCTGCTGTTGGATATTTATGACTAAACTTGCTTACATTAAATTTCTTGATGTAATAAAGGACTTCCCAACAATATCTGCCATCTATGTGCCCCTCAATAAAGATCTACTTTAAAAAAAGGAAAGATTATGCAACTAACTAATAATATTCAATTTCATATTTATATCTACCTACCGAGAACACGCGGTTTCTACTATACGGAGATAGAGCGGCAGCTTGGACTCGCCTTTAAGGTCTATCAAGCGCAGTTCGTGCCGAATGAGAAATTCTATCTTTTTCAAAATACCGTCAAAGTAAACGATGATAAGTTAGTCTATGACAAAAATGGCTTTACCGAGTTTGGTACCAAGAAGATCACCTCTGCTTGGAAACGGATAGAGAAACAGGGGGATACTCGGATCGCTTTTATAGATGGTTCACAAGAGGAGATTGGGCTAGTTATCTCCTATACCGCAATGAAGGATTTTATGCCTAAGGAGGAGATCCAATCTGAGATTAAATTTTTCCTAACCAAACCAGAAAATTCAAAAACTGTCGAGCAGATTATCAATTTTGTGACTGGGCTTGCCAAGGTTTTTAGCAATAACTATATCACTATTGTGCTAGATGAACGCTTTAATCGATTAGACTATATGTTTGGTTATCGAATTGGCTGTTCATTAATCGCCTATATTCCGGCTCCGCTACAGGCATATGACTTCCCTGAAGCACATAAGCTGATTCCGGTTAATAATCAAGAAGGTAAGCAGGTGGGTACAGTTATCGTCTCACTCGACCACTTCCCTAATAAAAAAAATGTCGAAGATGTGAAAACCATCAACCGGCTAGATTTAAGGCTGCGTGAATTAAAACTACTGCCAAAAACTCTGGATCTGTAACTTATTAAACTGCTTTTACTGTAAAAGCAGTTTTTTTGTTTTAGGGTTTATGCCCATTTCAAACATAATTTATTATAAAAATGAGGAAATTTATGACTGCAGCAGAGCGGATGGTGGTGATTAAGGAGCCGCAGAGAGGGTGCCGATGCTCTATTAAGCCGCATATGAGGAGAGAGATATTTCGTCGCAATATGAGCGACCTATCTGCCGACTACCAAACCATCCATACTGAGGAGCGGTGGGAGCGTAATATCAACCCTAAGAGTGGTAAAATGTCAGTGCAGATTAACGAGTGGATATATGAAGGACCAGCGGGCAGATGTGATTTTGATGGTTGGCTACATGACTTTTGTATTCTGCTTGAGATGAAAGCTAACTATGACACGCTGATGTTTAGTAAATCGAAAATTGATCCAGCGATTGGCTTGCCTGAGTTAAAAAAAATAGGTCGGGAAAAAATTAAATCCTTTAGAAAACAGGCAAAAAATTACCATAGAATCTGTGCTATGCACCCCAATGCCCGCTGCTGTTGGATATTTATGACTAAACTTGCTTACATTAAATTTCTTGATGTAATCAAAGATTACCCAACAATCTCCGCCATCTATGTACCTCTTAATAAAGATCTACTCTAAAAAAAGGAAATATTATGCAAGAGACAAATGATGTTCAATTTGATATTACTATCTATCTACCGAGAAAACCCAGTTTCTACTATACGGAGATAGAGAGGCAGCTAGGACTTGCCTTTAAGGTCTATCAAGAGCAGATAGTACCGGATGAGAAGTTCTATTTTTTTAAAAATAGCGTCAGAGTGAATGAGGATAAGTTAGTATATGACAACACGGGTTTTACCGAGTTCGGCAGCAAGAAGATAATTTCAGCTTGGAAACGGATTGAAAAACAGGGAGATACAATGATATCTTTTACTGATGGTTCACAAGAGGAGATTGGGCTAGTTGTTGATTATACCGCAATGAAATGTTTTATGCCTAAAGAGGAGATCCAATCTGAGATTAGCTTTTTCCTAACTAAACCGGAAAATTCAAAAACTGTCGAGCAGATTATCAATTTTGTGACTGGGTTTGCCAAAGTTTTTAGTGATAACTATATTACGATCGTTGTAGATAATAGGTTTACCCGCTCAGACTTTATGTTTGGTTATCGAATAAGCTGTTCATTAATCGCCTATATTCCCGCTCCGCTACAGGCATATGACTTCCCTGAAGCGCATAAGCTGATTCCGATTAATAATGGAGAGGGCAAACAGGTGGGTACGGTTATCGTCTCACTCGACCACTTCCCTTACCGCGAAAATGTCGAGGATGTTAAAACCATCAACCGCCTTGATTTAAGGCTGCGTGAATTAAAACTACTACCAAAAACTCTTGATCTATAACTTATTAAACTGCTTTTACTGTAAAAGCAGTTTTTTGTTTTAGGGTTTATGCCAAATTCAATCAAAATTTATTATAAAAATGAGGGAGTTTATCAAGGCGACGGCGGCAGAGCGGATGGTGGTGATTAAAGAGCCGCAGAGAGGGTGCCGATGCAGCATTAAGCCGCATATGAGGAGAGAGATATTTCGCCGCAATATGAGCGATCTCTCCGCCGACTACCAGACCATCCATACTGAGGAGCGGTGGGAGCGTAATATCAACCCTAAGAGCGGTAAAATGTCAGTGCAGATTAACGAGTGGATATATGAAGGGCCAGCGGGCAGATGTGATTTTGATGGCTGGCTACATGACTTTTGCATCCTGCTTGAGATGAAAGCCAACTATGACACATTGATGTTTAGTAAATCTAAAATTGATCCGAAAACAGGACTACCAAAGTTAAAAGCATTAGGTCAAGATAAAATAGATGCGTTTAGAAAACAGGCAAAAAAGCATGATGAAATTTGTGCAACGCACCCCAATGCCCGTTATTGTATGAAAATGGGTAGACATTCCAAGCCCCGCTTGACCGGCGCCTAGAGTATAGCGAAGAGCAGTTAAAGGTGATATGGCGCGAAGTGACTAACAGCATCTGCAAAACTGCCTTTAATGCAGAATAAAAATACCCTGTTGCCTTACAGGGTTAAGGTAACTTTTAGCTACTGCAATAAATTGTGTGGTTTATTCAAAGAATATCTGTTAATAAATAGTTTTTTAATTGTTAATAACCGTAAAAAATAGGTTTTTAATTTGACATCGGCTGTTTAAAAGAGTATAAAGTGCCCACTTTCAAGTTTCGCAATTTTTTTAGTAAATTGCACATAATCTTAAATTGTACGTAGTTATAGTTTATGAATGCAGACTTAGAAAGAATTTGAGTTTAATGCAAAGGAGCAATATGGATACTCAATCGGGTCACCCCAAAGGCTGGGGCGATAAAATATTAAATACCATGCAGTGGTTGAACCTATCTAAATAATCTCTCTTGGTTCACTCGCCGCTATGGATAAACGGTAATGGTGAACGTAATGTTATTCCATAAATCTCAACAACACTATTTTGCTATCCAAAATAGCTTTTTTATCTCCTATTTACAGCAGTTAGAACCGCCTAGTTGCCTTTAACTCTTATCTAGTTTTCTATCTTCTACGCTAATCACAACGCTATTAATGTACTGTTGTGAGTAATAGGGTGGATCTTAAGTAATAATTTCTAATTATTAATAAAAGATTAATAAAAAATTAATATAAGATTAATAGGTACCCAAAGTGACAAAAATTACTGCATCTAGCAATAGTATCAATAATATTATCAATAATGATTCAAAAAATGTTTTAGGGTTAACCCATGCTGAAGCTGAAAATCGACTAGAGCAGTATGGTAAAAATGAGGTTGCGCGTGAAAAAGTCCCGTCAGCCCTTCATCAGCTTCTGTTAGCTTTTAAAAATCCCTTCATTTTTGTTCTGCTTATATTAGCAATAGTCAGCTTTTTTACTGATTACTACCTGCCACTTAAAAGTGGTGAAGAGACCGATTCTACAGCAATTATCATCATAATTACGATGGTACTACTGAGCGGTTTACTCCGTTTTTGGCAGGAGTATCGCTCTAATAAAGCGGCAGAAGCACTTAAATCGATGATTCGTACTACTGCCACAGTTTTACGTCGTGAAAGGCAAGATTTACCTGAAAAAGCGATGGAGATCCCACTTGGTGATATAGTGCCGGGTGATATTATCCTATTATCTGCCGGCGATATGATCCCTGCCGATATTCGATTAATTGAATCCCGTGATCTCTTTGTTAGTCAGGCGGTTTTAACCGGTGAATCTATCCCTGTTGAGAAGTATGACACACTCGGGGCGGTCGCACAGAAAAGTGCCCAGACAAAAGTAGATACAAAAGCAGGTAACAGTCAAAAAACGGCAAGTTTAGAGGATGATAACCTCTGTTTTATGGGGAGTAATGTTGTTAGTGGTAATGCGAAAGCAGTTGTGGTAGCAACAGGTGCAAATACCTATTTTGGTTCATTAGCCAAATCGATTATTGGCACCCGCGCAGAGACCTCATTTGATAAGGGTGTGAATAGTGTTAGCTGGTTATTAATTCGATTTATGCTGGTTATGGTGCCGGTTATTCTGCTTATTAATGGTTTTACTAAAGGTGACTTTGGTGAAGCAACGCTATTTGCGCTTGCAGTTGCGGTTGGATTAACTCCAGAGATGTTACCGATGATTGTCAGTGCCAATCTAGCAAAAGGTGCAGTTGGCATGGCAAAACGGAAGGTGGTGGTAAAACGGCTTAATGCGATTCAAAATTTTGGGGCTATGGATATTCTCTGTACTGATAAAACAGGCACTCTAACGCAAGATAATATCATTTTAGAACAGCACTTAAATGTGCATGGGCAAGTTGATCCTGCTGTTTTACAGTCAGCTTGGCTAAATAGTCACTATCAAAGTGGTATGAAAAACTTAATGGATAAGGCGATCCTCCGTTTTACAGAGGAGAGAGCCAAGACATCTGATCTAAACAGCTACCTTAAAATTGATGAACTACCATTTGATTTTGTAAGGCGCCGTTTATCAGTTGTGGTTCAAGAGAGATCAAATCAGTTTGGTAGCGAAAATCATCTGATGATCTGTAAAGGGGCAGTGGAGGAGATGCTCTCTATTGCAACGCATATATATGAAAATGGTGGTTATTTACCGCTAGATGCTGAGCGCAAAGAGAGATTAATTGCGCTAGCACATGAGTATAATCGTGAAGGTTTCCGTGTTCTAGCGGTTGGCGAAAAGATAATCCCTGCGGCCGAGACAAAATGTGAATATCATGTTGCTGATGAGCATAGCCTTGCAATTCGTGGTTTTTTAACCTTTTTAGATCCACCAAAAGAGAGCGCAAGTGCAGCAATTAAAGCACTGCAACAACATGGCGTCGATGTAAAGGTATTAACTGGCGATAACGAGATTGTCACCATGAAGGTGTGCCGTGAAGTGGGTTTAACTGCCAATAGTGCTCTGTTGGGTGATGATATTGAGCTGATGGATGATTGTGAATTAAAAAAAGAGCTAAAGCAGCACACTATTTTTGCTAAATTGACGCCGTTACAAAAATCACGCATTATCAGGCTCCTGCAAGAGGAGGGGCACACTGTCGGCTTTTTAGGAGATGGTATTAATGATGCGCCAGCTTTGCGTGATGCTGATGTGGGAATTTCTGTTGATAGTGCAACTGATATTGCTAAAGAGTCGGCCGATATTATTCTGTTAGAAAAGAGTCTTCTTGTTCTTGAAGAGGGGGTGATTCGTGGACGTGAAACATTTGGTAATATCATGAAATACCTCAACATGACAGCGAGTTCAAACTTTGGTAATGTCTTTTCAGTATTGGTTGCTAGTGCATTTTTACCTTTTATACCGATGCTTGCTATCCAACTTTTGATCCAAAATCTACTCTATGATATATCCCAACTCTCTCTCCCTTGGGATAAGATGGATGAGGAGTTTTTACAAAAACCACGTAAGTGGGATGCACCAAATATTGGTCGTTTTATGCTCTGGATTGGTCCAACATCATCAATATTTGATATTGCAACTTACGCCTTAATGTGGTTTGTATTTGGCGCAAATAGTGTTGCCGCTGAGTCGCTATTCCATTCAGGGTGGTTTATCGAAGGGCTGCTATCTCAGACGCTGGTAGTGCATATGTTACGAACCCAAAAAATACCTTTTGTGCAGAGTACAGCGGCGTTTCCAGTTATTGTGATGACACTCTTAATTATGGCAGTTGGGATCTATATTCCATTTTCCCCATTTGGACCGCTTATTGGTCTAACACCACTACCGTGGAGCTATTTTCCTTGGTTAGTTGGCATATTATTTAGTTATTGCTGCGTTGCACAACTGATGAAACAGATCTATATAAGACGATTTGGGCAATGGTTTTAACAGATCTAGTATTATTTAACTATTATTATTTAACTATGATTATCTAACTATTATTAAATAAGGCAGCGTTAACAAAATGTACCATGCTTAATGGTACGTTTTGTTAACCTTTAGTTTTTAAATTCTATAAAGAATAGAGTAGGGAAAAACTTATTTTATCGCATAATCTAATTACAACTTCTTCTTGTTGAATAATATTTCCTCATCACAACTTTTTTTAATATCTATTAATAGAGCAAGCTATCTTGCCATCAATAATTCCCATACAAATCATTTACAATTTGTTATATAATCGCGCTTATTTCTCATTTTGCTGAGTCGGTTTTTAATTAAGTCTGTTCTAACTAAATCGGTTTTAACTAAAAAACAGATGCAAATGCTTGGCTAATAATAGTTGGCTAATTTAGCTTAAAAAGCATTTTTATAAAACTGTACTCAATAATCTAATCTATTGTCTATCTGCCACTTTTAAGGACTCTGTATGATTGATTTTTCCCAATCAGTACCAGAATTGGTCTCTTGGGCGAAGAAAAATGATTTTTCGATCAACTTGCCAACAGAAAGGTTAGCATTTTTATTGGCAATTGCTGCTTTAAATGGTGAGCGATTTGATGGGGAGATGACGGAATCAGAGCTGGTCGACGCTTTTCGCCATGTCTCGCAGATCTTTGCACAGAGTGATGAGACCATCACCATGCGTGCCAATAATGCGATTAATGATCTTGTCCGTCAACGCTTAATCACCCGTTTTGCTAGTGAAATCACCGATGGCTACTCAATCTACCGCTTAACACCGCTTGGCATGGGCATTACTGACTACTATATTCGCCAGCGGGAGTTTTCAACTCTACGCCTCTCTTTACAACTATCAATAGTCGCGCAGGAGCTGAAAAGGGCTGCTGATGCAGCAGTTGAAGGTGGGGATGATCTCCATTGGCATCGAAATGTCTTTGCGCCGTTAAAATACTCTGTTGCTGAGATCTTTGATAGCATTGATATTACACAGCGCATAATGGATGAACAGCAAGCTGATGTTAAACAGAATATCTCATCACTCTTAAGCCAAGATTGGCAAGCTGCAATTAGTAGCTGTGAAGGATTACTACTTGAGACATCTAAAACATTGCGCGAGCTGCAAGATACCTTGGCGGCAGCGGGTGATAAATTACAAGCCAGTCTATTGTCGATCCAAGATGCGACACTTAATAATCCTAATCTTGAAAAAATTAATAATGTGGTGTTAGATTTACAAAATAAACTTGATCGGATTATCGGTTGGGGACAACAGGCGATCGACCTTTGGATCGGTTATGATCGTCATGTCCATAAATTTATCCGAACCGCTATTGATCTCGATAAAAATCGCATCTTTTCACAGCGTCTTCGCAAATCAATTCAGAACTATTTTGACCTGCCATGGTCACTTACCTTCGTTAATGCTGAACGCCTATTAGATATGCGAGATGAGGAGTTGGCGCTGCAAAGTGCCGAGGTGACGGGAGAGTTACCATCAGAGATGGAGTTTGAGATGGTCGAAGAGATTCAAAAACATATTATTGCGCATATTGAGCAGAATCTTATCATCTTTAAACAGAATAATAGACCGCTGGCGATGAGTGAAGCGATCTATAACTATTTAAAACAATTTCCAAAAGAGCAGCATTTTGATGTTGCTAGACTATTTATTGATCAAGCTATCCGTTTAGGCGTTGCCAGCGATGATCTGCTTGGTCTACCCGCTAAATGGGAACCGATTAACGATTATGGAGCTAAGGTACAGGCACATGTCATCAACACATATTGAAGATTTGGATAGAGATATTTTTGATAGCAAGACTGAAATTGAGACGGTGATGGATCGCATTGCAACAAGCTCCAAGGCCTCTTTAGATAAGTATATGCCAATAAAATTGGCGCAAGCAATTGCCTCTCCTCTTTTTCCAGAACTTGATAGCCTTTTACGGTCAGGTCGCCATATAGGTATCGATGAGTTAGATAACCATGCATTTTTAATGGATTTTCAGCGAGAACTTGAGCTGTTTTATCAACGCTATAATGTTGAACTCATCCGTGCACCAGAGGGTTTTTTCTACTTACGTCCACGTTCAACAACATTAATTCCCCGTTCGGTACTATCAGAACTGGATATGCTGGTTGGTAAAGTGCTCTGCTATCTCTACTTGAGTCCAGAACGCCTTGCTCATGAGGGAGTTTTTACGCTACAAGATCTCTTTGATGAGTTGATATCACTAACAGATGAAAATAAGTTATTAAAACTTGTCAATCAACGCTCTACTGGCTCTGATCTCGATCGTCAAAAACTATTTGATAAAGTGAAAACAGCAGTCAACCGATTACGCCGTTTGGGTATGCTCTACTTTATTGTTGGGACTGAGGGGCAATTTAATAGCCGAGCTGAAAATTACCGATTCCGAATTAATGAAGCGATTTTCCGTTTTGGTGCTGATGTTCGTAGCAGTGATGATGCAAAAGAGGCACAGTTAAGACTTATTCGTGATGGCGAAGCAATTAAGATCGAATCAAATTTAGACGATTCTGTAGATGCGCAAGAAGATGCCAACGAGGAGATAGAGTAAGATGACGGAACATATTGAAACTACTGTTATTGAAACTACTGTTATTGAACCGAATGCAGATAATATGACTAAACAGCAAGAGATCTTAAGTGAAGAGGGGCTTGCTTCTATAAGCAGTGCCAATGAACAGGACTTCAGTGATAAAAGTACACATGGGAATTTTGCTTTAGGGTTGAGCGGTCACGGTAAGTTTCACTCATTAACATTAATTAACTGGAACGGTTTTTTTGCGCGTACTTTTGATCTGGATCAGTTAGTTACGACACTATCTGGTGGTAATGGTGCAGGTAAATCAACCACCATGGCGGCATTTGTAACCGCGCTAATTCCTGATTTAACCCTATTACACTTTCGTAATACCACAGAAGCAGGTGCGACATCTGGTTCGCGTGATAAAGGTCTGCACGGTAAGTTAAAACCGGGCGTCTGTTACTCGATGCTGGACATTATCAACTCACGTAATCAACGTATTATCTGTGGTGTGCGCTTACAGCAGGTGGCGGGGCGTGATAAGAAAGTGGATATTAAACCTTTCTTGATCCAAGGGCTATCAACTGCAATCTCACCAACCGAAGTGGTAACCGAGAGAGTCGATGAGAGGCAAGTGCGGATTTTATCACTGCCAGAACTGAAAGATCGCCTAGAAGGGATGGATGGTATCATCTTTAAACAGTTTAACTCCATCACCGATTACCACTCTGTTATGTTTGATTTTGGTGTTTTACCTAAGCGGTTACGTTCAGCATCTGATCGTAGTAAATATTACCGTCTACTTGAAGCCTCACTTTATGGTGGTATCTCAAGTGCCATTACCCGCTCATTACGTGACTATCTATTACCAGAAAATAGCGGTGTGCGTAAAGCGTTCCAAGATATGGAGTCAGCACTACGTGAAAATCGGATGACATTAGAGGCAATCCGCGTAACACAGTCAGATCGTGATCTCTTTAAACACCTTATTACTGAATCAACTAACTATGTTGCTGCTGATTATATGCGACATGCTAATGATCGCCGTCTCCATATTGAATCACTTCTTGGTTTGCGTCGTGAACTCTTTAAAGCAGAGAGAGAGCTTTTAAGCAGTCAATATCAACAAGTTGAAATGGCTAAAGAGTTAGCTGAATATCAAGCAGCACAATCCGATTTAGAGACAGATCTGCAAGCTGCAAGTGATCATCTTAATATTGTACAGACAGCCCTACGCGAACAGGAGAAGATAGACCGCTTTGAAGCTGATCTTGAGGAGTTAAACCTTAAACTGGAAGAGCAAAATGAGGTGGTGCTTGAAGCTTATGAGCAGTATCAATCTCATCGTGAAAAAGCGGAAGTTGCTGATCAAGAAGTAGATGATATCAAAACTCAATTAGCAAATTATCAACAAGCGTTAGATATCCAACAGACCCGTGCTATTCAGTATCAACAAGCGTTACAAACTTTAAAAAGTGCACAAGAGTTGTGCCAGTTACCGCAATTAACAGTCGATAATATTGATCAATATATTGTAGATTTTACAAAAAAACAGCAAGAGGTAACAAATCAAGTTTTAGAGCTAGAACAGACATTAAATGTGGCTGATGCTGCTGTTGATCAGTTCGATCGTGCCTATCAGTTAGTGGTAAATTTAGTGGGTGATATTACCCGTCATGATGCGTGGCAAGCAGCAAAAACTGCACTTCGTGAATGGCCTTCACACTGTTATCAAGCTGAAAAGGTAGATCAGTTACAGATTGAGTTAGGAGAGCTTGAGCAGCGTCTTGTTGAGCAACAAGAGGCGCAATCGCTCTTAACTCAATTTTGCAAACGTATCGGTCAGCAGTTGAATTTTGATGAGTTAGATGCGCTACAACAAGAGTTAGAGTTAAAACTTGAAGAGAGTGCACAGTTAGCTTCTGAATCAAGTGAAAAACGATTTGCATCACGGCAAGAGTTAGAGCAGATCCAGATAAAAGTGGCGGAGTTTCGTCAAAAAGCGCCGCAATGGCTTAAAGCGCAAGATGCTTTAATTGCACTACAAGATCAAACTAGTGTCACTTTTACTGAAAGTCAGGCTGTAACACGTTATATGCAGCAGCTGTTAGAGCAAGAGCGTATTTTAACGGTTGAAAGGGATAAAATCAGCACAAAACGTTCACAGTTAGATGAGCAGATCGAACAGCTTAATCAGCCAAGTGGTGTTGATGATGGTCGGTTAGCGTTACTTGCTGAACGTTTTAATGGTGTACTGCTCTCTGAAATATATGAAGATGTCACTATTGATGATGCTCCATATTTTTCAGCACTTTATGGTCCCGCTCGTGAAGCAATCGTAGTACCTGATTTAGCGCAAGTCAAAACAGAGTTACAAAATTTAACCAATAGTAGTGAAGATTACCCTGAAGATATCTACTTTATAGAGGGTGATCCCTCATCATTTGATGATAGTGTTTTTGATTGTGAAGAGCTAAATAAAGCCGTATTAATCAAAACGGGTGAGAGGCAGTGGCGCTTTTCCCATTTCCCTGACGTACCGCTTTTTGGGCGAGCAGCACGTGAACAGCATCTTGAGAAACTTACCTTAGAGCGTGATAGCTTACATGAGCAGTATGCAACGCTCTCCTTTGATCTACAGAAGCTACAACGAATTGAACAGAATATTAGCCAGTTTATTGGGCAATTTTTGGGCATAGCATTTGATGAAGATCCCGAAGCGCAATCAAAACAGTTAATGGTTAGGGGCAGTGAACTTGAGAGGCAATTAAGTTCACAAGAGAGCCTTGATACAGAAAATCAACGTCAAGTTGCAAACTATAAAGAGCAGCTGGCGATGCTTAATAAACTGAATGCGCAGATGCATCTCCTTGCCGATGAAGATCTGGCTGATCGCATAGATATGCTGCGCGAGCAGTTCATCTTAGCGCAAGAGTCTGCAAAATATGTGCAACAGAATTCAGGAAAAATTGCTGAACTTGAGCCGATTATTGGGGTACTTCAGAGCGATCCAGAGCAAAATAGTAATTTGCATGAACGTTATGAGCAGGTTAAAGAGACGCAGCAGCGTATCCGTGAACAGCTATTTTCTTTAACTGAAGTAGCAGGGCGCCGTGCGCATTTTCGTTATGCAGAGAGTTATTCTGAAACTGACTTTAATGGGTCGAATAGTTCAGATCTTAATGAACAGTTACGGATGCGATTACAGAGTGCCGAGGGTGAACGCACAAAAGCGCGCGCCGAGATGCAGCAGTTCCAAGATAGTTATAATCAATATAATCAAACTTTAACTTCACTTAAAACCGTTTATGAGACGAAGCGCGATATGTTAAGTGAACTCTATCGAGATCTAGAGCAGATTGGTGTTAAAGTGGATAAAACCACTGAAGAGAGAGCACGGATCCGGCGTGATGAGATCACACAAAAATTGAACAGTAGCCGTCAACGCTGTTCGCAATTAGATAAACAGATTATCATCAGTGAAAATGAATCAGCTCAATTACAAAAACGGCTTACACAGATAGGGCGTGATTATAAACAGATTCGAGAGCAGGTAGTACAGGCAAAAGCTGGTTGGTGCCTTGTTATGCGGCTTGTGAAAGATAATAGTGTTGAGCGCCGTTTACATCGTCGTGAGCTTGCTTACCTAAGTGCTGATGAGCTGAGATCAATGTCGGATAAGGCGCTTGGTTCGTTAAGACTTGCTGTGGCTGATAATGAACATCTGCGCGATGTTTTACGCCTCTCAGAAGATCCAAAACGGCCAGAGCGCAAAATAGAGTTTTATATTGCTGTTTATAACCATCTACGTGAACGTATTCGCCAAGATATTATTAAAACAGATGATCCGATCGATGCGATCGAGCAGATGGAGATTGAGTTATCACGCCTAACCGAAGAGCTCACTGCTCGTGAACAGCAGTTGGCAATTAGTTCAAAAAGTGTGGCTAATATTATTCGTAAAACGATTCAGCGAGAACAGAATCGAATCCGCGTCTTAAACCAAGGATTACAGGCGGTAGCATTTGGTCAAGTTAATGGAGTCCGTTTAAATGTAAATATCCGTGAAGCACACGCATCACTGTTAATTGCACTTGCCGATGAGCAGAATGAGCATCAAGATCTCTTTACCGGCAATCAGATAACCTTTTCAGAGGCGTTAGCGAAACTGTATCAACGGCTTAATCCACATATTGATATGGGGCAACGCACAGCACAAACCATCGGCGAAGAGTTATTAGATTACCGCAACTATCTTGAGATGGATGTTGAGGTCAATCGTGGTGCTGATGGCTGGTTACGCGCTGAAAGCGGTGCGCTCTCAACAGGGGAGGCGATCGGTACCGGTATGTCAATTCTGTTAATGGTTATTCAGAGTTGGGAAGAGGAGTCAAAAAGGTTACGTAATAAAGATATCTCACCATGTCGCTTACTCTTTTTAGATGAAGCAGCGCGGTTAGATGCTAAATCAATTGCGACACTGTTTGAGCTGTGCGAAAAACTGGAGATGCAATTAATCATTGCAGCGCCAGAAAATATAAGCCCTGAAAAAGGGACAACTTATAAACTAGTCCGTAAGGTGATCAATAATCATGAGTATGTTCATGTTGTCGGTCTGAAAGGTTTTGTCTAACAAGGTTAGTGAATTAAAAAGTTAACAATTTAACTCAATAAACAATACCCCATCTGATCGCATGGTTAGATGGGGTATCTATTTGTATGAATATAAAAATCAGTTTGCGCTTAAATAAGTAAGTAAATAGGCTATTTAAAAGTGGTTTAATAAACTATTTAATTTAATAAACTATTTAATAAGTTATTTAATAATTAATTAACTAAATAGAGCTGTTTTTTAAAGCTCTCTGTTGTTGTCGCCTTTTTTTAAAAAAATCACTTAATAGTTGGCTACACTCATCAGCTAATATTCCGCTATCGACTGTTGCATAGTGGTTAATACCTTGCTTTGCAAGGATATCGATAAATGATCCAGCAGCCCCAGTTTTATAATCTTTTGCGCCAAAGACGACTCTTTTTATTCGACTATGAATGATTGCACCAGCACACATGATGCATGGTTCTAAAGTGATATAGAGCGTGCTGCCAATCAGTCGATAATTTTGCAGAGATCTACCTGCCTGCTCTATCGCCATTATCTCTGCATGTGCGGTAGGATTGTGGTCAATAATTGAACGGTTCCAACCCTCACCAATGATTTTGTTCTGTTCATTAATTATGACCGCGCCAACGGGGATCTCATTCATTGCTGCTGCCCGTTTTGCCAACGTCAAGGCATACTGCATCCAATACTCATCTGACATAATGGTTATTCTATTCTATCGGTAGAAGAGGGTATATAAATACCCATTAAAGCAATTATAAGTTATTTAAATCAAGCACATCGCGCATATCATATAGTCCAGCCGGTTTGTTTACCAACCAGCGCGCAGCGCGGACAGCGCCATTGGCAAAAGTCATACGACTTGATGCTTTATGGCTAATTTCAACACGTTCACCAATATCGGCAAAAATAGCAGTATGTTCACCGACAATATCGCCAGCGCGTATCGTTGCAAAACCAATTGCATCCCTTGGGCGTTCGCCAGTATGCCCTTCACGGCAATAGACAGCACATTTTTTGAGATCTCGATGCAGCGTATCAGCAATCACTTCACCCATCGCAAGCGCGGTACCCGATGGTGCATCGACTTTGTGGCGGTGGTGCGCTTCTATAATCTCAATATCGCTATAGTCACCCATAACAGTAGCGGCTTTTTCAAGCAATTTAAAAAGGAGATTTACGCCAACACTAAAGTTGGCTGAAAAGACAATAGCAATATCTTTGGAGGCTGATTTGATAGCCTGCTTACCAGTATCGTCAAAACCGGTGGTGCCAATTACCATACACTTTTTATGTTGTGTACAAAAAGCGAGATGATCAAGGGTACCAGTAGGGCGGGTAAAATCGATTAAAACATCAAACAGATTCTGATCTAATTTATCTGTCACTTTTATGCCACAAGCGCCAACGCCAGCAAGTTCACCGGCATCGCTACCAATAAGTGAAGATCCTTGACGTTCAATGGCTGCGCCTAATGTAATTCCATCAGTTTGGCTAACTACTTTAATGAGTTCACGACCCATTTTCCCGCCAGCACCAACAATTGCGATTTTTATCATAACCTCATCCTGTTAAATCATATTTTTTAGAACATACAATTAAATAATAGAGAGAATATAGAAGATTTTATTGTTCTTTTTATTGTTCTCTCACTCTATAAACTCTCTATTATCAGATAATATCTTTAATCAGATTATCAAAGCTGACACATCTTGATAGAGACTATTTTAAGATATCGAGTAGTTCAACATCAAAAATAAGGGTGCTATAAGGCGGGATAGCCGCACCAGCACCCTGTGCACCATAAGCTAAATTTTCTGGAATATAGAGGCGCCATTTTGACCCGACAGGCATAAGTTGTAAAGCTTCAACCCAACCACGAATTACACCATTTACTGGGAATTCAGCTGGTTCACCACGTTCAACGGAGCTGTCAAATACTGTTCCATCAATAAGTTTACCAGTATAGTGTACTTTAACTTTATCTGATGCTTTAGGGATAGCACCATCACCTTCGGTTAAAATTTCGTATTGTAAACCAGATTCTGTTGATTTTACTCCGGTTTTTTTGCTATTTTCAGCCAGAAAGTCTTTGCCAAGTTGTGCAATTTTTTCGGACTCTTTTGCGCGCTCTTGTACTGTTTTTTCGTGGATTTGACGCAGTGCATCATGGAGTTCATGTAGTGGTAAAGCAGGTGGATTTCCAGCAATAACATCTGCCATAGCCGATTTTAAAGCATCAAGATCAAGCGTTTTTAGTCCTGACTCTTTTAACTGTTCACCAATTTGTAAACCGATGGCATAACTTGCTTTTTGATCAATAGTCTCTAATTTCATAGGGTTACCTTTACTATTTTGGGGTTTTAAAAATGGTTACGACACTTATATTTCAACTATGTTTCAACAAAATATGTTAATAAATTTATCTTAGAAAACATAGATTTAAAAGTGAAAACGCTCTAAAGTAGAGCGTTGCTTTAAAAAATAAGTGGTAAATATTAACCTGCCAATTATGGCAGAGTATAACGTTTATTCGAGATTTTTACCATCAGTTGCGATCACCTGCTTGTACCAAGCAAAGGAATCTTTTTTATACCGTTTCATGCTGCCATGACCTTCGTTGTCGCGGTCGACGTAGATAACGCCATAGCGTTTTTTCATTTCTCCAGTTGTAAATGAGACCACATCGATAATGCCCCAAGCTGTATAACCAATAACATCGACGCCATCATAGTGCATAGCGGTTAACATCGCTTTAATGTGAGCGGCTAGATAGTCAATTCTGGGTTTATCATGGATCTGATTATCTTCTTCAAGTTTATCGATCGCACCAAAACCATTTTCCACAATAAATAGTGGTAGTTGATAACGGTCATAAAGTCGATTAAGGGTATAACGAAGACCTTCTGGATCAATTGGCCAACCCCAATCACTGCTTTTAATGTAAGGATTTTCAACGCCATTTGGTAGTGCACCATTGACAATATTATCTTTTTTGCCGTTTTTTTCATTGGCTTTAACAACTGTTGACATATAGTAGCTAAATCCGATGTAGTCGACTGTGCCTTGTTTGAGATATTTTAGATCTTCCTCTGTAATATCTAATGTATAGCCTTCACGTTCAAACTCTTTTAGTGCATATGATGGATAGTAGCCACGAATATGGACATCAGGAAAGAAGAAGCGTTGGCGCATGGCAATTTCAGCAGCCATCATATCATCTGGATTACAGGAGTATGGATAGATTGGAACATGTGAGATCATACAGCCAATCTGGAAATCAGGATTAATTTTTTTACCAGCAATAACTGCTTTAGCACTAGCAAGTAACTCATAGTGGGCTACTTGATAGAGTACCTCTTGCCGATTTTCATCAGGTTTTACCTGAACGCCTGAGTTGGTCCATAAAAAGATTGGATTACTGGTATCCATCTGATTATTAATTTCATTAAAGGTCATCCAATATTTAACTTTGTGCTGATAACGTTTAAAGCAGGCAATCGCAAAACGTTCAAAAAATTCAACAGTTTTACGATTTCTAAAACCACCATACTCTTTGGCTATATGGAGTGGGATTTCAAAATGTGAGAGGGTAATTACTGGTTCAATACCATGCGCAATCAGTTCATCAAATACCGCATCATAAAAACGGAGTCCCTCCTCATTTGGTTCAAGTTCATCCCCTTTTGGGAATATACGCGTCCAAGCTATTGAGGTGCGCAAACATTTAAGACCAAGTTCAGCAAATAGTTTAATATCCTCTTTATAGTTATGGTAGAAATCGATAGCTTCATGATTTGGATAGAATTTATCAGCTTCAACTGTTTCGGTAATCTCCCGCGGTACACCATGGGCACCTGCTGTCATAACATCGACGACGCTTGCTCCCTTACCACCTTCATTCCAACCCCCTTCAAATTGATGAGCAGCTAGAGCGCCACCCCATAAAAATGTTCTCTTCTCTTTTGCATCTTTCCGTTCTGATGTAGTGAATTTCATATAATTACCTTTTAATTTGTACAAAAAGTGATAAAAGTTAAAATCTCTCTATTATGGTTTAATAGTCAATAAAATATCATTTGGCGTTACTTTACGCTGCAATGTGGCTTCAATTTGTTGGTATTGTGCACTATTAAGAATAACAATAGGTGTTACCGTTGAGTATCCTGCTTCCGCAATTGTTTTAGGGTTGAAAGTAATTAAAAGGTCACCCTGTTTTACGGTTTGACCAATTGTAACATGATAATTAAATTCATTATTAGTAAGATTAACTGTATCTAGTCCAATATGAATTAAAAGTTCAATCCCCTCATCTGATGTCAGACCTATGGCATGTTTTGAGCTATCAAAAGTGGCGGTTACTTTGCCAGAAAAGGGTGCATAGACGTGGTTGTCAGTTGGGATGATAGCGACGCCATCTCCCATCATCTTTTCAGCAAAAGCGGAATCGGGAACTTGATCAAGTGGTATCACATCACCTGTTAATGGGCTAAGAATTAGCGCCTCATCCTTAATCAGCTTTGGGTTGTTGTCTTCAATTTTTCTATTCTCTTTCGTTTCACCCGTTCCAAAAAGTTGCATTAAAATAACAGGACCAAATAGTGCTATAGATGATCCGATAATAATTCCAATAATTGAGCTTGGAAAATCCTCATTTATGCCGTTAACAATGGTTAAAATCCCAGGTAATCCGGCAAAAGCAAAATAGAATGGGGTAAAAAGACCGGCAACGATACCACCAATAGCCGCTGATAGGCAGCCATAAATAAATGGCTTTTTAAAACGTAAATTAATCCCATAAATAGCCGGTTCAGTAATACCGAATATACCAGTAATAAAAGCGGAGAATGAGACGGTTTTTAAGTCACGATTTTTACTTTTTAGATAGAATCCTAATGCTGCACCAACTTGTCCGATCACTGCAATTGTCTGGAAAGCTTGAAACGAGTCACGTCCGTATACCTCATAATTTGCCATTACAACTGGTGTGATTCCCCAATGAACACCAAAAATAACAAATACCTGCCATACAGCACCGATTAATCCACCTGCAACAGATGGTGCTAACTCAACTAACCAGTTATAACTATCGGCAATATAGTGTGCTGCTCCAGCGGTTATTGGACCAACTATGATGAGGGTTAAAGGCACCATAATCACTAAACAGATCAGTGGCGTTAATAGTGGTTTAATTACATTATTAATATATCGTTCTAAAAAGTGCTCTAAGTAAGAGAGTATCCAAACTAAGAATAACGGAGGAAGAACCGTTGACATATAGGTAGTTTCAGAAAGGGTTATTCCGAAAAAATTAAGCGGCTCACCATTTTTAATTAGTGTCGCTAACTCAGCCCAAGTAGGCGAAAGTAGGGCGGCACAACAGGCAACAGCGATATATAAGTTGCATTTAAAATGTTGAGAAGCGGTAATCGCAATAAAGATAGGTAAAAAAGCGAAAGGCGCCCAAGAGATGAAACTAAAAATTTGATATGCGCCAGTTAATTTTACAGTTGGAAAGAGTAGGGTTATTAGTATAAGAATGCCTTGCAAAATACCTGCGGCAGCTATGATATAGATAAAAGGGGCAAATACAGCTGACATGGTTGCAATGATGCGGTTTAGAATACTGATATGAGAAGCACTTTTTTTATTAGAACCAATAAGAGGGGTAAAAGCAGCATATACTTTATCTACATTGGTACCGATTACAATCTGTATCTGTCCCCCTTTTTCAATAACGGTAATCACGCCGGGCAATTTGGAGATATTCTCTTTCGCATGTTCTGGTGTTGATTCTGTTACTACGCGTAACCTAGTTGCACAGCGAGCGACTGAGATAATATTTTTTTCACCACCAAGCTCTTTTAAAATATCAAAGGCAAGCTGATCATAATCTCTTACTTTTGTTGCTGACATTCCCTAATCTCCTATCAATATAATAAAACTGAGATAATTTATGATATATGATAAGAATTTGGTTGTTGACCGGTAAGTTAAGTATGTGTGAACGGTATCACATTTTGATTTGGCAAAAAAAGTTGATAAAAAAACCCATCTTAAAAAAGATGGGTTTTCAATTATGTTTCATATTTTGAATATGTTTATTTAAATAAGTTATTTTAAATAAATTAATTTAAATAAGTTAATTCAAATAAACAGTTACTCAGCAATGATCTCAATAATAATCTTAGCAAAAGCATCACTATGGATTTGGAACACAACTTCATGTTCACCTAGTGAACGTAATACGCCATTTGGTAAACGTACTTCGCTTTTTGAGACTTGTACACCACGTGCTTTAACTGCATCAGCAATATCACGTGTACCAATTGAACCAAATAGACGACCTTCATCACCTGCTTTAGAGCTAATTGAAACTTTCTCTAATGCATTGATTTCAGCTACACGCAGCTGAGCAGCTTTAAGTTCATCAGCTAGTTTAGCTTCTAATTCTGCACGGCGTGCTTCAAAAAATTCAATATTCTTTTTAGTTGCTGGTACTGCTTTACCTTGTGGAATAAGGTAGTTACGCGCATAACCTGCTTTCACTTGCGCCTGATCACCTAAGTTGCCTAAGTTAGCAACTTTATCGAGTAGAATAATTTGCATTATATAATCCTCTGTTGCTAATTACTGATGGTTATCAGTATAAGGTAATAGTGCCAAATAACGAGCGCGTTTGATTGCACGAGCTAATTGACGTTGATATTTTGCGCTAGTACCAGTAATACGGCTTGGTACGATTTTACCACTTTCAGTAATAAAACTTTTTAATAAAGAGATATCTTTATAATCGATCTCTTTTACGCCTTCTGACGTAAAACGGCAGAATTTGCGACGACGGAAATAACGTGCCATGTGGCGGTTCTCCTAATAATTTAATTTAGCTTGTCTATATAATAGTTATCTGTATAAATCGGAAAATAGACCGTTTTTACACTATGTAAATCTATGATATAGCTTTAATTTGGTCAGCATGTAAAACCAGTTGGCTCACTTTATTACGTTTAGTATGCGTGCTTATAAATCCACTTACTAATACGTTGCTGCCCTTCTTTATACTGTCACTAGACTGTCCACTTATAATCACGGGCATTATGCACCATGCTTTCCGAAGTAACCCTGCCTCAATCTGCTCAGAAATATGTTCTAAATAAAATTGGCAATGGGTAACACCAGTTGGACTCACTTTACGTATCGGGCTTTTTAATATTAAGCCTGATAGCGTTAAGCGATTATTTGTCAGATTCATCTTCCGTAGAAGCTTCAGCGAACTCTTCGTCAGAACCACGACGTTCATCTTTAGCTTTTAACATTGGTGAAGTTTCAGTAATAGCGCTTTTAGTACGCATAATTAAACTACGAATAATTGCATCGTTGAATTTAAAGTTATCTTCAAGTTCATTGATAGCTTCTTGAGTTGTTTCAACATTAAGTAATACATAATGTGCTTTATGCAATTTTTCGATAGGATAGGCCAATTGGCGACGACCCCAATCTTCTAAACGATGGATTTTACCCCCATCAGTCGTTAACGTACCAGTATAACGTTCAATCATACTTGGTACTTGTTCGCTCTGATCTGGGTGAACCATAAATACTATTTCGTAATGACGCATTATCGCTCCCTACGGATTAATCAGCTTTCTGTCGGGGCAACCGCAACCCATTGAAAGCAAGGAACAGGAAAAATTGGGCGGTTGAAATCGACGCTGCATTATATATTAATTGGATTGGAATAACAATAAGATAAATTTGTGACCTGCAACACATAATAAAGCTAAAAGCGTTGTCTTTTAATTTTGTAAATGGAAGAATCATTATACAGTTTTTCAAGCATCTACTTTTAAAGTTAATTTAAAGTAGTTAAATAAAAATAGGGAAATAAAATGAAAAAATTAGTATTAACCACACTTTTAGGTAGTTTACTTTTAGCTTCTCCCCTCTCTTTTGCTTCACATCCTTCACAATCAATTAAGAGTCCAAAAGAGCTGAAATTTATCAGTTATAATGTCTATTGGGGGATGAAATATGATAAAACGGATGAAAAAGAGAAGTTTAGTGAGTGGGCTAAAAAACAAGATGCTGATGTTATAGCATGGCAAGAGATGAACCATTTTACACAAGAGAAATTAGAGAAGTTTGCTGCAAGTTACGGGCATAAATATGCAGTATTGTTAAAAGAAGATCCAACTAATGAAAACTTTTTCCCTGTGGCGCTCACCTCAAAATATCCAATTATTAATGTTAATAAAGTGATCGATAATCTATGGCATGGTGCATTGTATGCTGATATTGGAAATTACCACTTTATTGTTACCCATATGAATCCATTTTGGACTTCGAAACGGTTAGATGAGATCAATTTAATTATCGATTCGGTTAAATATAGTCAAGATCCAAAAGGTAAATGGATTTTAGCCGGTGATTTGAACTCATTCTCGCCAGCTGATAAAGCGGAATATGATAAAGGGAATCTGTTAAATGATATTAAAGATAAAGAGGCAAAACGCCCAATTCTACATAATTTAGTCGATGGGCAACTCAATTATGAGGTGCAACAGAATTTACTTGATGCAGGATTTATTGATGTATTAAAACTAAAAAATAGCGAGTTCATCTCTACTGCGCCAACTAAAATATTCTATGATCAATCTTCAACACCACTTCGTTATGACTATATCTATGTTTCACCTAAACTTAAAAAAGATGTTATTGATGTTAAAGTGTTAAAAGATGAGTTTACTGATCAATATTCAGATCACTATCCGGTTGAGATGATTATCAAAAATTAATCGATTTAGCATCGATAAGTTATAGCTACTTTTTGCTATAACTTATCTTTAATTTTACCTGTTTTAATTCTCCTATTTTTTACCTTTCTTTTTATCAAAAAACGCCTATTTCATATTAAAAAACAGCTATTTTATTTACAAAAAACGTTAAACCCTAAAACATTTTGATAAAAAGTGAGAAATATGCTGCTTTTTAAACTTTACATTTTATGTAATTAAATCTATACATTACCCGATTAAAAAATGGTATGATTTGCCTAAAATTCTATGTATAAAAGGAAGTGCCTAATGGAGACCATTTTTAGTAAAATCATTCGCCATGAAATTCCCGCTGAAATCGTTTTTCAAGATGAGCTTGTTACCGCATTTCGTGATATTTCACCACAAGCACCAACCCATATTCTGATTGTCCCAAATAAATTAATTCCAACAATTAATGATGTGACTGTTCAAGATGAAGCAACACTTGGGCATATGGTTACTGTTGCAGCAAAAATTGCAAAACAGGAAGGTGTTGATGAAAGTGGTTATCGTTTAATAATGAACTGTAATAGCGATGCGGGGCAAGAGGTCTTTCATATCCATATGCATCTTCTTGGTGGTAAAAAACTTGGTAACATAGTGTGATAATTAAATATTGGACTCAATAATGAATAGACAGATCAAATATTATTTAATGACTAAATTAATTTTTTTCCGTTTCATCATGATCACACTGTTGGCGTTATCGCTAACAGCTTGTCAGTTATCTATTGGCACAGAATCGCCTAAATCTGATGTTCAAATTGATGTTACACCACCAGCAAATGATCTTATTGTCTCTCCACCTACTTTAAAAAAAGCCACTAATTGGGAGACGATTTTATCCCCGTATATTGAACAACTGCTACAAACTTCATCCTCTTATGAGGGTAATAGTGTTTTATTAATCAGTGATATTCAAAATCGAAGTGGCAACTATTTAGAGACAAATAGTATTGATGCGACGCTATATAGATTAATTGATAGTCAAAATAGATATACTGCGCTTACTAAAAATGAGATAAATCAAGTAAAACAGCAGATTGGTATTTCAGCTGATGATAAATTAGTTTCACGCAGTAAAATGATCGCTGTAGCGAAATTGCTTAATGCTGACTACCTTCTATTTACGACTATTTATAGCGTTCCAACTGATAGTAGTGATGCAGTTTTATCATTGGAGCTTATCTATACTAAAACTGGCGAGATTGTTAATCGAATCAGCTCTTCTGAAATAAATCATGGTGAGGCAACTAATTAATGGGTCCACTAATAGTTGATATTGAAGGATTATCCTTAACTTTAGAAGATAAAGCATTATTGCAAAATCCATTAGTTGCTGGTGTGATTTTATTTAGCCGTAACTTTTCTGATCCTAAGCAGTTGTCATCTTTAATCAGTGAGATTAGGGCTGCTTCACCTGAACGATTACTGATCTCAGTTGACCATGAAGGTGGTCGAGTCCAACGTTTTAAACATGGTTTTACGCAAATTCCCCCCGCACAATCTTATGCTGCACTTTATGAGCTAGGACTTTATGATTTTGCTAAAGCTAACTCTCTTGCCTTCGATGCTGGATGGTTGCTGGCAATGGAGTTAATGGCTTTTGATATTGATCTCAGTTATGCGCCTGTTTTAGATTTAGGTCATGGGTGCGCAGCTATTGGAACACGTGCCTTTCATCATGATCCTAATATTGCTATCAAAATAGCTGCATCAATGATTAATGGAATGCATGCTGCTGGTATGAAAACAGTAGGTAAACACTTCCCTGGTCATGGCGCTGTTTTGGCTGATTCGCATAAAACAGTTCCTATTGATAAGCGTGATAGAAGTGAGATAGTTCACGATATGCAGATTTTTGCTGATTTAATTACAAAGTGCAAACTTGACGCTATTATGCCAGCACATGTTATCTATCCGGCATTTGATGATAAACCAGCAAGTGGTTCATATTATTGGTTGCAGACAGTTTTACGTGAACAGTTGCAGTTTAAAGGCGTTATATTTTCGGATGATTTATCAATGGAGGGGGCTGCGATTTTGGGTAGTTATACAGAGCGTGCTCGGGCAGCATTAAGTGCTGGGTGCGATCTGCTGTTAGCTTGTAACAATCGTTCAGGAACATTGGCAATTTTAGAGCATCTTATGATGATGGATGCAAAACAATCTTTGATTTCGTCGAAAGCAAAACAGTTATTACAAAATAGTGATATCAACTATTCAACACTGATTAAAAGTGATGAGTGGCAAACACGGCACAATAATTTAGTTAAACTTAACCAACAGTGGGCAGATAACTATGCAAGTGGCAGTTATTAAAATTGATAATCAAAACAGTATTATCTCTTATAATCAGACGGCAAAAATGTTGTTTGGTTCACTATTAAATAATCCATTTAATTATAATCAACTATTCAATCTTGAATCGTCATCCTCAGAATCCGATAAAATTCATTTTGAGAACCGAGACGATATTATTATTGTGATTCAAAAACAGTGTTATCTATTACAGCAGATAAAAGAGAGCGATGAGACCATTTTTATTCTTCAACCTATTGAATATCTAAAAAAACGGTTATCAAAAGTTGCAATAGTCGGCAAGCAAGCATTTGACCTTTTTGCTACGCAAAGCCGCACCATGAAAAAACTCATCGCTCAGGCTAAAGCTTTTTCAATGCAACGTGAACCATTACTGATCTCTGGTGAAACTGGAACGGGGAAAGATCTGCTAGCTTATGCTTGTCATCAATATAGCCCTAGGGGTGATCATGTTTTTTTAGGTTTAAACTGTGCAGCCATGCCTGATGATGTTGTTGAAAGTGAACTATATGGTCATGCAGCAGGTGCTTACCCTGGTGTGACTGAAAGTAAAAAAGGGTTCTTTGAACAGGCAAATGGTGGATCTGTTCTACTTGATGGCATTGATGAGATGTCTTTTCAGATGCAGACAAAACTGTTACGTTTTATCAATGACGGCTATTTTAGAAGGGTAGGAGATGATAACGAGGTCTATGTAGATGTAAGAATAATCTGCGCAACAAAAGTTGATCTGGCACTGTTAGTTGAACAAGGAAAGTTTAGGAAAGATCTCTATTATCGCCTAAATGTCCTCTCTCTTAACCTTCCACCACTCAAAGAGCGGTTTGATGATCTCGACCTATTGGTTAAAACTTTTGTTACTGAATTTACCGATAAACAGGGTATTAAACCAATCAAAATAGATCATGATGTAATAGATTATTTATCACGCTATACATGGCCAGGAAATGTAAGACAATTAAAAAATGTCCTCTCCTCTGCTTTGGCGCAGTTGACTGATTCTGTGCTTACCGTTAGTGATATTGTACTACCCCTCCCACCTACTTCACAAATTTCTTGGGTTGATAATGAAGAGAATAGAAGCCTAGATGAGATGGTTAAACAGTTTGAAAAAGAGATCCTTGTTCATCTATATGATAAATTCCCAAGCACCCGAAAATTAGCAAAACGACTTGGTATATCGCATACTGCGATTGCTAATAAGTTGAGGGAGTATGGGGTAAGCAAGTTATTTTAAATTAGATTATTTAAAAACTACTTTTTATAGATTTTATCTTTAATCTTTTTTTAATTTGAACTTATTTCTTTTGATTTTTTTTAAAATATGTTTATTGTGTTGATAATTATTTTTAATATTAAATATTACAGGAGTATTTAATGAAAGTAGTTATTTTAGCAGGTGGATTGGGAACAAGATTAGGCGAAGAGACAAGTATAAAACCCAAACCAATGGTTACTATAGGAGGATATCCTATTCTTTGGCATATTATGAAAATTTATTCATTTTATGGCTTTAATGAGTTCATTGTTTTATGTGGTTATAAAAGTGAAGTAATTAAAGAGTATTTTGTAAATTATTATATTAATAATTCTGATATAACTGTTGATTTAGAAACTAATAATGTCCAAGTACATCGTAATACATCAGAACCTTGGAAAGTAACAATGGTATATACGGGGCGTGATACCTTAACAGGTGGAAGAATTAAAAAGGCACAACAGTTTATTGGAAATGAAACTTTTATGCTGACCTATGGAGATGGCGTAGCTAATATAAATATAGCTGAATTAATTGAAAGTCATAAAAAATCTGGAAAATTAGCTACATTAACTGCTTATCAACCCGAAGGACGCTTTGGAACTATTGGTATTTCTAGTAATGGTACTGTTGAAAGTTTTCAAGAAAAACCAAAACAGGGTGGTGCATGGATTAATGCAGGATTTTTTGTGTTACAACCAGAAATTTTTGATTATATCCCTGAAGGTGATGATGTAATTTGGGAACAAGAACCTCTAAAAAATTTATCTAAAGATGGTAAATTAAATGCATATAAACATGATGGTTTTTGGCACGCCATGGATATGTTAAAAGATAAAATTGACCTAAATAATATGTGGTCACAGAATAGCGCACCTTGGAAAATTTGGAACGACTAAATAATTGGGAAATTTTAATGTCAAAAAAAATTTTATTGACTGGCTATTCTGGATTTATTGGTCAAGCTGTTTTAAATGAACTTTTAGCTAGAGGTTATGAAGTAGTAGGTCTATATAATCAACACTGTTTACCAGAAATGATAGGACTAACACAAATTCAATTAGATTTATTTGATTTTGAAAAAGTTGATTCTTTTTTATCTAAAAATCAATTTGAGCATTTAATACATCTAGCTTGGTATTTAGGTCCTAAATGTCATATCTCAAATATAAATATTAGTTGGGTTTCTGCATCATTACATTTAATTGAATCATTCCATAAGTTTGGAGGTGCTAATATATTATGTAATGGTACAGTCTCTGAATATGATTTTTCATATGGTTATTTGTCAGAAGAGCTAACACCACTGACTAATAAATCATTACATGGAAAATGTAAAAGTAGCTTATTCACAATCCTCTCCTCATATTGTCAGCAAAATAATATTGATTTTAAATGGGCGCGTGTTTTTAATCTGTATGGCCCTCATGAAAAAACAAATCGTCTAGTGCCCTCAGTTATTAATTGTATGCTTAAAAATCAAGATGTTAAAGTTAGTAATTGTGCTAAAATTCAAGACTATTTACATGTTTATGATACAGCATCTGGGATTGTTGATCTTTTTGAAAGTAATGTTTTGGGAGCTGTCAATATTTGTTCAGGAACTCCAATAAAATTGCGAACCATTGTTGAAAAAATTGCTGAAATTATCTCTTTTAAAGGTGAAATATTGTGGGGATCAATTCCTACAAGTTTTGAAGACTCTTTTATTGTCGGAAATAATGAAAAATTACTTAACCAAGTTGGATGGCAACAAAAAATTAGTCTTGAAGATGGATTAAAATTAACTATTGATTGGTGGAAAAATCATAATGAAAGATGAGTCAATGTTTAGTGGTGTATATAAAGATAAAGTAGTTCTAGTAACAGGACATACTGGTTTTAAAGGATCTTGGCTATCTATCTGGTTAAATATGATGGGTGCGAAAGTTGTTGGTTACTCACTAGATCCTTATTCAGATCGTGGTAACTTTATGGCTTGTAAATTACATGAACGTTTACATGCTGATATTCGAGGCGATATCCGTGATTATACAAAATTAGATGAAGTAATAACCACATATAAACCTGAAATAATTTTCCATTTAGCAGCACAAGCTTTAGTTAGAACAGCGTATGCTAATCCTAAAGAGACATATGAAATCAATGTTATTGGCTCCTTAAATATCTTAGAAATTACTAGACATCATGACTTTATTAAACAAGTGGTTATGATTACATCTGATAAATGTTATGAAAATATCGAACAAATCTGGGGATATAAAGAGACTGATAGAATGGGTGGCTATGATCCTTATTCTGCATCAAAAGGGTGCGCAGAACTTATGATCTCCTCTTATCGTAACTCCTACTTTAATCCGAAAAATTATCAAATACATGGCAAGGCAATAGCAAATGTTCGGGCAGGAAATGTTATTGGTGGTGGTGATTGGTCTGATAATCGTCTTATTCCAGATTGTATTCGTTTTATTGAATCTAATAAAGAGATTGAAATTAGGAATCCAATTGCTACAAGGCCTTGGGAACATGTTTTAGAGCCTCTATCTGGATATCTACGAGTATGTGAAAAATTAATTCAGGATCCAGTTAATTATTCAACCAGCTTTAATTTTGGACCAGATATTTCTGCAAATAAAACAGTATATGAAGTTGTAACTAAACTAGTTAATTACTATGGGAAAGGTAAAGTAATTGATGTTTCAGATCCTAATGCTGTTCATGAAAATACCTTATTAAATCTAGATGTTACAAAAGCGTATGTTATGCTTGGTTGGCGTGCAAAATGGGGTTTGCAGGAAGCAGTTGAAAAAACCGTAGATTGGTATAAAGAAGCACTTGTCTGTAATGATATGTATGATATTTGTGTGTCACAGATTCTTGATCATGGAGATAGTATTGTAAAATGAGTGCGACTATTTTAGGTAGTGGTATTGCAGGTATCTCAGCAGGTTATCATTTAAATAAAAAAGGTGTAAGAAATATCATATATGAAAAAGATGCTGATTGGGGTGGCTTATGTGGTCATTTTGTTATAGATGGCTTTTTATTTGATCGTTTTGTGCATTTATCATTTGCAACTGATGAAAATGATCAAAAATTATTCTCCTCTAGTGTAGGAATGCAAGAGCATATTCCGTTTCCTAGTAACTATTATCAAGGTATTTGGTTAAGGCATCCAGCTCAAAATAATTTAGCACCATTAAAAACTGAAGAAAAAGTAAATATTATTACTGATTTTATCAACCGTTCACAAAAAGAGGTATCTGAAATTAGTGATTATAGTGAATGGTTAAAAGTACAATATGGTAATTATTTTGCCGAACATTTTCCATTTGCCTATACTCGTAAATATTGGGGTGTTGAAGCTAAAGAACTTGAAACAAAATGGGTAGGGGTACGTATGTATACTCCAGATCTTAAGCAAGTTCTAGAAGGATCTTATGAAACACAAGATGAGTGTTTTTATTTTGCAAAAAAAATGTATTATCCTAAGCAAGGTGGTTTTAGAAGTATTATGGCACTTTGTAGAGATGGTTTAGATATTCGTTTTAATAAAAAAGTAGTTAAAATTGATCCTCTCCAAAAAACGTTATTATTTTCTGATGGAAAAATTGAATTTTATGAACAACTAATCTCAACTTTACCTTTACCAGAAATTATAAAAATGTTATCAACTGTTCCAAAGGAAGTTCTTGAAGCGACAAAAAGATTACGTCATACTTGCGGTTACCAAGTTTCTTTAGGCTTTAATCGACCTGATGTAGCAAAACATTTATGGTTTTATATCTATGATGAAGATATATTATCTGCCCGAGTCTATTCGCCAAGTTTAAAATCTCCAAATAATGCACCTGCTGGATGCTCTTCATTACAAGCAGAGATTTTTTTTGACAATAAGTCAGAAATATTACCACCTGAAATAGTATTGAAGAATACAATTGATAATTTAATTAAATTAGAAATATTTAAAGAAGAAGATATTGTTGTAAAAGATATTCGTTTTGAACCTTATGCTAACGTTACTTTTGTACATACGATTTATGAAGATAGAGAAATTATTTTAGATTATTTAAGGGCATTAGATATTAGTTCAATTGGTCGCTTTGGTAAATGGGAATATCAATGGTCTCATCAAGCATTTAATGATGGAAAACAGTTATGATTATTAAAAAAACTGTACTATTGACTGGTGGTACTGGATTAATTGGTAGAGAGACTATTCCCTTTTTATTAGAAGAGGGATTTAAAATTTATATCCTTAGTCGGAGTAATATTAAATCTATTGATGGCGTTATACCAATTAAAGCTGATATTTTTAACCATGATGAAATAAAAAAGATAATGTCAGAAATAAAACCAAACTATTTATTGCATTATGCATGGTTAAGTACAGGATTATTTAATGATAATAGTAATTTTGATTTTTTGACAGCATCTATTAATTTACTGCGAACTTTTGCAGATAATGGCGGTAAAAGAGTAGTAATGGCTGGAACATATGCTGAATATGGTTATCATAATGAAATTTTGATTGAAACAATGCCAGTTGAACCTATCAATATTTATAGCCAATGTAAATTTCTTACTTATAAAATTGCTAAATTATTTTGTGAAAATAATCATATCTCTTTTGGTTGGATGCGGATATTTTCAGCTTTTGGATCTGAAAATGATAGCAGGAGATTAACATTTTACGTCATTAATCAATTAAAAAATAATCAAGAAGTAGTTATAAAGAATGGAAATTTAATTCGTGATTATATTTATGCTAAAGATGTTGCAGCTGGATCAGTCGCTTTTTTAAATAGTAATGTAGAAGGAATAGTAAATTTTTGTTCTGGACAAGGTATAACTATTAAAGATTATGTGATGACAATTGCAAATTTATTAAATAAAGAGCATTTAGTGATATTTCAAGAAAATAGTGATTGTGGTCAACAGCAGTATAAAGTTGTTGGTAGTAATAGAAGATTAACCAATGAAGTGAAATTTATCCCTAAATATACAGTTCATGATGCCATTTATGAAATAATCTATAAGTAATTTTTTATAAATTTAATTAAAATATTATGTAAGAGAAATGGAGCATTTTAATGTCAAATGCAAGTAATAATCTATTAATTGAAAATAGTAATAACGTTTTGTTAACAAAAAAAGAACCGCTCGTTTCGGTTTTATTAACAATCTATAATGTTGATAAGTATCTTGCAGAATGTCTTGATAGTATACTTTCACAAAGTTATAAAAATTTAGAAATAGTCTGTGTTGATAATGGTTCGCCTGATAAGTGTGGGGAAATATTAAAACATTATCAAAAGATAGATAATCGTATAAAAATTGTTACATTAGCAGAAAATCGGAAATTGTGTGGTGGTCGTAACGTAAGTTTAGATAATGCTACAGGTGATTTTATCTGTTTTGTTGATCCTGATGATTGGATTGAAAAAAATTATATTCAAAGTATGGTTGATAAAATAGAACAATTTGATCCTGATGGTAATAAATATAATTTAGTCATAAATTATAACGCTATTAACTATATGCTTGATGAGAACAAAGAAAAGATAACTATTTTACATGATTATTTAGACGGTATAGGAAAATCTATTGGTAAAAGTCGTGATGGTTCTTATTATGATTACAATAAAGATCCTCGAATTGAATTAGATATTCCTATGTGGGGTAGATTATATAGAAAGACATTTTTAGATCAATATCCAATGCGATTTTTAGAAGGGCTTCAAATAGATAATCTTCCATATACAATTAATCTATCCATACACCTAAAACATTTCTATCTGCTTACTGAAAAAAATAATAATAGATACTGGCGAAGAATGATAACTATTAATGGCGCATTAACAGAAACGGTCTTATACAAAAATTATGAAGGGGCGCAGGTACTCGATAGTTTATATTCTTATTTAAAAAAACATGATTTTACAAATAAAGTTAAAGTAGTATATGAACCATTTTTTAATACATGTTTTCCTTATCATATAGATAAACCACGTTATTATTTATCCTATAAAGCTCTTATGTTAAAAATGGAAGATGATATAAAATCCAACCCTCATCTTTATAATGATAAAGATCTATTGTTATGTGATTTATTAATTTATTCTAATGGATATTTTGATTTTTCTGAAAGGTATATTAAGTTAAGAGAGAAAAAACTTCCTGATCAAACAAGTACTTTATTGGTAAAACTTTTTGGGATTTTACCTTTTTATAAAAAAAGAGTTACAAAGTATTATATCTACTATTACTTATTTAGCATTTTGATATTTAAACTTAAAATTAAAATGAGGGATAGAAAATATGTAAATGGATATTTATTTGGTGTTCTTAAAATCTTCAAAAAATATTAATCTTATTACAATTATTATGTCTAAAAAAATTAGTTCTATAAAAGTTATTAAATTATTATGGCCTTTTATTAAACCTTACAAAAAGGCTTTAGTGATAGCAGTAATCGGCTTGTTGCTTAATGCAGTTACAGATGCTTTATTAATATCTCTTACAAAACCATTATTAGATTATGGTTTAATGGATAAAGACTCTTTTATTCTAATTACAATTGCTATTGCAATTATTGTTTTAATTGCTTTACGCGGATTGACCAATTATGCATCAACCTACAGCCTCTCATGGTTATCAGGTAAAGTTGTAACAAAATTTAGACAATTGATATTTAACCATTTACTAAAAAGTCCTATTAGTTTTCATGATGAAAGATCGGTGGGTGATTTAGTGTCAATTATTACCTTTAATGCGCAACAGTTATCAAAAGCGTCATCTGATGCATTAATAATATTACTTCGTGAAATTACTTATGCTATCGGGTTATGTGCTGTTATGTTCTATGGTAGTTGGCAATTGGCTTCTGTGCTTATTGTTATTGTTCCAATTGTTATATTTATTGCACAATTTATTGCAAAAAAATTTAGACAAACAATTGCTTCTATGCAAAAGGGAATGGGGCAAATTACGACAGCTGCTGATGAAATGCTGAAGGGTCATAAAGAGGTTTTGATTTTTAATGCCAAAGAGTATGAGAAGCGTAATTTTAATAATATTACAGATACTATGCGTCGTAATATATTAAAAATTGTCTTAGTTTCAGGATTATCCACTCCTATTATTCAATTAATAGCAACACTTGGTTTAGGCGTTGTGCTTTATTTAGTTGCAGGACAATATTTAAATGTTACACCTGGTTCATTTACTGTCGTTTTTTCCGCAATGGTTGCAGTGATGCGCCCTTTAAGAGAACTAACAAGTTTACATGTAGAGCTTCAAAAAGGTGCATTAGCTTGTGAATCTTTATTTGATATATTAAGTTCGCCTACAGAAAATGATAATGGAACCATAATTGCTGATAAAGTAAAAGGTGAAATTGAATTTAAAGATGTTACTTTTACCTACCCTAATCGTAATACTCCAGCGCTTAATCATCTTTCTTTAAATATAAAAGCAGGTGAAACTATTGCACTAGTGGGTCGTTCAGGTGCTGGAAAATCTACAATAGCAAATCTACTACCACGTTTTCATGATCTTAAACAGGGTGAAATATTAATTGATTCTGTTGATATCAAAAAATATACCTTAAAGTCATTACGTAATCAGATAGGATTTGTATCACAAAATGTACATCTATTTAATGGCACTATTGCAGATAATATCGCTTATGGAGAAAAAGAAGTGTATAGCCATGATGAAATTATTAAAGCTGCACAAATGGCGAATGCAATGGAGTTTATTAGTAAATTAGAAAAAGGTCTTGATACTGAAATTGGTGATAATGGTGTTTTGTTATCGGGCGGGCAGAGACAGCGTATAGCAATTGCAAGAGTTCTTTTACGAAATAATCCAATTTTAATTTTTGATGAAGCAACTTCGGCGCTTGATAATGAATCAGAGCGACTTGTACAAGAAGCTATTGATGTACTTCAGCAGAATAGAACTTCAATCATCATCGCACATCGTTTAACAACTATTGAAAAAGCAGATCGAATTTTAGTGATTGATGAAGGTCAAATTATTGAAGAAGGTACACATCAAGAACTAATAAAAACAGATGGTTTTTATGCACATATGCATAAAATGCAATTTAATGGATAGCATACTATCTATATAAACAGATAGAAAAAACAGATAGAAAAAAATATATGAAGAATAAATTAGTAAAAACAGAACAAAATAAAAATATTAAGTCTGATCTTGATAAAGATTCATCAACATGGGGTACTTTTTTAAAATTATGGTCTTATATCGCCGAACATAAATTTATTCTTTTTTTATCGGTGATATTATTAATTGCAAGTGCATTTGCAGATACTTCATTAATTGCTATATTAAAACCACTGCTTGATCGTGGTTTTTCATTGAATGATCAAAAATTTTTATTGATGGCGCCTATCTATATTTTTGGACTAGTACTTCTACGGGCAGTGGCAAATTATGGATATTCATTCATGCTATCTTTCGTATCTGGTAAGATAGTAATGAAAATTAGGCAAAAGTTATTTAGTCATTTTGTTGATGCACCTGTTAGTTTTTATGACCAAAATTCAACAGGGCGCTTATTATCACGTATAACATATGATACGGAGCAAGTTGCATCTTCCTCATCAGATGCATTAATTATTATCATTCGAGAATCAGCGTTTATAATTGGGCTATTTTATACTATGTTTTATAATAGCTGGCAGCTCTCTTTATCATTAATTATTATTACACCAATAGTAATAGGCTTAATTACTTTTATTTCAATTAAATTTAGAAAATTGGCAAAAAAAATGCAAAATTCCATGGGAAATATTACCATGTCAATTGAGCAGATGTTGAAAGGTTATCGAGAAATCATTATTTTTGGTGCTCAAAATGAAGAGTCAAAAAATTTTGAGAAAGTAAGTAATAGATTTCGACGAGATAATATGCGTTTAGTCTCGATCTCAGCTCTTTCAACACCAATAATTCAACTGGTAATCTCATTTGCAATTGCTTTTGTCTTATTAACAGCTAGTAACCCTGATTTGAATATTACTCCAGGTGCATTTACTGTTGTATTTTCGTCATTAGTTGCAATGATGCAACCTATTAAAAGTTTAACCAATGTTAATGCAAACTTTCAAAAAGGTATGGCTGCATGTCAGACGCTATTCTCTATTCTAGATCAGCCTATTGAAAGTAATAAAGGTAAATTAGATATTGATCGAGTTAAAGGTAATATAGTATTTAAAGATGTTACTTTTTCTTATGATACTAAACCCGAACCTGTATTAAAAGATATCTCTTTTTCTATTTTAGCTGGTAAAACAGTAGCATTAGTTGGTAAATCAGGTTCAGGTAAAACAACAATTTCAAGTTTATTGGCTCGTTTTTATGATATACAGCATGGTCAAATTTTGATTGATGGATATAATATTCAAGATTTTCAATTATCCTCTTTACGTAATCAAATCGGATTGGTATCACAGAATGTTCATCTTTTCAATGATACAATTGCAAATAATATTGCTTATGGTCGTATTGGAGAATATTCAGAACAGCAAATTAAAGATGCGGCAAAAAAAGCTTATGCATTGGATTTTATAGAACAATTTGAGCATGGATTTAACACATATGTGGGGGAAGGAGGGCTCTTATTATCTGGTGGACAACGTCAACGGATTGCTATAGCTAGAGCCTTGCTTCGTGATGCTCCGATTCTAATTCTTGATGAGGCAACATCGGCTTTGGATTCTGAATCAGAACAAGTTATTCAAAAAGCATTAAATGAATTACAAAAAGGAAGGACATCATTAATAATTGCGCATCGATTATCAACTATAGAAAATGCAGATAAAATTATTGTTATGGATGATGGATATATAGTTGAGCAAGGAAATCATCAATCATTACTAAATAAAAATGGTGCGTATGCAAAATTATATTTAGGCAATCAATTCTAAATATAACTCTATTAATTTTTTGTCTGCTATTTTTATATATAAGAATAGCAGTTTTAAAATGATTCTATTTTTTATGTTTCAAATACAAATAGTAAAAATAGAGACCTTTAGTTATATTGCCCATTTTTAAGCATCTATGGGCATATTGGCGAAGTGAGGAATTTTTATTACTCAAAGGTAATCTATTATGTTTCCAAGGTGAATTTAATAGATATTTTTTAAATATTAATGAATTATAAACTTGGTACCATGGTTTGTTAGATGATACATAATGTATAAAAACATCGTCTGGTTTTATTGTTTTTTCTTCTTTTCCATTAACAGATAAAATAATTTCGTAATTATATTTTTTATTTATTAGTTTAATTTTATCTTTTAAGAGTAAATTTAATACATCTTGATCGGCAAATTTATATATTGAACCATTATTTACCATTTCAATACATTTTGATGTAAGATTATTTCTTTCCCACTCAGGTATATTAATCAATAACAATCCTGAATTAAAATAGACATTCTGATTAAATTTAAGTTTTTCTTTTGCATATGTATGCATATCTTCAATGGAATCAACAACAGCAGCAGCAATATGGTGATTTAAATTTTCATTAAATAACGCTTCTAATGAACCTGCACAAATAATATCACTATCAATATATAGTACTTTATCAGTTAGATTATTAACCAACAGAGGAATTATGAATCTAGCACAAGAGATAGGTGGAAGCCTCTCTATCAAAGTATCATTGTTAATTTTGAAGTTAGTATTAATATTATAAAAACTAATTGAAATATTTTTATTCACTAAAGTTGTAAATTTATCTATATTTTCTTCTGAAATATTGCTAATTATTAGATGAAAATGAAAATTTAAGTTGGGATTATTTTGAATAATGGAATAAATAGTTATACCAGCAGGCATGGCATAATTATCATCAAATGTTAAAGCGATGTGTTTGGTATTTTTACTATTTACTGAAAGAGTTAAATGAGTAATCTTATCTATTGCTGGATGTAATATTGACATTGATTGTCCGATCGCTATTTCTTAAGAATTAGTTTATATTTTAAATACACAATATAATAAAAAAATGACTTAATATAACACCTTTTTTTAATTAAATATTTTGAATAATTTCTAATTGATGAACTATTGCCACTTAATGGGCGTTTATCTTTTTTCCAAGGGGATTGGTTAAAGTAATGATTAAAAATAGTAGATTGATATACAGAGAACCAAGGTTTATTTTGTGATATATAATGTAATATAACGGTATAGGGACGAATAACTTTTTCTTCTTTACAATCTATTGAAATCTTAATTTTAGTATTAAACTTAATTGGTAATAAGTATGTTTTATCTTCTAATAAAATATTTAATACATCTTGATCTGCAAATTTATAAATATAACCATTGTTAATAAGCGTTAACGCTTTTTCTGATATGCAAAATTTACACCATTGTTGAGTATTAATTAATAATACACCCGCATTAAAATAACGGGAATGGTTAATGTCATACATCTTGCTAACTGCTAATTGCATATCTTTTGTATCTGATATCACTCCCGCTATATACTCATCAATATTGTATTCAGTTAATAATGCTAATGATTGTAAACATATAATGTCACTATCCAAATAGATTAGTTTGTCAGTAATTGGTGCTAATATTTCAGGCATTATAAAACGGATGCATGTTGATATTGTTGTTATATGCAATATTAATGTTTTAGGGTTAATAATAAAATTATTATTAAGATAATATAATGTTATTGAAATATTTGAACTATTGAATTGGCGAAATTTATTAATATTTAATTTTGATACATTATCAATAAATAAATGAAAGTGAAGATTATAATTAGGTGTATTACTAATAACAGAAAATATTGCAATACCAGCAGGCATTGCATAATTATCATCAAAACCTAAAGCAATATGAAGTGTCGAAAATTTGGGATTTTTATTTTCTACAATGGTTTCTATCTTACTAATAAAATCATTAACGTTAAACATATAAATTATTTTAATGCCAAAATTGGGTTCTAATTATATTACATATATTATTAAAGATATAATGATAATAGCGAAGTTTAATCTGTTAATAAATGAAAATGCTTTAGTTAGAACTTTATATAAATAAGGTTGAATAGATACGTATAAGATTTTAAAATTTAAAAAATAAAACGGTATTACTTTTTAGCTATTTTGCGTTTAATGTAATGCAAATAAAATAATATACCTTTCAATATGAATTTTTTCTTAAAAAAAGTTTTTGCATAAACTCTATAATCAACTGTTCTCATTTTTGTTTGGTAGCTTTTCATTGGACTATCTGCCCAAGGGGTAAAATGTTTATAAAAACAGTAAATATTTTGAGCAAGACCACCATGTTCTTCGTACCACATTTTTCGTGGGCCTGTAAAATGGACCAGAAATGGTAATGTATCTTTTTCATAAAAGAAGTTCTCTTTTTCATGATCTGACATCCATGTATAAAGATAGTTCCATTTTGGTTCTAATGGCAAAACCCGATTTTCTAAAACAATATTCAATGCATCTTGATCTGCATATTTTAAGGTCTTATTTTGAGAAAGAATAAGATTAGCGCGATGCTCAACATCAAAATCAATCCATTTATTGGTATTGATATAAAGAACGCCTGCATTAAAATAATAAGGTGATTGTAAGTTTAATCTAATAGAATTTTTGTTGAACTGATTATTAAGTGAATCTGTACATACTGCGCAGATGAAATTTGTTATATCTATGGTTAATATTGAAGAGATATCTGCAAAACATAATATATCAGCATCAAGATAGAGAAATTTATCTGTTTTATCTTTTAATAAGCGTGGAACTAAAAGTCGAATAAATGTAGAGTTACTAATATGTTTAGTTGAAAATTGATGCTGATATTTTTCAATATCGGTCGATTTAATATTGTATATTGCAATAGATTCTGATGTATCTTGTAATTTTTTAATTAACTTTGGATTAACATCATATAAAAATACATGAAATTGTAATTTTAACTTTAAATTATTTAAAATTATTGATTGTATAGAAACAGAAATGTGTTCAATATAATTTTCGTCAGCACAATAAGCTATATGTATCGTTTCTACCATTGTTTTTGAGTTAATGTTTATTTAGAATCTATTTATATTATTATAACGCAATGCTACAATAAGGAAAAGGACTTATATTTTGGAAATATCGTGTTAAATATTAGCCAATTTATTGATGAAATTAGACCTATAAAAATTTCAACAGAGAAAGATAAAGCTAAATTCTTACATATTATCTTATGTTTTGATGATGATTATGCTTTGCCAGCTGGAGTTAATATTGTTTCAGTTGTTGATAATAATCGTTTAGGACTTTTTCATTTTCATCTATTTGTTACATCTCTATCTGACGATTCAGTAAGTAAATTCTCTCAAATTGAGTTAAGTAATTCATCAATAACTTTGTATCGAGTTAATCAAAATTTTCAAGTGAGTAAGGAAAATAGCTCATCTTTTCCTATTTCTGCCTGTATGAGATTAATTGCCCCTCTTTTTTTGAATGATATACCAAGAATTCTATATCTTGATAGTGATACACTTTGTGTAGGCAATCTATCTACTCTTCATAATATTAATTTAAGTGATGTAATTGTTGGCGCTGTTGCTGATGTGGAAAAAATGCAATTGGCACAATGTGAAAAATTCAATTTAGAATTAGGAAGTTATTTCAATTCTGGCGTTCTCTACATTAATACAGAGTTATGGCAAAAATATCATATTACAGAAAGAGCTTTAGAGTTATTAAATTCGACAACCCACTATAAGTTCCCCGATCAAGATGTTTTGAATATCATTATAAAAGAGAACAAGCTATTACTTGATAAAAAATATAATCGAATAACATTACTTAGCATTAAGGGAAATGAAGATAGATGTTTATTAGATGATAGTGTTATGATTCACTATACATCGGGTCATAAACCGTGGTACCGCCTTTTTTTGACAGATATATACGCAAAATATATACAATTATCGCCGTGGCATTCATGTAAACTATTATTAGCTAATAAAAATGCACCTTCCACTACTAGAAGGTATGCTAAAAACTTGATAAAACAGCATAAATATATTTCTTCAATTAGATTTTACATTTTGTATTTAGTGCATAAATTTCATAAAAATAGGACTTAGTTTATGTTGGATGTTAAAAAATTTATAAGCACTAAAAATCTTCTTATAGAGTCTCAAGTTATATCAGAAAATAAGGTACTACATATTCTGCTCTGTTTTGATGATAATTATGCTTTACCTGCTGGTATTGCTATTATGTCAGTAATTAAAAATAATCCACAACAGGTGGTTCATTTTCATCTTTTTACACATAATGTTTCAGCTGTGAATAGACAGAAATTATGTTCAATAAAATCGGATAATTTATTGTTAACAGAGTATGTAATAAATAATCAATTCCAGATCGATAGTCAAAATACAACACAATTCCCAATTTCTGCATGTGTAAGATTAATAGCACCTTTAGTGCTTAAAAATACCACTAATCGGTTATTGTATATAGACAGTGATACGTTGTGTAAATCAAGTTTGGATAAAGTATTTAATATAGAGCTTGATAACGCTATTGTTGCAGCTGTTGCAGATCTAGAAGAGATGCAGATATCGCAATGTTCTAAGTACAATATTATTTTTGGTTCCTATTTTAATTCGGGTGTGATGCTACTAAATATTGATTTATGGTGTCAAAATGAGATTACTCAAAGAACATTGCAATTTCTTAATAATGGTGAAAAATTTAATTATCCGGATCAAGATGTTTTAAATATTGTGGTAGGTGATAAAAGAGTAATAATAGAGAAGAAATATAATCATTTTGTAGCATTATCTCCTAATCGTAATGATGATGCGACTGTGTCTCAAGATACAGTTTTTATTCATTATGTAACTAAAAATAAACCATGGCATCAACCCTATCTTACTAATATTTATGATAACTATTTATCAAATTCTCCATGGTGTCATGATAAGTTACCACGATTTGAAAATAAAAAAACATCCTCTATTAGGCAATATTCACGCCTTATGTTTCAACAAAAACATTATTTAACGGCAATCAGATTCTATTTTTATTATTTAATAAAAAAATTATTTAAATAAACATAGTTTTCAACGATCTTTTTTTATTTGAAAAAAATGTAAATATTTATTTAAAATATGGCATAACCCTAAAACATTTAAAAAGTCTTTGTATTATTATAGCATTCATTTATTTTTATATTTTATCTTCATGATTGATAGGGCATAATATTTCTATTTTTTAACAAATTGTTTTAGGTATTAGGTAACACAGTGATCAATGATTTTGCCGAAAATGGGCTTCTTGCTACAGCTATTGACGGTTTTGTTGCGCGTGAGCCGCAGCGTAATATGGCAAGTAAGATAACTGATTTTATACAGAAACAGAAATCATTGGTTATTGAAGCTGGAACAGGAACAGGTAAGACATTTGCTTATTTAGTTCCAGCCCTCCGTAGTGGAAAAAAGGTCATTATTTCAACTGGTTCTAAAAATTTGCAAGATCAGCTCTATAATAAAGATCTCCCCATTATCAAAAAAGCACTGAATTACACAGGTAAAATCGCGCTTCTTAAAGGGCGTTCAAACTATCTCTGTCTTGATAAACTCTCACAACATTATGCAGCTGCAGGTGATTTAGATAAATCAATGCGTGTTGATTTATCACGTGTAAAACAGTGGTCAATAAAAACCAAAGATGGTGATATTAGTAAATGTACGACAGTTACCGAAGATAATCTCATTTGGCCAATCTTAACTAGCACGAATGATAACTGCCTTGGGAGTGAATGTAGCCATTATGAGTCCTGTTATGTTGTAAAAGCCCGTCGTAAAGCACTTAATGCAGATATTGTTGTAGTAAATCATCACCTTTTTTTAGCGGATGTTGTTGTCAAAGATACCGGTTTTGGGGAGCTAATTCCGCAAGCTGATGTGATGATTTTTGATGAAGCGCATCAATTGCCTGATCTTGCCTGTCACTATTTTGGTGAACAGCTAAGCAGTCGACAACTATTTGATCTAGCGAAAGAGATTACGCTCTGTTATCGCACAGAAGTTAAAGATATGTCACAACTACAGCAGTGTGCTGATAAGCTTCAAAAGGCGGTACAAGATCTACGTATTCATATTCATGATCAAAATAGCAAAGGTAATCTTCGTTCTCTGCTTAATCAGCCGAAAATTGTTGAAGAGTTATCTTATCTTTTTGATGCACTAAGTTTTTGCCAAGAGGTACTCAAATTGGCGGAAGGGCGATCTTCAGCTTTAGATAACTGCCTTGAACGGGCTGTGCAGTATGATCGTCTACTAAAACGGCTAACTGAAACTCAAGTGACCGGTTTTAGTTACTGGTATGAATCGAGTTATCACAATTTTACGTTAGCGCTAACACCACTCTCTGTGGTAGATAAATTTACCCAACTTATGGCTGAACGTCAGGGAAGTTGGATTTTCACCTCAGCAACTTTATCGGTTGATAATCAATTAGACTATTTTACAGGGAGATTAGGGTTATTAGATGCGGAATCATTAATTTTAGAGAGTCCATTTGATTATCAGCATCAAACCATTTTATGTGTTCCCCGCTATATTCCCTCGCCAAATGAGAAGGGAAATGCTGAAAAATTGAGTGATATTTTATTACCAGTAATTGAAGCAAATAAGGGGCGCTGCTTCTTCCTTTGTACATCTCACGCCATGATGAATGCACTTGCAACACTTTTTCGAGAAAAGACACAGCTACCGGTATTAATGCAGGGCGAGACTAGTAAAGTAAAATTGTTAGAGCAGTTTGTCACAGCAGGTAATGCGCTATTAATTGCTACAAGTAGTTTTTGGGAGGGGATAGATGTAAGAGGCGATACACTATCCTGCGTTATTATTGATAAGTTACCCTTCACTTCACCTGATGATCCATTAATAAAAGCGCGCATGGAGGATTGCCAACTGCAAGGGGGAGATCCCTTTAATGAGGTTCAACTTCCAGAGGCAGTGATAACCCTAAAGCAAGGCGTTGGGCGACTTATTCGGCACCATAAAGATCGTGGGGCGATTATTATTTGTGATAATAGATTAGTTATGCGACCTTATGGCGCAACTTTTATTAACAGTCTACCTCCATCGCCAAGGACACGAAGTGTTAAAAAAGTGATAGACTTTTTATTACCATCATAACCATTGCCATCATAACTTATTTTTGGACTACAACATGCATACTCTTTTAGCAATTGATACATCAACCGAAGCTTGCTCAGTTGCGCTTTTATATCGTGACGAAATCACAGCGAATTTTACACTTTCAAATCGCGATCATACCAAACAGATCCTACCTATGATTGATGAATTACTTAACCAATCTGGTTGTAATTTATCACAGATTGATGCCATAGCTTATGGTCAAGGACCAGGTAGTTTTACAGGCGTAAGGATCGGTATTGGTGTTGCGCAAGGTCTTGCTTTAGGGATTGATCGACCAATGATTGGTGTTTCAACATTAATGACATTAGCACAAGGTGCATTTCGTAATAAAAATGCGACTGATGTCATCTCTGCAATTGATGCCAGAATGGGGGAGATCTATTTAGGTTATTACCATCGGCAAAGTAATGATGAGTGGCAGCCACTGATTTCAGAAATAGTAATTAATCCTGCGGATATTGCAGAGAAAGTGCCAAATATATCTCAAGCTTTTTCAGCTGGTACAGGTTGGCAAACCTACCCAACCATGTTGCCAAATATTGAAGATAGTGGAATTTTACTCCCACAAGCAGAAGATCTGATTGTGATAGCTAAGCAGAAATGGCTGAAGGGCGAGATAGCCGATGTAGCGAATATCGAACCTACCTATTTGCGTAATGAAGTGACTTGGAAAAAGCTACCGGGGCGATAAAAAAACTATTGATGAAAGTTAATGATAAAAGTTAATGATAAAAGTTTTTTATAAAAAAGAGTAAAAAAGACTGCATAAAGCAGTCTTTTTTGTAAATGGTTAAGCTTCGTCTTTAAATAGCCCTAAATGCTCTTTAGCATAAGCTTCAAAATCAGTACAACCACCGATTGGTTTCTCATCAATAAAGATTTGCGGTACAGTCTCAACCGGTTTGCCAACGCTTTTAGAGAGATCCTCTTTTGTAATCCCTTCAGCATGGATATCAACATAACGGTAAGAGAAATCTTCACGTTCTTGAGCCAATTTTTCTGCTAACTCTTTGGCACGCACACAATATGGGCAACCAGGACGCCCAAAAATAACTACATACATATTTCACCTCTGTTTATTAGTTAAGTTATATTCTAACTTTTAAAATGACTATTCTGCAAGGTAGTTGATTATTTCACTTAATTATTAATCAGGAAAAGTGATAGTCTAAACACCTTCAGATTTAATATTACAATTAGGATTACTATACGGGAAAATAATAATAAAAAAAGAGATTAATTATTACTTTTTCGATAGTTATAATCTATTAAATCTATGTGATTTAAGTTTACATTATCTGAACTATGTAAAAAAATGTTATTTTTCATCTATAAAATAGAGTACAACCCTAAAACATTCGATATAAAGAGGGATTAAATACTCAAAATTTTAAAGGCGCCAACGTAACCAAGTGAATAGAACATTACCGTTATTTTTATGAAAACCTGGTACATAAGTATTTTGAATTGAAAAACGATCATACTCGAAAGAGAGTAAAGGAAGTGGTGCAGGGAAAGGGATCCAATCATAGTCATGACGTGCAGTAATACTTAATGTATAACCGATGCCAATTCGCCACTTGCCTGCATCATCTAAACGCCAATAGGTTTGATAACCATAACCACCAATCGGTTCTATCTCATTATGGGAATCTTGGAACTCCATAATATAGAGCGAATGCCAATCACCATCTTCATCAAAACGGGTCACACCATAACCAATTCCCCACGGGCGCTCATTATATCCATCCACTTTACTCCGGCTATAGGCAGCCCGATTATGCCAAGTATTTGCAGGGATATAGAGTTCATGTGTGGGTGAATTCCAAGTGTCAGAAAGGGTATTTTTTATATTTTGTAAAAATCCTTTGCTTTTTGCCTCTGCATCATGTGCAAAAATAGATATACCAATTAGAAAGAGGAGAAAGAGAAGGGGATAAAATAGTCTATTTTTCAATAATAAAGTATGCATTATTGCCACCTATGTATGATATAGCATACTGTTTATTCTATATAAATTTACTATTTTGTATAGTATATTTTAAACAACACAACAGCGTTAATAATATTAAAACAGTATAAAATTACCTCAAATAATAGCTGAGAAAGTAATCAACTCCTTTACTCTAAAATCGTAAAAGTAACATTTATAATCATTTTGCTATTTAATGTGTGAATGGACTTTACCGATAACTCTGATAGAATGACTCACCTCTAAGAATAGAAACAACTACTAAACACCCTTCTTGTTTTAATATGTTTATTATTAAAGATGTAAACTAAAAAATGGAATATAGGAAATGTTATAAACTCTCTTTTCCTTTTATCTACTTACAAAAAACTAATAACGTGAACTCACTTTTAAAAGATGATAACTATCGACATAAAAAAGGGTAAAATTTATGGTTGCAAAAATTATTGATGGTAAAGCATTGGCCCAGAAACTGCGCGAAGATATTGCTCAAGATGTAAAACAGTTTTCAGCCAAAGGTTTTAGGGCACCTGGTCTTGCTGTTATTCAAGTAGGGAGTGATCCCGCATCAAAGATCTATGTAAAAAATAAACAGAAGGCGTGTGATGATGTCGGTTTCACCTCATTTGCTTATGATTTCCCATCATCAACAACAGAAGAGTTACTTGCGTTAATTGATCAACTTAATAGTCAAACAGATGTAGATGGTATATTAGTTCAACTCCCCCTGCCTGATAATATTGATAAAACCAAAGTTTTAGAACGAATTCATCCAGAGAAAGATGTAGACGGTTTTCACCCCTATAATATAGGGCGCCTTTTACAGCGCGATCCTATCTTACGCCCGTGTACACCTTATGGTGTGGTAAAAATGGTCGAATCAACCGGTGTCAAATTATCAGGATTAAATGCAACTGTGGTTGGAGCATCAAGTATTGTTGGTCGCCCAATGGCATTAGAACTGCTGTTATTGGGTTGTACAACAACTATTACCCATAGCCGAACTTTAGATCTTGAAAAACATGTTGCTAATGCCGATATTGTGGTTGCAGGGGTTGGAATACCTAACTATGTTAAAGGTGAATGGATAAAACCAGGTGCCATCGTTATTGATGTGGGTATTAACCGCCTTGCCGATGGTAAACTAGTTGGCGATGTTGAATTTGAATCTGCAAGCAAAAGGGCAGGTTGGATTACCCCTGTTCCAGGTGGTGTTGGGCCTATGACGGTTGCAACATTGATGAGTAATACTTTAACGGCTTATAAAAAATTTGGTTGTAAATAAAATTGCATTTACAGCTATTGCGTAACACTATATTATCCTTTAAATATCAGTAAATAGAATTAACCTATTGAATAATAAGGGGATTAATCGCCATTACTGATGCATTTATAGAGATACAATAGCGAACAACAAAAGGAACATTTATGATTATATTCCATACTAATTTTGGTGATATCAAAGTCAAAACCTTTGATGAACAAGCCCCAAAAACAGTAAAAAACTTTATTGATTACTGTAAAGAGGGATTTTATGACAACACCATTTTCCATCGTGTCATCAACAATTTTATGATTCAAGGTGGTGGTTTTGAAGTTGGCATGAAACAGAAAAAGACCAAAGCACCAATTCCTAATGAGGCAGCAAATGGTTTAAAAAATAAGCGTGGTACCTTAGCCATGGCTCGTACGTCAGATCCTCACTCAGCGACAGCACAATTTTTTATTAATGTCGTGGATAATGACTATTTAGATTACCGCTCATCAGATGCTAATGGCTTTGGTTATTGTGTTTTTGGCGAAGTGGTAGATGGATTAGATGTTATTGATAAAATTAAAGCTGTAAAGACTGGGCGTAACGGTATGCACTCAGATGTCCCAGTTGAGGATGTCGTAATCAAAAGTGTAACAGTTGAATAGAAAAATATTAACTTTTATCAATAGTTATTTAATTAAAAAGGGAAAAATTAATGCAACGCTATTTTATTGCTGATATCCATTTAACAGACAATGAACCAGCTATTACTACGCAATTTTTCTCTTTTTTAGATCAGCTACCTGATGGCTGTGAACTCTATATTTTAGGAGATCTCTTCGATTATTGGATTGGTGATGATATTCCATCCCAACTTCATTCACAGGTGGCTGATGCACTTTTTGCACTCTCAAAACGGCATATTAAAAGCTATTTTATACAGGGTAATCGTGATTTTTTACTTGGTGAAGAATATTGCAAGTTATGCAATATGACATTACTACCTGATATGCAAATCTTACCGTTAACTGATAAGAAAATCCTCATAATGCATGGCGATCTGCTCTGTACCGATGATAAACAGTACCAAAAATTTCGACGTAGATTGCGTGCTAAATGGCTACAAAAAATCTTCCTCTCTCTTCCGCTTTGTTTTAGGGTTAGGATAGCAAAAAAACTGCGTGAAAAAAGTATTTTACAAAATAGCAGTAAGAGAACTTACCTTATGGATGTCAATCAGCAAACTGTTCAAGATCTCTTGACTCAAAATCATGCATCTATCTTAATTCATGGACATACGCATAAACCAACAACAGAAACAGTATTTATTGATGATAAACCCATTACACGGATAGTATTAAGTGCCTGGCATGATGGGATATCATATATTAAACAAGATGATACGGATGGTAACGTTAAACTCTACTACTTTCCAATAAAAGATACTAAAAAAGTTTTTTAAATCACCCCTTTTTAATGAGTTTAAGTTAACTAATCCGAAATTAAACTAATAGAATCTAATAGAACTGAATTTATAAGTTCTAAAATTATAAGATCTAAAGCCACTCTTGCAGATAACTATTTTGCAGGATCTCGTCTCTATCCCCATACGCATATAACTGCCCTTGCTCAAGAATGGCAACTCGATCGGCAATCTGTTTTACCTCATTAATATTATGAGTTACATAGATAACGGGAATTGAGAACTCCTTTGCCAAATTTTTAATATAGGCTAGCAGCTCTTTTTTGCGTGGCATATCAAGCGCAGATAGCGGCTCATCCATTAAAAGAAGCCTTGGATTGGTAAGCAAGGCTCTACCAATAGCAACTCGCTGTCTCTCCCCACCAGACAGTTTAGTTGGATATCGATTTAATAGATGACCAATATTGAGGAGATCAATAATATCGGTCAAGCGGTTACGCTGTATAGAACCATGGCAGCCATAGAGCAGATTATTAACCACTTTATAGTGAGGGAAGAGCAGTGCATCTTGAAATACAGTCCCTATGTGACGCTGTTCAGGTGGAATAAAGATATTTTTTTCGCAATCAATTAACGTTGTGCCATTAATTAATATCTTACCTGAATCTGGTCTGATCAGCCCATTAATCAAATTTATCAACGTCGACTTCCCTGATCCTGATACACCTAAAATAGCGGTTATTCCTTGACATTCAATAGATTGATTAAATTTAAAATAGAATGATGAAAGTTTTTTTGTGATATCAATAGTGAGCATAAAGATCTATTCTGCTAAACGCTTTTTATGAAGACGATTTAACATCTCTGATATAAACAGTGCAATAAGTGATAGTAAAATCGATAAAATGCAAAGACGCATTGCAGACGCTTCCCCATCAGGTATCTGTAATGATGTATACATAGCTAGTGGTAAAGTACGCGTCTCGCCTTGAATATTTGAGACAAAGGTAATAGTTGCACCAAATTCTCCAAGACAGCGCGCAAAACCAAGAACAACGCCCATTAAAATACCGGTAAAAGATAACGGAATGGTTATGGTAATAAAAACTCGCCAGCGTGAGGCGCCAAGTGTCCTAGCTACATGCTCAAGCCGAGTATCAATCGATTCTATCGCAAGACGGATAGAGCGAACCATAAGAGGAAAAGCGACAACAGCTGAGGCAAGCGCAGCGCCCTGCCAATTAAAGCTGAAACTGATACCAACATAGTTGTATAGCCATGCGCCTAAAATACCTCGTTTCCCCATGGTGGATAAAAGAAGATAACCCAACACCACAGGCGGTAGCACCAGTGGTAGATGGACAATAACATCAAAAATCGATTTTCCCCAAAAATGGCAACGGGCTAAAACCCATGCGGCTAAAATACCAATAGGTAAACTAAATAGAATCGCAGCACCGGCGATTTTTAAACTAAGAAGCAGTGTTTGCCACTCTAATTCAGTCAATAACATAGATAATACTTTTGATAATTAAAAACTAATTGGTAATAAATCCATATTTGGCAAAGATCGCTAAAGCCTCATTCGAGTACAAATATTGGTAAAATGCTTCTGTTGCCGGCGTCTTGGTTACTAATGCGATAGGATAGACAATTGGTTCAAATGTATCAGCTGGGAAAGTACCCACAATTTTCACCTTTTTACTCACCTTCGCATCAGTACTATAGACAATACCTAGCAGAGCTTCATTACGTTCAACTAACATTAAGGCATCACGTACATTACTCGCTGGCGCAAATTGTGGTGATAACTGATCAAATACACCTAAATGTGTTAATGACTCTTTAGCATATAACCCAGCTGGGACATGCGCAGGATCACCTAAGGCGATCTTCTCATCTGCTGGCAAAATTTTGCGCCAGTTGGTACTTTTATTAATTTCAACTTTATTTAAAAGAGATTGCACAGGTGCAATTAAAACCAGTTCATTTTTCAGCAGATCTAACTTACCGGTGGCTAAATCTCTATCTGTCAAATAGTGCATCCACTTTTGATCAGCCGAGATAAAGATATTTGCTGGCGCACCTTGTTCAATCTGCTTAGCTAAAACTGACGATGATGCAAATGAATAGACTATATCAACATCATTATGGTTAACACTATAAGCAGCTTTAATATCTTCCATTGCATTGGTTAACGAGGCAGCAGCAAATATTGTCACCTTTTCAATTGCTACTGCTGGGAGAGTAAAAGTAAAAAGTAGGGCAGTTAAAATGGTGTTGGCAAAAAGAGTTGAAAAAAGCTTTTTCATAATTTATCTCACATTGATTGTTATTGGAGCCTACCTATCTATTTATCTACCAAACTATTTATCTTACTATCTACTTAATTATCAACCTAATTATCTATCTAGTAAAAAATGGTAAAACTATAATAGTAGATCTGATCATGACTAAAATTTTGACTATAAATAGATAAGTCATTAAATATAAACAGCTAGTAACTTCTTTATGAAAAAATTGTTATGTAAAACGATCGTTATATAAAACAGTCGTTATATAAAACCGTCGTTATGTAAAAAATTAGATAGCGATAGTAGCAAAAAAAATGATCAAAGTATAGATAAGATCAATAGGGTATTATCGTTAATTTAAGAGAGATGCAACAGAAACATAATAGGTAATCCAAAAAAGATAGAGTATTGCTGCTTTTTGCTGGGATTCAAAAAAACGACTACAATAGCTTACATTATAGGATTATGTATCAATCTGTTATATTTCTCTCACTATATAAAACGTTAGTAGGGTAGATAGTTATGCTCACTCCTGAAATTTTATTAACTTTAAAAATTCAACAGCAACTTTTTATTGATCCAAGGCGGATAGCGTTATTAAAAGCCTTAGCAAAAACAGCATCACTTAATCAAGCAGCAAAACAGGTTGGCATCAGTTATAAAACTGCATGGGATGCGATTAAGGCGATAAACCAACTCTCCCCTAACCCTTTTGTCATATCATCAACAGGTGGCAAAGGGGGCGGTAGTACCCGTCTTAGCGCTTATGCAGTCAGATTTTTACAACTCTACGATCTCCTCACCACATTGCAACATAACGCTTTTTCTATTTTGAGTGATGATGATCTACCATTAAATGATCTACTCACTACAACTGCAAAACTCTCTTTACAAACAAGTGCTCGCAATCAGCTCTATGGTACTGTAACTGGTATCGAAATGGATAATATTGCTGGTTTTGTAACGGTAAAACTGAGTGATAATAGAACCCATTTAAAAGTATTTATCACCAAGGCAAGTGTAGAACGGTTAAAATTGGATATCGATAAAAGTGTGTTGCTATTAATTAAAGCCCCTCTTATCGAATTAGCATCACAAAAAAGTTCTCTTCAAAAGAGTACCCTTCAAAAGAGCACAAATAAATCTGAGAACAGTAACCGCATTACAGCCATAATAGAAAATATCACCCACAATAACCACTGGTGTGAGTTCCAGTTAAAGATTGATGAAAATCTTATTCTCTATGTAAGTAAAGAGATAACAGAAATAGAAGCATTAAATTTGAATGTTGGTAATAAAGTTACGTTAATAATTGATCCAGAACATATTATTATTGCTACATTGGTATAAATCTAAAAGAGTAACTATACCCAGATAGTAGTGGTTGTTTATCTTCAATTCTAAAAAAATAAAATAAGAAGGACTCTATGTTACATATTAAACAGGCAAGCTTTAAAATTAACGACTATAAAACCTTCTCTATCACTAGTGAGTTAACTATTCATCCCAACAGCGCTTGGGCATTTGTTGGCCGTAATGGGAGCGGCAAATCAACGTTAGTCAGGGCGCTTGCTGGTGAACAACAATTACTATTAGGCGAAATAAGCAATCAATTTAAACGGATCTCACATATCTCACTTGAACAGTTACAAAAAATTATTGAAGCTGAGTGGCAACGCAATAACAGTGATATGTTAGCTCCCGATGAGGATGATTCAGGGCAGACGACCGAAGAGATAATTCAAGCAGAAAATGAGCCCTTAAATAACCAACTGTTTAAACAGTTGGCTGACCAGTTTGGTATCACCCACCTATTAAAGCGCCGATTTAAATATCTTTCAACTGGTGAAACACGTAAAACATTGCTCTGTCGCGTCTTGATGGCGCAGCCAGATCTCTTAATTTTAGATGAACCTTTTGATGGTTTAGATATTGCGTCGCGTGAGAATCTAGCCCAACAGCTCTCTAGCCTATCAAAGCAAGGTGTTGCAATTATTTTAGTGGTAAACCGTTTTAATGATATTCCACCATTTATTGATAATATCGGGTTCATCTCAGATTGTGAGTTGATCAAAGTAGGGCAGCGTAATCAGCTTTTAAATGATGATGCTTTTAAGCAACTTATCGGCATAGAGAGTAAAGCCACTATCCAGCTACCTGAATCAGATGAAGCTACCACAATATTACCGCCAGATATACCACGTGTGATTCTGAATCATGGCTATGTTCTCTACTATACCGGTCAAGATAACGCTAAACCGATCATTAATGATCTCACATGGCAGGTCAATGCCAATGAGAATTGGCAAATAGTCGGCCCTAATGGCGCTGGTAAATCAACCCTACTCAGTTTGATCACCGGCGATCATCCGCAAGGATATAGTAATGATCTCACCCTTTTTGGTCGAAAACGGGGATCAGGTGAGACGATATGGGATATAAAACGCCATATCGGCTATGTCAGTAGCAGTTTACATCAAGACTACCGCGTCAGTAGTACGATTAAAAATGTCCTATTATCCGGCTATTTAGACTCTATTGGTATCTACAGCACAACTAGCGATAGACAGCATAAATTGGTTGATGAATGGTTACAGCTATTAGATTTAACAACAGAGGCCGATAAACCATTTCAATCACTCTCATGGGGGCAACAGCGGTTACTCTTAATTGTGCGTGCAATGGTAAAACACCCAACGTTACTGATTTTAGATGAACCACTACAAGGATTAGATCAACTTAATCGAGAGTTAGTTAAACGTTGGATCGATCTCCTAATTGGGGAAGGGAAAACGCAACTTCTTTTTGTCTCCCACCATCTTGAAGATGCGCCAAAATGCATCACGCACCGTTTAACGTTTGAAGTGAAAAATAATAGCTATCAATATAGGCAGGAGAAGCTGCAATAATATTTAATAATATCTATTAAAACGACTTCTAAAAATAGAAAAAAACAATGGCAATTTTTATTTGACAAACAACATTCCACCACTCTTTTTAGGGCATACCATTGAAAAAACCTAGTGGTGTCTATATTTATAGAGTTATCCCCTTTGCCTGTGGATAACTCTGTTAATAGATTATTTAAAACCGCTTTAACCCCAATAACTATCAGTATTTAGCTTGATTTGGATAGTTAGTAAGCTGGATTTTAAATATTGTTATTATTCATATGGTTACAATAAATCAAGCCAGTGTTTTTATACAGTGGTCTCTATTTTTTATATAAATTAGGCGAAAAACAGACAAATCTAATAGGTCAAGTCTTTTTGGGGATAATTTTTATTAATAGGTATTAGCATTAATAAATTGATAGGTAAAATATTAGATTAAATAGTGAGATTATGCTTAATGAAAAATTTTAAATTGTGTTCCGATTTTGTCCCCGCTGGTGATCAACCGACAGCGATCAAAAAAATCAACCAAAATCTAGAGGATGGTATCGCTCACCAAACCTTATTGGGGGTAACAGGATCTGGCAAAACATTTACCATGGCAAATGTGATCGCCACACATAATCGTCCAACTATTATTTTAGCCCCTAACAAAACATTAGCAGCCCAACTTTATGGTGAAATGAAGGCCTTTTTCCCAGAAAATGCGGTCGAATATTTTGTCTCCTACTACGACTACTATCAACCAGAATCTTATGTTCCCTCAACGGATACCTTTATTGAGAAAGATGCCTCAATAAACGAACATATTGAACAGATGCGCCTATCGGCAACAAAATCACTCTTAGAACGTCGAGACGTTGTGATTGTCGCCTCTGTATCAGCCATCTATGGTTTAGGTGCACCAGAGACCTACATGGCGATGATCTTACATCTCACCAAAGGGACGATTACCGATCAGCGCGCAATCTTAACGCGCTTAGCTGAGATGCAATATAAAAGGAACGATATCGGATTTAATCGCGGTACATTTCGCGTCCGTGGCGATGTGATTGATATATTCCCGGCAGATTCCGACGAGCTTGCCGTTCGAGTTGAACTATTTGATGATGAAGTAGAACGTATAACACTCTTTGATCCTCTAACCGGAAATAGCATTAATGAAGTGTCACGTATCACCATCTACCCAAAAACGCACTACGTCACACCTCGGCATATCATGGATACCGCTATTGTGCAGATCAAACAGGAGCTAAAAGAGCGCCAAAAAGTATTATTAGACAACAACCGTTTACTGGAAGAGCAGCGATTAACCCAGCGTACTCTGTTTGATATTGAGATGATGAATGAGCTCGGCTTCTGTTCAGGTATCGAAAACTATTCACGCTTCCTCTCACAGCGTAAACCGGGCGATCCACCGGCAACACTATTTGACTATCTCCCAGCCGATGGTCTGCTATTTATTGATGAATCGCATGTGGCAATTCCGCAACTAGGTGCAATGTATAACGGTGACCGATCACGAAAAATGAACTTAGTCGAATATGGTTTTCGCCTACCGTCAGCACTCGATAATCGACCACTTAAATTTAGTGAGTTCGAAAATATCATGCCACAGACTATCTATGTCTCTGCAACGCCAGCAAAATATGAGATTGAAAAATCAGGGGGTGAGATCATCGATCAAGTGGTACGACCAACTGGGCTACTCGACCCTATTATCGAGGTAAGACCAGTCGCAACACAGGTAGATGATCTGCTCTCAGAGATTAAGATTCGTATCAACCAAAATGAGCGAGTACTTGTTACAACATTGACTAAACAGATGTCAGAAAATTTGACAGACTACCTATCTGAACATGGTGTCAATGTGAAATATCTCCACTCTGATATCAATACCGTCGAACGTATGGAGATAATTCGTGATCTAAGGTTAGGGGAAGTTGACGTATTAGTGGGAATCAACCTATTACGCGAAGGGTTAGATATTCCAGAAGTCTCACTAGTTGCTATTTTAGATGCCGATCGCGAAGGTTTTTTACGATCAGAAAGCTCACTGATTCAGACCATAGGGCGCGCTGCTCGTAATGTTAATGGTAAAGCAATTCTCTATGCCGACAAAATAACGCCAGCGATGGAGAAAGCGATAGGTGAGACAGCAAGGCGCCGTCAAAAACAGCAGGAGTTCAACCAAGAACATAACATCACCCCAACCTCAGTACAAAAACAGATAAAAGATATACTAGATGCCGGCTTAAGTACCAAAAAATCGACATCCAAAATTAAAGCCTTTGAACCAAATCGTGACTATAGCTACGTCTCAATTAAAGATGTACAAGCACGGGTAAAAGAGCTTGAAGCGATGATGCAAGAGGCAGCTAAAAATCTTGAATTTGAAAAAGCAGGTGTCCTACGAGATGAGATCAAAAAATTACGCGAAGATTTTATTAAGATCTCTTAAATAGCGGGTAAAAATCAAACAGTCCTTAAATCTATGTCAACTACAATAATGTTGAACTTTTACTCTGCATCATTGTAGTTGATATCTTTACATCTGCTTAGTTACTTAAACCATCACTCCTTCCCATCTATATAACCATTAGGATTTTTTATTTGCCAGTTCCAGCTATCACGTGCCATGTCGGCTAATGTCTGTCTGGTCTGCCAGCCTAACTCTTTTTTAGCTTTACTCGCATCAGCCCAAAAGGCGTCAATATCGCCCGCTCGGCGTGGCATGATTTTATAGGGGATAGGGTGGCCGCAGGCGTTTTCATAGGCGGCGATAACTTCTAATACACTATTACCCGATCCGGAACCTAAATTATAGCAGTGTATGCCTGCTCTATTTATCATCTGTAAGGTTGCAACATGCCCCTCTGCTAGATCGTCTACATGGATATAGTCGCGTACCCCTGTGCCATCAGGTGTTGCATAATCATCGCCATAAACTGATACAAATGGTCGTTTGCCAATAGCAACTTGGGAGATATAGGGCATTAGGTTATTTGGTGTGCCTTGCGGATCTTCGCCGATTAAACCAGAGGGGTGTGCACCGACTGGGTTAAAGTAGCGTAATAGGCTAATACTCCATTGGTTTGGTTCAGAATGCTGTAGATCGATATAGCACTGTTCGGTCATAAATTTACTCCATCCATAAGGACTGGTGATATTGCCAGTTTGGAAGGTTTCAATGTATGGAGTAGGATTTTTTTCGCCGTAGACAGTTGCTGAGGAGCTGAAAATGAGATTATATACTTTATGTTTTTGCATCACCTCGGCTAGGCAGAGTGAGCCATAAACATTAGTATCATAGTAGGCAAGAGGGATAGTTACCGATTCGCCCACCGCTTTTAACCCTGCAAAGTGGATTACTGCGCTAATTTCATTGTTACTGAATATTGTTGTTAACAGTTTTTTATCTCGTACATCGCCGATATAGAGCTGTGGGCACTTTCCGGTAATCTGTGCGATACGTTCTAGCACCGCTTTTTTACTATTATAGAGATTATCGATAATAATAGGTGTATACCCTGCTTCAATCAATTTAACACAGGTGTGGCTACCTATATAGCCCAGTCCTCCGGTAACAAGAATATTCATAAAATTACATCCTTTTTAGTTTTAAAAATTATTGCAAAAAACTATACCATTAAAAACAGTATCAATAAAAATAGAAATATCAAAAACTATAACTTCAAAATCTGCATTACAAAAAAATGGATCATTAACATAGATTACTACGCACTATTTTATTAACTTAATTTTATTGACTTACTCTTTTCTTTAATTTTGATTGAAATAGTATGAAACCCTAAAACAAATTTGCAAAAAAGTAAAATATTGCTATTGATAGCGTTTTTTTAATCCGATGGATTTGTGACCAATCTTGACAGATTAACGAACTATATTTTTAGCGGTAATCCGTATATAATGTGCCGCAAATTCAATAAATCCCTAGACAAAAAAGATTCTTTATGAAATCCACCATTATCAATAAATTAGAGACGCTACAAGAGCGTTATGAAGAGGTGCAGGCTCTGCTCTCTGATCCCTCGGTCATTGCCGATCAAAACCGTTTTCGTGCACTCTCAAAAGAGTATGCGCAGTTAAGTGATGTGGTGAAATGTTTTACCACTTGGAAACAGACGCAAGAGGATATCGAAACAGCTAAGTTACTCCTAGCTGATCCTGAGATGGGCGAGATGGCGCAAGAGGAGCTTGCCGAGGCGCAATCTAAAGTTGAGGAGCAGGAGAAGCTGCTACAAATTTTACTCCTCCCAAAAGATCCTAATGATGACTATAACTGTTTTGTGGAGGTAAGAGCCGGTACCGGTGGTGATGAAGCGGCACTTTTCGCAGGCGATTTAGCCAGAATGTACACCCGTTATGCTGAGTCCCGTAACTGGCGCGTTGAGATTATGAGTGCAAGTGATGGCGAGCATGGCGGTTATAAAGAGATCATTATGTTGGTTTCGGGTGATGGGGTTTATGGTAATTTAAAGTTTGAATCAGGTGGGCACCGTGTTCAGCGTGTTCCTGAAACTGAGTCACAAGGGCGGATTCACACCTCGGCTTGTACAGTTGGAATTCTGCCAGAAGTGCCAGAGGCTGAGATGCCAGAGATTAACCCAGCTGACCTAAAAATTGATACTTTCCGCTCATCGGGCGCTGGTGGGCAGCATGTTAATACTACCGATTCCGCTATCCGTATTACCCATCTACCAACAGGAATTGTAGTAGAGTGTCAAGACGAGCGTTCACAACATAAAAATAGAGCAAAAGCGATGTCGGTGTTAGCCGCCCGTATTCAAGATGCAGAGGTGAAGAAACGGCAGCAAGAGGAGGCATCGACAAGGCGTAATCTATTAGGATCTGGCGATCGTTCCGATAGAATTCGTACCTATAACTACCCACAAGGTCGCGTCACCGATCACCGTATCAATCTAACTATTTATCGATTAGATGAGGTGATGGCAGGTAAGTTAGAGATGCTAATTGATCCTATTGTTCAAGAGTATCAAGCTGATCAGTTAGCCGCACTATCGGATCAAGAGGAATGACCTACTTAGAGTGGCTAAAACATGCATCTCTACTTTTAGTCAATAGTGATAGCCCGAAACGAGATGCTGAAATTTTGCTCTGTTTTGTCACGCAAAAGACGCGCACTTTTTTGATGGCATTTTGTGAAACAGCGCTCTCTATTGAAGAGCTCTCAAACTTAGATATCTGCCTAAAAAGGCGGATGAATGGCGAGCCAATCGCCTACATTACGGGTGAGAAAGAGTTTTGGTCACTTAAATTTAATGTCTCAAATGCCACTTTAATACCGAGGCCAGATACTGAAAAATTGGTTGAATTGGGGTTAGAGTACCTGCCAAAAGTTCCTTGCGAAGTGTTAGATTTAGGCACGGGAACCGGTGCGATTGCGATTGCGATGGCAACAGAGCGCCCAGATTGCCTCTTTACCGCAGTCGAGAAAAATAGAGATGCTTTAATATTGGCACAGACCAATGCAAACCAGATAGGCGTGAATAATGTCTATTTTTTACATGGTGATTGGTATAAACCGATAAAGAGCCGTAAATTTTCGATGATAATTAGTAATCCCCCCTATATTGAGCCAACCGATATTCACCTTTCGCAAGGTGATGTAAGGTATGAACCCCGCACAGCATTAGTTGCTGAAGATGATGGGCTGGCTGATATTAAGTTGATCATACGCGGTGCAACTAAACATCTTCACCAGTATGGATGGTTATTAATTGAGCATGGATGGACGCAGGCAGCAGATGTCCAGACCATTTTTAAGCAGCAAGGATTTCAACTAGTGGAGACGTTCACCGACTATAGTGGTAATGAACGTGTTACTTTGGGTCGCTGGTTTAAACCGTAAATTTTTGAAAAGGATTAACAATATGCAACAGCAAAAAGTCGTCAATATTGGCGATATCCGTGTAGGTAATGATCTACCCTTTGTCCTCTTTGGGGGGATGAATGTTTTAGAGTCGCGTGATTTAGCGATGAAAATTTGTGAACACTATGTAAAAGTTACCCAAAAATTGGGTATTCCCTATGTTTTTAAAGCCTCTTTTGATAAAGCTAATCGCTCATCAATTCACTCTTATCGGGGACCGGGTTTAGAAGAGGGGATGAAGATATTTCAAGAGTTAAAAGATCAATTCGGTATCAAAATCATCACTGATGTCCATACAGAGGCACAGTGCCAACCTGTTGCTGAAGTGGTTGATGTGATTCAGCTCCCCGCTTTTTTAGCCCGTCAGACAGATCTTGTTGAAGCAATGGCAAAAACGGGTGCTGTTATCAATGTCAAAAAACCACAATTTGTTAGCCCAGGGCAGATGGGCAATATCGTTGAAAAATTTGCCGAAGCGGGAAACGATAAAGTGATTTTATGTGATCGAGGTAGCTGCTTTGGTTATGATAATTTAGTTGTCGATATGCTTGGATTTAATGTTATGAAGCGTGTCAGTAATGGTTCACCAGTCATTTTTGATGTTACCCACGCGTTACAGTGCCGTGATCCTATGGGGGTGGCATCAGGTGGTCGGCGTGGACAGGTAACTGAACTGGCGCGTTCTGGTATGGCGGTAGGTATTGCTGGACTCTTTTTAGAAGCACATCCTGATCCAGCAAATGCAAAATGTGATGGTCCATCAGCACTGCCACTTGCTAAACTTGAACCATTTTTAGTTCAGATGAAAGCGATTGATGAGCTAGTGAAAAGTTTCCCACTATTGGATACTGAAAGTTAGAAACAAAAAAACAGATAAAACTTGTATATTAAGAACTGTTATTAAGAACAGATATTGATAAGCAGTTATTATTAAATAGTTATTAAGAAATAGATATTAAAAAGAGGTTAAGCTTGATTTAGCTTGACCTCTTTTTTATTTTGTTCATGGCTATCTTCTATTTTCGACAACCATTTTTAAGATCATCTCTTTATTGCAATTTTTGATGTTTTTTACTGCTATTTTAGACTTCCCTTTTAAACTTCTATTTTAAATGACAAGCTGATTTTAATAGTGCAATCAATAACTCCCAATAACGATAGACGCTCTGAATATTCACTTTCTCATCTGGAGAGTGTGGTGAAACGATTGTTGGTCCAATTGAGATCATATCCATATCTGGATAGGCTTTTTTAAATAGTCCGCACTCTAATCCAGCATGAATAACGGTAATGTGTGGATTTTCTGAGAAGATCTCATAATATTTTGTTTTAACAAGTTGAAGTAACGGTGAGGCTAAATTAGGTTCCCAACCTATATAGCTCCCACTAATTTCATACTCAGCACCTGTAAGTTTGCAAAGTGATATTAATGATGAGACAACAGCATCTTTTGCACTATCGCGCTGAGAACGGATTAAAAATAGACCATTTGCTTGATTATTTTTAATCTCCATAATGCCTAAATTAAGTGACGTTTCAACTACATTTGGCATATCACTACTCATACGAATTACACCATTTGGCGCCGCATTTAACCAGTTTATAATTTTCACCTGATTTTCAGTGGTTAAGATCCGTTTCACTTTGTTATCATCAACATCAGAAAGGGTAAATTGTATGGTTGGTTCTGCTTCGCCAAACTCATTTTTTAGTGTTGATAGATAAGTTTGCATTAGATCTTTAAATGCTGGGAGGTCACTGCTTTTGAGTGATATCTCAGCAAATGCTTCGCGTGGGATCGCATTACGGAGTGAACCACCTGAAATATCAGCCAGTCTAAACGGAATATCTTGCGCATATTCAGCCAAAAAACGGGCTAATAATTTAATCGCATTACCACGACCAAGATGGATATCACAACCAGAATGTCCCCCTTTTAGCCCTTTTAAAGCGATACGCACATAACTATCGTTCGATTCAGGAATAACGGCATAAGTGACTGCAAATGAGGTACCAAATTCGACGCCGCCAGCACAACCAGTAAAAATTTCACCCTCTTTTTCGGAATCTGTATTAATGAGGTAACGACTCTGTAACCAGTTAGGTTGCAGTGCAAAGGCGCCATCCATTCCTGTCTCCTCAGCAGTTGTGACAAGTACCTCGATTGGCCCATGTTCGACGGCAGGATCAATTAAGACCGCCAGCGCAGAAGCGAGGCCGACACCATTATCCGCACCTAAGGTTGTCCCTTTTGCTTTTACCCAACCATCCTCAATATAGGGTTGAATGGGATCAATTAAAAAATCATGGACAGTATCCTCATTTTTTTGCGGCACCATATCCATATGTGCTTGCAGTGCAATTGATGGGCAGTTTTCCATCCCTTTTGTGGCAGCCTTGCGTAATAAAATATTTCCTGCTTTATCAAGTTCACAGGCAATATTATGCATGTTCGCAAAATCAACAATATATTTAGTAATCATCTGTTCATGGTGCGAAGGGTGGGGAATTTTGCAGATATCATTAAAAATTCGCCAAACTGTTTTTTCTGTTAATGTAGCTAGCATAATACGACCTCTATATGTAGTAATTAATATTAATAAGTGGTTTTTCTTATCTAATCGCTCTATAATGAGCTGCAATTTTACATTTATTTTATCCCTATTAATATGACTTTTATATTAATCACCCACTTTGTTAAAATTGCAGGCTAAATCCATGTCTATAAAATCAGTATCTATGACACCTAAATCATCCCCAAATCTATCTTCTAATCATGCTATTACCGATGAGCAAACTCTTTTACAAGAAGAGATCAAAGCTAAAAAACAGGTTAAAGCAGAGTTGATTGCCGAAAAGCGCAAATTTACCGTAACATGGGATATGTTGCAGATGTATGGACGTGAACTCTCTAGGCGTTTACTACCAGCCAATCAGTGGAAAGGCATTATTGCAGTAAGTCGTGGTGGTTTAGTACCTGCGGCAATTTTAGCACGTGAGCTTAGTATCCGTTTTGTCGATACTGTCTGTATCTCAAGTTATGATCATGATCATCAGCGTGAAAAACAGATTCTAAAAAGAGCGGAAGGCGACGGCGAAGGCTTTATTGTGATAGATGATTTAGTCGATACTGGTGGCACCGCGCACACGATTCGTGAAATGTACCCTAAAGCAAAATTTGTAACCGTTTTTGCAAAACCGGCAGGTAAACCTTTAGTTGATGATTATGTTCAAGATATCCCACAAGATACTTGGATAGAGCAGCCTTGGGATATGCAAATAGTCTTTACTAAACCACTATGTGATATCTCAGAATAAGCGATTATTTAGCAATCTATCTAACTGATATTAGATAGATTGCTAAAATCCTGTTAAACAATTAGTTAAAAATCTCAATTAATAAACCAAGTAAAAAAACAACTAGTTAAAAAACAACCAGTTAAAAAGCAAATAGTTAAAAACTAACTAAAAAAGTTAAAGAGAAGTCAAAAAAAACGGTTCACCATCCCTTTTAGATCATAAGCTTGAAATTAGAGATTAATTGCCTATGACGCATATACAGAATCTATCTGAACAGCTTTTCAAACCTAAGTATCACTATCCAGAAACATCAACATTAATCAATCGAATTGATAGTGAAGATTATAAAAGTAGTGATAATAACTGGTACCGAGTTATCGATCCGTTAATGTGGCACTTTAGGGGATTACCAGCGATCGAGGTGGCATCTGTTTTAGCACGTATTGCTGCATCAACCAAACCCCGTAGCTGCGAGAACTGGTTAGATACAGTTACTGGTTACCAATCTGGCAATTGGAGTTATGAGTTTCTCAATCAAGCTTCTCTGCAGTCAAATATAGAAGAGGGTGAAACGGATAAAAGGCAACTTTTACTACTGGCAAGTCGCTATTGTAGTTTGGCAAGTTTTCCGCACTATAAAAGTGATGAGCTTGCACTCTATGCTCAGACATGTGCCTATAAAGCCTACATTGAAGCGTTGGCTAACTCACCTTATCTGCTTAAAACATTAGAATTTACATTCGATGCGAATCAAAATCGGATAAAAACCTTTCTACATCTCCCTATTTCAAACTTAGATAAGATCGAAAAAGCCTATCCTGTGGTGCTGCTCTGTGGCGGAATGGTTAATTTACAGATCGACTTTTACCGCTATTTTTCACAATATTTAGCGCCTAAAGGGATTGCACTATTAACTGTTGATTTCCCCTCTGTTGGCTATAGTCGCGCAGTCAATTTAAGTCAGAATAGTAGCCAGATCTATCAAGCTGTTTTAGAACAGATAACAACTGTACCTTGGATAGATGCTAAGCAAGTAGTTATTGCTGGTATCGGTTTTGGCACCAATATTGCCACAAGATTAGCCTATCTTGCGCCAAATCGTATAAAAGGGCTGTTAAATATCAATCCACTTATTCATCAACTCTTTGTCGATAAAAAGTTACAAATGGTTTTACCTGCAATGTATAAAGATATGTTAGCAAGCCGTCTCGGTTTAAGTACTACCTCAAATCAGCAACTATCGGCTGAGCTCAACTATTTTTCACTCAAAAATCAAGGAATCATATCTAGACCTTGTCAGGTGCCGGTTTTTAATATTCTGTTTGAAAATGATCAATTAAGTACAGTTAATGAAGCGAAATTGATCACATCCCTAAAACAAAATAGAGTCATAACTGTTGCAAAAACGCCGTTGATTAAAAATTTTTACCAAGCAGTGACTCAATCAGTAGCGTGGATTTTGTCTATAAAATAGTTTCTAAATGGCGAATTTTTATATACTATTATCGCTTTTAATGCAGGTTTTATTGTTGTGGATTTAATAACGCAGATTGTGTAAATAAGGGAAGAATATGGTGGTCAATACAAAAAAAGCAGATCGATCACAGACGGTCGTGATTAAACTAGGCACCTCCGTTTTAACTGCTGACACTAAACAGTTAGATAAAGCGCGCATTGTTGAGCTGATACGGCAATGTGCCGTTTTACATCAAGCAGGTCATAAAATAGTGATTGTCACCTCAGGCGCTATTGCTGCGGGGCGCGAATATCTTAACTTCCCAACATTACCTAATACGGTCGCCGCTAAACAGATGCTGGCATCAGTCGGTCAGAGCAAACTTATACAGCTTTGGGAACAGCTCTTCTCAATCTATAAAATTCATATTGGGCAGATGTTATTAACTCGCGCAGACCTTGAAGATCGTGAACGTTTTTTAAATGCGCAAGATGCTTTAAAGGCACTACTTAACCATCAGATCATCCCAGTGATTAATGAGAATGATGCGGTAGCAACTGCTGAGATAAAAGTGGGCGATAATGACAATCTCTCTGCGCTTGTAGCTATTTTAGCTGAAGCGGATAAGTTAATCTTGTTGACCGATATTGAGGGGCTATACAGTGCTGATCCAAGGCATCACCCAGATGCAAAATTGATTCCTGTGGTTGACCATATTGATGATCAGTTACGTAATATTGCGGGTGATAGCGTTTCTGGGCTTGGTACTGGTGGCATGTTTACCAAAATTCAAGCAGCCGAAATAGCTGGGCGCGCAGGTATAGAGGTGGTAATTGCTGCTGGTGGTCGGCGTAATGTGATTTTAGATATTGCTGAAAATCAAACTGTTGGTACCCGTTTTTTACCGCAAAAAAGTCCGCTTGAGCATCGTAAATATTGGTTATTTGGTGCACCAAAAGCTGGCAAAGTGACACTAGATGATGGTGCGGTCAATGCCCTTATTCATAAAGGGAGTTCACTTCTCCCTTCAGGGATCTTAACGGTGGAACATGACTTTTCACGCGGTGCAGTGGTTGATATCTGTGATAAATCGGGTAGGCGGATTGCGCGCGGAGTCACCCGTTATAATAGCGACGCTTTAAAGCAGATTGCAGGTCACCATTCACAAGATATTAGCCAACTTATTGGTTATGAGCATGGTCCAGTTGCGGTACATCGTGATGATATGATTGTGCAGTAGTCGGATTGAATTGTTCTTTCTCAATAATAAAAAAGAACAATAAAAATAATAAAAACAAAAGTAAAAATGGCAGTGAAATTGAATCTCTTTTAAGAGATTATTTAAACTAATTAAAATAAAAATATTTAATCAATGTTTTAGGGTTGACCCTCTAATTTATGCATTTTTAGCGATTTTTATTAAGATAACTTCTAAACTATAACTGGATAGAATCATGTTAGAACAGATGGGAAAGGCGGCAAAAAAGGCTGCATATCAATTGGCGCAATGCCGATCTAATGAAAAAGATAACGCACTAAGAAAAATAGCTGATCTACTTGAATCAGAGAGTGATAAAATCCTCGCCGCTAATCAAAAAGATGTTGAAGTAGCGAGATCAGCAGCACTTAGTGATGCGATGATTGATCGTCTACTACTCACCCCCAATCGGCTCTCCTCCCTTGCCAATGATGTCCGTAAAATTGCACAATTACATGATCCAATCGGCGAAATTATTGATGGCTATACCGTTAGCTCAGGTTTACAACTATCACGTCGTCGCATCCCGTTAGGTGTTATTGGCGTGATCTACGAATCCCGCCCAAATGTGACCATCGATATTGCTGCACTCTGTCTAAAAACTGGTAATGCTGTCATTTTACGTGGTGGCAAAGAGACAATGCATACCAATAAAATTTTAACCGAGGTTATTCAGCAAGCGTTAAAAATGACAGAGCTCCCTATCGAATCAGTACAGTTTATCGATAATCCAGATCGCCGTTATATTACTGAATTGGTCAAATTGGATCGTTATGTCGATATGATCATCCCACGTGGTGGCGCTGCATTACAAAAGTTATGCCTTGAACAGGCAACGATTCCTGTGATTACTGGTGGGGTAGGTGTCTGTCATCTATTTATGGATGCCAGCATGGATTTTGATAAAGCGATCCCAATTATCATTAATGCCAAAACGCAGCGACCTAGTACCTGTAATACTCTTGAGACATTACTGGTTCATGTTAATATTGCCGACACTTTTCTACCCAAACTGAGTCAATATTTGGCGGATCATGATGTGGTATTACATGCTGATCCGCAGTCATTCGCTATCTTGCAATCGGGTGTTGCTAATCTCTTTCCATTAAATGAGGATGAGCTACGACAGGAGTGGTTATCAAAAGATCTTAATATAGTCATTGTCGATTCATTAGTTGCAGCTGTTGAACATATTCGCGAGTACGGAACAGGTCACTCTGATGGCATTTTAACCCGAGATATTAAGAGTGCAGAAGCCTTTGTTAACCTTGTTGATTCAGCTACCGTCTATGTCAACGCCTCAACACGTTTTACCGATGGTGGTGAATTTGGACTTGGCGCAGAGGTCGCCGTCAGCACCCAAAAACTCCACGCCAGAGGTCCAATGGGACTTGAAGCGCTAACCACCTATAAGTGGATTGGGTATGGGGATGATTTGGTGAGGGGATAATAGTTATTAAAAGCGGTTGTTATAAAATGTAACAAAAATTTAATAAGTAAAATATAACAGCTAACTAAAATAGATGAGTTTATATAAAAAATCTTCTATTTTCGCAGAACAGAGTAAATAGAAGATTCAAACAAATATTGTTTTTATAGGAATAATTAAAAATATGACAAGTAATACCGCATCAACCAGCTCTCAACAACGCAGTGAATTACAGCGGCAAATATGGAAAATAGCCGATGAAGTACGTGGGGCTGTAGATGGTTGGGATTTTAAGCAGTATGTTTTAGGGTCGCTCTTTTACCGTTTTATTAGCGAGAATTTTATTGATTATATACAGGGTGATGATAAAAATTTTGATTATAGTGAAATGCTTGATAGTGAGATAAAGCCAGAATTAAGAGAGGAAGCGATCACCGAAAAGGGTTATTTTATATACCCGAATCAACTATTTAAAAATGTGGTGAAAAATGCCGCAACAAATCCTCATCTTAATAAAGATTTAGCTGCAATTTTTACAGCAATTGAGAGTTCAGCTACAGATCACCCATCTGAAGGAGATATTAAAGGTCTATTTGCCGATTTTGATACCACCAGTAACCGTTTAGGTAATACGGTTGCCGATAAGAACAGGCGTTTGGCAGCAGTATTAAAAGGGGTAGCAGAGTTAGATTTTGGTGATTTTAAAAGTAATCATATCGATCTATTTGGGGATGCTTATGAATTTTTAATCTCTAAATATGCCTCCAATGCAGGTAAATCAGGCGGTGAGTTTTTTACACCACCCTGCGTCTCTAAATTAATTGCCAAATTGGCGCTGCATAACCAGAAAAAGGTAAACAAAATTTACGATCCTGCTGCTGGATCAGGATCATTGCTATTACAGGCTAAAAAAGAGTTTGATGATCATATTATTGAGGATGGATTCTATGGACAGGAGATCAACCATACCACCTATAACCTCGCCCGTATGAATATGTTTCTGCACAATATCAACTATAACAATTTTGAAATTAAACTCGGTGATACCTTGCTTAAACCAGAATTTGGTGAGGAAAAACCGTTTGATGCCATCGTCTCTAATCCGCCATACTCAATTAAGTGGATTGGCTATGATGATCCGACGTTGATAAACGATCTTCGATTTGCGCCTGCTGGTGTATTAGCACCAAAATCCAAAGCGGACTTTGCCTTTATTATGCATGCGCTAAGTTACTTATCACCCAAAGGGCGTGCGGCAATTGTCACTTTTCCTGGTATATTTTATCGAGGTGGGGCAGAGCAGAAGATACGTAAATATTTAATTGATAATAATTATGTTGAAACGGTTATATCATTGGCACCAAATCTTTTTTATGGAACCAGTATTGCGGTAAATATTATTGTCTTAGCCAAAAATAAAGCAGATACCACCACCCAGTTTATTGATGCAAGTGAACTTTTTAAGAAAGAGACTAACAACAATATTTTAACAGAAAAGCATATTGCGCAAATTATTGATATATTTAGTAGTAAACAAGATTATGACCACCTTGCTAAATCAGTCGCTTATGAAGCTATTGTTAATAATGACTATAATCTCTCTGTCAGTAGTTATATAGAAGCTAAAGATACCCGTGAAGTGATTGACATTAAAGCCCTTAATGCAGAATTAGAGATCACCGTGAGTAAAATTGATCAACTACGTAAAGAGATTGATGCAATTGTGGCAGAAATCGAAGGCAGTGGGGTTTAGTGGTGGTTAGAAATAATTATCTTGAAAAATTGTTGGATGGGGTTGAGGTTGAGTGGATAACGCTAGGTTCTATTGCTGAAATTGGTACAGGAAGTTCTAATCGACAGGATGAAAGTGAAAATGGAATTTATCCATTTTATGTTCGTTCAAAAAATATTTTAAAATCGGATACGTATGAGTTTGATGAAATAGCTATAATAATTCCTGGAGAAGGTGGAATCGGAGATATTTTTCATTATATAAATGGAAAATATGCTCTACATCAAAGAGCTTATAGGATTTGTGTTAATTCTAATATTATTAATACCAAATTTTTATACTATTTTATGTTATTTAGATTTAAGAGTTATATTTTGTCGAAAAGTGTAGGAGCAACTTCTATTTCGATTAGAAAACCAATGTTGGAAAAATTTAAAATCCCTATTATTTATCCTACAAATGCAGATAAATCACTTGCTATTCAATCTGAAATAGTCCGAATTTTGGACAGGTTTACTTCTCTCACCGCTGAGCTCACCGCTGAGCTCACCGCTGAGCATATCATACGTAAAAAACAATACAACTATTATTGTGAACAATTATTTTGTTTTGATAATAATGTTAATTACATCCCCTTGGGTCATAAAAGTATGGGGGAATTTGTTAGGGGTGGAGTTATACAGAAAAAAGATTTCGTTGACACTGGCATGGGATGTATTCATTATGGGCAAATCTTTACTTTTTACGGAACTTATGCTTATAAAACTAAATCATGCATTTCAGAATCATTAGCAAAAAAATGTAAAAAAGCTCAAACAGGTAATTTAATTATTGCTACTACTAGTGAAAATGATAAAGATGTCTGTAAAGCTGTTGCATGGCTTGGAAAAGAAGATATTGCTATAGGTGGTGATGCATGTATTTATAAACATAATTTGAATCCAAAATATGTCTCTTATTTCTTCCAAACTGAACAGTTTCAGAAGCAAAAAAGACAGTATATTACAGGAACAAAAGTAAAACGTGTACATCCCGATAATTTATCAAAAATTTTAATTCCAGTTCCTCCTTTAAAAGAGCAAGAACGTATTGTATCTATTCTCGACAAATTCAACACTTTAACCAACTCAATCACCGAAGGGCTACCGCGTGAGATTGAGTTGCGTCAAAAACAGTATGAGTATTATCGTGATCTTTTATTAACTTTTCCTAAACCAAAGGAATAACAATAATGTATGAGTTAAATCCCGTTGCTGAATCAAATAACTACATAGTATTAGATAAATATAACAAAATTCGAGAAGAGCGGGCGAGTTATCAAAGTGAAGATGCGCTCGAGATTGACTTTATTCGTGATTTAATACGACAAGGTTATGAATATCTTCCAGATTTAACTCAGCATGAGCAACTGCTTGCCAATGTTCGCCGACAGTTGCAAATATTAAATAATATGGAATTTACTGATAGTGAATGGGAGCGGTTTCGTAAGGAGTATTTAGATAAAGCGAATGACTCGGTAATTGATAAAACAGCTAAAATTCACAATAACCACATCTACGATTTTGTTTTTGATGATGGAGAGATTCAGAATATTTCGCTTATCGATAAAATAAATCTGCATAAAAACAAATTGCAGGTAATTAATCAGTTTCAGCAGACGGGGAGCCAGAAAAATCGTTATGATGTTACGATTTTAGTGAATGGATTACCTTTGGTACAGGTTGAACTAAAAAAGCGTGGTGTTGCAATTCGTGAAGCATTTAACCAGATCCATCGATATAGCAAAGAGAGTTTTAATAAAGAGAATTCACTGTTTAAATATTTGCAGATTTTTGTCATCTCAAATGGGACTAATACCCGTTATTTTGCCAATACAACATCACGTAATAAAAATAGTTTTGATTTTACTATTAACTGGGCAAGGGCAGATAACGAACCAATTAAAGATCTCACCGATTTTACATCCACCTTTTTCCAGCAAAATGTGTTATTAAATGTTCTATTCCGTTACTCTATTTTTGATACCACTAATAATTTGTTGATTATGCGTCCTTACCAGATCGCTGCTACTGAACGCATTTTATGGAAGATCAAAAGTTCATATAATGAGAGTAAATGGAGTAAGCCAAATAGTGGTGGTTATATTTGGCACACCACCGGATCGGGTAAAACCTTAACCAGTTTTAAAGCAGCCCGTTTAGCGACAGAGTTGGATATTATCGATAAGGTCTTTTTTGTGGTTGATCGTAAAGATCTCGATTTTCAAACGATGAAAGAGTACCAGCGCTTTTCGCCAGATAGTGTTAATGGTTCAAGTAGTACTGCTGGATTAAAGAGTAATATTTTGAAAAGTGATAATAAAATTATTGTTACGACTCTTCAAAAACTGAATAAATTGATGCATAGTGGAGAAGATCTCCCTATCTATCAAAAACAGGTGGTCTTTATTTTTGATGAAGCGCACCGTTCACAATTTGGTGAGACGCAAAAAATTTTAGTACGGAAGTTTAAAAAATTCTATCAATTTGGTTTTACTGGTACACCAATTTTTGAAGATAATGCTTTAGGGTCTAAAACGACCGAAGATGTCTTTGGACCTCCATTGCATACCTACCTTATTACTGATGCCATTCGTGATGAAAAAGTGTTGAAATTCAAAGTTGACTATAATAATGTTAGGCCGCAATTTCAATCATTAGAGTCTTTGCAGGATTTAGATAAATTAAGTGCAGCTGAGAATAGAACAGCGCTTCTCCACCCTAACCGAATTGAGCAGATCGCTAGATATATTTTAGCTAATTTTAACCATAAAACGCACCGCTTTTCAGTCAATCATAAAGGGTTTAATGCGATGTTTGCGGTAAGTAGTATTGATGCTGCTAAACTCTATTATGAGGCGTTTAAAAAGCTGCAAATAGGGAGCCAAAATCCACTTAAGATTGCCACCATCTTTTCGTTTGCTGCAAATGAAGAGCAAGACGCCGTGGGCGATATTCCCGATGAAAATTTTGAACCGTCGGCGTTAGATATCAGTTCTAAAGAGTTTTTAACTTTAGCAATTAATGACTATAACCAGCTATTTAAAACAAATTTTGATGTAAGTGGTAATGAGTTTCAGAACTACTATCGTGATCTCTCTTTAAGAGTGAAAGCAAAAGAGGTGGATCTAATAATTGTAGTTGGTATGTTCTTAACTGGATTTGATGCCCCAACTCTCAATACGCTATTTGTTGATAAAAACCTCCGTTATCATGGTTTAATTCAAGCTTTTTCGCGCACTAACCGCATTTATGATGCGACGAAAAATTGCGGCAATATTGTGGCATTTAGGGATCTGGAACAGGCAACAATTGATGCAATCCAACTATTTTGTGATCCAAATAATAAAAATGTAAGTGATATTGTCATTGAACGTAGTTTTTACGACTATATGTATGGTTATAGTGATGAGAATACAGGTAAACATCATATTGGTTATATTGATATTGTTACAGAGCTGCGAAACCAATTTTCTGATCCTGATGAGATTATTACCGAAAAAGCAAAAAAAGCATTTATCGAACTGTTCAGCCACTATTTGCGAATTGATAATATTCTACAAAACTATGATGAATATAGCTGTTTGCAGAAATTACAAACTATTGATATAACCGATGAAGCTGCAATTGATGCACTCAGAGAGGAGTTTGCAATAACTTCTGATGAACTGGCAACTATGCAACAGATTACAGTGCCAAGCCAACGAATAATCCAAGATTACCGTTCAACATATCATGATATACGCGACTGGCTACGCCGTGAAAAGGAGAATAAGAATCCTCAAATTGATTGGAATGATGTGATATTTGAAGTTGATCTGTTGAAATCGCAAGAGATAGATCTCGACTATATTCTTACTTTGATTTTTGAACATAAAGAGCAGTCAGGCGATAAAGAGAATGTGATAGAAGAGGGGCGTCGGCTAATTCGTTCAACGGTTAACTGTCGTGATAAAGAGGCATTATTGGTTGATTTTCTTGATCAAGCTGATCTCGATCAAATTCCTAATAAAGAGGCAATTATTGATGATTTTTTCCAATTTGCAGAGAAAGAGTTACAACGGGAATCCGCGCAAATAATTAGTGAAGAGAATCTAAATCATGATGATGCTATGCGTTATATCGCAAGGTCATTAAAACGCGGTTATGCCAGTGATCAAGGTACGGATCTCAATCAGATGATGCCAAAAATGAGTCCACTCAACCCCAATTACTTGTTAAGAAAACAGCGTGTTTTTGAGAAGTTATCAAAGTTAGTTAATACTTTTTTAGGATTAAATGGCGAGAGTAAAGGGTAGTTTTAACGCTATTTTGTTAATCAATAAATTATTAACCACAAAATTATTAACCACCAAGCTTATGATAACTGTGGTGGTTATATTAATTTTCTTATCAATCAAAATTACGCATCAATAGCGCATAGGCTAAATCGACCTCTTCAGGTACGGGGATGTAGACGATATGACCATCGCCAAGTCCAGCAGGGACTGGTTGACCTTTTTTATTGATCATCCGTTCAATAGTAAAATTGATATTGCCTTTTGGTGTCATCATCTCAACACTATCACCAACAGAGAACTTATTTTTTACTATCACCTCGGCAAAACCATCAAGTCGTTCACCACTAAACTCACCTACAAACTGCTGTCTCTCTGAGACGGAGTGGCTATATTCATAATTTTGCATCTCTTCGTTTCGATGTCGACGCAAAAATCCTTCGGTATAGCCGCGATGAGCTAGGGCGTCGAGTTCGATTAAAAGGGTTGGATCAAACGGCTTACCTTCACTAGCCGCATCGATAGCTTGGCGATAGACCTGTGCGGTACGGGCGCAGTAGTAGTAGGATTTTGTCCGTCCTTCAATTTTTAGAGAGTGAACACCAATTTTAGTCAAATCTTCAACAAGCTCAACCGCGCGTAGATCTTTCGAGTTCATGATGTAGGTGCCATGCTCATCTTCAAATGCTTGCATATATTCACCCGGTCGTCCTGACTCCTCTAACATGAACAGTTTATTGGTTGGATTTTCATCATTACTACTGATCTCTTTGACAGGAATCGGTTCATATTTGTGGACAATCTGACCCACTTCATCCTCTTTACCTTCACTTACCTTATATTCCCAGCGACAGGCATTGGTGCAGGTGCCTTGATTCGAGTCACGTTTATTGATATAGCCAGAGAGCAAGCAGCGACCTGAGTAAGCCATACAGAGTGCACCATGAATAAAGACTTCTAGCTCCATATCTGGCAACTGTTCACGGATTTCAGCAATCTCAGTTATCGAGAGTTCGCGTGATAAAACGACGCGCGTTAATCCCATCTGTTGCCAAAATTTAACCGTTGCCCAGTTAACCGCGTTTGATTGAACAGAGAGGTGAATCTCCATTTCAGGGAAGTTTTCACGGACAAGCATAATCAGTCCAGGATCAGACATAATTAGTGCATCTGGTTTCATTGCCACAACAGGTGCAAGATCGCGAATAAAAGTCTTTAATTTAGAGTTATGCGGTGCAATATTGACCACCACATAAAACTTTTTACCTTGTGCATGCGCTTCGTTAATGCCGATTGCAAGATTTTCATGATTAAATTCATTATTACGCACCCGTAAACTGTAACGGGGTTGCCCAGCATAGACAGCATCTGCACCATAGGCAAATGCGTAACGCATATTTTTAAGTGATCCAGCGGGGGAGAGTAGTTCAGGTTTTCTATATAAAGTAGTCATTCACCATGCCTCTGATGTCAGGTCAGTATTACGTAAATCGTAATAGTTTAAGCGCGATATCTATTAAAAGTGCGGGCATTTTACGCGCTTAGTATGATGATTGCAAATAGGGATATAAATCACTTATTTTTGATAATATTTAGGGCATAACCCTAAAACATTGATTGGATTAGTCTGTTTACATTTATCAAAAAAGAAAATGCAGAATTAATTAAGTATAGGGAAGAGTTTTTATTCTTCTCTGGCAATTAAAATTATTGATTTATAAAGATCTTTAGCATAAGTGTGTGGATTCGTAGAGCATATATAGTGGAAAGGCTCTATATATGCTCGTTATATTAAAGCGCACCCACTATTTTATGTGGCTTGTAAAGTTCATCTAGATAAGCAACATCTTCGACGGTTAATGATACTGATAGTGATCCTACTGCATCATCAAGATAGTTGCTTTTCGTTGCCCCGATAATTGGTGCCGTAACCCCTTTTGCAAATAGCCATGCTAATGAGATTTGAGTCATTGTTACACTATATTTTTCGGCTAATTTAGCAACACGTTCTACAATCAATCTATCGTTCTGTTCTGTACTATCATATTTAGAGATTGCAACTTTATCGGTTTGACTACGTAAAGTCTTGGCATGCCAATCTAATCGACTTAATCTACCAGCCGCAAGCGGACTGTATGGCGTTAATGCAACATTAAACTGTTCACATATTGGGATAAGTTCGCGTTCATCTTCACGATAAAGTAAGTTATAGTGATTTTGCATGGAGACAAAAGGTGTCCAACCATTTTTTTGAGTAGCAAGTTGTAGATTAAAAAATTGGTAACCATACATCGCAGATGCACCTAGTGCTCGGACTTTACCGGCTTTGACTAATTTATCTAACGTTTCCATAGTCTCTTCGATTGGGGTTTGATAATCGTAACGATGGATGACATAGAGATCAACATAGTCGGTACCCAACCGTTTTAACGAACCATTAATCTCCCGTTCTATTGCCTCTTTTGAGAGATGACCTTCATTAAAATAGACTTTGGTAGCAATTACCACTTTATCACGAGCAATACTATTTTTAATTGCTCTCCCCAGATACTCTTCACTGGTTCCTGCTGAATAGCAGTTGGCGGTATCAAAAAAGTTAATACCTAAATCTAAAGCATGTTTTACAATATTTTCGGTTTCGACGGGATTTAATGTCCAATCATGCATTTTACTGGCAGGATCACCAAAACTCATACACCCTAAACAGAAACTTGAGACAGAGATATCTGAATTACCTAGTTTGGAAAATTGCATAGTGGTATTCCTCTAGATTTTTAATTTAAATAGGATTTTATTGCGATAACAATAAGATTGAAATGAAGTAGATGATTGTAGAACTGATAAAGTATTGATGTCTAGAAGAAATAGTTAATTATTAAAATTTAGAGAAACTATAAAGATATGAATAAATTAAATTGTTGAAATTTAAGAGCAGTGTCAAAAATATTTTAACTAAATATTCCATGTTTATTCTAACAAGCTTAATTATTGAGGTTTTTGATTTGTAAATCATGGATTTTAATGGAGGCGCGTCCCGGAGTCGAACCGAGGTAGGCGGATTTGCAATCCGCAGCATGGCCACTCTGCCAACGCGCCTTAGAATGGGTGCAGATAATAACATCGAGTCATTTGGTCGTCAAGATAAAATAGGATGGAATTTCAGCAGTTAACTAGATGCATATTACATTAACTGTTATTGAATAGCATAAATTTAATCCATAAAGTCATTTAAATCTTAAATAATAAATTTCAAAATGAAATAAAATGCAAAAAAAATGAATAAAAATTCATTTTCATCTTGAATTGAATTTGAAAAACGCCTATGCTAATGCCTCATAACTGGCTATAAAAAGTAAAGATTAATAGGATTAGGGGAATATTAGTTATGTTGAAAGCAGTTATTGTTGGTGCAAGTGGTTATGCAGGTGCTGAGTTGGCTTTCTACTTAAATAGGCACCCTGAGGTTGAAATTGTCGCATTAACTGTCTCAGAAAATAGCCAAGATGCAGGCAAACTGATTTCGGATAAGGATCTTCACCCTCAATTAAAAAATGTGGTTGATATGCCCTTAATTGGTATGTCGGACTACAGCTCGCTTATTGATGATATTGATATCGCTTTTTTAGCAACTGACCATGCAGTCAGTCATGACATTGCCCCCTACTTTTTAGAACACGGTTGTACGGTATTTGATCTGTCAGGTGCCTTCCGCGTTAACTCCTCCTCTTTCTATCCAAACTATTACCATTTTACCCACCAATATAGCGAGTGGCTCAATAAAGCTGTATATGGTCTAGCTGAGTGGAATTTTGAGCAGATTAAAACGGCGCAACTTATTGCTGTTCCGGGCTGTTATCCAACTGCTGCACAACTACCATTAAAACCACTAATTGTTGACGGGTTATTAGATCAAACAAAATTACCAGTTATTAACGCAATCAGTGGAGTAAGTGGTGCAGGGCGTAAAGCCTCTTTAAAAAACAGTTTTTGTGAAGTGAGTGTTGAAGCGTATGGGCTTTTTACACACCGTCATCAACCAGAAATAGTAGCCCATCTAGATCAAGATGTTATCTTTATTCCCCATTTAGGTAATTTTAAAAGGGGAATTCATGCAACCATTACCTGTCAGGTTAAAGAGGGGGTGACTGCTGAGATGGTATCTGCTGTGCTAAGTAACTATTATGCAGATAAACCACTAGTTCGCGTCTATCAAAATGGGTGGCCGGCACTGAAATCGGTTGTTGGATTGCCTTACTGTGATATCGGTTTTGCACTTAATGATCGGCAGCTTATCTTAATTTCAGTTGAGGATAATCTACTTAAAGGGGCAGCTGCGCAAGCGGTTCAATGTATGAATTTACGCTTTGGTTATGCTGAGACTTTGTCATTAATCTAACTATTTATAGAAAGAGTAAAAATTTATCAACTTGACGGGGTTATTTATGAATCCATTAGTGATTAAATTAGGTGGCGCATTATTAGATGATCATTTGGCACTTAACAACCTTTTTACTGCAATTAATCAATATAAAAACCGGTTTAATCGTCCATTAATCATTGTCCATGGTGGTGGAAAGTTAGTTGACTCTTTAATGGATCGATTGTCACTACCAGTAGTTAGGCGCAATGGTCTACGCGTTACGCCTGCTGATCAGATTGATATTATTGTTGGTACATTAGCCGGTAGTGCAAATACCACTCTACTCTCAACCGCTAAAAAACATAGGCTTATCGCGGTAGGTCTTACGCTTGCTGATGGCAATAGCGTCAATGTTAAACAGATTTCGGCAGAACTTGGTTATGTAGGTGAGGCTGAAGCTGGCAATCCGAAACTTATTAATGAACTGTTAAAACTTGGTTATCTACCCATTATTAGCTCAATTGGCATTACCGATGATGGGCAGATGATGAATGTAAATGCAGATCATGCTGCGGTTGCTATCGCAAAAACAGTGCTAGGCGATCTGGTTATTCTCTCTGATGTGGAGGGTGTATTAGATGCAGATAAAAAACATATCGATACATTGACTGAAGAAGAGGCGGATCAACTGATAGCAAAAGGGGTAATTACAGGTGGTATGATTGTAAAAGTGCGCTCCGCTTTTGAAGCAGCAAAAATATTAGGTCGTCCAATTGATATTGCCAGTTGGTTAAAAACAGATGAGCTGGCTGATCTCTTTAATGGTAAATCGATAAAATCAGCAACACGTTTAAAAGCTTAATAATTTAGATAGAGAAGTTTGAATTGCAAAGTGTAATTATGTAGCAAGACAGAATTGTAAAACCGAATTTAGAGCAGCGCTCTTTATATCTCCCATTAGTAAATGTCAATCTCGAAAGGATATAACATGAAAAATTGTAACACAAAGAAAGTTGTTTTAGCTTATTCAGGTGGTTTAGATACTTCGGCAATTATTCCTTGGTTAAAAGAGAATTATCCCGGTTGTGAAGTTTATGCTTTTGTGGCAAATGTTGGTCAAGATCCGAAAGAGTTAATCGATGTTGAACAGAAAGCAAAAGCATCGGGTGCAGTTGCTTGTAAAGTTATTGATCTCCGTGAAGAGTTTGTAAAAGATTATGTTTATCCTGTGTTAAAAACGGGCGCACTTTATGAAGGGAGTTACTATTTAGGTACATCATTAGCCAGACCAATTATTGCTAAAGCACAGGTTGAATATGCTTTAGAAGTTGGTGCCGATACACTATGCCATGGCGCAACTGGTAAAGGTAATGATCAAGTCAGATTTGAAACTACTTACACAGCATTAGCACCACAACTGAACGTTATCGCCCCTTGGCGTGAGTGGGATCTCCGTTCTCGTGAAGCATTAATCGACTATCTCAAAGTCCGTAATATCCCAACAACTGCAACGGTTGAAAAAATTTATAGTCGTGATGAGAATGCTTGGCATATCTCAACCGAAGGTGGTGTATTAGAGAGCACATGGAATCCTGCCAATGCAGACTGCTGGGCATGGACTGTTGCACCGGAAGAGGCGGTTGATCAACCAGAACTTGTGACAATCAGCATCGAAAAAGGGGAAGTTGTCGCTATTAATGGTGAAAAACTCTCACCTTATCACTGTGTTGCGACTTTAAATACCATAGGTGCAAAACATGGTATTGGTCGTGTTGATATTATTGAAAACCGGTTGGTTGGTATTAAATCACGCGGCTGTTATGAGACACCGGGCGGAACTATTATGATGACAGCACTACGTGGTTTAGAGCAGTTAATCTTAGATCGTGACAGTTTTAAATGGCGTCAACAGCTCGGTTTAGAGATGTCATATGTTGTCTATGATGGTCGCTGGTTTGCCCCTTATCGTGCCTCAATTCAAGCAGCTGCAGATGTTTTAGCTGAAGATGTGACAGGTGAAGTTGTGGTTAAACTCTATAAAGGTAGTGTGACTGCTATTCAGAAAAAATCTGAAAATAGTTTATATAATGAAGAGTTTGCCACATTTGGTGAAGATGAAGTGTATGATCATAGCCATGCCGGTGGATTTATTCGCCTCTTCTCCCTATCATCACGTATTCGTGCGTTGAATGATAAGAAGAAAAAATAACCAAAAATCAATAAATTAATAAAATAAAAAAAGGATTAGATAGTTATGGCATTATGGGGCGGGCGATTTAGCCAAGCAGCTGATGAGAGATTCAAAAAATTTAATGACTCTTTACGTTTTGATTATCGACTGGGAGAGCAAGATATTATTGGCTCTATTGCGTGGTCTAAAGCATTGGTTACTGTAAATGTGTTAACCGCACAAGAGCAGAATCAGTTAGAGCTAGCTTTGAATGAGTTGCTCGCCTCTGTCAAGCAGGATGCTGAGCAGATATTGCAAAGTGAAGCAGAGGATATCCATAGCTGGGTAGAACAGAAATTAATCGAAAAAGTGGGTGATCTGGGTAAAAAATTACATACTGGGCGCAGTCGAAACGATCAAGTCTCAACTGATCTTAGATTGTGGTGTAAAGTTGAGATCGCTTACTTAATTGAGACAATCAACCAACTTCGTCAATCACTCGTAAATAGTGCTGAAAAATATCAAGACGCTGTTATGCCAGGTTACACCCATTTACAACGTGCACAACCGATCACTTTTGCCCATTGGTGTCTCGCCTATTATGAGATGTTTACACGTGATATTAGTCGCTTAAAAAGTACGTTAGATCGTCTAGATGTCAGTCCGTTAGGCTCTGGTGCATTAGCGGGCACTGCTTACCCAATTGATCGCAAAGCATTGGCAGATCTTCTAGGTTTTAGTTCAGCCACAAATAACAGTCTAGATGCGGTATCAGACCGTGACTATGTGATGGAACTTTTAAGTGATGCATCAATAAGTATGGTTCACCTCTCAAGATTTGCTGAAGATCTAATTATATTTAATAGTGGAGAGGTCAATTTTATTGAACTCTCTGATCGCGTCACTTCTGGATCTTCGCTTATGCCTCAAAAGAAGAATCCCGATTCGCTAGAGTTAATTCGTGGCAAAGTGGGGCATGTTTTAGGCGCATTAGCTGGCTCTATTGTCACCTTTAAAGGTTTACCTTTAGCCTACAATAAAGATATGCAGGAAGATAAAGAGCCACTATTTAATACGGTTGATATCTGGCATGCCTGTTTAGAGATGGCAATTTTAGTATTAGATGATCTCAAGTTTAACTATGCAAAAGCACTCTCTTCCGCAAAAGAGGGTTACACCAATGCGACCGAACTCGCCGACTATCTAGTTGCAAAAGGCGTTCCTTTTAGAGAGGCACATCATATTGTTGGTGAAACGGTTGTCTATGCGATTAGTAAACAAAAACCGCTTGAGGGATTAACACTTGCTGAACTTAAAACCTTTAGTGATGTAATAGACCAAGATGTCTATGCGATATTATCGATCGATTCATGCCTTGCCAAACGTTCTGCAAAAGGGGGAGTATCGCCCAATCAAGTAAAAATTGCCATTGCAGCAGCTAAAGCGCAATTACAATCAGATAACATATTAATTTATAAATAGCTCTTATTATTAGAGATAGATAAAAGATAGTTATAAAAATAGACGACTTATCATTTATCTAAATAGAGTTGTATAACCCATAAGAGAGTGTAAAAATAGATAACTCTTTTTAGATACACTCTTTTTAAAGTAAGTGAGAAAGCGGTTATGAGTAATAGTTATAATTTTAGTGCTGGCCCTGCCAAATTGCCTCATGAGGTATTAGAACAGGTACAAGCTGAACTGTTAAATTGGCAAGGCACAGGCGCATCAGTTATGGAGCTGAGCCACCGTGGCAAGCAGTTTGATTTATTTGCCACTGAAGCAACTGCTGATCTGCGAGAACTGCTAAATGTTCCTCATAACTATAAGATTCTCTTTGCCCAAGGTGGCGCAAGGGCACAATTTGCAGCGGTGCCATTAAATATTTTAGGCGATAAAGAGTCTGCTCAATATATTAATAGTGGTTACTGGAGTGAATCCGCCGCGAAAGAGGCCGAAAAATATTGTTCCGTTATTGCGCAAAACGTCCTTACTGAACAAGATGGATTAACCTCGGTTAAACCAATATCAGCATGGGAAATTGATCACGAATCTGCCTATCTACACTACTGCCCAAATGAGACGATTAGCGGTATTGCAATATTTGAAGAGCCCCCTTTTGCTAATGATAAGATTGTCGTTGCTGATCTCTCCTCCTCTATTTTATCGCAACCAATTGATATTAAACGGTATGGCATAATCTATGCTGGCGCTCAAAAAAATATTGGGCCATCAGGTATCACCATTATTATTGTCCGTGATGATCTTATTGGTTATGCAAAACAGGTTATCCCCTCTGTTTTAGATTATAAAATCCTTACTGATCATGACTCCATGTACAATACCCCGCCCACCTTTGCTTGGTATGTATCAGGATTAGTTTTTAAATGGATCAAAAAGTTAGGTGGTTTAGAGGCAATGCAGAGACGCAATAAAGCCAAAGCTGAACTGCTCTATCAATATATCGACAACTCTAATTTTTATCGTAATTTTGTTGCAAAAACTAATCGATCCATTATGAATGTCACCTTCTTTTCACCAAATAGTGATTTGGATAAACGCTTTGTTGAGGAAGCAGCTAAAGCGCATATTATTGGTATAAAAGGGCACCGAATTGCAGGCGGTATGCGCGCTTCGATCTATAATGCAATGGATATTAAAGGAGTGAGTTATTTGATTAAATTTATGCAGAAGTTTGAAAAACAGTATGCATAAAGAGAGTACTTATAACTTTTAAATTTGTTGCAGACTTACCAATAACCACATAATAATCAAACGGTTATTGGTGAAAAAATAATAAAAGATAGTAAAATAAGTAAATAAAAATAGCGCAACCTTTGGGTTAGCGCTATTTGGTTTGGTCATCAATTAACAGTTAGTTACATTTATACACTTCACCAACCATCACTGCATCAGTGGGTGCTATTTCTGAAATATACTTCAGTGACGCATCTTGTGCATTATAGATTACGTTACCACCCATTTTTGCTGCACTATTTAATAGATCTACAGCTGCTTCACGGATAAGTTCGCTATGCGTTTTATTTCCAGAAAAGAACGTACCACGTCTACCTTCAGCCTTACCTAAAAATTGACAGCTATCAGCAGGCTTAATATCCACAAATTGTACCTGTTGACCGGCAGATGTTAACTTATATTTATCGTTGCTACATGCATTTAAAAGCAGTACGGATGAGATTGCCATTACCACAAACATCAACTTTTTAACGGACAAAAATCGCTTAATAGACATAATATTTCCTTAATCTGATCAGAGTAGTGAGAATTTATTGTATCAGTTTCAATACCTAAAAAATATCCGTTATTTAAACAGACTACTATTCTCTCTATTTCTGTTTAATTAATAGTCAAATCATAATTTGCTTATTAATAAAGTCTAGAAAAAAAAATTCAACTCTATTATAATCGCACCCCTACAAACAAGCTACCACCTCAAAAGGCCCCTTAGCTCAGTTGGTCAGAGCAGTCGACTCATAATCGATTGGTCACTGGTTCAAGTCCAGTAGGGGCCACCATTTATCTCGTTGATTTATATTCATTTTATTTACTAGCATTTCAATTTGCACTCTCTAGATTTTAATTTTGTGCCGTAAATGTGACGTAATTGCCAATTCAAGCATATAATCAAAAAAATTTTTCGAAAAAATCCAGATAACAGAATCGTAAATTTACAAAATTCCTCTAAAAGACTTTACTGTTAACCTAAATTCAGAGATATAAAGTGAAGTGTTATATATCATTTAACTATTTAATTTATAAGTTAAAAATTAACCGCTAATGCTCTTGATAACTTTTTTTGTATAAGATATATTCAAGTAGAGGAATTCTCCTCTACGAACTAAAGGAGTACTATTATGAGTCTTAAACCTGGTCCTAAACCTATAGCAAAAACTACAGGTGAAGTTGATAAACGTCGACATGATAATAAAGATGTTCAAGGTAATACTGATAAGTTAAAACCTAGTAAATCCAAAGGTAAGTAAAAAAAGTGAGGGTATAAATAGGTTATTTATACCCTTATTGGTAAGTAATATTTAAGATCATTGATTCAAGCAAAACCATTTCAATATTTCACATCAAAAGATAAATTATTTAAAAATCCAACAGATCAGGCTTAATACCTAATGCATCAGCTATTTTGATTCTAGTTGCCTTTCTAACTGTTTTGCTCTTTTCATATTGAGAATAGGCAGATTGAGTTATTCCAATGCGATTGGCTACCTCAACTTGAGATAAGTGTAAATATTCTCGCCACGCTTGAGCTGGTGAGTAATCTTTATCAAAAACCATATTAACAACTTTATTAGGCACACCATTCTCAATTTCAATTACTTTAATGCTTTTATTTGATATGCAAAATAGGATAGATGCAAAAAAATAGGGGAGGGAATTAATGATGTCAAATTTTGGAAAGTAGATCGCAAAATAAGATAGAAATAATGAACTAAAAACACTAAAAATAGGGGTAAAAATTTCTGGGGTTTTACCACCATTTTACCACCGTTCTACCACCAACATAAAAATCACTAAACTTAAAATCTCTGCAAAGGCTTATGGGATAAGGGTTTGGAGTGGTACACCCGAGTGGACTCGAACCACCGACCCCCACCATGTCAAGGTGATGCTCTAACCAACTGAGCTACGGGTGTATATTGGAAAGCAGGCGAATATTAGCGTTCAAATCAGTTTCTAGCAAGTAAAAAAAGTAAATTTAGGCTAAATTTTACTCTTTTAGTGTGAGTTTGTTTATAAAATAACCATTTTAATGGTTCTGACTCTCTTTTTTTTAAATTATATTAAAGACTGTTTTTTGAGAGTTATCTCCAAAAAAATAGATAATAATACCGCTATTTCCCTCAAAATTGGCTATTGTATTAATTGCAGATGGTTTATTTTTTTCATTTTAGTTATACTCGACAGCGAATTTGAAAGGGAATAGTCGTTAGTATGTCCAGTAAAGATAAGATAGATGAAGTGTTACATAATGTTTTTGGTTATCGCGAGTTTCGTAACCAGCAGCGTGAAATTATTGAAGCAATTATTGATGGTCGCGATATTTTAACGATTATTCCAACTGGTGGCGGCAAATCTTTATGTTATCAAATTCCTGCACTGCTACTACCTAAAACCGCTATTGTCATCTCTCCACTTATTTCGTTAATGAAGGATCAGGTAGATCAGCTAACCGCTAATGGTATTGCATCTGCCTATCTAAATGGCACACAGCCCCCGCAAGAGCAGCAAAGCATTATTGAAAAGTACCTTAATCAGAGTATAAAACTGCTCTATATCTCCCCTGAACGGTTAGCAATGTCATCGTTTATGGCACTGATAAATCAATCTCCACCTTCACTTTTTGCGATAGATGAAGCGCACTGTATTTCGCAGTGGGGGCACGATTTTCGCCCTGATTATCGGCAGCTTGGTCTACTCTCAACCAATTTCCCAACGGTACCTATTGTTGCATTGACTGCTACGGCAGATAAGATGACGCAAACTGATATTATTCATCAGCTTAATCTAGATGATCCTTTAGTTGTGGTGCGTAGTTTTGATCGCCCTAATATTCGTTATACAGTTGTTGAAAAATTTAATCTTACTGAACAGATCGTCTCATTTATTGAGACTCAAAAAGGGAATAGTGGCATCATCTACTGCTCTAGCCGTTCTAAAGTAGAGGAGATGACCGTTCGCCTTGCTGAACGTAAATTTTCGGTGGCAGCCTACCATGCGGGGTTATCTAATGATGAACGGAAGCGGGCGCAAGAACGTTTTTTAAAAGATGATATCCAGATAATTGTTGCAACTGTCGCTTTTGGCATGGGAATTAATAAACCTAATGTGCGCTTTGTTGTCCATGCCGATGTGCCGCGCACTATCGAAGCTTACTACCAAGAGACGGGAAGGGCAGGGCGTGATGGTCTACCTGCCGAGGCGATGCTCTTTTATAATAATCAAGATATGGGTTGGTACCATAAGCAGATTGAGGAGAAGCTAGATGGTGATTATAAAGATATCGAACTACATAAATTAAATGCGATGCGCGAATTTGCACAAAGCGTAACTTGTCGACGTATTGTTCTACTTAACTATTTTGGAGAAAACCGCAAAGAGTCTTGTAATAACTGCGATATCTGCCTCTATCCTCTAGAACATTATGATGGTTTGATTGATGCACAAAAGGTGCTTTCAGCTATCTACCGAGTTAATCAATGTTATGGTGAGCAGTATATCGTCGATATTTTACGTGGATCAGGGCGGAGTAAAATCAGACAAAATGGGCATGACAAACTCTCTGTCTATGGGATTGGTAAAAAAGAGTCATCCGAATATTGGCACAGTATTATTAGGCAACTGATTCACTTAGGTTATATTCAGCAAGTTGTCTCTACCTATACAACTTTACAGTTGACGGAAGATGCACGTAAGATTTTGAAAGGCGAAGTGCCGCTATCACTGGCAAAACCGCGTCTAGAGATTGTTAAAAAGAGCCGATTAAATCGTTATGCAAGGGCAATTAACATGAGTACGATTCTCTCCTACGAAGAGCGGCTGCTATTTAATCACCTTAAACAGGTTCGAAAAAATATTGCTGAAACCGAAAATGTGGCACCATACATCATTTTTAGTGATGCCACACTACTAGAGATGGTACAGACAAGGCCAGAAAGTAAAAAAATGTTACTCGCCATTTCTGGTGTCGGGAATATAAAATTTGAAAAATATGGCGAGATCTTTTTAGATGCATTAGCCGATTTTATGATTAATAACCGGTTTTAATAGATATTTATTAATAGATATTTATTAATAGAAGTTTATAAGTATAAATTTATTAAAAGTTTAAATAGGCGATTAATCCTAAAAAAAATAAGAAGATAGTGTGCTAAAAATAGTTGCAAAAAAATTGTATACTACAAAAATCACTCTCAACCCTAAAACATTGTAATTTTGCCACATCAATATATCTCGAGTAAGATTTTATATAATTATTAATAAAATTCATTGACTTAATGAAGTGGTATTTATACGATACATCTCATAAATTATGAATAACTATTTTTACGCTATAGATATTTTACCTAAACCAATTTTATCTACTCAATTTAAAAAATTGTTTTTTGCCGCTTAAAAGAGAGTAATGCAAAATAATGAGAAAAATCATTGATGTTAAAAATGAAGGATTGTATAATGCACGCAACCACGCAACCACGCAACCACGCAACCACGCAACCACGCAACCACGCAACCACGCAACCACGCAACCACGCAACCACGCAACCACGCAACCACGCAACCACGCAACCACGCAACCACGCAACCACGCAACCACGCAACCACGCAACCACGCAACCACGCAACCACGCAACCACGCAACGCTGATAAATATTAGATCACAAAGGCGCTATCTACGTTTATTGATCTCTAATTTATCTAAGTCTATCAAATTATTTTTGAAGGTAATTTTTACATCAATACTATTTGCATTTCCTGTTTATAGTGCGATCACTAGTGTTGGTGCGCAAAAAATTATTTATGGTACTGCGCCCTATCTAACCACAGATCATGTTGAAACTAAAGCAAACAACTCATCCGCTCGCTTTAACATGAAACTTTCTGATGGCAAAATAGTGGCACCTGATAATTCATTAAATTCAGACAATGAACTACCTAATAAAAAATCCGTAAATTGTAGAAATTCAGATAGTTGTTCTACTAAGCTAAAAATCAATTAGTCTAAATAAGTTAGTAAATGCCGCTACAATTATGAAGTTAAAGAAGATTTGGTAAGTGTAAAAAGTACAATAGAGTTAGAAATGGCAGACTTATTGAGTGGGGAAGAAGATAACTTTTATCATCTATTCAAATAAAGCCATGACTATTATGTTAATTATTGATTATGTGCTCTTTAGATAATATGTATCCTACTTTTTTATCAAGCCATAAAGTTGCCATTCAATTTATTTAACCCTAAAACATTTTGATTTAATAAAAAATCAATATCTTAATTTACAAAAAAGCGCGCTAATAAATGTTAAGTTTAATAATTAATTAAATATATATAACCGATCTTTAAACTTCAAAATATAAATTTTAAAATTTTAAAAAATTGAATAGATCGCAAATAAAAATAAATTTATTTTAATAATTATAAAAATAGTAAAAAACGGTTAATAAAATTTAAAAAAGTGTTAAAATAACGCAAATAAAAGCAGGAGATAGATCAAGAAAAAGGGAATATCTTAATGCGCAGCTATATTATTACGCAATTTATCCATCTTAAATTTATTAACCTACCAAAATTTTTAAATCACCGCTCATTTACACGTAAAAAAACAGAAAAAAAGTCAATTGCAAAATTACTAAGAAATAGATACAAATTTGGTCTGATTCTTACCCTGCTACTTATCATCTCACCCGCTTATAGTGCAATGACCGTTACCGAAACTAATAGCCTTAGTCATGATACCGCCTTCACTAGCTATTCAAATAAACCAAAAATTAATGAGTTATACAGTTTTAAGATAAGTAAATGGTTTATGGTAGGAGATGATTGGCATGGAACCAGACAATTTTGCAATAGTCGTCTAAGTATCGGTTATCGCACACCAATTGTGAACGACTCAACTAATGGCAATAGTTGGAACGAAGAACTTACTTGGCAAGCTAATAGTTACAAAAGCCGTATTGGTGGTGGACTGATTGCAAAGTGGAGGAATATTAATGGGGAAGTTTATTCGGGCAAATCCTTTGATCAATATACTTTTTCAGCGATTGATCCAAATAGTAATAAACATCGCTCTGTTGAATTAGATTATGGAAAGATTGATCTGTATGAAGAAGATTATGATAAGAAACTGTGGGATTATATTTGCATCACACTTTAAGATATCTTTTAAACCCTAATCTATTTACAAGATCTGCCGTGAACTTTTTTTATAATGCCGATAATTGTCGGCATTATAATATTCTTCCCTTTTTGTTCCAAATAACCTAAAAGCACTCTTCAAAAATTTAAAAACTAACCTCAACCCTAAAACATTACAATTTTTGCCGCTTAAAGAATTTTTTAATTTTTATATTATTGTTTATAAAATTCATTGACTTAGTTGTATTATGTTTATACGATACATTCGATAAATTATTCAGTATTATTTTTCTGAATAATTATTTAACTAAAACTATTTTTGCTGCTCAATTTAAAACGTTGAAAAATAGTTTTTATATTGTTTAAACAAGGTCAATGCAAAGTAATAAAAATAACTATAAGAATCATTGACATGCAAAAGGGAAGGATTATAATGCACGCAACAACGCAACAACGCAACAACGCAACAACGCAACAACGCAACAACGCAACAACGCAACAACGCAACAACGCAACAACGCAACAACGCAACAACGCAACAACGCAACAACGCAACAACGCAACAACGCAACATTAATAAATATAGATCACGAAAGGGTATTCACCGCCTTTTTATCAGTAACTCATCTAAACCGATCTTAAAAAAATCTCTTTTCACTCTAATTTTTACCCCTTTTTTAATCTTGTCACCAGCTTACAGTGCGCTTACAACTATTGAGACCCAAAATATTATTCACGGCACCGCCCCCTATTTAACTTTTGACAATGGTAAAACTAAAGCAACTGATGCCTCGTCACTCTTAAGCATAAAACTCTCTGATGGCAGAATATTTACCCCTGAAAATAATCCATCAACTCCTGATAATCCAATTGAACTACCTGATGGCACGCAATCACTTGCCGATATCCAAATGTTTATGCCAGTTGGTAAAACATCGATCAGTCTGAATGAGTTAGTCAAGGCACCTTATAACTATGGTGTGGATGAGAATCGGGATCTGATAACTGCAACTGGTAATATAAGCTTACGTATAACTAATGTAATGGGTTACTGGGTGAATCGAGAAGATAAGTTATCGATTTGTGATAGTTATTATGAGTTAGTATTAAAGAGTAGTGAAGGGGTATTAAGTACGGAATTTGGCTTCCCTAATACTACCCATTTTAACGCTTCTAATACGATATATTATGTTAAACCAAAAGCACCTCCTAAACCTCAAGTCTGTTTTGCTCAGCCTTTTATGGAGTGGAGTGATCGATATTATTGGGAGCATTACCATTTTGATGGACCTATAAGTCAATGGGATAATAGCCGCGGATTTATTCCACAAAATATTAATGTTCCTTCTTCAAACTTCCCAACAATAGGATCTCATAGACTCCATTTTAACTTAGCGCTAAGTGACGGTGTTAGGTGGCAAGATCTTAGTTACGATAAAAGCCCAGCGGTTACAGGTATCGATATAGTCATTAGAGCTGTAGAGGAATATAGAAATGGTAGAATTCCTGATAATGGTGCCAACATAATCTTAAGTGGTCCAAACACGTTCGACCCAAAAGACAAACGTTATTTCCAGACGTTTAATGTAAATGCTCCTGGCACAGCCATACCAACCACTTTTACTATCTATTCCGATAAATCTAAAAAGAATAAGATTTATAGCTTCACGATAAGCAAATGGATTATGTCAGATGAGTTATTATCAGAACCTTATAAACCCGATTACTGTACTAATCGTTTTGGCAGCAGTTATCGGTTAGTAAAAGTGAATGAGCTAACTAATGCGAATGGCAATGGTTGGAGTGGTGGACTTGCTGGTCAGTCAAATAATTACCAGCGCCGTATTGGTGGCGGATTATATGCTGAGTGGGGAGTAATGAATAGGGAAAGCTATTCAGGAATTACATTAGGATACGGTTCTTGGACTGTTAATAAAAATGGTTCTAAACATTTTCGTGTTAATGAATCTTATGGAGATATTTTGTATGACGAGGATATAGATAGCGCGTATTCTGGCTTTTTTTGTATTACGCCATAAACTATTTAACAGGATTCTATATTTAGACATCAAATTTTATGTTTATTTATTAAGCCGACAACCGTCGGCATAATAAAATTCTTCTTTTCTATTCAATATAATCTAAATGCAATTTTTAAAAATTCAGAAACTAACCGCAACCCTAAAACATTACAATATCTTTTAAGGTAATATCTCTATCATTAATTTTAATCAGTTGATATTTTTTGATTAATCTGTATAATTTACAGCCAATTTTTATTCAGTAAATTATATTCAGAAATAGATTTGTATATAATAGAAATTAAAACGAAATAAAATTTTACTTTTTTAAGTATAAGAATTTATCGTTATTAACTTAATTAAAAATTTATAAACCGGTAAAAAAAATTAAAAAATGTAAAAGTAGGTAAATAAAGAAGGAAATAAAATAATAAAAAAGGGGCAGTCTAAATGGGTGGCTACATAATTAAAAATCGAATACGTTTCACATCTATTAATCTTCTAAAAACCTTAAGTTACCTCTTATTTGTGCGTGAAAAAACCGAAAAAAAATCACGTATAAAATTACTATTAAAAAGATCACAATTTGCGCTAATTTTTACTTCCTTACTACTCTCTTCACCTACCTATAGTGCAATCATCGAAACTCAAGATATTATTCACGGCACTGCCCCCTATTTTACTTTTGATAAAGGCAAAACAAAAGCAACAGACGGCAATACACTATTAAGCATAAAACTTTCAGATGGTAGAGTATTTACCCCAGATAATAATCCCACTGACTATGACAATCCCATCGAGCTACCTGCCGAAAATCAAACATTTGTGGATATAGAGATGTTTATACCAGTTGGTAAAAAAACTGGATAGGCTACACTAATTCATACAATTTTTTAGGGGTAAGGTAAACTTATCACTTAAAAAAGGCAATAAAGATGAATAGAGTTAAATGACCAAGACGAAAATTTAATGATGATTTTAAACAGCAAATGGTTAATCTATATCAACATGTTAAATCACGTAGTGAACTAATCAATGAATATGATCTAACACCATTAGATCGTTGGATCACCCAGACAACTCAAAGCGGCTTATTCAAAACAACCCTAAAACAAATTTTGATCCTAAAACCTTCGCCACAATGGCTAAAAGTTGTTTATCTCAGCTTTATCAACCAGATAAATAAAAACAGTATTAGTGACTCAGATCATAAAATTATCTATTATCACTTGCAGTCAACTCACCCCATGTTAAAATTGCGCTGATTTTTATCAAGAAAACAGTTATATCAAAAAAACTACAAAATAAAACCCAATAACAAAAACCAAGGATGAAAAGGGAATAGATGTTTCACTATCAATTAGTGTCAGCCGATGCGTGGCAGGATGAGAGCGCGCGTTTAGCCGGTTTGGACTATTTTAGTCGCCCAAAACGGATTAAACATTTTTATGATTCAGATTACCGCGATGTTATTAAAAAGTTAGTTGCCGATCCAGAGTCTTGTAAAGATTTTTATCAAGTATTACAACAGGTTGGACTCCCTTACCAAACTTACTACCACAAAATCCCCGATAAAGTTGCACAAGTTTTAGCTACCGCGCTATTTACTGAAAGCGCAATTCTGCTAGAGCTGCCACTACCAAGTTGGATTTACAATAATTCAACATTTAACAGCGCTTACGTTAAGAAAAAGTTTAAAAAAATACCCTACTATCAACCTGATGATAGCTGGATTACGGTTGATTTGGTCAACCATAGACCAGAGCTTATCGCTATTCGAGATGGTGCGAATATCCATAAGCAGCTTTTTACAATAGAGACTAGCGGAGAGGAGATATTTTTACGCCATTGTGACCCGTTTTCGGCAACTAAAGTGCTGCCAAAGGTGCACCTATTAATTGGTGGTAATCAAGGGGATACCGATTTAACGCTACGGGGCGAAAAGCAGCTAAACGTTAAAAATCTAGCACAGGCGTGGCTTGATAAATTAAGTAACCTACTGCGCTCGGGTAACTCGCCATTTACAATTGAACAAGATGAAAGATTAGCTAGCATTATCAACTATGGATTTTCACCGCAGCACTTCTCCCCTAGGTATAACTATAATAGTGAGCCGCCATTTCGCCCCGACGAGCAGATAGGTGAGCTCTTTTATCAGATGCTACTACTCTTAAATGAGACTAAATTTATCACAGCTGTAGGTCGAATTGGTGATTTGGGTCATGATGAGAGTGAAGGGGCGATAACCCGTGACCCTACATTACTAAGGCAAACCCTAAAATCTATCCGGAGTATCCGCCATAGTGAAGGGTTTGATAAAAGTGATTACAGTTATAAGAGTGATAAACTTGCTAGAATTGCTAATGAGTACCTAAGTAGTCCGCTCGTCCTTGATGGCAGCGGAGGTGAAAAAGATTACGAAACTAAACTCAAAGAGCAGATTAGTCTTGATGTAAAAACCGATGAGCTTAGCGATATCGAAAACCTCTACTTCACCGCTATTAAACTCCTAAAACAGCTTCGCACACCCAGTCTCATTCGTAATATTGAAACTCGCAGAGCATATAAACTCAAAGCCAAAAAATTAACCTATCAACATGTTGAGTTAAAACCAGCCGATACGATTGAACTGACGCTTAATAAAAATTATAAATATAAGATTACAGCAAGAGATTATGGTTACCAATTTGTTGGGCGCTTTGATACGAATAATAGAGTCAAAGTCAAAATACCTACCAGATGGTCTCACGTTAAAACTTGGGATTTAACAGCAACGCCTGTTGAAAATCATTTTATAGATGAATTTTTCCCTGCCTTAAAAACTCAATATCAAAAAATGTTATCCATGCAAGGTTTTACCGTTGGTGAAAGTGATGCAGGGATTATGCATGCAAACATCATGGGGGAACCAGAAAGACCTTTACGTAATCTCGCCTCTACCATGCAGATAATGGGTGGCGCGGTTAATCTATATATTGCAGCAACAATTGGCGCGACAGGTGTTGGTACGCCATTAGCTGCCACAATTGGTTTTGTTGGGATAGATAATATACAAGCTGGTGCGCGGTCGTTATTCTCAGAAGATACCACCACAACTTATGGTGCACAATTTTTAGAGTGGGCGGTACTCCCTAAAGGGTACGGTGAAATTACTTACGGTTTAATTGATATCGGTGCAATGAGTAAAGCAAGCACGCTACTTAAAGCCACTAGCCAAACAGCAAATATTGTCAAATTCGAAACAGTTAACGCAGCCAAATCTGGGCAAATAGCAACACCGACTGAAATAACAATCACAGTTGAGAACATCAGCGTAAACCAGAGAAATGTGATTAGTTTGAAGAGTATGGATGATATTACGTTAGCTTCAAAAGAGCTATTGCAAACAAAACCAATATATTCACGAGTACCTAATAAATGGATAGAAGAAGGGGGTAAAATTGAAATTTTGGATAATAATTGGACTTATATTAATAAAGATGGAATATCTGTCACATATGAACTTAAAAATATAAATGGTAAAGATGTTAAACTACCTAACTTTAGTCGTTATTTACATCCTGATAGAAAAAAAGCTGAAATTGATATTGGCGTTTTCTCAGGTAATAGAGATAAGGACAGAAAAAAATTTTTACAAATAGCAGAATTAGATGATATCCCTGAGGGATATTCTATACATCATTCACATCCTAATGGAAAAATGCAGTTAGTTGAAACAGAAATACATGAAGAATTTACCCATGTTGGCGGTCACAGTTTATATAAATAGAGGAGATAGATAATGTTACTCATTTTTAATTTCGATAATTCAAATGTTGCCGAAAAAATAGAGCTATTTGAACGGGCACTCAGTATAACATTACCTGCCGTATATGCTGATTTTCTAAAAAAATATAATGGTGGATACACCCCTAAAACAAGTTTTGATATAAATGGTGAAAGCAGTGATATACGATACTTCTATGGTTTTGAAGAGCAGAAAAAATACTGTGATTTTTCTTATTTAATGAACAGAAATAGTTTTACTTCTGCAATAGAAAATGGTTATCTGCCGATAGCTGAGGATAGCTACGGTAATTATATTGTTATCGGTACTAGTGAGTTAAACTATGGGAAGATCTCATTTTGGGATCACGAAATAGATACCTATAACTACTTATGCCCAAACTTTAAAGATTTTATTTCACAAATTGAGAGTCATGAATATGTGCCACGCTCTATAGAAGAAAGAATTCAGGGAATGAAGGAGAGAAATGGTGATGCGCAGGTTGATGACAGTTTAATAAAATTATGGCAAGCAGAAATAGATAAATATGCAAATCTAAAACAGGAAAAAGTGGAGCTATAATATAGATCTAGATAGTAAATTGCAATCTACTAACTATTTTTGTGATATTAATCTTATAAAAAAATTCAAATTAAATAACCTCTTAATTTTTGAGGGTAGCGAGGCTGATTAAGCTACTCCTCAAAAATACCGACTCAAAGCCAAAAAATTAACCTATCAACATGTTGAGTTAAAACCAGCAGAGGGGTTCTATCTCAAGTTCCATAAAGACCATAAATATGCCATTACATCGATTAGTGAAGGGCATCGGTTTATTGGTCGATTTAATCCGCAGGGTCTCGCAGATATTAAAGTACCCCAAAAGTGGGCACATATTGATGATTGGCAACTTGAGACAAGTGCGGTTGATGTCTCTTTTATTGATGAATATTTTAGCCATATCGAGCCACAAAACCTTACTAATGCAGCCGAAGGGGCAGCGGTAGGTCACTCACTACTTGGCGCATCTGGCGGTCTGATTGGTGGTATAACCGGTTACCTTTATGGCGATACCATCAAATCGACCTACACTAAATATGAAAACCAGATTCTAGGTGGCGCACAAGTAGCTGGTGGTCTACTAACCTTAGCCGTTGCTGGTACAATTGAAGGGGCATCGCTTGGCACAGGGATGGCTGTTGCGGTTGCTTTAGGGTTTATAGGCAGTGACAATATTGCTGCCGGCATGAGCCGCATCTTAACAGATGCAGAGGTGACAACACTTGGGGAGGATGCCATTGCTTGGTCGGGACTTGTGCCAAAAGGGTATGAAGGAATTACTTACGGACTGGTTGATTTAGCCCTTGGCAGCAAAACAATGCTCCTAAATAAAGTACCATCTGCTGCCCACAATATTGTCTCAATCAAATATGCGACCCCAGCAGGGCAGAAGCCGTCATTAATACGAGATATCAAAGTCTATATTGAAAAACTCTCAAAAAACAGATTAAGGTATCGGCATGTTATAGAACTAAAAGAGCCCACTTTTAACCCATTCGGCTCGGTTGGCGCAGCTAATGGAAGTGGTGCTAGTAAACCTGTTAAAAAACCTAATACTGGCGAAGAAAATATTATAAATAAAGTTGAAAGTGACGTTGTTGATGCTAATAAAATTGATAGACTAGAAGACTTATCAAATAGTAAAGCTAAGCCATCTATAGGAGCTGAAAATGCTGTAGACGGTTCTAAGTTAAATGCGCAATTAGTTGGTAAAGAAATTGCAGGTGGACATGCATTTGAAAAGCATGTTTTACAACAAGGTGAATTCAACTCATTAGATATTAGAACACGTAAACAATTTGCGGCACATATAGAAAATATTGTTAGTAATCCAACATCAGTAAAACAATTTAGTGGAGGAAGAACTGCATACTGGGATCAGTCAACAGGAACGATTGTTATTAGAAATCCTAAGACTTCTGACGGTGGTACTGCTTTTAGACCTGTAAATGGACGAGATTATTTTGATAACTTGAGGTAATTAAATGAAAATTATAGATATTATAGATAAACATGCAAATATATCGTTATCATACGAAGAGTTGCTCATGTTAAATGCCATTTTTAATGAAGTGTGTAATGGTATAGATGTTTTTGAGTTTGAAACTAGAATTGGTGCAACAAAAGAAGAAGTTTCTTATTTATTAAGACAAATAGGAAATATTCTCGATAAGATGGAAAAAAATTAATTTAGATAGATTCCACGAATATTAGATCTGGGATCATTTTATCTATCTTTAACATAGTACCAGCGAGACCATAAATTATGAAAATTAACAATTTGACAGAAATAAGAAATAAAGTTAATCAAAGTATAATGTATAGTTTAATCGATAGAGCTACAAAAAAAATGCGAGGAGTTACAGCTGATTTAAATAAAGATAATATACTAACAATAAGAATGATTTTTGATAATAAATTATTAGATGAAGAAGAGGAAGAAATGCAGATTGCAAATACAGAAGTTGTAGCAGATTTTTTTAATGATTTTAAAGATATTTATCTTGATCTCTTAATTGTATCCGAATCAATTAGTATTTATGAAAAGAAAGGAAATTTAGGCTGGTTCTATTTGCGTAAGGAATATTAAATTAATTGAAAAGATCCTAAGCCAAATTTAGGATCTTTTCCTCATCGCCCATGCCATCCTTGGTGCTGCTGGCATGAGCCGCATCTTAACTGATGAGAAGGTGACAACAGATGATTCCATAGTCAGGACTTGTGCCCAAAGGATATGAAGGCATCACCTACGGACTGGTTGACCTAGCCCTTGGCAGCAAAACAATGCTCCTAAGTAAAATACTATCCTCAGCCCACAATATCGTCTTTTAAGACAATTAAAACTGAGTTTGTGAAAAATACAACTTTTAAAAATACCCAAGAGCTACAACAACGTTTTTCTGCTTATGCATATTGGTACAAACGATTGCACTCGTCATTAGGATATTTGACACCAATGGCATTTTGTAAACAGATACCCCTTAATTTTGTTGTATGAAAATGGGTAGATATTCCAGAAAAATAACTAACTCTTTAATAATTACTTTCAACCCTAAAACATTTCTATCCTTGCTGCTTAAAGTGATCTTTAATTGATATTTTATTTTTAATAAAATCATTGACTTAGTTACATGATATTTATACGATACATCTGCTAAATTATTCAGCGCTATTTTTTCTGAATAACTCTTTTACTAAAACTATTTTTTTACCACCTAATTAAGACGTTGAAAAATAGTTTTTGTATTGTTTAAACAGCGTCAATGCAAAGCAATAAAAATAACTATAATAATCATTGACATACATAATAGAGGAATTATACAATGCACGCACCAACGCACCAACGCACCAACGCACCAACGCACCAACGCACCAACGCACCAACGCACCAACGCACCAACGCACCAACGCACCAACGCACCAACGCACCAACGCACCAACGCACCAACGCACCAACGCACCAACGCACCAACGCACCAACGCACCAACGCACCAACGCACCAACGCACCAACGCACCAACGCACCAACGCACCACTAATAAATATAGATCGCCAAAGGGTGTATTACGCCTATTAATCAATAACTCATCTAAAACGATCCTAAAAAGATCTCTTTTTACTTTAATTTTTACCCCTTTCTTAATCTCATTACCAGCTTACAGTGCACTCACTACTATTGAGACCCAAAATATTATCCACGGCACCGTCCCCTATTTAACTTTTGACAATGGTAAAACTAAAGCGACCGATGCATCGTCACTCTTAAGCATAAAACTCTCAGATGGTAGAATATTCGCCCCTGAAAATAATCCATCAACTCCTGATAATCCTATTGAACTACCTGATGGCACTCAATCACTTGCTGATATCCAGATGTTTATGCCAGTTGGTAAAACATCGATAAGTCTGAATGAGTTAGTTAACGCACCTTATAATTATGGTGTGGATGAGAATGGGGATCTGATAACTGCAACGGGTAACTTAACATTGGATTTAAGAGATTCACAAGATATAGAGGTTAACCTGAGAGATAAATTAATACCTTGTAGCCCTTCTGATTATCCCATTAACTATTACTCAATAAATTTGAGTAATAACGAGGGTAAATTAACGACCAAATATGGTTACCCTAATACCACCTCTTTTAATGCAGCAAATGTGATTTACTACGTTATACCAAAACCCATTGTCTGTTATATTGCTCAACCTAATGGCATTATTGGAGATGATAGTTTTCCACAAATTGATGGACCTGCTAGCCAGTGGGTCAGACACCGTGGATATTTACCGCAAAATATTGAAGATCCCGCAACGAATTTTCCTACAACAGGAACCCATGGATTGAATTTTAACTTAATGTTAAGTAATGGGGTAAATTGGCAGAATATAAGTTACGATAAGAGTCCGAGTAGTTCAGGATTAGATATTGTTTTGAACGGAGAATATTCTTATTTTGGTGGCGTTAATATATTTTTATCGGGTCCCAACGGGGAACTAATTATGGTCATCCTGATCCGATTAATAATAATCCACCAGAAAGCGCTGTCCCAACCACTTTTACTATCTATTCAGATAAAGCAAAGACCAATAAGATATACAGTTTTACGATTAGTAAATGGTTTATTTCAAAAATTGATAATAATTATGAAACCTATGATGCTAATTACTGTAATAACCATTACGGCAATCGTTATCGAATACCAATTGTGAGCGAATTAACTAATGCTAATGGAGATGATTGGCATGGCGGACTAGCTGGTCAACCTAACAATTACCAACGGCGTATTGGTGGTGGACTCTATACAGAGTGGGGTTATATAGACACGGAATTCTATTCTCATGTTAGTTTTCATGGTACGGTATGGGCTACTAATCCGCAAGGAACTAAGCACTATAATGTCGCCCCTTGGGGAGGTGAAATCAATTCTCACAGTAATGAAAGTGAAACAATTCTAGAATTTATTTGCGTCACCCCATAATAATTAATTTGATCCAAACAGATCACCAATAAAAGTGCATTTTTATTTGTGATTCTTAAAAACAGCCTCTACAATATCTTTTTTTTGGGAATAAGTAGGTTAGGCATATGGCAATTGCAACCATTGAGGTAGATCGTAACGCTATATTGCATAATGTTAACTATTTAAAGCAACTCGCGCCAAGTAGTGAACTTATTGCAATTATTAAAGCGAACGCCTATGCACATGGTAAATTGGGTGTGGCAAAGCTATTGGCAGATAAAGTGGATGGATTTGGTTTGGCGCGTTTATCTGAAGCCGTTGAAATCCGTAATGCCAATATCTCAACGCCGCTCATCTTGTTAGAGGGCTTTTTTCTACATGATGACCTTAACCTACTGATTGATTATAATATTCAGACCGCCATTCACTGCGATGAACAGATCGACCGTTTACAGTCTGAAGCGGGTCAAAATCTGTTAACCGTCTGGTTTCAGTTAGATACGGGCATGCATCGGTTAGGTTTTCGACCGGAAGAGGCTATCGAAAAATTTACCGCTCTAGCCAACTGCAAAGTTGTACGTAAGCCGATCAATATAATTAGCCACTTTAGTTCAGCAGATGATCTTACCTCGTCACAAACCACAAAACAGCTTGCCCAGCTAACCCACTTTTTAGATTCCATTGCGGATAAAACCCTTATTGGCAAATGTTCTATCGCGGCAACAGGGGGGCTATTAGCTTGGGAGCAGTCACATAAAAATGTCATTAGACCAGGCATTGCACTTTATGGTGTCTCACCATTTGATTACCCAATACCCGAACTAAAACCAGCGATGACCTTTAAATCAGAACTGATTGTGATAAGGCAACATAAAGCGGGTGAAGCGGTCGGGTATGGTCAGATCTGGACGAGTCCAAAAGATACTAAGCTTGGAGTAGTTGCAATGGGATATGGTGATGGTTATCCGCGCAATATCCCAGAAAATACCCCAGTATTAATTAACGGTCGACGCGTGCCTATTGTTGGGCGGGTCTCAATGGATATGATAGTGGTTGATTTAGGTGCAAATTGCCAAGATAGAGCGGGGGATGAAGTGATTTTTGGGGTAAAGGACTCCCTGTTGAAGAGATTGCAAAACATACAGGTATTAGTAGTTATGAACTTTTAACCCGCCTCACATCGCGTGCACAAATTCACTATATTAATGATGATATAAATTAATGATTTTATAAATAATGACAATATTAAGTATCTGTTAATTGGTAGATCGATTAATTAATAGATCTATGAATTAACAGATACATAGAATAACAGATACATAGAATAATAGATAAATTGATTAATAGTTATATTGGTCAATAGAGAGTAAGTAATAGACGTTTAATTACATTGATGGTTAATTACCCATGATAAAAAAATAGTACTTTATATTTTTGCGATAACCTTTTTCATCGCTGCCTGCTCGACTGCTATCATCTACCATGCACTAGAAAAATTTAGCAATCAACATCTACATCATACCGACAAACCCCGTATGTTTATCTTAAAAAAGGGACGACATTACCGCAATTAGTGACTCAACTAAAACAGGAACAGCTATTTGATAGAACCTATCTGCTCCCATTTCTCTATAAGTTAGAACCAGAGCTAGCTGCTATAAAGGCGGGTACCTATCAATTTGATTCCCATATGACGGTACATGAATTTTTAACTTTACTGACAACAGGAAAAGAGAGTCAGTTCACAGTAAAATTTATTGAGGGGAAACGGGTAAAAGATTGGTTATTGGTATTACAAAATAGCCCCTATATTGAGCATACTTTACAAGATAAATCGTTAGATGAGATTAGCAAACAACTTGGTATTGATGGATCGATCGAAGGCTGGCTTTCGCCAAATAGTTACCAATATACGATGGGCACCACCGATCTGGCTATTTTAAAACGTGCCTATTTAACTATGAAGAGCAATTTACAGAGAATTTGGGATAGCCGTGATCCTGATCTCCCCTACAGCTCCCCTTATGAGATGCTGATTTTGGCATCAATAATTGAAAAAGAGACTGGAATTAATGCAGAACGCGCTAAAGTTGCTTCGGTTTTTGTAAATCGACTCAAAGCAAAAATGAGGTTACAGACTGATCCAACCATTATTTACGGGCTTGGTGATGACTACAATGGTACGATTCGCCGCACACACTTAACTGATGGCAACAATCCTTATAATACTTACGTAATTACCGGTTTACCACCGACGCCAATTTCTATGCCGAGTATAGCCTCATTAGAAGCGGCCGCGCATCCAGCAAAAACCGACTATCTCTTCTTTGTTGCTAATGGCAATGGTGGACACACTTTTACCACCGACTATATTAATCATCGACAGGCAGTTAATCATTACCGTAAATTATTACGTAGCCGTAACCAAAATTAGATGGATTGCTTAGGTTAAAAAACAGATTAAGTTATAAGGAACCTAATTTAAAACAACCTAATTTAAAACAACTTAATTTAAAACAACTTAATTTAAAAAAAGTTATTCGAATTAAAAAAGATAATAGCGCAGATAAACATATTTTACCTGCGCTATAGTTAAGTTGAATAAATTGATGTGGATGACTATTAATGGATAATCAGATAATAGAACCTAGTTAAATTATTTAATGCAATGTCTGGTTGCTATCTGGTTCACTATCTTCAACACCTTCATCTTCGCCATCTTCAAAATAGGTGCCCCAACCATCATAACTCACACTAAATTTGGTTGTAAGTTCAATAATTTGCGCGATTTGGCTATTGATAAGATCACCGTCTAGTGGAATTTCAGAGAGGATATCAAACGAGATGATAGGATTACCGTTCTCATCCACATCCTCTTCTGGATCGGTCGCTTCATAGCCAAGTTTGAAGGCCTCAACTGCTACCTTTTCTAGCGTATCAAAATTATCAGAAGAGATATGATGTTCGATGAGATAAAGTGCATCGGGATCGCTACCATCAGCAAGGAGATCCTCAATAATGGCTTCTGTCTCTTGCATGGCAAGAAAAATTTGCTCTTTCATAGTATACCTTTTAGTGATCACGTTATTTGTGTGGTATATTACACGCTTATATGCCGTTTTATAAATAGTTTCGAGAAAAAAATGATTTATGATTTACATTCTCATACCACCGCATCTGATGGCGTTTTAACACCTACAGCATTAGTTAACCACGCGGCAGAAAGAGGCATTAACTACTTAGCTATAACGGATCATGATACGATAAAAGGGGTTGCTGAAGCAGAATCTGCTATTCAAAATAGCAATCTTCCCCTCAAATTAGTAACTGGCGTCGAGATCTCAACATTATGGAATAGTTACGAGATCCATATAGTCGGTCTACAGATTGATTTAGAAAATTTCGACCTCAATAAACTACTCCTCCAACATGAAGATAATCGCCTAAATCGTGCCTATGCAATTAGCGAAAAACTGGCCAGAGTGAGTGTCGCAGATGCCTACCAAGGGGCGAAACAGTATGCGCAAGGTGATATTGTCTCTCGTGCGCACTTTGCCCGTTTCTTAGTTGAGCAGGGGTATGTAAAAGATATAAAACGTGCATTTAAAAAATATCTAGCAAAAAGTGGTTATGCCTATGTGGCGCCAAAATGGTGCACAATTGCCGAAGCAATTAATGTTATCCATGCAGCAGGTGGGCAAGCGGTTTTAGCGCACCCCTCTCGTTATGATATGACGGCAACCAAACTCAATCTATTACTTACCGAGTTTAAAGAGTTAGGCGGTGATGCCATGGAGGTATCGCAAAGCAGACAGACAATGGATGATTTACGAAATTTAGCCAAATTAGCCACTAAATATCAGCTTTTAGCTTCACAAGGTTCCGATTTTCATGGGCTTAACAGCTATTTAGATCTGGGTAAAACTACGCCACTACCTGATTCAGTGCAACCGATTTGGCATAATTGGACTTTATAGATCAATTTGATTATGTATAATTAAAAGAATCAATGAATTATGTCACTGCTATAATGTTTTAGTGCTAATAGCGGTATATATCATCAGCATCTATCAGCAGGAAAAGTAGTAATAATAGTAGTAATCATGGTAGTTATCATAAGCGTACATTAGTTGGTAAGTTGTCATTTTTAATTGATAATCATTAACTTATCATCTTTAATTTATTACAATTAATTTATTAAAGTTAATTTTTTAATGTTATATTTTTAATATTAAATAGTTAATATTAAATTGTTTATATTAAATAAAATAGCCCGATAAGATCGGTATGAAGTAGAAGAAGAGAGATTATGCCTCAAATTTTTTTGATTCACCCTGACAATCCCCAAAAGCGGTTACTCAATCAAGTTGTTGAAATTATTAATGATGGTGGCGTTATTGCTTTTCCAACAGATTCTGGCTATGCACTTGGCTGCCTTTTAGGTAATAAAAGCGGTGTTGATCGCATCTGCCAGATTCGTAATCTCCCTAAACAGCACAATTTTACTTTAATGTGTCAAAATATCTCTGAACTATCGACCTACACCTATCTTGATAATGGTCTATTTCGGTTAATAAAAAACAGCACACCAGGACAGTATGTCTTTATATTACCTGCCAATAAAGGGGTGCCTAAACAGCTAATGAATGAGAAACGTAAAACGATTGGTTTACGTATTCCTGATAGTAAAATTGATTTGGCCTTGCTCGATGTTTTAGGGTTGCCCCTAATAACAACAACCCTAATCTTACCTGGTGATGATGTTGCGCAGTCTGATCCCAACGAAATTAATGATAAGATTGGTCACCAGTTAGATGCGATAATTGATGGGGGCGTAATTGGTGAACAGCCAACAACGGTGATCGATTTAACCGCAAATTACCCAGAAATAGTACGAGAAGGTAGTGGTGATACAGCACCATTTACCGCAACTTAATTCTTTATAATGACTTAAACCTTGTTTAGTTTAAGCATAATTTAGTTTAAATATAGTTTAGTTAAAGCATAGTTTAGTTTAAACATATAGCAGATGAAAAATAGTGCAGTTGAAAAACAGTTCAGTTGAAGCTTTGTAGAGTTTAAGCTTAACGATTTAATAGTCTATCGATCTAACATCTATTGTGCTAATAGAGTATCGATTTAATAGTAGTGTGATACCTGAGAAGGTAACAGTGAGGATATAATGAAAAGTTCCAAGTTTAGTAAAAGAGATAGTGCCAAGCCGAAATTTACCTCGACAGCTCCCCAAAAATCAGCAAATGGATCAAACCGCCGCAAAAAGATGTTGGTAGTGAAAATCTCACCAAAAACCTTTTACCAATAACCGATTAAAAACCTCAGAAAAAAATGATATCAAACCTAAACCGGTTACTGGAGTTAAAAAGGGTAGTGTGAATGATGGAAGTGAAAAGTTACAGAAAGTGTTAGCCAACTTAGGACATGGATCAAGGCGTGAAATTGAGTCGATGATAACTGCAAGGCGCATTAGTATTGATGGTAAAATTGCCACGTTAGGTGATCGTGTTGATGTCAATAATAGCCCTAAAATTCGAATTGATGGTCACCTTGTCCAAATTCGTCCAAAAGAGCGCGAAGTGTGTCGTGTTCTTGCCTACTATAAGCCAGAGGGTGAGATCTGCTCACGCAGTGATCCGGAAGGGCGCGCAACCGTCTTTACCCGCCTACCACGTCTACAAAATGCCCGTTGGATCAATATTGGTCGATTAGATATTAACACTTCAGGTCTGCTGCTATTTACGACCGATGGTGAGTTAGCCAACCGTTTAATGCATCCCCGTCATGAGATAGAGCGTGAATATGCGGTGCGGGTATTTGCTAAAGGGGGGCAAGTGAGTGATGAACAGCTTTGGCAGTTAACCCACGGCGTGCAACTTGAAGATGGACCTGCGGCTTTTAAATCAATCTCTGCTCAAGGGGGGGAGGGGTTAAATCAGTGGTTTAATGTCACAATTACAGAGGGTCGTAATCGTGAAGTGCGTAGAATGTGGGAGGCGGTCGATATTCAGGTGAGCAGGCTACTACGTATCCGTTATGGCAATATTTTGCTTCCAAAGAGCTTAGCACGAGGCAAATGGATGGAGCTTGATATTGAATCTGTCAACTACCTTCGTGATCAAGTAGGACTGAAGCCGGAAGTAAAAAGCTTTGTGTCAGTAACCAAAGATAAACGTGCCGTAAGCCTAAAACCAACCAAACCAGCTTATCAACCTAAAAACGGAGTAGGCGGTAAATAGGAGAGAGTAGCCGGTAAATTTTACCTAGCTAGCCATCTTACAACTAGATCTTTTATCTACACAATTTTACTCTTTTTTACATTAGCAAAACTGTGTAGATAAATCTATCAACTTAAAATAGGTAACTTGAAAGAGAGAAGGTCAACTAAGCTAAACCTAACGCTTTTCTACCATTAATCGTTGCAACGTTAATAATATTATCTAAATCAGTGTATCGGCAACCAGTTACCAACAATTTTAACTCCTCCCACATATTACCGGTCGAAAATGGCAACATATAGTCACTAATATTATCGGTACCAATTGCAACTGGAATGCCTGCCGCAGCTAGTTCATCCACTGGTGTTAGCGAATTGCGGGTTGGGCCTTGCTCTTCACGGCGCGGGCTGTCGATCCAAGCAAATGGGCAAGCTATCACCATCATTTGCGCTTCACGCATCTTTTTATATAACTTTTGACGATACTCTAAACTATGAGCAGTGATAGAGATGCTATGAATAGCCACAACTTTGCCATGCATACCGTGCTCTAACGTTTTGTCGGTGACCTGTTCGGTCTCAATCTCATCTGGCGAATTGAACTGATCGACATGGACATGCACCATTTTGCCCAACCTTTTACCCGTATCCATTAACACGTCAAGATGTTTAAGCCCCATTCCCTCACCATGATCACGCTCATCACGCCTTGGTAAGCCGCCTAGAATATCTACCAAATCAGCCCCTTTATCAAACCAGTAACGCGCCTCTTTATCAATAACCCCTTTTAGAGTCTGATTGATCAGTTTGATCGTAATATCTTTTTATATGCCTCTCTCGCTTTAAGCGCACCACGTATAGCACGCTCCTCTGCTATAGGATCAATATCAACAAATGACCCTGCTGCTGTTACACCTTGCTCAATCATTCTTTCAACAGCCATACTAAAATGGCGATAGTAATCATCCTCACTCATCGATGATTTTAATCTATCTAAGGTATCCCACTTCTCAATTAATGTCTGTTTCTGGTAGATATCAAAACTGTCAGTGGTGATGGTAAAGGCGCGGTCAGCATGCATATGTGCATTGATCCAACCGCCATTTTCGCGGATCTTTTTATTAAAAAAGCTTTCAAGCTCTGATCGCGACTGGTTAATAGCAAGGTTTTGTTATCAGACATAGTAGGGGTTCCTCGGATCGTTTATTGTATTAATTACGTTAAAATATCGAATTTGAGACAAAAAAAAAAATCCCCCAAAAAGGAGGATAAAAAGCTAATCAGAAGATCAAGATAGAGATTTACCGATTTGCTGTAGTACGTCATATTTGCTCTCTTAACCTATTTAATCATTTAATTAAACACCTTATTCATACATCTCTATCACAAGAGTCATTAAAAAACAGTAAGTAAGATGTTGTATGCAAAAATAACTCTACACATTTTAATAAAAAAACGGTCAAGATCAAGTAGTATAAAGCTAAAAAATGGTAATTAAATGAAATAGTTAAAGTATTATTTTCTAGATTAATTAATCAAAATTGTTCAGTTTACCAATTAAATTGACTGTTCAATCCAATTATTAAATATAACTACTTGTTTAATATTATTAATTACCAATCAAAAAAAAAGAGATTATCCAAAAATATAACTCAAATTGATTCTTAATATAACTCTTCTTTATCAACTATTTCATTTTTACTAACTGGTTCACTTTTGCTGACTACATCTTTTCAACTGTTTTAATACCTAACATATCTAAACCCGTTTTTAAGGTTTTTGCTGTTAGAGCAGCCAGTTTTAAACGGCTCATTTTTACTGCTTCACTCTCTACGTTTAAGATTGGGCAATGTTCATAGAAGCTTGAGAATAGCGTAGCGATATCATATAGATAAGCACAAAGTAGATGTGGCATTCCTTCGTTTGCAACCGCGGCAACTGTCTCATCAAATTGAATGAGTCTTGCAGCTAATGCACGCTCTTTATCATCATCTAATAAAATTTTACCTGTCAGTTGAGAGGCAGTGAGATCCGCCTTTTTAAAGATTGAGAGTACGCGCGTATAGGCATATTGCAGGTAAGGTGCGGTATTACCCTCAAAAGAGAGCATATTGTCCCAGTCAAAGACATAATCGGTGGTTCGTTTTTTCGAGAGATCGGCATATTTGACCGATCCAATCGCCACAGCTTCAACTACCTCTTTTAGCTCATCGCCAGTTAACTGTGGATTTTTACTCTGAATTAAAGCAGTTGCACGCTGCATTGCCTCATCTAACAGATCATTAAGTTTAATGGTATCGCCGGAACGGGTCTTAAAAGGTCTGCCATCTTTACCTAACATCATTCCAAACATATGGTGTTCGAGTTTAAGAGATTCAGGAATATAATCCGCTTTACGCGCAATCATCCAAACCTGCTCTAAATGTTGATGCTGCCGAGAGTCGATATAGTAGAGGATACGGTCAGCATGCAGATTTTCGTAACGATATTTAAGGCAGGCGATATCAGTTGTAGTATAGAGGTAGCCACCATCACTTTTCTGGATGATAACGCCTATCGGTTCACCCTCTTTATTCATAAACTCATCTAAAAAAGACCACCGTTGCGCCGTTACTTTCAACCGCTAACCCTCTCTGTTTTAGATCAGCAACAATGACCGGTAACATACTGTTATAGATGCTTTCACCCATGGTGTCAGCAAGCGAGAGAGTGACATTTAACCGTTTATAGGTGGCAATATTTTGTGACATGGTAATATCAACCAGTTTACGCCACATAGTGAGGCAATACTCATCACCGCCTTGTAGTTTAACCACATAGTTACGCGCTTTTTCGGCAAACTCGGCATCTTCATCATACATTTTTTAGCTTGGCGGTAGAAGGACTCTAAATCGGAGAGCGCCATATCATTTGCATGCTCATTTTGCATCTTCTCTAAATAGGCAATAAGCATACCAAACTGGGTACCCCAGTCACCAACATGGTTGGCTCGAATTACATTATGCCCTAAAAAGCTCAGTACTCTGACCGATGAATCACCAATAATGGTCGAACGAAGGTGACCGACATGCATCTCTTTTGCAACATTCGGGGCTGAGTAATCAACAACCACTGTTTGAGGTACTTCTGGTAAGGTGATATTAAGTTTATCATTCTGTAATGCCAGCTCATTTTGTGCGGCAATCCAACTGTTATTTAGGAATATATTGATAAAACCAGGACCTGCAATCTCAACTTTTTCGATTACATCGCCAAGATCCAACTGCGCTATCACTTTTTCTGCCAATTGACGGGGTGGGAGACCTAACTTTTCGCAGCAGCCATAATACCGTTAGCTTGGTAATCGCCAAATTGCACTTTGGCGGATGGTTTTACTAATGCATCTGCATTGCTACCTACAGCCACCATTGCTTGAGAAATTTTTGAGATAAAAGTTGTTGAATATTCACATTAAACCTAGTTGAAAAAATTGAAAAATGGGAGACAAAATAGTGTCTATCATACCGTTAAAGCAGCCATTTGTCACTTCCGAGTTGCTGCCTAATAGTGATGATTGTTAACGATACTAATTAAGCATGAGGCATATCTTTTATGTCCAACATAGTACCATCAGATCTATTTCCTAGCAGTAAATAGCGCTCTAAGCGGTGCAGGGTAGCCTTCGACAGTTTTTGTTGGATCATCGGGATTTAGGAAATCCGCCAGCGACTGTTCCGACGACCATGCTGTGGTACGCTGTTCATCATTAGTGGTTGGAGAGATGTCGACCATTTTCACCTCTTTTTAAATCCACACCTCTCTAACCAACTAATCATAGTTGGCACTGACGGAATAAAGTAGACATTTCGCATCTGCGCATAGCGATCTTGCGGCAATAACGCTTGATGCAGATCACCCTCAATAACTAAGGTCTCTAAAACCAGTTGACCGCCAGAAACCAGCTGATCCTTTAGTTGATAAAGGTGATCAAGTGGCGATCTTCGATGGTAGAGCACCCCCATCGAAAAGACGACATCAAAAGCATTTAATTTAGGCAGCGCTTCAATTCCCAATGGTAAAAGATGCGCCCTCTGATCACCTCCAAGCAGTTTACGCACCATCTCAAATTGGCATAAAAAGAGCGCCATCGGATCGATACCAACCGCTAAGCGCGCGCCAGCACCCACCATACGCCAGAGGTGATAACCGCTATTACAGCCAACATCTAAAACCGTTTTACCATACAAATCATCAATATAGGGCAGAAGTCGCTGCCATTTGAGATCAGAACGCCATTCGGAATCGATAACAACACCATGCAGATCAAAAGGGCCTTTGCGCCAAGGGATTAGATTTTTTAGCAGCTTCTCAATTCGCTGCTGTGCGCCAACCGATATCGGCGTCTCTGTTTTTACTGTGACGCCATTTGTGAGATCAACCTCGATTGGCTGATTGATCTCTGGCAGGTGCGCAATGCTATTAACCCAGTGGTTAAAACGGCTATCCAGATTCTGTTTTTTCCAGTTAGCTAGCTGAGTTGGCAAAATCTCTAGCCAACTGCTTAGATCATTAGTTGGGCGTTTTTGGGCGATTAACTTATAAAAATTGCCAAAATCTATCATCTATATTTTCTCTTAAAAATTCTTTATAAACATCGTTTTATAAACATCGTTTTATAAACAGCTCTCTAGAATCTGTTTTTATAAACAGCTAGCCATCTTTAATAGCAATGATGGAGCCAAAATTAAAGCACTGAAACCATGTCTCTACATGGTTAAATCCAGCGATTTTAAGTCGAGATTTATGGGTTGCAACTGTATCGGTTAACATTACATTTTCTAGCATTGTCCGCTTTTGGCTAATCTCAAGTTCGCTATAACCGTTAGCTCGTTTAAAATCGTGATGCATATTAAAAAGCAGATCATTAATTTTACTATCATCAAAGCTAAATTTTTCTGAAATGACTAAAATACCGTTGGGATTTAAAGCTTGGAAGATCTTATCAAGCATCTGCTGTCTTGCTTTAGGGTTTAGGAACTGTAAAGTAAAATTAAGTACCACCATCGATGCATTTTCCATTGCAATATCAGCAATATCAGCACAGATAACCGAGGCAGGTGTCGCCGCTTTATAGGCATCTAGATGCTGCTTTGCGCGCGTTACCATCGGCATAGCGTTATCAACAGCGATGATTTGGCAGTTGGGTTGGTCAATATTTCGTCTAATCGATAGTGTCGCTGCCCCCAACGAACAGCCTAGATCATAAATGTTGCTATTGGGCTGCACAAACGAAAAACGTTTTGCGAGCATTCCTATCATAGCAATAATATTTGAGTAACCTGGTACCGATCGTTGCACCATATCAGGAAAACCTCGGCTACTTTTTCATCGAAGGTCCAATCACCCAACTTTTCAATAGGGGTGGAGAAGAGGTGGTCGTGATGTCTATCCATATTTTTAATAATGACTATTTTTAACAGTGGAATTTATGAAAAAATTTAATAACCTAATCTGCAATTATTGATCGGATTATTGATAAAATATTGTAGTTCAACGTTATTAACATTTTACTTCGAATTTAATGCGTTTTAACAACGTTAGCTGTCTATATCATCAGCTTTAAAAACGACTAAATTCTGTTATGATACCACCTTTTAACCTCTTTTTAATAGGATAATCATGTTAGAAACTTATCTATTTTTTGCTGTCGTTCTTTTATTTATAGTCACTATTGTATTTCCTTATTATTTAGGAAAAAGACTACAATTCTGGTTTCAATTTCACCTAACTATTTTGCTAATAGTCTTTATTGGTTTGCGCTCTATTTTTCAGCATTTTCACAAATTATTGTTTTAAAACTCCACAGATTAATAAACATATACATTTACTTTATAGGTTATAAAATTTTTGGACTATTTTTCTGTTTTACGCTAATTCTAATGATTTTTGATCTTATCTATATTTTGTCTAATAAACGGTTTAAACCAAATAGAACAACCCAAATAGCTTATATCATAAGTTCATTATTTTTTTACCTTTTCATCTATGAACTCCTGATTTCTGCCATGATGTTTTTTCCACAAATTGCATTTCTGATTTTTCCAATCGCTCAAATATTAGGTCTGTAAAAATGTAAGAGTTGAATCTTAATATTTTAGGCTTGAAACGGCAATTGTTGTGTGAGCTATGTTAATCATAAGCGATTGCCTTCGTTCCAGAGTACGCTAAACTACAGTTTAAAAAAGGTTGTTAGCTATAAAAGTTAATTATTATCAATTGATTAACGGTTGGCAAAAAACGTTATTAGAATACACTTTGTTAAATAGTTAGATTCATTTAAAAAGAGGGGTATATCTATTTTGGTATTTTTCTCAGTTTTGTATTTATGTTATTTATGATTTACGCTATTTGCTTTCATATAAACGTTTTAAACTTAATCTAAAAACTATATTCGCCTATATATTTTGTTCTCTACTGTTCTTTATTTTTATCTATAATCCATATTTGGTTTATAAATTTATAAGTATTCTTTTTTCTTGATATTTTTACTGTTTAAAAATGCTAATAGCTAAAATGAAGATACGTTAATATGTATCTCTAACTTCTTGATCAGTTCTGTTAAACAAAGCTCTCTTCAACAACTGACTTTACCAAAAAATATTGATGATAAACAACTATTTTTTAGCGTCAATAATTCTGATATGATAACCATTTTCAGCAATTAGTTGATAGGTTTATCATGATTTTCGTGCAAATCGCAGCGATAATTGTCAGTTTTTTAATTAGTTTATAATTACCTTATTGTTGGTAAAAGGTGGCAATTTTGGTTTAAATTTCAATTGACGGGTATCGGTTCTGTTTTTTATTGGATTACTCTATTTTTAGTAGGATTCTCATTAGTTTTATCAAGATTATTGGGTGATCTCTCCAGCTACTGGATTCCGCTTATTGGATCGATTATCTTTGGTATTTTTATCTGTGCGTTCTATATTTTAATCATATTTGATATCCTATATCTCATCAGCTTTAAAAAATTCCGACCAAACCTCGCCAACAAAATTATCTATATTATCTGCACAGTCGCACTCTTCATCTACGGTAATGATCAAGCAATTAATCCAAAAATTGTTAAATATCAGGTGAAAATTGATAAGCCGGCAAAGCAGGAGAAGTTACGCATTGTGCAACTTACTGATATCCATATCAGTGAAATAGTGACACCGCAATTTATTCAACAGATGGTAGATAAAGTGAATAGACTTAATGCCGATTTAGTTGTTATCACTGGTGATACTATCGATTCTTTTACGAATAGATCCTTTTATTCTGCTTGGATTTAATAAACAGTTTCAACAGTTAAAAGCCAAATATGGTACCTATATCATTTTTGGTAACCATGAATACGCCAGTATTGATAAACCCAATAATAGCCTTGAGAACATTGCGACAGCCTATAAAAGTGCCAATATGCATCTCCTTAAAGATGATGTTTTATATGATGATAAACTCGGTATCACCCTAATTGGACGTAATGATTATATTACTGAAAAACTTAAAACAGCGCGGGCATCGCTCGATGATCTCTTACTATTTACCGATCCTGATGCACCAATTATTTTATTGGATCACCAACCGCAAGATCTTAATGAACCGGCCGAGAAAGGGGTAGATCTTATGATATCAGGCCATACCCATGGTGGGCAGATCTTCCCAGTAAACTTGGTTGTTGACTATCTTTATAAAAATCCACATGGTATCTATGTCGATCCCAACCATAAATTTACCAGTATTGTGAGTTCGGCTATGGTCTTTGGGGACCGCCGATTCGATTGATGACCCGTTGTGAGATTGTTGTTATCGATCTCACTTTTGATAAACAAGCTGACACATTAAATAAGGGCGAAAATTAGACCATGAGTTCAACTTATAGAATAATTAAAACAGATGAAGAGTTGACTAACTATTGTAGCGGTATCAAAGATCGTATTGCTATTGATACTGAATTTATCCGGATTCGCACTTTTTATCCTAAACTTGGACTAATACAGCTTTTTGATGGCGAGAGCATCGCGCTTGTCGATCCGCTAACGATTACAGTTTGGGATCCTTTTGTGGCTCTATTAGCTGATCACCATATCCAGAAATATCTTCATGCTTGCAGTGAGGATATTGATGTTTTTCAACACTATTTTGATCTCATTCCAACGCCTATCATTGATAGCCAAATTTTAGCCTCATTTTTAGACAATCCACTTAGTACTGGTTATGCCACTTTAGTTAAAAATATCTTGATAAAAAAGCGAATTGGTGTTGAGCTGGATAAAAGCGAAGTGCGTACTAATTGGCTACAGCGACCATTGACCGATAAACAGTGTGCTTATGCTATTAATGATGTGCTCTATCTCATCCCTTTAGTGGAGAGACTCAAAGCCTTGCTGCTTGATAGTGGTTGGCTTAATGCGGCCTATGAGGAGTGTGAACTTGCAGTTGATCGCAAGCGAATTGTCATCGATCCTAATTACGCCTATCTACAGATTAAAAATGGTTGGCAGCTAAACGGTAAAGGGCTAGCGCTGCTGCAAAGATTAGCTAGTTGGCGTTATAATCTTGCCAAAAGTTGTAATATAGCCCTCAATTTTGTTCTTCAGGAGGAGCTATTATGGAAGATAGCTCGCTACAAACCCTCCTCACTAGCAGAGTTGGCAAGTTTGGGGCTAAAAGGTAAAGATATAAGACTCTACGGCGAAAAAATATTAGCACTCCTCTATGAACCTATCATCGAACTCCCCCCCCATTCAACGCATCAACATTACTCAAAGAGGCTACCCAAAATATAAAGAGACCACATTATTACTCAAAGAGGCAGCACAAATTATTTCAAAACAGTATGGAGTTAGTGTCGAGCTACTTATCTCAAGGCGCTTTATTAACCACTATGTAAGGTGGCAACAAGATAAAACAGCCCCTCTTCCTGAGATATTAACCGGCTGGCGAAAACCGTTATTTGAACCTCTGTTGTTAAACAGATAGATCAATTTTAAAGATAGATCTCATCTGTTTTGCAAATTTGTTTTAGGGTTATGGTTGTTTTAAGCAAAATATGGTTAGAAAATTTGGTTTTTAAAAATTGAGTTGTTTATTATTTAGTTATAACAGTTCAATTATACAAATTCAGTTATAACAATTCAGTTATTAAAACTTAGTTATTAAAACTTAGTTATTAAAACTTATTTATTAAAACTTGTTTATTAAAAACAGAAGAGGGCTTTTAACCAAGCCCTCTTATCAAATAATTTATGTTTATAAACGACTAATCATCAACCAAATTATTTAAAAACTAAAAATCATCTTCCATATCGTCAAATATCTTCCATATCGTCATCTATATCTTCTAAATCGTCAAAATTATTTAAAAACTTCTCTTATCCATCTTGTTACCATTTATATAAACATTGGGAGCAGTTTTCTGATAATTTACATCGGTAAAGAACCCTTTAACGCCATCTTTTTCGAATAGAATCATATCTGAATGGTTGAAAAAGAGTTGCCCCATCATCTGAACATAACTATCCATATTGTCAACTTGGCGACTAATGACGCCATCTTGGCTAGGGTTGTTCCACTGAGCTAATATTTTAGCAATCACTCTAGATGGCGCATCAAATTTAAATTTCATTGACTCAATATTGTCCATACCCACATCCGCGTCAAAACTATTGACACCTGTCAACGCTAAATTAATGACTAAATTGATATCACCTTCGCTATTGTGCCAATTTAGTTTGTCTATATTAAAGATTAATGGTGCTGGCTTTGCATTATCATTCGGTAAATTATCTTGATCGAAGTAATTATAATTTATAATCTATCTCTTTAAAATTTATCCCCTTAAAGTCCATATTTAATACGCCACTACCAATATTTTGTTTGCCATAATTGAGTGAACCAACAGTGCTTTTAAAAGAGCCATCAACATATTTTGACTGTTTTAACTGATATGCCTGTTCAATGGTTAAATCATTAATGAGAAGTTCACTGTTATTTGAATCAAAGAGTGGGTAATTTATACTAATTTTATCCGCTTTTGCTTTATAAGTGACATCCATATTTATATTATGGATACTACCTTGAGACTGTAAATTATTAATCGCAATTCCTACTTTGGCACCAATTAACTTATCAGGGATATTGATGTCAAAGTTATCCGCTTTAAATCGATATGTTGTGGCACTATTATCGCTATTGGGTTGTACAGCTAAGTGCCAATTTTCAAAATTAATTACGGGTAAAGCAACCCCTTTAACAAGATAAGCGAATTTATCTAAGTCGATATTTAACTCCTCTATAGCAAGTAACTGTTCATCCTCTTTACGCAATCAATCGGCACCATCACTGACGGCTAAGCGAATTTACTAAGGCTATTTATGAGGGTCATCTCACCAGCGGATAAGAGTAACTGTTCATCCTCTTTATTTTGGTAATCAATCGGCCTACTCATCACGTTAAGGTTAATTGCATTCTGGTAACTTACACCTGCATAAGCGGTAATAAATGGCTTATTACCAGCTAACTGCCACAGTTTCGGCGATGCTGCTTCAGTTGTGGTGTATTCAATCCAGCTCTTCAATGGTAATAGGTGACCTTTGGTAACGGCTGCAATAGGGAAGGGTCCGTGATAGATGGTGATATCATCATCAAATATAATATCGTCAAATTCTTTCGAATTTACTCTTTGATTAACTTCATCTTCTTTAAGGTGGGCATTGATCGTAAGATGTAATTTGGTTGAAAAGATCCCTTTTTGGTAGTTGCTATAGCTTATTTTGGTATCAAATAGTTTAGTCTGGCTGTTTAACTGATCGGTAAATTCTGCAAGGCTATTATCAATATTATCTTCAATAACTTTGCCGGGATACCATGAGGCACCAACATATCCCCTTATTAAGGTCCTCATGACTTTGGCACCACCAACATACCCAGCGGCTAAGATAGCAATTGTGGTAACTGCAATTAGACTCTTTTTCACTCTTTATCCTTCCTTTATTAATTGTTCTGATTTATTAGACAGTTGAATCTGTCAGATTAATTATAAAATTTTTAATATTAACGAGTTAACTAAGCTCGATTCTCCGCAAAGGTCGTTAATAATTTTTTAATATAATCGATACGTTCAGTGCGCGGTAGCTCAGTAGTCAGCAATTTTAATCTATTTTGACCCTCTAAACGATATTTTTTAGGCTCTTTCTGGATGATCTCTATTAAATAATCTATCGATACACTATTTTTGGCACCAAACTCAATAAAACCGCCTTTCTCGCCAAACTCTATTTTAGTGATGCCAAGCCGAGCTGCTTGTTGACGAATCTCTGCCGTTGCTAGTAAAAAGAGCACCGGATCTGGGAGCGGCCCGAAGCGATCGCGCATCTCCACTTTTATTTCAGTTAATTCATCACCCTCTCGGGTACAAAAGTGTCAGAATTAAACACTGCTAGCTATCCGTTTATCCAGTGATATTTCATATTCATGACATCCGTTTATAGAGTGTAGACATAAAAGTGTCAGGAATTAAAGTTGGCAGCCGGAGCTCAATATCGGTCTGTTGACTGGTTAACAGTGACTCTAACGTTGGCTCTCTCCCCTCTTGTAGCGATTTTACAGCATCCTCTAATAGCTCAATATAGAGATTAAAACCGATCGATTGAATCTGCCCACTCTGATCACTCCCTAACAGCTCACCGGCACCGCGGATCTCTAAATCATGGGTGGCTAAAGCAAATCCAGCACCAAGATCCTCAAGTTGCGCTATCGCCTCTAACCGTTTTTTTGCATCTTTACTCAGTAATTTAGGGTGAGGGGTCAAAAGGTAGGCGTAGGCCTGATGGTAAGAACGACCGATTCGCCCTCGTAGTTGGTGCAACTGCGCCAAGCCAAACTTATCGGCACGCTCAATAATAATCGTATTGGCATTTGGGATATCAATACCGGTCTCAATAATCGTTTGTACAGACCAGTAGATTACTGCGTTGATGGTGAAAATCGTTCATAATGCGCTCAAGATCGCGTTCATGCATCTGCCCATGGGCAACAGCCAGCCTTGCTTCTGGCACCAACTCGGCAAGTTGATCCCGAATTTTTTCAATCGTTGCAACATCGTTATGGAGATAGTAGACCTGCCCACCGCGTAAAATTTCACGCAGAATCGCTTCACGAATCATCATATCATCATATTCACGAACAAATGTTTTCACCGCTAAACGGCGAGCCGGTGGCGTGGCAATGATTGAGAAGTCGCGCATCCCACTCATCGCCATATTGAGTGTTCGTGGAATAGGGGTAGCAGTTAGCGTTAAAATATCGATATTGGCACGCATTGCTTTGATACGCTCTTTTTGACGTACCCCAAAACGGTGCTCTTCATCAACAATCAAGAGCCCCAAATCACGCCACTTCACCTCCTCTTGTAGCAGTTTATGGGTACCGATTACAATATCCACTTTCCCCTGTTGAGATCCTCAATAACTGCCTGCTGCTGTTTAGCAGTTTTAAAGCGCGATAGGCTCTCAATCCGGATAGGCCAGTTGGCAAATCGATCACAAAAGTTTTCGTAATGCTGTTCAGCAAGTAGGGTAGTTGGGACTAACAGTGCCACCTGCTTATGGTTTATCACAGCAAGGAAGGCAGCACGAATTGCTACTTCGGTTTTACCAAATCCAACATCGCCACAGACGAGACGATCCATCGCTTGCGGTGAGCACATATCACCAATTACAGCACCGATTGCTCGCTGTTGATCTTCCGTCTCTTCATAGGGGAATCCTTGGCAAAATAGTTCGTATTGCTCTCGATCTTGCACAAACGCAAATCCTGGTTTGCTCTCCCGTTCAGCATAGATATCTAATAGCTCCGCCGCAACATCTCGCACCTTTTCGGCCGCTTTTTGGCGCGCTTTACTCCAACTATCAGTACCAAGTCTATTAAGAGTGTGACATTCTCAGCATCATTAATGAATAACGGCTAATAAGATTAAGTGAGGAGACAGGTACATAGAGTTTGGTCTCGTTAGCATAGATAAGCAGCAGATATTCCGCCGTAATACCGTTGGTCTCAAGTGTTGTCAAGCCAGCATATCTACCCACCCCATGTTCAAGATGGACAACCGGTTTACGGGGGTCAGCTCAGCTAGGCTGCGGATAAGCAGATCACTATTGATAGTCTGCTTTGACTCTCTTCTCCGCCTAATGATCGATCGCCCAAATAGCTCATTTTCGGTGATAAAAGCGATCTCATCCTGCGTATTAATAAAGCCCTGTTCACTAGAGCCAATGGTTAAAAAGAGATGATCTTGATCACAGTTCGATATTAACGAAAGATCATCTAAATTGGGTAAAAAAGTGGGATAGATCTTTATACGTGCTAACACCTCTTGCAAAGCTTCCCGACGCCCTTCGGACTCTACTGAAAATATGATTTTACCGTTAGCATATTGAGTAAAAAATTGGTCAATAAACTGTTGAAATCGCTGGTAAGGATCGCGCTGCTGAATCTGTATTGCCATCTCCGGTAGTGTTGCAAATGGCAGATTTACTTGATTTGCTGACTCTTTTATACTCTCTGTCGATAAAACCACACGTGGGTAGTGCTTAAAGTGGGCAAACAGCTCATCGGTACGGAGCCAAATTTGGTTAGGCGGTAAAAGCGGACGGAGTGGATCGACTTTTCGACTAGCAAAACGCTGCTCGATATCTTGCCAATATTTATCGGCATACTGCTCAATATGGCGGGTATTGAGAACGAGTGTATTATCAGGGAAGTAACTAAATAACGGGGTGAGTGGCTCAGCAAAAAAGAGCGGCTGCCAATACTCGATACCCGTTGGCAAAATATGTTTACTCACCTGCTGATAGATACTCTCTTGATCTAATCGCACTTCAAAATTGTCGCGCCAATTTTTCCGAAATAGTTCAATAGCATTTTTATCAAAAGGGAACTCATGGGCGGGGAGCAGCTCGATGGCATCAACCTCGGTAATAGTGCGCTGGGTCTCAACATCAAAGGTGCGAATGGTCTCTATCTCATCGTCAAAAAAATCGATCCGAAAAGGGAGGGTACTGCCCATTGGGTAGAGATCAAACAGTGATCCACGCGTCGCATATTCACCATGCTCCATCACCTGACTCACAGCGCGGTAACCAGCATTTTCAAGTTGCATGCGGAGATTATCTCGACTCATCTTCTGACCCGTTTTCATAATGAAAACTTGCTCACTAAAGTAGTTACGCGGGCAGACCTTCTGCAAGAGTGTATTGATAGGGAGAATTAACGCCCCTTTTTGAATATGCGTTAACTGGAAGAGGCAGGCAAGCCTTTCAGAGATAATATCCTGATGGGGTGAAAAACTGTCATAAGGCAGCGTCTCCCAATCTGGAAATAGCAGGGATGGGATCGAGGAGAACTGTTTCAGCTCCTCATGTATGCGGGTCGTCTGCTGCATATCGTCTGTGACAATGTACCACAAGTCCATTGTGTGCATTGATAATTTGAGCACAAACCAGCGAGAGTGAAGAGCCCACTAACTGCCCTAACTGTTTTACCTCTCCCGCTTTTTGTGGGAGGGTGGTAACGGTAGATATTGACATAAAAATCTTAATGATATGGCTTAAAATAGTTCTCAATTATAACGCAAAGTGCAACAGGTTTGCTACCGCAGTTTAATGCTGTATGATATGGCGATTTTTAATCGATTTATCTATAATGATCGGCAAAAACAGGTTAATTTCTTTGCTTTTAATTATGGCTGTTAATCAGAGCTATAACTATTAACTATTAAAAACAGTTATTAAGAATATTTATTAAGAATAGTGATCAATCTAAATCCATCGATGTTTTAGGGATAGGTGTGCAGTTATGTCAAAAATGTTTCGCCCGTTAATCTTTTTTATCAGCTTTCGCTATATTTATGGGCAAAAAAATGGTGGATTTGGTCGCTTTGTCTCATGGCTATCAATGTTAGGCATTATGCTAGGATCGCTAGGGCTTATCGTCGTATTATCTGTTATGAATGGACTCGAAAATCAGATGCAAAATAATATTTTGCGATTCTTACCGCAAGCCGAAATCACCTCATCACAATATCGTATCAATACTCATGATCTCCCTCGCCAGCAATTTACAACAATACCCAATGTCAATCAGATAACACCACTAATCACTAGCGATGTGGTGTTGCAAAGTGAGCATGGGATTACAGTAACTACGTTAATGGGGGTTGATCCCAATGAGTATGATCCGGTTCGTGACTATATCTATTGGGGTGATTTAAACGATCTACAGGCAGGGCAGTACAATATTATTATCGGTTATCAATTGGCGGATCAACTGAAAGTGACGGTGGGTGATAAGATCCGCCTTATGGTGACTGAAGCGAGTCAAGTCACCCCAGTTGGGCGAATTCCGTCACAGCGCCTTTTTACTATTACGGGCATTTTTAATGTTAACCATGATATCAATCGATCGCTTATCTATATCAATCAAACCGATGCCAAAAATCTACTACGTTACCCTGCCGATACCATTACCAGTTGGCGCCTCTTTTTATCAAATCCTCTTAATATTGAATCAGTTACCAATAGTGCTTTGCCTAATAATCTTATTTTTAAAGATTGGCGATTAAAACGTGGTGAACTATTTCAAGCGGTTAAGATGGAAAAAAATGTGATGGGGTTACTGATTAGCCTGATTGTGATTGTTGCCGCCTTCAATATCATCACCTCACTCTCACTGCTAGTGTTAGAGAAGCAGGGCGAAGTGGCAATTTTAAAGACGCAAGGACTTTCTAGGCTCAAAATTATGTTGATTTTTATTATTCAAGGTGCGAGTTCAGGCATCATTGGTACGCTGCTCGGAACCATTTTAGGCGTGATACTGGCGCTCAATCTTAATGATCTTATGCAGCTACTGCATCTCTCATTTGCCGGTATTACGCTACCGACTTTAGTTGAACCGAAGCAGGATTATAATTATTATTGGATTACTATGATTATAATTATTATTGGATTACTATGTTTATCACTTCTCTCAACGCTCTATCCTGCTTATAAGGCAGCCAATATTCAACCCGCCGAGGCGTTACGTTATGAATAATCTCTCTACTAAACAGCTGGACAAAACTCCTCTGCTCTCAGCAAAACATCTCTGTAAAACCTATAAAGAGGGCAGTTTAGTTACCGAGGTGTTAAAAGATGTCACATTTGATATCTACCCAAAATCCCTGCTTGCCATTATTGGTAGCTCAGGTTCAGGAAAAAGTACCTTATTACATCTGTTAGGTGGATTAGATAGACCAAGTTTGGGTGAGATTATTTTTCAATCCCAAAAGATGAGTGCACTTTCAGAGACTGAAAAGGCAGCACTGCGGAATAAAAAAATTGGCTTTGTCTATCAGTTCCACCACCTTTTACCCGATTTTACCGCCTTAGAAAATATTGCCATGCCACTCTTAATTGGTGGCGTCTCGCCCAATGAGGCGAAAGAGCGGGCGATGGCGATGGCGATGCTTGAGTCAGTCAACCTAGCCAAACGGGCAGGGCATAGGTCATCAGAGCTATCAGGCGGGGAGCGGCAGCGCGTAGCGATAGGGCGTGCGCTAATTAATCGCCCCGCACTTGTGATGGCAGATGAGCCAACCGGTAATTTGGATCGCTCCACCGCCGAGGCGATTTTTGAACTTCTTATTAAGCTCAATAGTGAGCAAGGTACCGCCTTTTTAGTGGTAACACATGATCTCGCATTAGCCAATAAGTTGGATAAACAGTTAGTTATGCGCGATGGTAAGTTAGATCTCACAGCAGACCAAAACAGCACAGCGGGTAAATAAGATGAGTTTAGCCTTAGTTACCGCGATAAAATTTCGCAAAGGGCTGCGTAAAAGTGGCATGGTATCGCTTATATCAGTCATCTCAACACTCAGTATTGCCATTGGGCTGGCAGCGTTAATTATTGGGTTAAGTGCTATGAATGGTTTCGAACGTGAATTAAAAGATCGCGTGTTATCGGTCATGCCGCATGGTCAGATCTACTCGACAACTGGAACTATAGAGAACTGGCAACCGTTAGCGCAGCAGTTAGCACAAGATAGTAATATAACCTCTATCATGCCTTATGTCAGATTTACCGGTCTGCTTGAAAATGGGCGCAAATTGAGTGCAATCGAGGTCCGTGGAGTCGATCCAGCAGAAACAGCAAGAAGTAGTAAGCTACCAAATTATGTGCTTAACGATCGCTGGCAAACATTTAAAGCCGATGAGGGTCAGATTATTATTGGTGCAGGGTTAGCCCAAACATTAGGAGCTAAAGAGGATAGTTGGGTTACGCTACTGATTCCCTCCCTTAGCCAAGATAATCAACTCAAACCGCCAAAACGAATCCGGCTACGAGTCGCCGGCATATTAGATCTTAATGGGAGCTTAAGTAATAATTTGGCAATTATCCCCCTTAAAGATGCACAAAAACTGTTGAATCTTGGTGATAGCGTGACGGGTTTGATGATCAATGTGAAAGATCTCTATCACGCGAGTAGCGTTATCAATCACACGCTTTTTAAACTCAATCTTGCAACAACTCTTGTCGCATCGAGTTGGGAGCAGAGTTATGGTTATATGTACAACGATATTCAGATGATTCGCCAAATCATGTACTTAGCGATGATTGTGGTGATTGGCGTTGCCTGTTTTAATATTGTCTCAACGTTAGTGATTGCGGTGAAAGATAAACAGCGTGATATCGCCATTTTAAAGACTTTAGGTGCTACTAATAGATTAATTCGCCGCATCTTTATCTGGTACGGCGTCATCTCTGGATTTATTGGTAGTGTGATTGGCGTACTATTGGGGGTGATTGTTTCGTGGCAACTTTCTTCGATTATGGGCTTTATTGAGTCCCTTTTAGGGCATAAATTACTCAATAGCCATATCTATTTTGTCGATTTTTTACCTTCGAAAATAGATCCTATTGATATTATTATCGTCTTTTGCACCGCAATGTTACTCTCAAGGAGGGCATTTAAAACTTTTGCATCGCTTATTGCAAGTTACTACCCTGCAAGGAGGGCATGTAAAATTGAACCAGCTAGGATCTTAAGTAGCTTTTAATTCTTTTTAATCAGGAGTATAGTTAAAGCTCGTTTACATTTTTCTGTTTAAATTTAAATAAATTTAACAAAATAAGTTCATAATAGCGGGTCTAATCCCCATTATGATTATTGTAGCTGAGCTAATACTATGAATCATAAAAAGCAACTTATCGTAAAATTATTAGATGAAACACCAATTAAAATTAACGGAAGTAACCCGTGGGATGTTCAGATCAATGATGACTCTTTTTATGGACAGGTACTCAAAGAGGGGTCGATCGGATTAGGCGAATCCTACATGCAAGGGAAGTGGGAATCAGATCAGATAGATGAGATGATTAACATTATTCTTCAACATAATTTGGATGAGAAAGTCCACACCAAATTTGATCTCATCACTAAACTCCGTTTTCTACTTTTCAACTTACAAAGCAAAACTCGCGCCTATATTTTACAAAGCAAAATCGCGCCTATATTGTTGGGCGAAAACATTACGATTTTGGTAATGATCTCTTTGAAAAAATGTTAGATAAAGAGCTCAATTACTCCTGCGGTTACTGGAAAAATGCCAATAATTTAGATGAAGCGCAAGAGGCAAAATTGGATCTAATAGCACAAAAGTTACAGTTAAAGCCCGGAATGAAAGTGCTTGATGTTGGTTGTGGTTGGGGTGGTTTTAGTGAATTTGCTGCCAGAAAATATGGTTGCGAAGTGAAAGGGATCACCATCTCGAAAGAGCAAGCTGATTATGCTCAAAAGCGTTGCCAAGGTCTACCAGTTGAGATTGCTCTAATGGATTACCGCGATCTAGATGAGAAGTGCAATCGCATCGTCTCAATCGGTATGTTTGAACATGTCGGTCAAAAAATTATGCCACCTATTTCACCAAACTAAACAGTCTATTAGCTGATGATGGACTCTTTCTTCTCCACACCATCGGTACTAACACCTCCCATCTTGGTAATGATCCTTGGCTCAATAAATATATCTTTCCCAATGGCGTATTACCCTCAATAAATATATCTTTCCCAATGGCGTATTACCCTCAATTGCACAGTTAAGCCGAGCAACCGAAGGGAAGTTTATTATGGAAGATTGGCAAAACTTTGGTCCTGATTATGATAAAACGCTGATGGCATGGCATGAAAACTTAATGCGCAATAAGCCAGAACTGCAAAAGCACTACAGCAAAGAGGAGTTACGCATGTTCACCTACTACCTCCTCTGCTGTGCCGGCACCTTCCGCGCCAGAACAACCCAACTCTGGCAAGTGGTCTTCTCGAAAAAACGCAAAGAGCGTTATGATGCACCAAGGTGATGTGAATAGGAGAGTAACTATTTGCTAAATTCACTGTTAAATAGAAATCCTGCTGCGATAGCAGTTGGCAGATTGGGTTTGGGAGGTAGTAAGGTGGGTAGATGTCCCTGTGGTCAAAATTACCAAACAGGTTGAGCCATTTATCCATCTCACTCTAACCACTGCCATCTGATCTTTCCCTAATTTAATAGAGACTTTTTAACACTAAAAAGTAGGCTATTATGAGCAAAAAAATAAGATCCCATTCTAAATAGGAAGCTATCAACTTCGCAGTAAACAGTAGTAAATAGCAGTAAACTTACCGATAAACAGCTAATGGTTAAGTTGAAAATTACAAAATATTTTGTAGGTGGATGGTAGAGCTTAGATCTAATAGTACAAATTTCAAGCAAACAGTTCATTTTTTCTTAAAACCGGAAATCAAAAGCAGTTCACCGTTTTTACTATTTGCTGTCTATTAATGAAAATCTATTTCTATATGATATTTAGTTGCTGTTTTTTAAAGAGATAGTTAAATTATCTTTATGAAAAAAAATAGCTTAACCCTAAAACATTTTCAGGTAAAAGCCACTTTAATCCTCTCACTTATCTTTTAAATAAAAGCCAAAAATCGTGCTTTAAAAGGTAATCACTACTCAAAAAAAGATTTACCCATAATCTTGTTAACGCTCTGTTTATCAGTGTAATTAAATCAACTATTTGCTAAAAATTAACAACTATTTTGCTAAAAATTAACCATTGACGCCTAAATCAGGAGTTATTACTATTCTGCGTTTTTTATAAATAGCCATTAAATTCAATTACTAATTTCAATTATTAAATTCAATACTAAATTTAATCTTAAATCTAACTATAAATAATCAGATACCTGCCAAAAAAGGCACCCCATAACAATAAAAAAGGAATAACACAATGAACGCACGCTTTTACCGTCTTATCTATAATCGAACTCGAGCACTTATAATGGCAGTAGCTGAGATTAGCAGGTCAAATAGTTGTGCTGCAAGTACGGTTAAAGCGGCGTCTTTAGTTAATAAAAGTTTTGATGGTAGATTAAAAGCGGTCACCTTAAAACCGCTCACATTTAGAACCTACCTAGCGCTTGGGCTTGCAACTATCTCGCTCCCATCTCTCTTATTTACCCCATCAGCTTTTGCCTCAACAATTATTGCTGACAGTAGCCATAAAGAGCAGCCGATGGTGATTAACAGCGCTATATGGCACGACGCAAGTTAATATTGTCACCCCTAATAAACATGGGCTTTCGCATAATAGGTATTCACAGTTTGATGTCTCAAATCAAGGGGTGATTTTAAATAACTCGGGTAAAAACAGTAAGACGCAGTTAGCAGGCTATATTGAGGGGAATCAAGCTTTAATGCAGAGCGGGGGCGCTAAAATCATCTTAAATGAGGTAAATAGCAGCAGACCTTCACAGTTAAATGGTTATATTGAAGTTGCGGGGCAAAAGGCGCAGGTGATTATTGCCAATAGTGCTGGTATTACTTGCAGTGGCTGCGGTTTTATTAATGCGGGCAGAAGCACCTTAACCACCGGTAAACCGGTCATTAATGAGGGGCAGTTAACTGGCTATCAGGTGACAAATGGCACCATTAATGTTGAGGGGAAAGGGTTTGATGCGAGCCGCTCTGACTATACCGACTTAATTGCGAGAGCTGTGCAAATCAACTCCGCCATCTGGGCAAATGAGGCGAATGTGATTACGGGGCAAAATGAAGTGAGCCTTGATACCAAGACAGTTACGCCACTAGATATTAGTTCAACTAATCAGACAGATAATAGTAATAATAACAGCAACATAACTGATAGACCCGAATTTGCAATCGATGTTGCAGCGCTTGGCGGGATGTATGCAGGTAAAATCAGGATGATAGGCACCGAGAAGGGGGTTGGGGTTCGAAGTGCAGGTGAGCTTGGTGCCTCTGCTGGCAGCATCACCTTATCAGCTGATGGTAAGATTATTAACCTTGGCGCCATGCAGGCAAACACGGCTATCAACCTTAATAGCCGCGGGGATATCCAAAATGAGAAGCAGCTCTATAGCCACGGCGATATAGCGCTTAGTAGCCAAAAAGATATCAAAAATAGTGGCTCAGTTGTTGCTGGGCAGAATATCACTTTAATAAGTGGTGATGCTGGTAATGGTAATAGTAATGGTAATAGTGATGGTGCTAATAGTTATGGCACTATCACTAGCAGCAAAGGCAGCACCCTTGCCGCCGGCGTTGATGATAAGGGGCGGTTAACTAAAGCGGGCAGCATTTCGGCTCACGCGGATAATATCACGCTACATGGCAGTAACCTTGCAACTAAGAGTATAGATTTAAAGAGTCAAAATGCGCTTGATTTACAAGGCAGTGAGGTTCAGACCGGCTCACTTACGGCTAACGCATCTAAAATGGCACTGCAAAATGCATCGATTAATGCCAAAGAGGATATTAACCTAACTGCTGATACTATTAACCATAAAGCAGCTACTTTGCTTGGTAGTAATCTACATATTACAGCTGATAGCCTAAGTGGTGATGGCAAGCTACTTGCTGGGCAAAACATCACCTTAAACCTGAAAGAGGCTTTCACAAATCAGAGTGATATTATTGCAAACGGCAGTATCAACGTGAATCATGAAAATAGCCTTATCAACGATGGGCGACTACTTGCAGGTGACAGCCTTACACTTAAAACGCTAGCTCTAAGCGAATGCTTGCCACCATCACCAATAAAGGCGAGATGGAGTCTGAGAACATCACAGTTCTTGGTGATACACTAACTAACTATGGGATGATTAATGGCGGCGCAGTTAAGCTCACTTTAACGGGGGACTTTTTAAACCTTGGCGCTGCCCGCTTTTATGGTGATGATATCTTAATTAATGCAGTAAATGTTAAAAACCACGGTGATAGTTTAGACACCAAAGAGGCGCCAACTGTTGCTGCTAGGCAGAAAATGGTGATTAATAGCCAAACAGTTGATAACGATAACCACGCCCTGCTGCTTAGCCTTGGTGATATATCAATAGTTGCTGATACTGTTAATAACCACTCAGCAACCATCGAGTCACAAGGTGATATGGTAATTATTGCTGACACGATTAACAACATCAATGACCGCTTTATCACGGAGATTGCCGAAATAGATAAGGTAGATGAGATTAAAGAGTACTCCCCGTTTGGCTCAGCAGACCGCTACAGGCCTGATGAGGTAAAAATTGAGGTTAGCAAGAAAAAGAACCACCGTGAGTGGATAATGACCACGAGTGATGGCAGGTACTCTGGCTATAAGTTCTATGAGTATAACTATGATAAAACTGTTTATGAGACCTTAATCACCGAGACCAACCCCGCAAATATTATGGCGGGCGGGAATCTCACCATCAAAGCCAAAACGGTTAATAATGAGAACAGCAAAATCTTAGCCGGTCAAAACCTACTCTTAACGGTGACTGATTTAAACAACTACTCCACTGCTGGCATTAATCGAGTCGAAGATATCGGCACAGTCACCTACCACTACCGTAAGAAAGAGAAGAAAGCTGCTGGTACTAAACATACCTATAAACATAAAACCTCAACCTCTGCATATCAGAACATCACCGAGACCACCATTGATGTTGGCAATAGTGAGATAAAAGAGCACGCTATCACGCCAAGTAGCAGCTTAAATGATAAGGCACGAGATAAGGTTAATATTATCAATAACGTTGCAACTATTGAGAGTGATATCAAGCTCCCAAACAGTGCCATCTACAGCGTGAATAAAGATGTTGATAAGAACTACCTAATTGAGACCGACCCCAAATTTACAAGCCACCATAAGTGGCTAAGCTCAGACTATATGTTTGATAGAATGCGCCTCGACCTAATAACATCCAAAAGCGGCTTGGTGATGGCTACTATGAGCAGCAGCTCATAAAAGAGCAGGTGGTCGCATTAACCGGTCAGCGCTACCTTGGCAGCTATCAAAGTGATATGGAGCAGTATCAGGCGCTAATGAACGCTGGGGCGACTTTTGCTGATATGTATAACTTAACTGTTGGGGTAGCCTTAACTAAAGAGCAGATGGAGTCGCTAACAACTGACATTGTCTGGTTTGTGAGTAAAACTGTTGAAGTTAATGGCAAGAGAGAAGAGGTGCTTGTCCCGCAGCTCTACATCGTTAACCGCCCCAAAGTGAGCGCAACTGGCGCACTAATCTGGGCTAATTGCTGGCAGCAATGTGGTTATCCAAAGTGATAGTGATATTAATGGCAACGGCAATATCAACTCAACTGGTGCGATTAACAGTAAAAAGCAGCTAGTAATAACTAGCGATAACATCACAAACAGTGGCGTTATAAGTGGTGGGCGTTTACAGATGGCAAGTCAGGGCTCAATTATTAACCACGGCACCATCCTTGGCAGTGATGGAGTTAACCTATCTGCTAAGAACGACATTATCCTTGAGAGCAAAACTAAGACGACAACCACAAACTATGGGCAAAATAGCAGCAGTAATACCGCAATCGATCGCCCCTCACAGGTGATAACAACAAATGGTGATATCACCTTAACTGCGGGGCACGATATTAACCTTGCAGCGGGTCAAGTTGTTAATCAGAGTGATAAAAATAGCAGCGGTAAAATAACCCTTACAGCGGGTAACGATATCAAACTTGATAGCATTGAAGTAGAAAGCAAGCAAGAGATTCACACGAGTAAAAAAAACAACTACCGTAAAAGTGATATTAAAGAGCAAGTTGGCTCAACTATCCAAGGCTACGGGGATATTACGCTAAATTCTGGTCATGATATAACAGTTACTGGCAGTGATATTAGCAGTGATAAAGCGCTCTCACTTAATGCTAAAAATGATATTACTATTAATAGCAGCAAAGAGGAGACGCAGTTAACTGACCATAGTAAAGTGAAATCAAGCGGCTTTTTAAGTAGTGAGACAACTATCTCCCATATTGAAGTAGATAATGAGACGCAAAGGGGAGCTACTTAACGGGTGAAAACGTTACCGTCAGTGCCGGTAACAATATGTCAGTTATCGGTAGTGATATTGTGGCGGACAGCGCCCTTAACCTTGCAGCTAATGGTGATATCACAATTGATGCGGCTAAAGAGATTTACCACCACTATGAGCAGAATATCACTAAAAGTCAGGCTTAATGAGTAGTGGCGGACTTGGGGTCACTTATGGTAGTGAGTCATCAGACCTTAAGCAGACAGATAATGAGGAGGCTTACCGTGGCAGCACCGTTGGCAGCTTAACTGGCAGTGTCAATATCAGCTCTGGTAAAAAATCTGACGATTAATGGCAGTGATGTGATTGCGAAAGAGGATATTAAGCTACAGGGCGAGAACGTTGCCATCACCGCACAAGATGCAAAGACCACCTATGATGAGAACTACACCTATAAAAAGAGCGGGCTAACGGTTGCCTTAACTGGCACAGCGAGTGACCTTTATGAAGCAGGTAAAGCAGTTAAAGAGAGCAAAAAAGGGGCAATGATAAGTTAACTGCGCTGCAAGGGATAAAAGCTGCCTTAACGGGTGCTGGCGCTGCACTTGATAGTCAGACCCAAAATGAGAAAGGGGAGTCACAGGCATCAATTGGGGTTAGCGTGATGGTTGGCAGTCAAAAGACCGAGCGCACAGTAAAAGAGGAGCACCACAGCGCTAAGGGGAGCACAGTTAGCGCTGGGCGAGATGTTTGTTACCATGTTACCATTACGGCAACAGGGAATGCCAACAACGCAAATAACAACACAGACAATAGTAACAACACAAATACCAACAACTCAAACACCGGTAATATCACCTAACTGGCAGTGAGATTAAAGCGGGCAGTGATGTCAATCTAACCGCTGCTAATAACTTAAATGTGACTGCTGCCTTAAATACACAGCATAGTGATAGGAAAGAGACCAGCAAAGGTGGCAATATTTGGTATTGGGCTCTCGTTTGTGGTGATGAGAGCGGTTTCGGTTTAAAGGGATGCGAACTTTAGCCGTGAGCGGGAGAGGCAAGATGGTAGTGCGTGGAGTGAGGGGTAATCAGTGCTGGTAACACGTTAAATGCAAATATTCAAAATGATGCGAATCTAACTGGCGCCATCTTAAATGGCAACACGGTTAACCTAAATGTTGGCGGCAATCTTAATCTTACCTCACTACAAGATAGTGATGATTATGACTATGATAAGTGAATCGGTGCCTCCATTAATGGCTCGGCAGGCTTTGGTGGCGCTAGTGGTAACCTTGCATTTGATAGCACCCAGATGACCAGCCACTGGCAGAGCGTTACTGAGCAGACTGGCATCTTTGCTGGCAGTGGCGGTTATAACATCACCGTAAATAACAACACGAATCTTACTGGTGCCGTGATTGCCTCAGAGGCGACCGACAGTAGCAAAACACTTTAAATACCGGCACCTTAACCTTTAGTGATATAAAAAACAGTGCCAACTATAAAGTAGACCGTGTCTCACTTAGTGTTGGCACGAGTAATAGCTCACCAACAGCAGGCGCCCCTGCCATCTACCATAAAGAGGAGAGTAGTAGAATATTACCCACTCAGCAATATCAGATGGCACGATTAATATTCATGATAAAGAGAATCAAACGCAAGACATCAACGAATTAAGTCATGACACCGCCAATGCTCACCACACCTTAAAACCTATCTTTGATAAAGATAAGGAGCTTGATTGAAGATAGAGATTATCGACTCAATCCGTGATATTGCAAAACCAAGGAAAGACCTCGCCCATAAATATGACAAACTACAGGCGCAAAAAGCGGTAGATAAGAACGGCGTGCCGCAGAAATTTGCTGGATGAAGCGGCAGCTGCCCTCCCCGCAAAATGGCAATAAAACCAACCGAAGCACAAATTAACCAGCTCGCCTATAACAAAGTGGTTAATGACCACATTATTAACCAGAACAACCTCGGCACCATGGGTGGCGGTATTGATAAAGGGATTACCGCTGCGGCATCAATTGCAACTGGCATTATCTGGCAATATCGCTGGCGGGCTTGCTGGCGCAAGTGCCCCATATATAGCGACTGTTATTAAAGAGCAGACCAGCTATATTGATAAAGATGGTAACAAGCAGACCGATAAAGAGGCAAACCTCATCGCCCACGCAATCTTAGGCGCTGCGGTTGAGGTGCTGATGAGTTCTCGTAACAGGACGCAATTAACCTTAGCAATACGTAACTGGGCTTGGCGCTGCTGGCGGTGAAATCGCCGCCGACACCATCCGAGACCTGCTCTATAACGGCAAACCAAACAACGAACTGACCGAATCTGAAAAAGAGAACATCAGCGCCCTAACCCAGCTTGCCCTTGGCATTGCAACAGCAACCGCCACCGGCGGCGACATGGATGCGGCTGGCGCTGCGGTGCAGGCTGGGAAGAATT
>JAQTHZ010000003.1 GCA_029433365.1 Orbaceae bacterium ESL0721
CTGATGAGAAGGTGACAACAGATGCTTGCGCATTGCTAAGGTTAATTATGTCCTGTTACAGAGAACTCATCAGCACCTGGCATCACCTACGGACTGGTTGACCTAGCCCTTGGCAGCAAAACAATGCTCCTAAGTAAAATACTATCCTCAGCCCACAATGTCTTTAAGACAATTAAAACTGAGTTTGTGAAAAATACAACTTTTTAAAAAAATACCCAAGAGCACAACAACGTTTACGTATTGCTGCTTATGCATATTGGTACAAACGATTGCACCGTCATTAGGATATTTGACACCAGTGGCATTTTGTAAACAGATACCCCTTAATTTTGTTGTATGAAAATGGGTAGATATTCCAGAAAAATAACTAACTCTTTAATAATTACTTTCAACCCTAAAACATTTCTATCCTTGCTGCTTAAAGTGATCTTTAATTGATATTTTATTTTTAATAAAATCATTGACTTAGTTACATGATATTTATACGATACATCTGCTAAATTATTCAGCGCTCTTTTTTTCTGAGAATAACTCTTTTTACTAAAACTATTTTTTTACCACCTAATTAAGACGTTGAAAAATAGTTTTGTATTGTTTAAACAGCGTCAATGCAAAGCAATAAAAATAACTATAATAATCATTGACATACATAATAGAGGAATTATACAATGCACGCACCAACGCACCAACGCACCAACGCACCAACGCACCAACGCACCAACGCACCAACGCACCAACGCACCAACGCACCAACGCACCAACGCACCAACGCACCAACGCACCAACGCACCAACGCACCAACGCACCAACGCACCAACGCACCAACGCACCAACGCACCAACGCACCAACGCACCAACGCACCAACGCACCACTAATAAAAGGTAGATCGCCAAAGGGTGTATTACGCCTATTAATCAATAACTCATCTAAAACGATCCTAAAAAGATCTCTTTTTACTTTAATTTTTACCCCTTTCTTAATCTCATTACCAGCTTACAGTGCATTACTACTATTGAGACCCAAAATATTATCCACAGTGCACTCACTACTATTGAGACCCAAAATATTATCCACGGCACCGTCCCCTATTTAACTTTTGACAATGGTAAAACTAAAGCGACCGATGCATCGTCACTCTTAAGCATAAAACTCTCAGATGGTAGAATATTCGCCCTGAAAATAATCCATCAACTCCTGATAATCCTATTGAACTACCTGATGGCACTCAATCACTTGCTGATATCCAGATGTTTATGCCAGTTGGTAAAACATCGATAAGTCTGAATGAGTTAGTTAACGCACCTTATAATTATGGTGTGGATGAGAATGGGGATCTGATAACTGCAACGGGTAACTTAACATTGGATTTAAGAGATTCACAAGATATAGAGGTTAACCTGAGAGATAAATTAATACCTTGTAGCCCTCTGATTATCCCATTAACTATTACTCAATAAATTTGAGTAATAACGAGGGTAAATTAACGACCAAATATGGTTACCCTAATACCACCTCTTTAATGCAGCAAATGTGATTTACTACGTTATATTGTCGTTATATTGTTATACCAAAACCCATTGTCTGTTATATTGCTCAACCTAATGGCATTATTGGAGATGATAGTTTTCCACAAATTGATGGACCTGCTAGCCAGTGGGTCAGACACCGTGATATTTACCGCAAAATATTGAAGATCCCGCAACGAATTTTCCTACAACAGGAACCCATGGATTGAATTTTAACTTAATGTTAAGTAATGGGGTAAATTGCAGAATATAAGTTACGATAAGAGTCCGAGTAGTTCAGGATTAGATATTTTGAACGGAGAATATTCTTATTTTGGTGGCGTTAATATATTTTTATCGGGTCCCAACGGGAAACTAATTATGGTCATCCTGATCCGATTAATAATAATCCACCAGAAAGCGCTGTCCCAACCACTTTTACTATCTATTCAGATAAAGCAAAGACCAATAAGATATACAGTTTTACGATTAGTAAATGGTTTATTTCAAAAATTGATAATAATTATGAAACCTATGATGCTAATTACTGACCAACGGCAATCGTTATCGAATATTACGGCAATATCGAATACCAATTGTGAGCGAATTAACTAATGCTAATGGAGATGATTGGCATGGCGGACTAGCTGGTCAACCTAACAATTACCAACGGCGTATTGGTGGTGGACTCTATACAGAGTGGGGTTATATAGACACGGAATTCTATTCTCATGTTAGTTTTCATGGTACGGTATGGGCTACTAATCCGCAAGGAACTAAGCACTATAATGTCGCCCCTTGGGGAGGTGAAATCAATTCTCACAGTAATGAAAGTGAAACAATTCTAGAATTTATTTGCGTCACCCCATAATAATTAATTTGATCCAAACAGATCACCAATAAAAGTGCATTTTTATTTGTGATTCTTAAAAACAGCCTCTACAATATCCTTTTTTTTGGGAATAAGTAGGTTAGGCATATGGCAATTGCAACCATTGAGGTAGATCGTAACGCTATATTGCATAATGTTAACTATTTAAAGCAACTCGCGCCAAGTAGTGAACTTATTATTAAAAACGCCTAGTGAACTTATTGCAATTATTAAAGCGAACGCCTATGCACATGGTAAATTGGGTGTGGCAAAGCTATTGGCAGATAAAGTGGATGGATTTGGTTTGGCGCGTTTATCTGAAGCCGTTGAAATCCGTAATGCCAATATCTCAACGCCGCTCATCTTGTTAGAGGGCTTTTTTCTACATGATGACCTTAACCTACTGATTGATTATAATATTCAGACCGCCATTCACTGCGATGAACAGATCGACCGTTTACAGTCTGGAAGCGGGTCAAAATCTGTTAACCGTCTGTTTCAGTTAGATACGGGCATGCATCGGTTAGGTTTTCGACCGGAAGAGGCTATCGAAAAATTTACCGCTCTAGCCAACTGCAAAGTTGTACGTAAGCCGATCAATATAATTAGCCACTTTAGTTCAGCAGATGATCTTACCTCGTCACAAACCACAAAACAGCTTGCCCAGCTAACCCACTTTTTAGATTCCATTGCGGATAAAACCCTTATTGGCAAATGTTCTATCGCGGCAACAGGGGGGGGGCTGGGAGCAGCCGCCATTAAGCGGATAAAACCCTTATTGGCAAAATGTTCTATCGCGGAGCAGTCAGCATAAAAATGTCATTAGACCAGGCATTGCACTTTATGGTGTCTCACCATTTGATTACCCAATACCCGAACTAAAACCAGCGATGACCTTTAAATCAGAACTGATTGTGATAAGGCAACATAAAGCGGGTGAAGCGGTCGGGTATGGTCAGATCTGGACGAGTCCAAAAGATACTAAGCTTGAGTAGTTGCAATGGGATATGGTGATGGTTATCCGCGCAATATCCCAGAAAATACCCCAGTATTAATTAACGGTCGACGCGTGCCTATTGTTGGGCGGGTCTCAATGGATATGATAGTGGTTGATTTAGGTGCAAATTGCCAAGATAGAGCGGGGGATGAAGTGATTTTTTGGGGTAAAGGACTCCCTGTTGAAGAGATTGCAAAACATACAGGTATTAGTAGTTATGAACTTTTAACCCGCCTCACATCGCGTGCACAAATTCACTATATTAATGATGATATAAATTAATGATTTTATAAATAATGACAATATTAAGTATTAATGATGATTAAATTAATGATTTTATAAATTGGTAGATCGATTAATTAATTAATAGATCTATGAATTAACAGATACATAGAATAACAGATACATAGAATAATAGATAAATTGATTAATAGTTATATTGGTCAATAGAGAGTAAGTAATAGACGTTTAATTACATTGATGGTTAATTACCCATGATAAAAAAAAATAGTACTTTATATTTTTGCGATAACCTTTTCATCGCTGCCTGCTCGACTGCTATCATCTACCATGCACTAGAAAAATTTAGCAATCAACATCTACATCATACCGACAAACCCCGTATGTTTATCTTAAAAAAGGGACGACATTACCGCAATTAGTGACTCAACTAAAACAGGAACAGCTATTTGATAGAACCTATCTGCTCCCATTTCTCTATAAGTTAGAACCAGAGCTAGCTGCTATAAAGGCGGGTACCTATCAATTTGATTCCCATATGACGGTACATGAATTTTTAACTTTACTGACAACAGGAAAAGTAAATTTACAGTTCACAGTAAAATTTATTGACAACAGGAAAAGAGAGTCAGTTCACAGTAAAATTTATTGAGGGGAAACGGGTAAAAGATTGGTTATTGGTATTACAAAATAGCCCCTATATTGAGCATACTTTACAAGATAAATCGTTAGATGAGATTAGCAAACAACTTGGTATTGATGGATCGATCGAAGGCTGGCTTTCGCCAAATAGTTACCAATATACGATGGGCACCACCGATCTGGCTATTTTAAAACGTGCCTATTTAACTATGAAGAGCAATTTACAGAGAATTTGGGATAGCCGTGATCCTGATCTCCCCTACAGCTCCCCTTATGAGATGCTGATTTTGGCATCAATAATTGAAAAAGAGACTGGAATTAATGCAGAACGCGCTAAAGTTGCTTCGGTTTTTGTAAATCGACTCAAAGCAAAAAATGAGGTTACAGACTGATCCAACCATTATTTACGGGCTTGGTGATGACTACAATGGTACGATTCGCCGCACACACTTAACTGATGGCAACAATCCTTATAATACTTACGTACAATTACACGGTTTACCACCGACGCCAATTTCTATGCCGAGTATGCCCTCATTAGAAGCGGCCGCGCATCCAGCAAAACCGACTATCTCTTCTTTGTTGCTAATGGCAATGGTGGACACACTTTTACCACCGACTATATTAATCATCGACAGGCAGTTAATCATTACCGTAAATTATTACGTAGCCGTAACCAAAATTAGATGGATTGCTTAGGTTAAAAAACAGATTAAGTTATAAGGAACCTAATTTAAAACAACCTAATTTAAAACAACTTAATTTAAAACAACTTAATTTAAAAAAAAGTTATTCGAATTAAAAAGATAATAGCGCAGATAAACATATTTTACCTGCGCTATAGTTAAGTTGAATAAATTGATGTGGATGACTATTAATGGATAATCAGATAATAGAACCTAGTTAAATTATTTAATGCAATGTCTGGTTGCTATCTGGTTCACTATCTTCAACACCTTCATCTTCGCCATCTTCAAAATAGGTGCAATAACTTCAAAATACAACCATCATAACTCACACTAAATTTGGTTGTAAGTTCAATAATTTGCGCGATTTGGCTATTGATAAGATCACCGTCTAGTGGAATTTCAGAGAGGATATCAAACGAGATGATAGGATTACCGTTCTCATCCACATCCTCTTCTGGATCGGTCGCTTCATAGCCAAGTTTGAAGGCCTCAACTGCTACCTTTTCTAGCGTATCAAAATTATCAGAAGAGATATGATGTTCGATGAGATAAAGTGCATCGGGATCGCTACCATCAGCAAGGAGATCCTCAATAATGGCTTCTGTCTCTTGCATGGCAAGAAAAATTTGCTCTTTCATAGTATACCTTTTAGTGATCACGTTATTTGTGTGGTATATTACACGCTTATATGCCGTTTTATAAATAGTTTCGAGAAAAAAAATGATTTATGATTTACATTCTCATACCACCGCATCTGATGGCGTTTTAAACACAGCTACGTTAGACCACGCGGCAGAAAGAGGCATTACACTAACCACGCGGCAGAAAGAGGCATAACTACTTAGCTATAACGGATCATGATACGATAATTGGGGTTGCTGAAGCAGAATCTGCTATTCAAAATAGCAATCTTCCCCTCAAATTAGTAACTGGCGTCGAGATCTCAACATTATGGAATAGTTACGAGATCCATATAGTCGGTCTACAGATTGATTTAGAAAATTTCGACCTCAATAAACTACTCCTCCAACATGAAGATAATCGCCTAAATCGTGCCTATGCAATTAGCGAAAAACTGGCCAGAGTGAGGTGTCGCAGATGCCTACCAAGGGGCGAAACAGTATGCAGGTGATATTGTCTCTCGTGCGCGCTTTTACTTCGTTTCTTAGTTGAGCAGGGGTATGTAAAGATATGGCATTTAAAAAATATCTAGCAAAAAGTGGTTATGCCTATGTGGCGCCAAAATGGTGCATTTACCGAAGCAATTAATGTTATCCATGCAGCAGGTGGGCAATAGTTTTAGCACACCCCTCTCGTTATGATATGACGGCAACCAAACTCAATCTATTACTTACCAGGAGTTTAAAGGGAGTTGAGCGGTGATGCCATGGAGGTATCGCAAAGCAGACAGACAATGGATCGTTCATTTACGTATTGCTAAGGTTAATTGCGTCCTGTTACTAAACTATCAGCACCTAGCTTTTAGCTTCACAAGGTTCCGATTTTCATGGGCTTAACAGCTATTTAGATCTGGGTAAAACTACGCCACTACCTGATTCAGTGCAACCGATTTGGCATAATTGGACTTTATAGATCAATTTGATTATGTATAATTAAAAGAATCAATGAATTATGTCACTGCTATAATGTTTTAGTGCTAATAGCGGTATATATCATCAGCATCTATCAGCAGGAAAAGTAGTAATAATAGTAGTAATCATGGTAGTTATCATAAGCGTACATTAGTTGGTAAGTTGTCATTTTTAATTGATAATCATTAACTTATCATCTTTAATTTATTACAATTAATTTATTAAAGTTAATTTTTTAATGTTATATTTTTAATATGAAGCAGAAGAAGCCATAGTTAATATTAAATTGTTTATATTAAATAAAATAGCCCGATAAGATCGGTATGAAGTAGAAGAAGAGAGATTATGCCTCAAATTTTTTGATTCACCCTGACAATCCCCAAAAGCGGTTACTCAATCAAGTTGTTGAAATTATTAATGATGGTGGCGTTATTGCTTTTCCAACAGATTCTGGCTATGCACTTGGCTGCCTTTTAGGTAATAAAAGCGGTGTTGATCGCATCTGCCAGATTCGTAATCTCCCTAAAAACAGCACAATTTTACTTTAATGTGTCAAAATATCTCTGAACTATATCGACCTACACCTATCTTGATAATGGTCTATTTCAGTTAATAAAAAACAGCACACCAGGACAGTATGTCTTTATATTACCTGCCAATAAAGGGTGCCTAAACAGCTAATGAATGAATGAAACGTAAAACGATTGGTTTACGTATTCTGATAAGTAAAATTGATTTGGCCTTGCTCGATGTTTTAGGGTTGCCCCTAATAACAACAACCCTAATCTTACCTGGTGATGATGTTGCGCAGTCTGATCCCAACGAAATTAATGATAAGATTGGTCACCAGTTAGATGCGATAATTGATGGGCAACGTAATTAATGATAAGATTGGCCACCAGTTAGTGATCGATTTAACCGCAAATTACCCAGAAATAGTACGAGAAGGTAGTGGTGATACGGCACCATTACCCAGAAATAGTACGAGAAGTTGTAGTTTACCGCAACTTAATTCTTTATAATGACTTAAACCTTGTTTTAGTTTAAGCATAATTTAGTTTAAATATAGTTTAGTTAAAGCATAGTTTAGTTTAAACATATAGCAGATGAAAAATAGTGCAGTTGAAAAACAGTTCAGTTGAAGCTTTTGTAGAGTTTAAGCTTAACGATTTAATAGTCTATCGATCTAACATCTATTGTGCTAATAGAGTATCGATTTAATAGTAGTGTGATACCTGAGAAGGTAACAGTGAGGATATAATGAAAAGTTCCAAGTTTAGTAAAAGAGATAGTGCCAAGCCGAAATTTACCTCGACAGCTCCCCAAAAATCAGCAAATGGATCAAACCGCCGCAAAAGATGTTGGTAGTGAAAATCTCACCAAAAAACCTTTTACCAATAACCGATTAAAAACCTCAGAAAAAAATGATATCAAACCCTAAACCGGTTACTGGAGTTAAAAGGGTAGTGTGAATGATGGAAGTGAAAGTTATAACCGATTAAAACAGAAAAAGTGTTAGCCAACTTAGGACATGGATCAAGGCAACTTGAAATTGAAATTGAGTCGATGATAACTGCAAGGCGCATTAGTATTGATGGTAAAATTGCCACGTTAGGTGATCGTGTTGATGTCAATAATAGCCCTAAAATTCGAATTGATGGTCACCTTGTCCAAATTCGTCCAAAAGAGCGCGAAGTGTGTCGTGTTCTTGCCTACTATAAGCCAGAGGGGTGAGATCTGCTCACGCGGTAATCCGGAAGGGCGCGCAACCGTCTTTACCCGCCTACCACGTCTACAAAATGCCCGTTGGATCAATATTGGTCGATTAGATATTAACACTTCCAGGTCTGCTGCTATTTACGACCGATGGTGAGTTAGCCAACCGTTTAATGCACATCCCCGTCATGAGATAGAGCGTGAATATGCGGTGCGGGTATTTGCTAAAGGGGGCAAGTGAGTGATGAACAGCTTTAGAGCGCAGCGAAGATAATATGCGGTGCGGACCTGCGGCTTTTAAATCAATCTCTAAATCTGCTCAAGGGGAGGGGTTAAATCAGTGGTTTAATGTCACAATTACAGAGGGTCGTAATCGTGAAGTGCGTAGAATGTGGGAGGCGGTCGATATTCAGGTGAGCAGGCTACTACGTATCCGTTATGGCAATATTTTGCTTCCAAAGAGCTTAGCACGAGGCAAATGGATGGGCTTGATATTGAATCTGTCAGCTACCTTCGTGATCAAGTAGGACTAGAGCCGGAAGTAAAAAGCTTTGTGTCGGTAACCAAAGATAAACGTGCCGTAAGCCTAAAACCAACCAAACCAGCTTATCCAACCTAAAAAATTGGTAGGCGGTAAATAGGAGAGAGTAGCCGGTAAATTTTACCTAGCTAGCCATCTTACAACTAGATCTTTTATCTACACAATTTTACTCTTTTTTACATTAGCAAAACTGTGTAGATAAATCTATCCTCTTAAAATAGGTTTGAAACATTAGAAGGTCAACTAAGCTAAACCTAGAAGGTCAACGCTTTTTTCTACCATTAATCGTTGCAACGTTAATAATATTATCTAAATCAGTGTATCGGCAACCAGTTACCAACAATTTTAACTCCTCCCACATATTACCGGTCGAAAATGGCAACATATAGTCACTAATATTATCGGTACCAATTGCAACTGGAATGCCTGCCGCAGCTAGTTCATCCACTGGTGTTAGCGAATTGCGGGTTGGGCCTTGCTCTTCACGGCGCGGGCTGTCGATCCAAGCAAATGGGCAAGCTATCACCATCATTTGCGCTTCACGCATCTTTTTATATAACTTTTGACGATACTCTAAACTATGAGCAGTGATAGAGATGCTATGAATAGCCACAACTTTGCCATGCATACCGTGCTCTAACGTTTTGTCGGTGACCTGTTGTCTCAATCTCATCTGGCGAATTGAACTGATCGACATGGACATGCACCATTTTTGCCCAACCACCCGATCTATCCATTAACACGTCAAGATGTTTAAGCCCCATTCATTCCTCACCATGATCACGCTCATCACGCCTTGGTAAGCCGCCTAGAATATCTACCAAATCAGCCCCTTTATCAAACCAGTAACGCGCCTCTTTATCAATAACCCCTTTTAGAGGTGATTGATCAGTTTGATCGTAATATCTTTTATATGCCTCTCTCGCTTTAAGCGCACCACGTATAGCACGCTCCTCTGCTATAGGATCAATATCAACAAATGACCCTGCTGCTGTTACACCCTTGCTCAATCATTCTTTCAACAGCCATACTAAAATGGCGATAGTAATCATCCTCACTCATCGATGATTTTAATCTATCTAAGGTATCCCACTTCTCAATTAATGTCTGTTTCTGGTAGATATCAAAACTGTCAGTGGTGATGGTAAAGGCGCGGTCAGCATGCATATGCATTGATCCAACCGCCATTTTCGCGGATCTTTTATTAAAAAAAATTTCAAGCTCTGATCCGAATCATTTTGACTGGTTAATAGCAAGGTTTTTGTTATCAGACATAGTCAGGGGTTCCTCGGATCGTTTATTGTATTAATTACGTTAAAATATCGAATTTGAGACAAAAAAATCCCCCAAAAAAGGAGGATAAAAAGCTAATCAGAAGATCAAGATAGAGATTTACCGATTTGCTGTAGTACGTCATATTTGCTCTCTTAACCTATTTAATCATTTAATTAAACACCTTATTCATACATCTCTATCACAAGAGTCATTAAAAAAACAGTAAGTAAGATGTTGTATGCAAAAATAACTCTACACATTTTAATAAAAAACGGTCAAGATCAAGTAGTATAAAGCTAAAAAATGGTAATTAAATGAAATAGTTAAAGTATTATTTTCTAGATTAATTAATCAAAATTGTTCAGTTTACCAATTAAATTGACTGTTCAATCCAATTATTAAATATAACTACTTGTTTAATATTATTAATTACCAATCAAAAAAAGAGATTATCCAAAAAACTATAACTCAAATTGATTCTTAATATAACTCTTCTTTATCAACTATTTCATTTTTACTAACTGGTTCACTTTTGCTGACTACATCTTTTCAACTGTTTTAATACCTAACATATCTAAACCCGTTTTAAGGTTTTTGCTGTTAGAGCAGCCAGTTTAAACGGCTCATTTTTTACTGCTTCCTCTCTACGTTTAAGATTGGGCAATGTTCATAGAAGCTTGAGAATAGGCGTAGCGATATCATATAGATAAGCACAAAGTAGATGTGGCATTCCTTCGTTTGCAACCGCGGCAACTGTCTCATCAAATTGAATGAGTCTTGCAGCTAATGCACGCTCTTTATCATCATCTAATAAAATTTTACCTGTCAGTTGAGAGGCAGTGAGATCCGCCTTTTTAAAGATTGAGAGTACGCGCGTATAGGCATATTGCAGGTAAGGTGCGGTATTACCCTCAAAAGAGAGCATATTGTCCCAGTCAAAGACATAATCGGTCTCAAAAGAGAGCATATTGTCCCAGTCAAAGACATAATCGGTGGTTCGTTTTTTCGAGAGATCGGCATATTTGACCGATCCAATCGCCACAGCTTCAACTACCTCTTTTAGCTCATCGCCAGTTAACTGTGGATTTTTTACTCTGAATTAAAGCAGTTGCACGCTGCATTGCCTCATCTAACAGATCATTAAGTTTAATGGTATCGCCGGAACGGGTCTTAAAAGGTCTGCCATCTTTACCTAACATCATTCCAAACATATGGTGTTCGAGTTTAAGAGATTCAGGAATATAATCCGCTTTACGCGCAATCATCCAAACCTGCTCTAAATGTTGATGCTGCCGAGTCGATATAGTAGAGGATACGGTCAGCATGCAGATTTTCGTAACGATATTTAAGGCAGGCGTATGTCAGTTTGTAGTATAGAGGTAGCCACCATCACTTTTCTGGATGATAACGCCTATCGGTCTAAAAAGACCACCGTTGCGCCGTTACTTTTAACCCTCTCTGTTCATAAACTCATTAGATCGGCAACAATGACCGGTAACATACTGTTATAGATGCTTTCACCCATGGTGTCAGCAGCGAGAGAGTGACATTTAACCGTTTATAGGTGGCAATATTTTGTGACATGGTAATATCAACCAGTTTACGCCCATAGTGAGGCAATACTCATCACCGCCTTGTAGTTTAACACATAGTTACGCGCTTTTTCGGCAAACTCGGCATCTTCATCATACATTTTTTAGCTTGGCGGTAGAAGGACTCTAAATCGGAGAGCGCCATATCATTTGCATGCTCATTTTGCATCTTCTCTAAATAGGCAATAAGCATACCAAACTGGGTACCCCAGTCACCAACATGGTTGGCTCCGAATTACATTATGCCCTAAAAAGCTCAGTACTCTGACCGATGAATCACCAATAATGGTCGAACGAAGGTGACCGACATGCATCTCTTTTGCAACATTCAGGGCTGAGTAATCCAACAACCACTGTTTGGTACTTCTGGTAACGAAGGTGACCGACATGCATCTCTTTGCAATATCTGGGGCTGAGTAATCAACAACCACTGTTTGTATAGGTGATATTAAGTTTATCATTCTGTAATGCCAGCTCATTTTGTGCGGCAATCCAACTGTTATTTAGGAATATATTGATAAAACCAGGACCTGCAATCTCAACTTTTTTCGATTACATCGCCAAGATCCAACTGCGCTATCACTTTTTCTGCCAATTGACGGGGTGGAGACCTAACTTTTTCGCAGCAGCCATAATACCGTTAGCTTGGTAATCGCCAAATTGCACTTTGGCGGATGGTTTTACTAATGCATCTGCATTGCTACCTACAGCCACCATTGCTTGAGAAATTTTTTGAGATAAAAGTTGTTGAATATTCACATTAAACCTAGTTTAAAAAATTGAAAAATGGGAGACAAAATAGTGTCTATCAAATGCCGTTAAAGCAGCCATTTGTCACTTAGTTGCTGCCTAATAGTGATGATTGTTAACGATACTAATTAAGCATGAGGCATATCTTTTATGTCCAACATAGTACCATCAGATCTATTTCCTAATAGGTGATGATTGTTAAATAGCGCTCTCCAACATAGTACCATCGGTGCAGGGTAGCCTTCGACAGTTTTTGTTGGATCATCGGGATTTACGGAAATCCGCCAGCGACTGTTCCGACGACCATGCTGTGGTACGCTGTTCATCATTAGTGGTTGGAGAGATGTCGACCATTTTCACCTCTTTAAATCCACACCTCTCTAACCAACTAATCATAGTTGGCACTGACGGAATAAAGTAGACATTTCGCATCTGCGCATAGCGATCTTGCGGCAATAACGCTTGATGCAGATCACCCTCAATAACTAAGGTCTCTAAAACCAGTTGACCGCCAGAAACCAGCTGATCCTTTAGTTGATAAAGGTGATCAAGTGGCGATCTTCGATGGTAGAGCACCCCCATCGAAAGACGACATCAAAAGCATTTTAATTTGGGGCGGCGCTTCAATTCCCAATGGTAAAAGATGCGCCCTCCTGATCACCTCAAGCAGTTTACGCACCATCTCAAATTGGCATCGCCATCATGGTAAAAGATGCGCCCTCTGATCACCTCCAAGCAGGATCGATACCAACCGCTAAGCGCGCGCCAGCACCCACCATACGCCAGAGGTGATAACCGCTATTACAGCCAACATCTAAAACCGTTTTACCATACAAATCATCAATATAGGGCGAAGTCGCTGCCATTTGAGATCAGAACGCCATTCGGAATCGATAACAACACCATGCAGATCAAAGGGCCTTTGCGCCAAGGGATTAGATTTTTTTAGCAGCTTCTCAATTCGCTGCTGTGCGCCAACCGATATCGGCGTCTCTGTTTTTACTGTGACGCCATTTGTGAGATCAACCTCGATTGGCTGATTGATCTCTGGCAGGTGCGCAATGCTATTAACCCAGTGGTTAAAACGGCTATCAGATTCTGTTTTCCAGTTAGCTAGCTGAGTTGGCAAAATCTCTAGCCAACTGCTTGGATCATTAGTTGGGCGTTTTTGGGCGATTAACTTATAAAAATTGCCAAAATCTATCATCTATATTTTCTCTTAAAAAAAAATTCTTTAGCGATTAACTTATAAAAACTTGCCAAAATCTATCATCATCGTTTATAAACATCGTTTTATAAACAGCTCTCTAGAATCTGTTTTTATAAAACAGCTAGCCATCTTTAATAGCAATGATGGAGCCAAAATTAAAGCACTGAAACCATGTCTCTACATGGTTAAATCCAACGATTTTTTAAGTCGAGATTTATGGGTTGCAACTGTATCGGTTAACATTACATTTTCTAGCATTGTCCGCTTTTGGCTAATCTCAAGTTCGCTATAACCGTTAGCTCGTTTAAAATCGTGATGCATATTAAAAAAGCAGATCATTAATTTTACTATCATCAAAGCTAAATTTTCTGAAATGACTAAAAATACCGTTGGGATTTAAAGCTTGGAAGATCTTATCAAGCATCTGCTGTCTTGCTTTAGGTTTAGGAACTGTAAAGTAAAATTAAGTACCACCATCGATGCATTTTCCATTGCAATATCAGCAATATCAGCACAGATAACCGAGGCAGGTGTCGCCGCTTTATAGGCATCTAGATGTGCAATATCAGCAATATCAGCACAGATAACCGAGGCAGGTGTCGCTGCTTTATGCATTTGCGCGCGTTACCATCGGCATAGCGTTATCAACAGCGATGATTTGGCAGTTGGGTTGGTCAATATTTCGTCTAATCGATAGTGTCGCTGCCCCCAACGAACAGCCTAGATCATAAATGTTGCTATTGGGCTGCGCAAAACGTTTTGCGAGCATTCCTATCATAGCAATAATATTTGAGTAACCTGGTACCGATCGTTGCACCATATCAGGTAAAAAAACCTCGGCTACTTTTTCATCGAAGGTCCAATCACCCAACTTTTCAATAGGGGTGGAGAAAGAGGTGGTCGTGATGTCTATCCATATTTTTAATAATGACTATTTTTAACAGTGGAATTTATGAAAAAATTTAATAACCTAATCTGCAATTATTGATCGGATTATTGATAAAATATTGTAGTTCAACGTTATTAACATTTTACTTCGAATTTAATGCGTTTTAACAACGTTAGCTGTCTATATCATCAGCTTTAAAAACGACTAAATTCTGTTATGATACCTTAATGCGTTTTTTTTAACAACCTTTTATCACCTTTTCTCTTTTAATAGGATAATCATGTTAGAAACTTATCTATTTTTGCTGTCGTTCTTTATTTATAGTCACTATTGTATTTCCTTATTATTTAGGAAAAGACTACAATTCTGGTTTCAATTTCACCTAACTAATTTTGCTAATAGTCTTTATTGGTTTGCGCTCTATTTTCAGCATTTTCACAAATTATTGTTTTAAAAAACTCCACAGATTAATAAACATATACATTTACTTTATAGGTTATAAAATTTTTGGACTATTTTTCTGTTTTACGCTAATTCTAATGATTTTGATCTTATCTATATTTTGTCTAATAAACGGTTTAAACCAAATAGAACAACCCAAATAGCTTATATCATAAGTTCATTATTTTTTACCTTTTCATCTATGAACTCCTGATTTCTGCCATGATTTTTTTCCACAAATTGCATTTCTGATTTTTCCAATCGCTCAAATATTAGGTCTGTAAAAATGTAAGAGTTGAATCTCATGATGTTTTTCCAAAATTGTAATATTTTAGGTTCGTAAAAACAAGAGTTGAATCTTAATATTTTAGGCTTGAAACGGCAATTGTTGTGTGAGCTATGTTAATCATAAGCGATTGCCTTCGTTCCAGAGTACGCTAAACTACAGTTTAAAAGGTTGTTAGCTATAAAAAGTTAATTATTATCAATTGATTAACGGTTGGCAAAAAACGTTATTAGAATACACTTTGTTAAATAGTTAGATTCATTTAAAGAGGGGTATATCTATTTTTGGTATTTTCTCAGTTTTGTATTTATGTTATTTATGATTTACGCTATTTCATATAAACGTTTTAAACTTAATCTAAAAACTATATTCGCCTATATATTTTGTTCTCTACTGTTCTTTATTTTTATCTATAATCCATATTTGGTTTATAAATTTATAAGTATTCTTTTTTTCTTGATATTTTACTGTTTAAAAATGCTAATAGCTAAAATGAAGATAAAATGAAGATCAGTTCTGTTCTAATATGTATCTCTAACTTCTGATCAGTTCTGTTAAACAAAGCTCTCTTCAACAACTGGACTTTTTACTAAAAAAATATTGATGATAAACAACTATTTTTTAGCGTCAATAATTCTGATATGATAACCATTTTCAGCAATTAGTTGATAGGTTTATCATGATTTTCGTGCAAATCGCAGCGATAATTGTCAGTTTTTAATTACCTTATATGTTGGTAAAGGTGGCAATTTTGGTTTAAATTTCAATTGACGGGTATCGGTTCTGTTTTTATTGGATTACTCTATTTTTAGTAGGATTCTCATTAGTTTTATCAAGATTATTGGGTGATCTCTCCAGCTACTGGATTCCGCTTATTGGATCGATTATCTTTGGTATTTTTATCTGTGCGTTCTATATTTTAATCATATTTGATATCCTATATCTCATCAGCTTTAAAAATTCCGGCCAAACCTCGCCAACAAAATTATCTATATTATCTGCACAGTCACTCTTCATCTACGGTAATGCAGCCTCTTCATCTACGGTAATGATCGCTAAATTAATCCAAAAATTGTTAAATATCAGGTGAAAATTGATAAGCCGGCAAAGCAGGAGAAGTTACGCATTGTGCAACTTACTGATATCCATATCAGTGAAATAGTGACACCGCAATTTATTCAACAGATGGTAGATAAAGTGAATAGACTTAATGCCGATTTAGTTGTTATCACTGGTGATACTATCGATTCGCGAATAGATCCTTTTATTCTGCTTGGATTTAATAAACAGTTTCAACAGTTAAAAGCCAAATATGGTACCTATATCATTTTTGGTAACCATGAATACGCCAGTATTGATAAACCCAATAATAGCCTTGAGAACATTGCGACAGCCTATAAAAGTGCCAATATGCATCTCCTTAAAAGATGATGTTTTATATGATGATAAACTCGGTATCACCCTAATTGGACGTAATGATTATATTACTGAAAAACTTAAAACAGCGCGGGCATCGCTGATGAGTTCTCTTACTGTTACCAATCTAGCAATACGCGCACTCGATGATCTCTTTACTATTTACCGATTATTTTATTGGATCACCAACCGCAAGATCTTAATGAACCGGGCCGAGAAAGGGGTAGATCTTTATGATATCAGGCCATACCCATGGTGGGCAGATCTTCCCAGTAAACTTGGTTGTTGACTATCTTTTATAAAAATCCACATGGTATCTATGTCGATCCCAACCATAAATTTACCAGTATTGTGAATAGCGGCTATGGTCTTTGGGGACCGCCGATTCGATTGATGACCCGTTGTGAGATTGTTGTTATCGATCTCACTTCTTTGATAAACAAGCTGACATTAAATAAAGGGCGAAAATTAGACCATGAGTTCCACCCATAGAATAATTAAAACAGATGAAGAGTTGACCAACTATTGTAGCGGTATCAAAAAGATCGTATTGCTATTGATACTGAATTTATCCGGATTCGCACTTTTTATCCTAAACTTGGACTAATACAGCTTTTTTGTGGCTCTATTAGCTGATCACCATATCCAGAAATATCTTCATGCTTGCAGTGAGGATATTGATGTTTTTCAACACTATTTTGATCTCATTCCAACGCCTATCATTGATAGCCAAATTTTAGCCTCATTTTTAGACAATCCACTTAGTACTGGTTATGCCACTTTAGTTAAAAAATATCTTGGTGTTGAGCTGGATAAAAGCGAAGTGCGTACTAATTGGCTACAGCGACCATTGACCGATAAACAGTGTGCTTATGCTATTAATGATGTGCTCTATCTCATCCCTTTAGTGGAGAGACTCAAAGCCTTGCTGCTTGATAGTGGTTGGCTTAATGCGGCCTATGAGGAGTGTGAACTTGCAGTTGATCGCAAGCGAATTGTCATCGATCCTAATTACGCCTATCTACAGATTAAAAATGGTTGGCAGCTAAACGGTAAAGGGCTAGCGCTGCTGCAAAGATTAGCTAGTTGGCGTTATAATCTTGCCAAAAGTTGTAATATAGCCCTCAATTTTGTTCTTCAGGAGGAGCTATTATGGAAGATAGCTCGCTACAAACCCTCCTCACTAGCAGAGTTGGCAAGTTTGGGGCTAAAAGGTAAAGATATAAGACTCTACGGCGAAAAAATATTAGCACTCCTCTATGAACCTATCATCGAACTCCCCCCCCATTCAACGCATCAACACTTACCCAAAATATAAAGAGACCACATTATTACTCAAAGAGGCAGCACAAATTATTTCAAAACAGTATGGAGTTAGTGTCGAGCTACTTATCTCAAGGCGCTTTATTAACCACTATGTAAGGTGGCAACAAGATAAAACAGCCCCTCTTCCTGAGATATTAACCGGCTGGCGAAAACCGTTATTTGAACCTCTGTTGTTAAACAGATAGATCAATTTTAAAGATAGATCTCATCTGTTTTGCAAATTTGTTTTAGGGTTATGGTTGTTTTAAGCAAAATATGGTTAGAAAATTTGGTTTTTAAAAATTGAGTTGTTTATTATTTAGTTATAACAGTTCAATTATACAAATTCAGTTATAACAATTCAGTTATTAAAACTTAGTTATTAAAACTTAGTTATTAAAACTTATTTATTAAAACTTGTTTATTAAAAACAGAAGAGGGCTTTTAACCAAGCCCTCTTATCAAATAATTTATGTTTATAAACGACTAATCATCAACCACTAAAAATCATCTTCCATATCGTCATCTATATCTTCTTCTAAATCGTCAAAATTATTTAAAAAACTTCTCTTATCCATCTTGTTACCATTTATATAAACATTGGGAGCAGTTTTCTGATAATTTACATCGGTAAAGAACCCTTTAACGCCATCTTTTTCGAATAGAATCATATCTGAATGGTTGAAAAAGAGTTGCCCCATCATCTGAACATAACTATCCATATTGTCAACTTGGCGACTAATGACGCCATCTTGGCTAGGGTTGTTCCACTGAGCTAATATTTTAGCAATCACTCTAGATGGCGCATCAAATTTAAATTTCATTGACTCAATATTGTCCATACCCACATCCGCGTCAAAACTATTGACACCTGTCAACGCTAAATTAATGACTAAATTGATATCACCTTCGCTATTGTGCCAATTTAGTTTGTCTATATTAAAGATTAATGGTGCTGGCTTTGCATTATCATTCGGTAAATTATCTTGATCGAAGTAACTATATAGATCTATCTCTTTAAAATTTATCCCCTTAAAGTCCATATTTAATACGCCACTACCAATATTTTGTTTGCCATAATTGAGTGAACCAACAGTGCTTTTAAAAGAGCCATCAACATATTTTGACTGTTTTAACTGATATGCCTGTTCAATGGTTAAATCATTAATGAGAAGTTCACTGTTATTTGAATCAAAGAGTGGGTAATTTATACTAATTTTATCCGCTTTTGCTTTATAAGTGACATCCATATTTATATTATGGATACTACCTTGAGACTGTAAATTATTAATCGCAATTCCTACTTTGGCACCAATTAACTTATCAGGGATATTGATGTCAAAGTTATCCGCTTTAAATCGATATGTTGTGGCACTATTATCGCTATTGGGTTGTACAGCTAAGTGCCAATTTTCAAAATTAATTACGGGTAAAGCAACCCCTTTAACAAGATAAGCGAATTTATCTAAGTCGATATTTAACTCCTCTATAGCAAAGTTATGACGGCTTTTAAGGGTCATCTCACCAGCGGATAAGAGTAACTGTTCATCCTCTTTATTTTGGTAATCAATCGGCCTACTCATCACGTTAAGGTTAATTGCATTCTGGTAACTTACACCTGCATAAGCGGTAATAAATGGCTTATTACCAGCTAACTGCCACAGTTTCGGCGATGCTGCTTCAGTTGTGGTGTATTCAATCCAGCTCTTCAATGGTAATAGGTGACCTTTGGTAACGGCTGCAATAGGATCAAGGGTCCGTGATAGATGGTGATATCATCATCAAATATAATATCGTCAAATTCTTTCGAATTTACTCTTTGATTAACTTCATCTTCTTTAAGGTGGGCATTGATCGTAAGATGTAATTTGGTTGAAAAGATCCCTTTTTGGTAGTTGCTATAGCTTATTTTGGTATCAAATAGTTTAGTCTGGCTGTTTAACTGATCGGTAAATTCTGCAAGGCTATTATCAATATTATCTTCAATAACTTTGCCGGTGTACCATGAGGCACCAACATACCCAGCGGCTAAGATAGCAATTGTGGTAACTGCAATTAGACTCTTTTTCACTCTTTATCCTTCCTTTATTAATTGTTCTGATTTATTAGACAGTTGAATCTGTCAGATTAATTATAAAATTTTTTAATATTAACGAGTTAACTAAGCTCGATTCTCCGCAAAGGTCGTTAATAATTTTTTAATATAATCGATACGTTCAGTGCGCGGTAGCTCAGTAGTCAGCAATTTTAATCTATTTTGACCCTCTAAACGATATTTTTAGGCTCTTTCTGGATGATCTCTATTAAATAATCTATCGATACACTATTTTTGGCACCAAACTCAATAAAACCGCCTTTCTCGCCAAACTCTATTTTAGTGATGCCAAGCCGAGCTGCTTGTTGACGAATCTCTGCCGTTGCTAGTAAAAAGAGCACCGGATCTGGGAGCGGCCCGAAGCGATCGCGCATCTCCACTTTTATTTCAGTTAATTCATCACCCTCTTCACTGCTAGCTATCCGTTTATAGAGTGATAGACGCATATTGACATCGGGTACAAAAGTGTCAGGAATTAAAGTTGGCAGCCGGAGCTCAATATCGGTCTGTTGACTGGTTAACAGTGACTCTAACGTTGGCTCTCTCCCCTCTTGTAGCGATTTTACAGCATCCTCTAATAGCTCAATATAGAGATTAAAACCGATCGATTGAATCTGCCCACTCTGATCACTCCCTAACAGCTCACCGGCACCGGCACCGCTCTAAATCATGGGTGGATCTCTAAATCATGGGTGGCTAAAGCAAATCCAGCACCAAGATCCTCAAGTTGCGCTATCGCCTCTAACCGTTTTTTGCATCTTTACTCAGTAATTTAGGGTGAGGGGTCAAAAGGTAGGCGTAGGCCTGATGGTAAGAACGACCGATTCGCCCTCGTAGTTGGTGCAACTGCGCCAAGCCAAACTTATCGGCACGCTCAATAATAATCGTATTGGCATTTGGGATATCAATACCGGTCTCAATAATCGTTGTACAGACCAGTAGATTACTGCGTTGATGGTGAAAATCGTTCATAATGCGCTCAAGATCGCGTTCATGCATCTGCCCATGGGCAACAGCCAGCCTTGCTTCTGGCACCAACTCGGCAAGTTGATCCCGAATTTTTTCAATCGTTGCAACATCGTTATGGAGATAGTAGACCTGCCCACCGCGTAAAATTTCACGCAGAATCGCTTCACGAATCATCATATCATCATATTCACGAACAAATGTTTTCACCGCTAAACGGTTCACCGCTAAACGGCGAGCCGGTGGCGTGGCAATGATTGAGAAGTCGCGCATCCCACTCATCGCCATATTGAGTGTTCGTGGAATAGGGGTAGCAGTTAGCGTTAAAATATCGATATTGGCACGCATTGCTTTGATACGCTCTTTTTGACGTACCCCAAAACGGTGCTCTTCATCAACAATCAAGAGCCCCAAATCACGCCACTTCACCTCCTCTTGTAGCAGTTTATGGGTACCGATTACAATATCCACTTTCCCCTGTTTGAGATCCTCAATAACTGCCTGCTGCTGTTTAGCAGTTTTAAAGCGCGATAGGCTCTCAATCCGGATAGGCCAGTTGGCAAATCGATCACAAAAGTTTTCGTAATGCTGTTCAGCAAGTAGGGTAGTTGGGACTAACAGTGCCACCTGCTTATGGTTTATCACAGCAAGGAAGGCAGCACGAATTGCTACTTCGGTTTTACCAAATCCAACATCGCCACGAGACGAGACGATCCATCGCTTGCGGTGAGCACGATATCACCATATTACAGCACCGATTGCTCGCTGTTGATCTTCCGTCTCTTCATAGGGGAATCCTTGGCAAAATAGTTCGTATTGCTCTCGATCTTGCACAAACGCAAATCCTGGTTTGCTCTCCCGTTCAGCATAGATATCTAATAGCTCCGCCGCAACATCTCGCACCTTTTCGGCCGCTTTTTGGCGCGCTTTACTCCAACTATCAGTACCAAGTCTATTAAGAGTGACATTCTCAGCATCACCACCTGAATAACGGCTAATAAGATTAAGTGAGGAGACAGGTACATAGAGTTTGGTCTCGTTAGCATAGATAAGCAGCAGATATTCCGCCGTAATACCGTTGGTCTCAAGTGTTGTCAAGCCAGCATATCTACCCACCCCATGTTCAAGATGGACAACCGGTTTACCGGGGGTCAGCTCAGCTAGGCTGCGGATAAGCAGATCACTATTGATAGTCTGCTTTGACTCTCTTCTCCGCCTAATGATCGATCGCCCAAATAGCTCATTTTCGGTGATAAAAGCGATCTCATCCTGCGTATTAATAAAGCCCTGTTCACTAGAGCCAATGGTTAAAAAGAGATGATCTTGATCACAGTTCGATATTAACGAAAGATCATCTAAATTGGGTAAAAAAGTGGGATAGATCTTTATACGTGCTAACACCTCTTGCAAAGCTTCCCGACGCCCTTCGGACTCTACTGAAAATATGATTTTACCGTTAGCATATTGAGTAAAAAATTGGTCAATAAACTGTTGAAATCGCTGGTAAGGATCGCGCTGCTGAATCTGTATTGCCATCTCCGGTAGTGTTGCAAATGGCAGATTTACTTGATTTGCTGACTCTTTTATACTCTCTGTCGATAAAACCACACGTGGGTAGTGCTTAAAGTGGGCAAACAGCTCATCGGTACGGAGCCAAATTTGGTTAGGCGGTAAAAGCGGACGGAGTGGATCGACTTTTCGACTAGCAAAACGCTGCTCGATATCTCTGCCAATATTTATCGGCATACTGCTCAATATGGCGGGTATTGAGAACGAGTGTATTATCAGGGAAGTAACTAAATAACGGGGTGAGTGGCTCAGCAAAAAAGAGCGGCTGCCAATACTCGATACCCGTTGGCAAAATATGTTTACTCACCTGCTGATAGATACTCTCTTGATCTAATCGCACTTCAAAATTGTCGCGCCAATTTTTCCGAAATAGTTCAATAGCATTTTTATCAAAAGGGAACTCATGGGCGGGGAGCAGCTCGATGGCATCAACCTCGGTAATAGTGCGCTGGGTCTCAACATCAAAGGTGCGAATGGTCTCTATCTCATCGTCAAAAAAATCGATCCGAAAAGGGAGGGTACTGCCCATTGGGTAGAGATCAAACAGTGATCCACGCGTCGCATATTCACCATGCTCCATCACCTGACTCACAGCGCGGTAACCAGCATTTTCAAGTTGCATGCGGAGATTATCTCGACTCATCTTCTGACCCGTTTTCATGAAATGAAAACTTGCTCACTAAAGTAGTTACGCGGGCAGACCTTCTGCAAGAGTGTATTGATAGGGAGAATTAACGCCCCTTTTTGAATATGCGTTAACTGGAAGAGGCAGGCAAGCCTTTCAGAGATAATATCCTGATGGGGTGAAAAACTGTCATAAGGCAGCGTCTCCCAATCTGGAAATAGCAGGGATGGGATCGAGGAGAACTGTTTCAGCTCCTCATGTATGCGGGTCGTCTGCTGCATATCGTCTGTGACAATAACCACAAGTCCATTGTGTGCATTGATAATTTGAGCACAAACCAGCGAGAGTGAAGAGCCCACTAACTGCCCTAACTGTTTTACCTCTCCCGCTTTTTGTGGGAGGGTGGTAACGGTAGATATTGACATAAAAATCTTAATGATATGGCTTAAAATAGTTCTCAATTATAACGCAAAGTGCAACAGGTTTGCTACCGCAGTTTAATGCTGTATGATATGGCGATTTTTAATCGATTTATCTATAATGATTATGGCGATTTAATCGATTTATCTATAATGATCGGCAAAAACAGGTTAATTTCTTTGCTTTTAATTATGGCTGTTAATCAGAGCTATAACTATTAACTATTAAAAACAGTTATTAAGAATATTTATTAAGAATAGTGATCAATCTAAATCCATCGATGTTTTAGGGATAGGTGTGCAGTTATGTCAAAAATGTTTCGCCCGTTAATCTTTTTATCAGCTTTCGCTATATTTATGGGCAAAAAAATGGTGGATTTGGTCGCTTTGTCTCATGGCTATCAATGTTAGGCATTATGCTAGGATCGCTAGGGCTTATCGTCGTATTATCTGTTATGAATGGACTCGAAAATCAGATGCAAAATAATATTTTGCGATTCTTACCGCAAGCCGAAATCACCTCATCACAATATCGTATCAATACTCATGATCTCCCTCGCCAGCAATTTACAACAATACCCAATGTCAATCAGATAACACCACTAATCACTAGCGATGTGGTGTTGCAAAGTGAGCATGGGATTACAGTAACTACGTTAATGGGGGTTGATCCCAATGAGTATGATCCGGTTCGTGACTATATCTATTGGGGTGATTTAAACGATCTACAGGCAGGGCAGTACAATATTATTATCGGTTATCAATTGGCGGATCAACTGAAAGTGACGGTGGGTGATAAGATCCGCCTTATGGTGACTGAAGCGAGTCAAGTCACCCCAGTTGGGCGAATTCCGTCACAGCGCCTTTTTACTATTACGGGCATTTTTAATGTTAACCATGATATCAATCGATCGCTTATCTATATCAATCAAACCGATGCCAAAAATCTACTACGTTACCCTGCCGATACCATTACCAGTTGGCGCCTCTTTTTATCAAATCCTCTTAATATTGAATCAGTTACCAATAGTGCTTTGCCTAATAATCTTATTTTTAAAGATTGGCGATTAAAACGTGGTGAACTATTTCAAGCGGTTAAGATGGAAAAAAATGTGATGGGGTTACTGATTAGCCTGATTGTGATTGCCTTCAATATCATCACCTGCCGATGCCGCCTTCAATATCCGCCTTCAATATCATCACCTCACTCACTGCTAGTGTTAGAGAAGCAGGGCGAAGTGGCAATTTTAAAGACGCAAGGACTTTCTAGGCTCAAAATTATGTTGATTTTTATTATTCAAGGTGCGAGTTCAGGCATCATTGGTACGCTGCTCGGAACCATTTTAGGCGTGATACTGGCGCTCAATCTTAATGATCTTATGCAGCTACTGCATCTCTCATTTGCCGGTATTACGCTACCGACTTTAGTTGAACCGAAGCAGGTGATTATAATTATTATTGGATTACTATGTTTATCACTTCTCTCAACGCTCTATCCTGCTTATAAGGCAGCCAATATTCAACCCGCCGAGGCGTTACGTTATGAATAATCTCTCTACTAAACAGCTGGACAAAACTCCTCTGCTCTCAGCAAAACATCTCTGTAAAACCTATAAAGAGGGCAGTTTAGTTACCGAGGTGTTAAAAGATGTCACATTTGATATCTACCCAAAATCCCTGCTTGCCATTATTGGTAGCTCAGGTTCAGGAAAAAGTACCTTATTACATCTGTTAGGTGGATTAGATAGACCAAGTTTGGGTGAGATTATTTTTCAATCCCAAAAGATGAGTGCACTTTCAGAGACTGAAAAGGCAGCACTGCGGAATAAAAAATTGGCTTTGTCTATCAGTTCCACCACCTTTTACCCGATTTTACCGCCTTAGAAAATATTGCCATGCCACTCTTAATTGGTGGCGTCTCGCCCAATGAGGCGAAAGAGCGGGCGATGGCGATGCTTGAGTCAGTCAACCTAGCCAAACGGGCAGGGCATAGGTCATCAGAGCTATCAGGCGGGGAGCGGCAGCGCGTAGCGATAGGGCGTGCGCTAATTAATCGCCCCGCACTTGTGATGGCAGATGAGCCAACCGGTAATTTGGATCGCTCCACCGCCGAGGCGATTTTTTGAACTTCTTATTAAGCTCAATAGTGAGCAAGGTACCGCCTTTAGTGGTAACACATTGAGCAAGGTAGCCTTTTTAGTGGTAACACATGATCTCGCATTAGCCAATAAGTTGGATAAACAGTTAGTTATGCGCGATGGTAAGTTAGATCTCACAGCAGACCAAAACAGCACAGCGGGTAAATAAGATGAGTTTAGCCTTAGTTGCCGCGATAAAATTTCGCAAAGGGCTGCGTAAAAGTGGCATGGGTATCGCTTATATCAGTCATCTCAACACTCAGTATTGCCATTGGGCTGGCAGCGTTAATTATTGGGTTAAGTGCTATGAATGGTTTCCGAACGTGAATTAAAAAGATCGCGTGTTATCGGTCATGCCGCATGGTCAGATCTACTCGACAACTGGAACTATAGAGAACTGGCAACCGTTAGCGCAGCAGTTAGCACAAGATAGTAATATAACCTCCTATCATGCCTTATGTCAGATTTACCGGTCTGCTTGAAAATGGGCGCAAATTGAGTGCAATCGAGGTCCGTGGAGTCGATCCAGCAGAAACAGCAAGTAGTAAGCTACCAAATTATGTGCTTAACGATCGCTGGCAAACATTTAAAGCCGATGAGGGGTCAGATTATTATTGGTGGGTTAGCCCAAACATTAGGAGCTAAAGAGGATAGTTGGGTTACGCTACTGATTCCTCCTTAGCCAAGATAATCAACTCAAACCGCCAAAACGAATCCGGCTACGAGTCGCGCCGGCATATTAGATCTTAATGGGAGCTTAAGTAATAATTTGGCAATTATCCCCCTTAAAGATGCACAAAAACTGTTGAATCTTGGTGATAGCGTGACGGGTTTGATGATCAATGTGAAGATCTCTATCACGCGAGTAGCGTTATCAATCACGCTTTTTAAACTCAATCTTGCAACAACTCTTGTCGCATCGAGTTGGGGAGCAGAGTTATGGTTATATGTACAACGATATTCAGATGATTCGCCAAATCATGTACTTAGCGATGATTGTGGTGATTGGCGTTTGCCTGTTTTAATATTGTCTCAACGTTAGTGATTGCGGTGAAAGATAAACAGCGTGATATCGCCATTTAAAGACTTTAGGTGCTACTAATGGAATTAATTCGCCGCATCTTTATCTGGTACGGCGTCATCTCTGGATTTATTGGTAGTGTGATTGGCGTACTATTGGGGGTGATTGTTTCGTGGCAGCTTTCTTCGATTATGGGCTTTATTGAGTCCCTTTTAGGGGCATAAATTACTCAATAGCCATATCTATTTTGTCGATTTTTACCTTCGAAAATAGATCCTATTGATATTATCGTCTTTTGCACCGCAATGTTACTCTCGCTTATTGCAAGTTACTACCCACGCAAAGGAGGGCATGTAAATGAACCAGCTAGGATCTTAAGTAGCTTTTAATTCTTTTTAATCAGGAGTATAGTTAAAGCTCGTTTACATTTTCTGTTTAAATTTAAATAAATTTAACAAAATAAGTTCATAATAGCGGGTCTAATCCCCATTATGATTATTGTAGCTGAGCTAATACTATGAATCATAAAAAGCAACTTATCGTAAAATTATTAGATGAAACACCAATTAAAATTAACCGGAAGTAACCCGTGGGATGTTCAGATCAATGATGACTCTTTTTATGGACAGGTGCTCAAAGGGTCGATCGGATTAGGCGAATCCTACATGCAAGGGAAGTGGAATCAGATCAGATAGATGAGATGATTAACATTATTCTTCAACATAATTTGGATGAGAAAGTCCACACCAAGAATTTGATCTCATCACTAAACTCCGTTTTCTACTTTTCAACTTACAAAGCAAAACTCGCGCCTATATTGTTGGGCGAAAACATTACGATTTTGGTAATGATCTCTTTGAAAAAATGTTAGATAAAGAGCTCAATTACTCCTGCGGTTACTGGAAAAAATGCCAATAATTTAGATGAAGCGCAAAGAGCAAAAATTGGATCTAATAGCACAAAAGTTACAGTTAAAGCCCGGAATGAAAGTGCTTGATGTTGGTTGTGGTTGGGGTGGTTTTAGTGAATTTGCTGCCAGAAAATATGGTTGCGAAGTGAAAGGGATCACCATCTCGAAAGAGCAAGCTGATTATGCTCAAAAGCGTTGCCAAGGTCTACCAGTTGAGATTGCTCTAATGGATTACCGCGATCTAGATGAAGTGCAATCGCATCGTCTCAATCGGTATGTGCTGATGAGTTCTCGGTCACGCAATTAACCTTGCCACCTATTTCACCAAACTAAACAGTCTATTAGCTGATGATGGACTCACTTTCTTCTCCACACCATCGGTACTAACACCTCCCATCTTGGTAATGATCCTTGGCTCAATAAATATATCTTTCCCAATGGCGTATTACCCTCAATTGCACAGTTAAGCCGAGCAACCAGTTTATTATGGAAGATTGGCAAAACTTTGGTCTGAGTATGATAAAACGCTGATGGCATAGCATAAAACTTAATGCGCAATAAGCCAGAACGCAAACACTACAGCAAGAGGAGTTCGCATGTTCACCTACTACCTCCTCTGCTGTGCCGGCACCTTCCGCGCCAGAACAACCCAACTCTGGCAAGTGGTCTTCTCGAAAAAACGCAAAGAGCGTTATGATGCACCAAGGTGATGTGAATAGGAGAGTAACTATTTGCTAAATTCACTGTTAAATAGAAATCCTGCTGCGATAGCAGTTGGCAGATTGGGTTTGGGAGGTAGTAAGGTGGGTAGATGTCCCTGTGGTCAAAATTACCAAACAGGTTGAGCCATTTATCCATCTCACTCTAACCACTGCCATCTGATCTTTCCCTAATTTAATAGAGACTTTTTAACACTAAAAAGTAGGCTATTATGAGCAAAAAAATAAGATCCCATTCTAAATAGGAAGCTATCAACTTCG
>JAQTHZ010000004.1 GCA_029433365.1 Orbaceae bacterium ESL0721
CCGACCAAGAGGTGACAACCCTTGGGGAAGATGTTATAGCTTGGTCAGGGCTTGTACCAAAAGGGTATGAAGGGATTTCTTATGGGCTTTTTGACTTAGCTCTTGGCAGCAAAACCATGCTCCTAAATAAAGTCCCATCTGCTGCCCACAATATTGTCTCAATCAAATATGCAACCCCAGCTGGACAAAAACCATCATTAATACAAGACATCAAAGTCTATATTGAAAAACTCTCTAAAAATAACCAAAGGTACCGGCATGAAATTGAACTAAAAGAGCCAACATTCAATCCCCGTGCAACTAACGAAAGTGGTGCTAGCAAACCTGTTAAAAAACCTAATACTGGCGAAGAAAATATTATAAATAAAGTTGAAAGTGACGTTGTTGATGTTAATAATGTTGGGGATTATTTAGAAAATCTTAAATCATCTCCTTCACCCGCAGAGCTGGTACAAAAGCAGGCAGGTAAAAATAGACCAATAGACATTAACACTGATCACATTTTAAATGGTGAAATAAAAGTTTATAAAGATGGTTCAAAAAGTGGTGTTGGCGGTCATTATTTACGTGATCCCAATATTAGAGTCGATACTTGGATAGGTGAAGCTGATGCTAACGGCGTAACAAAAGGTTATATATCAGTTAGAGATCCTGAAACAGGTAAGTGGTATAAAAAATCAGCTGAAACAACTTTTTTCCCTGAACATTGGTCGAAACATCAAACAGAAAGAGAAATTAAAAATGCTTTTGAAAACTCCACGCCTAAACATGGAGAATCGGAAAAATGGATTGGAACGTCTTCAAGTGGTTTAAAAATTGAAGGATACTATAAAAAACCAAATGGAACAGGAGCTACTGCCTGGCCTATATATCAAGGTAAGAGTAAATAATGAATAGACTAATTTATTACTGGTGGATACCAGATTATAAAAAATTTTCACCTTCCGGAAGAGAATATAATGAAAATATGCGATTTGCTCCTAAGCAAGGTCGTGGCGTATGCGCGAAAAATAGCGGCTTGGTTATCGGATGATCTTCAATATTCAATCAATTCTGTCAATATCTGGATAAATAATATTACTGATTTAGAAAATAGCAGAGCACCAAATGGTAATTTTGGTATAGGTAATGCGCATTGGGTATTAATTACGGGAGATTATGTATTTTTAGGCACTGAATATGTCGAGGAACAACAAGTTTTAATGACAAGAGAACAATTATTATATGTTCTTGAGCAATATAAGGCGTTTTTGGAAGGTAATTATAAAGATCCAAATAATCCTCCTGATCCTATTGATGTGGAATTTATTGCTGAAGGTCAAGATGCAATAAATAAATATGAAGGGTTAGAAGGAGCTCATTGTATTCCTTATGATTTTTGTTAAGAAAGCCTCTTAGCGGATAAACAGTTAGATAAACTACGAGAGCAGGCAAAAACGGAGTTAGGGGCAAATGAATCTTTTAAATTATTAAAGACAAAATAATGATTACTTTTGATAATGCCGTGCAAAAAGCAAACGAATATATAAAAGAGTCTGATATTCCACTTGTTATTACTCTACAAGGTCGTTTCTCCGAAGGATGGTTTTTTTGTTTTCAATCAAAAGAGTATCTTGAAACTGGTGAATCATCTTGTCAATTAATAGGAAACTCTCCTTTTATAGTAGATAAAGATGATGGAAAAATATATGAATTGGGAACAGCATATCCTTTAGAGAAATATTTAAAAGATTATGAAATAAAAAAACAGAAGATGCCGGCGGACATTTTTACGGAGTAAATGATCCTCAAAATAGAGATCCTCACTAGGTAATGCTGCCACTTGTACTTTATAGTCAGAATATGCAATTCGTTAAAAATCAAAAAACATTGATTCTATTTAGACTGAGAAAACTTTAAAATTTAAACAATAAAAAGACGATGAGTTAAATCATCGCCTTTTTATTTATTATTAATAACAGATTACTAATAACAGATTATTTATAAGTAACTAGCTCAGCATCTGGTTGGTAGATATAGGTTTTGGCTGGTTCGGTTTCGGCTATTATTCGACCTTGACGGATTGAGTAGCGTACTCCTGTTTGGCGGCGAATGGCATCAAAACCATTTTCTGCCGGTAGAATAACCAAGTTTGCACTCTTACCAACTTCAATACCGTAATCTTGTAGATGTAAGGTTTTGGCACTGTTATAGGTGATGAGATCTAACCCTTGGTTGATCTGCTCATAACCCATCATCTGGCAGACATGCAGCCCCATATGGAGCACTTGTAACATATTTGCTGTACCAAGTGGGTACCATGGATCAAATACATCGTCATGCCCAAAACAGACATTAATGCCCGCCTCTTGTAGCTCTTTCACGCGCGTCACGCCACGGCGTTTAGGGTAGGTGTCAAACCTTCCTTGGAGATGAATATTGACCAGTGGATTGGCAACAAAGTTAATACCAGAAAGTTTAAGCAGACGAAATAGCCTTGAGGTATACGCACCATTATAGGAGTGCATAGCAGTGGTGTGACTTGCTGTCACGCGTTCACCCATCTCCTCTTTATAGGCTAAAGCTGCCAGTGTCTCGATAAAACGGGACTGCTCATCATCAATCTCATCACAGTGAACATCAACCAGACAGTCATATTTTTTGGCCAGTTTGAACATGTAATGGAGTGATTCAACCCCATACTCCCGCGTAAACTCAAAGTGCGGAATGGCACCAATCACATCGGCGCCAAGCTCTAGCGCCTCTTCAAGCAGCGCTTCACCATTTGGATAGGAGAGGATCCCCTCTTGTGGGAAGGCGACAATTTGCAGATCGATAAATGGTGCAATCTCCTGTTTAACTTCTAACATCGCTCTTAAGGCAACTAGCGAAGGATCCGAGACATCAACATGGGTACGCACATGCCCAATACCATTGGCAATTTGCCATTTTAGCGTTCGCATTGCCCGCGCTTTTACATCATCATGCGTTAGCGTTGCTTTACGTTCTGCCCAGCGTTCAATCCCTTCAAATAGGGTACCGGACTGATTCCAAGCCGGTTGACCTGCTGTCTGCGTGGTATCGAGATGAATATGTGGTTCAATAAAAGGGGGAATCGCTAATCCACCCTCTGCATCTAATGCACCTTCAATCGGCGCAATTTGCTGCTCAATTTTACTAAATTTGCCATCTTTAATCGTTATCTGATAGAGATCAGGACGATTTGCTAAACGCACATTATTTATGGCGGTGATTACACCCATTTTTTGCCTCATTAGATTCTAACTTTTTTAAATAGTAACTTTTCTTAATAGTAACATGATGACTATATAACTTATTGCGCTACCCAGCACCGAGTTGAGTGGTATGATACCTGGTAAATATTGGGCGCAAAGTATACCAATTATCACCGCAATAATTGCAACGGTATTGATCTGTTTCTTATTACTGTTAACTAATTGCTGATAATGTTTATGATTTAATAGATAGTCCGCAATAATCACCCCGCCATTGAGTGGTAATACTGTCGACATAAATATTATCGCAAAGTACACCAGATTGGTGGAATAGCTGTCGATAAAAGGTTAACCAACCGACAAAATTGTTATAGAGCCAGACCGCACAGAGTGTACCTAACAGCCCATTAACAATCGACATCATTTTACTCGATAGCCCAGTGATATTTGCCATGCCAAGACCTGAGGCATAAAGTGCATTATCATTGGTAGTCCAGATGTTTAACCCTAAAACAATTATGGCAGGAAGGATTAGACCTTGGGCAATCATCACATCCGAAATATCTGCCTCTCCAACTGATGCCGCACCCGCCGCACCAAAGATAAACATTAACGAGTTACCAAACAGGAAGGCGATAATGGTGATGAGGAATACGCTTTTAGCTCTTTTACCAAAGCGGACAAAGTCAGCAGTCAAAGTCCCCGCGCTGATAAATGACCCCACAACAATGGTAAGTGCTGTGGCAAAACTGATCGGCTCTGACGGTGTGATATCGATCAAGGCATGGAGTCCACCCATATCATTTACCGCAATCCAGACCGAGTAGCAACCTAAAATGGCAATAGCTGGTACCGCAATAATTGAGAGGTAGAGAAGCGCTTTTATCCCCTCAAAGGCAACGGTAATTGTCATCAATAGACCAAAGATGCCGATAAGTAAGTAGGCATTTACCCCCGTTGCTTTACTGACAGGGAAGGCAAACATCGCAAGACCGACACCAAACCAGCCCACTTGGGTAATACTGAGTAAAAAGGAGGGGAGCCATGACCCTTTTAAGCCGAAGGAGAAGCGTGCTAAAAGGTGGGTTGAAAAACCTGTTTTGGCGCCAATGTAGCCTAACATTGCGCTATAGATCCCCAAAAGCAGATTACCAACAAAAAGTGCTAAAAAGAACTGGTTAAAACTGAGCCCTGTACCTAATTTACCACCCGCCCACATACTGGCAGAGAAGAAGGTTAAACTGAGCATAATAAAGGCAAGGGAGAGAGTGCTTTTTCTGGCTGATTCAGGGACCGCTTCCTGACTGAAGTTATCATCTTGATTAGACATATAAAACCTTTAGGGAAAATGTGTATATGATTGAATTTAATAAAATCGGCGGTCATTATATAGCGTTTTCAACTGAGCGCTATAAAAAAAATCCCTTTATAATTTAATCAGTTGAAAAATCAATAGTATTATTTTTGAGACAGATTGGGTTTTACACAACTGTATAAAAAGTGAAGATTCTCTATTTATATTATCGATTTAACGGCAAGCTATTTAACGGTTATCTATTTAGCAGTAATCTATTTTACAGCAATTTATTTAGCAGTAATCTATTCAACTACAAACTATTTAATGGAAAGAGCAATCTGCCTTTTAAGTCCGTCACGAGTGACTTTAAACCAATTGGAGAAGTAAAATGAGCGCACTCAAATTCTCGTTACTATGGCTATTATTTACGGTTACCTTTTTTATATCTCTTGTAATCATTGGTAACTTAGTTGATAACTTAGTCGACAACTACCTACCTCACCGCTTCGGCATAGATTATTCCCATGATTATATTTTGTTTTCTGTCAGCGCTAGCTGCTAATCTACTGATTATCTATCTCTCATTTGCTGTAACTAAATGGTTAAAAAATAGGAGAAAAGAGAGGATTTAGCATAAAGATTACTCTATTTTGTGATAAATGTGATTGGTGATGGCCATAACCATCACCATGCGCATAAAAATAGAGAGATGCCTAAATCTCTAAATAGTCTAAAATCCCCTCTGCCGCCTTACGCCCCTCATCGATTGCTGTCACAACCAGATCAGAGCCGCGCACCGCATCACCGCCCGCAAAAATTTTTTGGGTTAGTTGTCTGGTAGCCGTTCTCACTTGACGCAACCACGCGACCGCGACTATCAAACTCAACCCCCTGTTCAGCCAGCCATGGCATCTTATGCGGTGTAAAACCAAATGCCATGATGACTGCATCAGCCGTCAGAATAAACTCAGATCCTGCTATGATAACGGGCGATCGGCGCCCTTTTTCATCAGGTTCACCAAGTGCTGTTTTTACCATTTTAACGCCTGTCACCTGCCCGATATTATCCACCTCGATAGAGATAGGCTGCACATTAAAGAGGAATTCCGCCCCCTCTTCACGGGCGTTTTTCACTTCGCGCTTTGATCCTGGCATATTTGCTTCATCACGGCGGTAAGCACAGATAACGTTTGTTGCACCTTGGCGAATTGAGGTTCTCACACAGTCCATCGCCGTATCACCACCCCCTAACACCACCACTTTTTTATCCTGCATATCGACATAAGGCATATCAGCAGCTTGACCATGCCCCATAATATGTTTGGTATTGGCGATTAAGAATGGGAGGGCATCGTAAACACCTTTAGCATCTTCATTAATCAGCCCAGCGCGCATCGATTGATAGGTACCAACGCCAACAAAAACGGCATCATAATTATCAAGTAGCTCTTGTAACATAATATCTTGACCAACTGTAGTATTGAGCTGAAACTCTACCCCCATCTCGGTAAAGATTTTGCGTCGATTAACCAATACCGCTTTATCTAATTTAAAGGCGGGAATGCCAAATGTGAGCAGACCGCCAATTTCAGGATTACGATCAAAGACTACCGGTGTGATGCCATTACGTACCAGCACATCAGCACAGGCTAAACCAGCTGGACCTGCCCCTATAATTGCAACACGGCGACCGCTCTTCTCAACATTGGCAAGGTTCGGGCGCCAGCCTAGCTTAAACGCCTCATCGGTAATATAACGTTCAATACTCCCAATGGTCACCGCACCAAATTCGGCACTTAAGGTACATGACCCTTCACAGAGGCGATCTTGTGGGCAGACTCGCCCACACACTTCGGGCAGGCTATTTGTCTGGTGGGATAACTCTGCCGCCTCTAAAATCTTGCCCTCTCTAATCAGTTTTAACCAGTTAGGGATATAGTTATGGACTGGACAGCGCCATTCACAGTAAGGGTTACCACAGGCAAGGCAGCGCCCAGCCTGCGCCTCTGACTGTGCGGACGAGAACCCTTCATAAATTTCAACAAACTCTATTTTACGTATCGCAAGCGGTTTTTTAGGTGGATCGACACGCTGTAAATCGATAAATTGATAAACATTCTGACTCATCTGCATCTCCCCTTATTATGCTTCGATACGTAGATCTAGTTCAGCAGCTGAACGGCTACGGTGACCAAGTAGTGTTTTTAGATCACTTGATTTTGGTTTGACTAACTTAAAGCAGTCGGCAAATCGTTGCCAATCAGCTAAAATCTCCTCTGCCCATGCTGAGTGTGTTAACTGAGCATGCTCCATAATCAGCCCACGTAGATGCTCCTCATGGATGGGGTAATCGGCGACAGGTAGTATTTCAACCAGCTCACTATTGATACGTCTATTTAATTCGCGATCTTCATCAAGAATATAGGCAAAACCACCAGTCATACCGGCACCAAAATTGACGCCTGTTTTACCTAAAATGCAGATAACTCCGCCGGTCATATATTCACAGCCGTTAGCCGTTATCACCAATCCCCTCAACAACACTAATTGCACCAGAGTTACGGACAGCAAAACGCTCACCCGCACGCCCAGCAGCAAAAAGTTTACCGCCAGTTGCCCCATAGAGGCAGGTGTTACCAATAATGGTCGCCTCATGGCTTTTGAAGGCTGAGCCTTGCGGTGGACGAATCACAATGCGACCGCCCGCCATCCCTTTACCGACATAGTCATTGGCATCGCCAGTTAAGGTTAACTCAACTCCTCCAGCATTCCAGACGCCAAAACTCTGCCCTGCGGTACCATTAAAGTTAAGTGAAATTGGGTTAGCGGCTAACCCTTGGTCGCCATATTTTTTCGCAATATAACCAGAGAGCGCTGCCCCCACCGAGCGATCGGTATTTTGGATATCAAAATAGAGACTTTTGCTCTGGCGATTATCAACCGCATTTTGCGTCTCTATCATAATTTCATGGTTCAGCACCCCTTTATCAAATGGGCGATTATCCGATGTGCAGTAGACCGGTTTGCCCTCGATAGATGTAGCCGTTTTTAGGAGAGCTGAGAGATCCAGTTTGCGCTGTTTTTCAGTAATACCATCTAACGCAATTAGGAGATCAGTACGCCCAATCAGATCAACAATTCGGCTCACCCCTAACTCTGCCATCACCTCACGGGTATTACGGGCAATAAAGCGAAAGTAGTTCATCGCCCGCTCAGGGACACCGTGGAAATGTTCACGGCGTAATATCTCATCTTGCGTTGCAACGCCCGTTGCACAGTTATTAAGATGGCAGATGCGCAGGTATTTACAGCCCAATGCGACCATTGGACCGGTACCAAAACCAAAGCTTTCGGCACCTAAAATCGCTGCTTTAACAATATCGACCCCCGTTTTTAATCCACCATCAACTTGGAGACGGATCTTATGGCGTAGACCATTGGCAACTAAAGATTGTTGCGTCTCAACTAAACCAAGCTCCCAAGGTGATCCCGCATATTTAACCGAGGTGAGTGGACTTGCGCCCGTTCCGCCGTCATAACCTGAAATAGTTATCAGATCAGCGTAAGCTTTAGCAACACCAGTTGCGATTGTTCCCACCCCTGGTTCTGAGACCAATTTCACCGAGATCAGCGCAGTTGGGTTGATCTGTTTCAGGTCAAAAATGAGCTGTGCTAAATCCTCAATTGAGTAGATATCATGATGTGGTGGTGGCGAAATAAGGGTTACTCCCGGCACGGAAAAACGCAATTTGGCAATATACGGAGTCACCTTATCACCCGGTAACTGTCCCCCTTCGCCCGGTTTTGCCCCTTGGGCAACTTTAATCTGAATCACATCGGCACTCATTAAGTAGCCCGGTGTCACCCCAAAACGGCCAGAGGCGACCTGTTTAATTCGCGACACTTTAATCGTGTTATAACGCGCCGGATCTTCGCCCCCCTCGCCAGAGTTAGAGAAGCCACCTAGCGTATTCATGGCAGTTGCTAAAGATTCATGCGCCTCAGGGCTTAATGCACCAATTGACATTGCTGCTGAGTCAAACCGTTTAAATAGATCTGATTCAGGCTCTACCTGATCCAACGGAATAGATGTTTTAGGGTTTAACTGTAGAAGATCGCGCAGTGTGGCAACTGGGCGGTGGTTAACAATATCCACATACCGTTTATACTCCTCATAACTGCCACTATTGACCGCTTTTTGTAGCGACTGCACTACATCTGGATTATAGGCGTGATACTCACCGCCATAGACAAATTTTAGTAATCCACCCTGATCTAAAGGTTTACGTTTTAACCACGCCCTTTTGGATAGGTTAAAGAGATCTTGCTGGAAATCATCAAAATTGGCGCCGTTAATCCGGTTAGTAACACCTTTAAAACAGAGCTCAACCACCTCATCATTCAAGCCTACAGCTTCAAACAGTTTTGAGCAGCGGTAGGAGGCAACCGTTGAGATCCCCATTTTTGACATGATCTTATAGAGCCCTTTATTGATGCCGTTACGGTAATTGATAACCACATCGCGATACGATTTTGTAATCGCACCTTGATCGATCATCTGCGCTAACGTCTCATAAGCGAGGTAGGGGTAGATTGCAGTTGCACCAAAGCCAATCAGCACGGCAAATTGGTGTGGATCGCGGCAACTGGCTGTCTCCACAATAATATTGGCATCACAGCGGAGATTTTTTTCAACCAGCCGCTGCTGTACCGCGCCAACCGCCATCGGTGCAGGAATTGGAAGCCGGTCAGGGGCGATATTTTTATCGGATAAGATGAGCAGCACCGCTCCTTCACGTACTTTAGTCTCGGCATCACCACACAGCTGCTCAATCGCATCACGCAGACTACCATCAATTTCATAGGTGATATCTAACGTCTCTGATCGGTAGTAGCGTGACTCAAGTGCAGTTAACTGCTGTAGATCGGAATAGAGCAGAACCGGTGACTTAAACGATACGCGGTGCGCTTGCCCCTCTGCCTCGGCAAATACATTCATCTCCCGCCCGATGCTTGTTGCAAGTGACATCACATGGGCTTCTCGCAGTGGATCGATAGGGGGGTTGGTCACTTGGGCAAATTTCTGCCTGAAGTAGTCATAGATGAGGCGCGGTCTGGTTGAGAGAACTGCAAATGGGGTGTCATCCCCCATCGAACCGGTCGCCTCTTGCCCATTTTCACCTAAAATACGTAGCGATTGATCTAGCTCCTCAAACGAGTAACCGAACTGTTTTTGGTAGGAGGCAAGCATCACATCATCAAAATGCCCAATATGGCTATCAGGGAGATCTTCAAATGGGATTAGCCGTTTAACATTTTTGTGCATCCATTCGCGGTAAGGGTGCCGTTTTTGGAGATCATTATCGGTCTCTGCCGACTGTAAAATCACCCCTTTTTTGGTATCAATCACTAGCAATTCACCTGGACCAACACGCCCTTTAGTCACCACTTCATCTGGCTGGTAGTCCCAAATCCCTACCTCAGATGCGCAGGTGATAAGGTTATCGGTAGTTATCACATAACGGGCAGGGCGCAGACCATTACGGTCTAAGTTACAGGCAGCATAACGCCCATCAGACATCACAATACCCGCCGGTCCATCCCACGGCTCCATATGCATCGAGTTGAAATCGAAAAATGCGCGAAGATCTTCGTTCATATCGGGGTTATTTTGCCATGCCGGTGGCACCAATAGGCGCATAGCGCGGACAAGATCTAGTCCACCAACTAAAAAGAGCTCTAACATATTATCAAGCGAGCTTGAGTCAGAGCCGGTCTCATTCACAAATGGGGCGGCACTTTGGAGATCGGGGATAAGTGGTGTCTTAAATTTGTAAGATCGTGCGCGTGCCCACTGGCGATTCCCCTCAATAGTATTGATCTCACCATTATGCGCCAGATGGCGGAAAGGCTGCGCGAGTTGCCAACGTGGCACCGTGTTGGTTGAGAAGCGTTGATGGAAGAGGCAAATTGCTGTCTCCATCCGTAGATCGGCCAGATCTAAATAGAAACGTGGCAGATCTTTCGGCATGCAGAGCCCTTTATAGACAATAACTTGGTTCGAGAAGCTATTAACATAAAATGTACTATCTTTAACCCGTTTCTCCATACGGCGACGCGCCATATAGAGGCGTCGCTCTAAATCGATCTTAGTCCAACCAGCAGGCGCATTGACAAAAACCTGTTCGATACGTGGGAGGGAGGAGAGGGCAATTTCGCCAAGCACTGAGGTATCAATCGGAACTTCTCGCCAACCAAGTACGGATAAGGTCTCCTCGGTAAGCTCCTCCTCAACTATGGCGCGACTTGCTGTTGCCTCCCCTTCATCTTGGCTTAAAAAGATCATGCCAACAGCATAGTTAGTTGCAAGACGCCAGCCCGACTCTTCTGCCACTATCTGGAAAAAACGATCCGGTTTTTGGAGCAGTAAACCACAGCCATCGCCAGTTTTACCGTCAGACAATATGGCACCGCGATGCTGCATCCTTGCTAAACCATGAATCGCGGTACGAACCACTTTATGGCTTGGCACACCTTCGATATGGGCAATCAACCCAAAACCACAGTTATCTTTTTCCTGACTCCGGTTATATAACATAGCCTTGCTCCTAAAACATTTTTTGCTTTTATATTGGTTGAAAAAATTAGCGAGAAATCAAGTTTTGGTCAAATAAATAATACTTATAAGTCACGATTTTAATAACTGGTTGATCGGTTATTAATAAAGCTAATATGTAGCGACAGTGCTAATAGATAAAAAAATAGATAATAGGTAAAACATAGATAAAAGATAAATTAAAGATAGTTAATAGGATTTTTATCAGGCAATCCTCATCATATCTGCTTACCCTTTTTATGGTTGAAACTGTTATAATTTGCCCCTTAAAAGGTGAGGAGAGATTAATGATGCGATCAGAAGTTATTATTATTGGTGCCGGTGCGGCTGGTCTATTTTGTGCAGCCCTATTGGGCCAACGCGGCTTTGCGGTTACGGTGGTCGATAATGGTAAAAAGGTGGGTCGCAAGATCTTAATGTCGGGTGGCGGCAAATGTAACTTTACCAACCTCACCATCGACGCTAACCACTATCTCTCAACCAATCCCCATTTTTGTAAATCTGCGCTAAAACGGTTTACCCAGTGGGATTTTATCGAATTGGTCAATAAGTACCAGATCCCCTATCATGAGAAAGATCACGGTCAGCTATTTTGCGATGATTCCGCCCAGCGTATTGTCGATATGCTAGTTGCTGAGTGCCAAAAAGGGGGTGTCAAATTCCAGATGCAGACTGCAGTGACTGATATTCACGTTACTGATACTCACATTACTGATACGCAAGTCACCGGTTCTGGCTTCTCTCTCACCACTTCACAAGGTGAGCTGCTTGGTGACAAAGTGGTTGTGGCAACTGGTGGGCTTTCAATGCCCGCTTTAGGGATGACAACAATTGGTTATAAAATTGCCGAAAAATTTAACCTGCCGGTTGTTCCTCTCCGCGCGGGGCTGGTGCCATTCACCCTACATAGCCCACTACGTGAAGAGTTAGCATCGCTAGCTGGTGTGGCGGTAAAAGCGGAGGTGAGATTGGGTGCGTGTGATCGCAAAATAGAAACTGATGTAGTTACGCACTCCACCGCCAATATCTCGTTTAAAGAGAACATCCTTTTTACCCATCGTGGATTATCTGGACCCGCTATTTTGCAGATCTCAAGCTACTGGCAAGTTGGGCAAGCAGTTGTGATTAATCTGCTCCCCGATATCGATCCCACGACGCTATTTGAGCAAAATCGAAATATGAGCGTCAAAAACTGTTTAGCAACACAGCTACCTAAGCGGTTAGTCGAGCTACTGATCAAACCAGACGACCTTGCCGATCGCCCAATAAAACAGTTAACCCACCAGCAGCGCGCAGAGATAATCACCCTATTTACCGCATGGCAGATCACCCCAAATGGCACCGAAGGTTACCGCACTGCCGAGGTGACTTTAGGCGGTGTGAGCAGTGATGCGCTATCCTCAAAAACGATGATGGCAAAAACCGTCCCTAATCTCTATTTTATTGGCGAGGTGGTCGATGTGACTGGCTGGTTAGGTGGCTATAATTTCCAGTGGGCATGGAGCAGCGCCGCTGCCTGCGCAACCGAAATGGTGTAGATTATACGGTCTGCACCCCCTATCTAATCCCCCTAAATTTTAAACTCTACTCTTTTAATTTCTTTAAAAAAGCTTTCAAAAAAAGCCTTTGAAAAATTCATAAAAAAGAGTTGCTCTAAACTAAAAAATCGCCTATTTTATCGGCTTGCATTAGCGCGCGGTAGCTAATAAATTAGGGGCAGATTAGTGGATCGTTTTAAGCGGTTCGGTGATAAATGGTTACTGTTACCACTGCCGGTAGGGTGCGGCAGTGGTAGTTTTTAGATAGGTCTAATTAGTGGTCAATAATTAGTGACCTATAATCAGTGATCAATAAAGATAAATTTTAGTAAAAAGAGCACTGCAAAGGTGATAACGCAGAGGTTGAGATCTTTAAATTTACCGGTAAACGCTTTTAATACCACATATGAGATAAAACCAAGTGCTACCCCTTCGGTGATGGCAAAGGCAAATGGCATCATTAATGCAGTGATAAATGCTGGTGCTGCTTCGGTAAGATCTGACCAGTTAACTTTGACTAAGCTTGATACCATTAAGATACCGACAAAAATTAGTGCGCCAGAGGTGGCATAAATAGGCACTAGACTTGCTAATGGTGCAAAGAAGATTACTACTAAAAAGAGGAGCCCAACCACAACTGCGGTTAAACCGGTACGCCCACCAACTGAGACACCCGCTGAACTTTCAATATAGGTAAGTACTGATGAGGTACCAAATAGCCCGCCGAGTGCTGAGCTAAAGCTATCAACTAACAGTGCTTGACGCATTTTTGGGAAACGACCATTTTGATCGGAGAGTCCTGCTTTATCAGTCAATGCTAAAATTGTCCCAGATGAGTCAAATAGGCTGATAATCATTACCGAGAAGATAACGCCCATAATGCCAAGATTGAGTGAACCGGCTAAATCGATATGCCCGACAACAGTTGTTACATCTGGTGGTAGTGATGTGATTCCACTGTAGTGAATTTCTGGATCTAACCAGACAGCAAAAAGGGTGACAACGATAATTGAGATCAAAACAGCTGCGTGAATATTTTTGGCAGCTAAAATGATGATAATGAAGAAACCGAGTGTGCCTAGTAGTACTTTGAGCGAGAGGAGATTACCGATAGTGAGGAGCGTTGCTGGTGAATCAACCACAATACCCATATTTTGGAAGCCCATAAAAGCGATAAATAGACCGATACCGGCACTGATACCAACGCGTAAACATTGCGGAATATGGTGAATTAACCAGTGACGGATCTTAAATAGCGAGAGCAAGAAGAAGCAGGCTGATCCCCAGAAGATGGCGCCCATACCGATCTCCCATGAGTAGCCCATTGTGCTACAAATCGAATAGGCAAAAAAGACGTTTAAGCCCATGGCTGGTGCTAAGGCGATAGGTAGATTAGCAGCAAAGCCCATTAACATAGAGGCAAATGCGGTGACAAGGCAGGTGAGGACAAAGACTGCCTCTTTATCCATGCCGGTTGAAGATAGAATATTTGGATTAACAAAAATGATATAGACCATGGTCAAGAAGGTGGTACAACCTGCAATGATCTCTGTGCTGACCGAAGTCTGCTTGGCTTTCAGTTGGAAGAGTTTTTCAAGTAAAGCGTTCATAAAGTTAGAGCCTAGTTAGTTGATAATATAGGGGATACTTATACGCTTCAAAATGTGTCAGCAGAATAACTAGTGAAGCTAGATCATCTTTATCTATCTCAATTATTAATTGAAATAGCGCTCCATTTTGTTGAGTAGTCCGTATCTACCCCGTGAAAAAATAAGAGAGGGTGTGAAGTTGCCTTCACCCCTCTAAATAAATTTTAGTTAATCTCGGCTCATATTATTGCCAGTTATCCAAATAGGTCAAGTGTTTATTCTAATTGAGGTTCTATTGGACTCTCTATTGGGCTCCCTTCTCCAGCAGGTAAATTTGCATGGACAGGTATGGATATTTTTGGTTTTGGCGATGGCTGAGCCGTATAGGTATCGGGTTGCAGTAGCTGTAAAATATGGGTAGCTATCTCCTCGGCACCGGTTATCACTTTTGTTGCCCCATGTTCTTTGATGAACTCGACTTCGTCATCATAGTAGGCGCGTACGTAGATCTCAAGTTCAGGATACATCTCTCTTGCATGCATCGAGATTTCACCAGATTCATAACCGTTTGATGATGAGAGAATCAGCCATTTAGCTTGGCTAAGATGCGCGAGTTCGAGTACCTCTAATTTAGATGCATTACCGAAGATGGCAACCGTCCCTTCACTACGTAGATGTTCAACTAATGTGAGGTTGTTGTCGATTACAACGAAAGGGATATTGCGCTGTTCTAACTTGCTGGCAATTGTACGCCCAAGTCGCCCATAGCCAACAAGCACGGCATGATCAGCAAGATCATCTGGAATCTGTTGATTAATTTCGGCTAATGGATCGATCATTTTATCAACGATATTCTCTGTGCGAGCAAGATAGTGTTCAAGGAGATTAAAGAGAAATGGATTGACAACAATTGAGATAATTGAGCCCGCTAATATGAGACTATGCGCTTCGGCAGAGAAGACATTAAGCATGATGCCAAGCGCAGCAAGAATATAAGCAAATTCACCAATTTGCGCTAAACTTACCGAAATCGTTAACGCAGTTCGTTTTGAGTGTTTAAATAGTCGAACAATAACATAAGCAGCTAATGATTTACCTAAAATAATGATCGTTATAGTCGAGAGTGTGGCAATTGGATGATCGATTAAGATATGGGGATCAAAGAGCATGCCGACTGAGACAAAGAAGAGTACTGCAAAGGCATCTTTAAGTGGCAAAATATTGTTAGCGGCGCGGTGGCTGAGCTCTGATTCGGTTAATACCATGCCGGCAAAAAAGGCGCCTAAAGCGAATGATGCTCCAAATAGTTGTACCGCACAAAGGGCAATCCCTAAAGCAATACCGAGAACTGAGAGGGTAAATAGCTCATCTGAACCGGTACTAGCGCTTTTCGCCAGTAACCAAGGAATTAATCTGCGACCTATCACAATCATAATGGCAATAAAGAGGATAACCAGCCCAACGGTTTTAGCTACCTCGGTCAGCACATCTATTAAGTTGTAGTGCTCATTATCACCAAACATGGTGGTGATAGGGGGGAGGAGGACAAGTGCTAGCACCATGACCAGATCTTCAACAATAAGCCAACCGACCGCAATGCGCCCACGTTGAGTCTCAATTAAGCTACGCTCTTCAAGGGCGCGTAGTAGCACAACGGTACTAGCGGTAGAGAGGCAGAGTCCAAATACAAGTCCAGTCAACATTGACCAGCCAATAAATGATGCCATTCCCATACCGAGTAGTGTTGCCACGGCAATTTGTACAATAGCGCCTGGAATAGCAATATTTTTAACAGCAAGGAGGTCACTAATTGAGAAGTGGAGACCGACACCAAACATGAGAAGAATAATACCAATTTCAGCTAACTGCTGAATGATTTCGGTATCGGCGACAAAACCGGGGGTAGCGGGTCCAAAAATAATACCGGCGATCAGATAACCAACAAGCGGTGAAACCTTTAGTCGATTAGCAAGTAGCCCTAGAATTGCAGCTAAAACGATGCCACCGATTATAGCGATTAATAAAGGTCCTGTATCGTGCATGCACACCTCCTTGGTTATGATCGTTAAAAGGGATTTTAACGGTGCGTAATGGTTGGGGGTTGTTCACGGGCTACTATAACATAACTTGTTTTTCTGTTCTATCCTCGTTATTACTTTGGCGGCAGGATTATTGGCTCGATTTGGGTAATTTTCACCTTAACAATTCGGTGGCTCTCTATCTCGATCACCTCAAAACAGTAGTTACCAATTTGGACAGTTTCACCAACATTTAGTAGATGCTGCGCTTTCTCCATTAAAAGACCTGCTAATGTGTGGTATTCACGTTTATCATCAAGGTGGATTGGGACAAAACGGACGAGCTCTTCAACGGGAATATAGCCGTTGGCAATCCAGCAGTTATTATCGATATATTGGATATCATGACGCGCATCAATATCTTCATCTTCTGTCGGGAACTCGCCGGCAATAGTTTCGATAATATCGGTTACCGAGACAACCCCTTGCATAGAACCAAACTCATCAACCACAAAGGCAAAGTGAGTTTTGGCTTTTTTAAATTGATCTAGCGCAACAAGGAGCGATACGGTTTCAGGGAAGATAAGCGGCTGCTTAATTAGGGTTGTGATATCCACTTTTTCACCCTCTTTTTGACTAATTACCGCTTTAAGCAGATCGTTAACTTGGATAATACCGATCGGCTCATCGATCGAGTTGTTATCGGTTACAACCAGACGGGAGTGCGGGTTTTCGAAGATCTCATGTAGAATCGTTTGACGATCTTCATTAATATTGATCATATCTACATCTAGTCTTGAGGTCATAATGCTACTGACTGATCGCTGCGCAAGACCTAGCACCCGCTCAACCATGTTGAGCTCTTGGTGGTTAAAGACACCACTATTTTTACTCGCATCAGAGACTAAATCAGCAGTATGGCTATCTAGATCCTCTTCAACATCCCCTTTTAACAGATGTAAAATAGCTTCCGCTGTTCGTTCGCGAAGCGGTTTCCTATTGATTACGCGGCGACGATTAAAAATCGATAATTGATTGAAAAATTCTATCATAATCGAGAAGCCAATCGCGGCATAGAGGTATCCTTTCGGGATAATAAAACCAAATCCTTCAGCAACTAAGCTAAAACCGATCATTAAGAGGAAGCTAAGGCAGAGGATAACAATCGTGGGGTGGCTATTAACAAATATGGCTAACGGTTTACTGGCAACCATCATGATCCCCATCGCAACACAGACGGCAATAATCATGACTGGAATATGTTCAACAACACCAACTGCGGTAATCACTGAGTCGAGAGAGAAGACGGCATCTAAGGCAACTATTTGGATAACAACTGTCCAGAAGTGAGAAGTTTTACGCGCTTTTCCGCTCTCTTGGGCACCACCTTCTAAACGTTCATTGAGCTCCATGGTCGCTTTAAATAGTAAGAAGATCCCACCAATAAGCATAATGAGTTGACGCGCGTTAAAACTGAGTCCAGATATGGTAAAAAGGGGGGCGGTTAAGGTGACAAGCCAGCCGGTGAACATTAATAGAATAATTCGCATCACGAGTGCTAATGCTAGACCGATTAGGCGAGCTTTATCGCGCTGTGCTGCGGGGACTTTTTCGACCAGAATGGCAATAAATACGATGTTATCAATTCCTAAAACAATCTCAAGGATAATTAATGTTGATAAACCAATCCAGATTGTCGGATCCATGATCCATTCCATATAACAGGTGATTACCTCAAATAGCCACAGCACATGCTGCGAATCTAATTTTGTCTGCAATCGATTAAATAATCAATAAAATATTTCTCTTTTTCATCTTTTGCGTGATTTCGTCCCAATGTTTTAGGGTTGTACTTCATATTATTGCTATCTTTTAATGAATAAAGAATCGATCTGAAAAATAGGTGTAAGAAATTTTATTCTTTAGATTAAACGGATTTACGTGGCATGTAGATTTTTCAGCTTAGTGATAATAGTTATCATTACGCTAAAACCTTTGTGGAACAAGCAAATTTGACCCTGTTTTTATTTGCATCTAACCTGTTTTGGATTATTATAAAATCCAGTTAAACAGTTTAATTTATAAACAGATTGTTATTACATCATTAAAATAGGATAACAGCAGGGGTGCGATATGAGCGGGTCAAAACAGAGTCTAAGTCGACGTGATTTTCTGCAAAAATCGATCGCTTTAAGTGGCATGGCAGCAGTTGCAAATAGTATGCATCTACCGTTTGCACAGGCGCAACCAGATTCAGTACCTAATTCAATATCAAATTCAATAGAACAAACCCAATTACCCCCTAATCCTACTCATGAAGAGAAGCTATTTTATAGCGCTTGCCTTGTCAATTGTGGTAGCCGCTGCCCCTTAAAAGTCCACGTTAAAAACGGTATTATTACCAAAATCTCGGAAGAGGATGGGGTAGATGAGCCCACTTTTGGTAAACACCAGATCCGCCCCTGTCTGCGCGGGCGTTCGGTACGTTGGCGTACTTATGATCCTGAGCGGTTAAAGTACCCACTATTGCGGGTAGGTAAACGTGGTGAAGGTAAGTTTAAACGGATCTCTTGGGATGAAGCGATCACCCTATTAGCCGATAAGTTAAGCTATACCATTAACCGTTATGGTAATGAGGCGATCTACTACCAATATGGTACTGGCACAACTGGTGCTAATGTCTCTGGGCGTAATGCCTGTCAACGGTTTTTAAGTACTATTGGTGGCTATTTAAACTACCATGGTGACTACTCTAGTGGGCAGATTACAGCTATTCGCCCATATGTTTATGGTTCAGCAAATGACTCTCTGCTTGATCAGATTAAACACTCCGATTTAGTTGTGATGTTTGGGCACAATATTGCAGAGACCCGCATGTCAGGAGGCGGGCAGGTTACCGAGCTTTACCATGCGTTAGAGGCGAGCAATGCGCGGGTGATTATTATCGATCCCCGCCACTCTGAAAGTGTTGTCGCTTACCATGCAGAGTGGATCCCAATTATTCCAGGCACCGATGCGGCATTAGTGGCAGCAATCGCTTATGCGCTGTTAGAGGAGAACCTTATTGATGAGGAGATGTTAAATAAGTATTGCGTAGGTTGGAGCGCCGAGACGTTACCCGATAGTGCACCCCCTTTTAGCGATTACAAATCCTATATTGTCGGTTTAGGTGATGATAGAACACCCAAAACACCTGAGTGGGCAGAAAAAATTACCGGTATTGCCGCAGCGCAGATCCGCCAATTGGCTTTAGATATTGTCAATGCCAAAGCGGCGTGGATCTCGCAAGGGTATGGGGTTCAACGTTGGCAAAATGGTGAACACACGGCTCGTGCAATTATGATTTTGCCAATCATCACGGGGCAATTTGGTCGGGCAGGTACCAATATTGGTACTTGGGGCGGTAACATTGCCTATCCAGTTCCTCATTTTAAAATTCCTAATCCCGTTAAAACCAGTATCCCATTCTTTTTATGGACCAGAGCGATTGAGGATGGACCTTCGATGACCGCCAAAAACGCCTATGTAAAAGGGAAAGAGCGGTTAGATGTTGGGATTAAGTTTCTCTGGAACTATGCCGGTAATGTGCTTGGCAATCAACATGCAGATCTCAATCGAACTCATGAGATCTTACAAAATGAGTCTAATTGTGAATTTATTTTAGTGTGGGATACCCATATGACCGCATCGGCAAAATATGCTGATCTGATATTGCCAGATGCTTCGTCGGTTGAGAATAGTGATCTGATTAATAACTCTTACTCATCAGGGGCTTATAACTATCTTATCCGTCTGCAACCAGCGATAAAACCACTGTGGGAGAATCGCCCAACCTATGATGTGCTAGCAGCGCTCTCTAAAAAAATGGGGGTTGAAGCGCAGTTTACCGAAGGGCGCAGTCAGGATGAGTGGATTGAGTACCTCTACAATAAGTTGCGGCAAAGAGAGCAATATCTACCGCCATTTTCTGAGACCGATGGTATGGGGGTGATTGATCGAAGGTTAGCTGATAGTGATGCGTTTATTGGTTTAAAATCGTTCCGAGATGATCCGGTTAAATATCGATTAACTACCCCATCAGGGAGAGTTGAGATCTACTCAGAAGCGTTGGCAAAAATTGCCAATGAGTGGGAGATGGCGGAAGGGGACAAACTCTATCCTATTCCCGCCTATTTACCAGCAATTGAGGGTTACCAAGATCGCACTGAAAAGTACCCATTACAGATGATCGGTTTCCATACTAAAGGGCATGTCCACTCAAGTTATACCAATTTACCGCAACTACAAGAGGCGGTTGCTAACAGTGTTTGGATCAATCCAGTGGATGCAAAGTCGCGTAATATTAAGCATGGGCAGTTAGTTGAGATCTATAATGATCGGGGTCGATTATATATCACCGCCAAAGTGACACCGCGTATTTTACCGGGCGTTATCTCGGTTCCACAAGGTTTGTGGGCAAAGACCAATGATGAAGGGGTCGACATTGGGGGCTGTATCAATCGCTTAACCTCACAGCGCCCAACTGTGCTGGCTAAATCCAATCCGCAGCATACCAATTTGGTGGAGATAAGACCACTGAATGCTACCAAATCCAAATTATGATGAGAGGAGATGATCAAAATGCAATATGGTTTCTACATTGACTCCTCGAAGTGTACCGGTTGTAAAACTTGCCAGATAAGCTGTAAAGATGAGAAAGATAATCCGTTAGGGGTTAACTTTCGCCGAGTATATGAGTATGGTGGTGGTGCATGGCAACAGGTGAATGGTCTCTGGAAAAATAGCACGTTTACCTACTACCTTTCAATTGCTTGTAACCATTGTGATGAGCCAACTTGTGTCGAAGGTTGCCCGACTGGCGCTATGCATAAACGACAAGAGGATGGACTTGTCGTGGTTAACCAAGATGTCTGCATCGGCTGCCGTTATTGCGAAATGCGTTGCCCCTATGGCGCACCGCAATTTAACCCTCAAAAGCGAGTAATGTCGAAGTGTGATGGCTGTTATGAGCGTGTCGCTGAGGGGTTGAATCCTGTCTGTGTCGACTCTTGCCCACAACGGGCATTAGAGTTTGGTGATATCGATGTGCTGCGTCGTAAATATGGTCATGAGCGGGATATTGCCCCCCCTGCCACACTCAGAGTTAACCAAACCAAATATTGTGATTAAAGCCCATGTTGATGCTAAACCATCAGGTGATGAGTTAGGTGAAATCCTTAATCCAGAGGAGATTTAAGATGCATGAGTTACCGCTGGTCTTTTTTACCGTTTTTGGGCAGTTAGCTGCGGGTATGGTATTAATTACTGCACTCTGCACTTTTTGCTATCCTCAAAGATCACAACTTGAGAAGATTAATTGGATTGCTTTAGTAGTGATGGCAATTGGTATGTTTTTAGCCTCGTTCCATTTAGGAAAGCCGCTCCGAGCTTTAAATGTAATTTTTGGGATTGGGCGCTCGCCAATGAGTAATGAGATCTTCACCTTTGGACTGCTCTTTGGTGTGACCTTTGCAGCCCAACTGCTTGCCTATTTTAATCAACCTAATCAAGGTGCTCGTTTTGGTTGGATCAAAAGATTAGCCATCAAGATCAACCAAATTCCGCATCTATCAGTCATCATATCGATCACGCTGATTTTATTGACGCTCTTTTTGTCTGGACAATTGTTTTAACCTACATGTTACCGACCGTCAAAACATGGGATACCCCGTTTACCATTATCGAAATGTATAGCGCAATGTTCATATTAGGTGGCGCTGCAACAGCAATGTTAGGTCTATATAGGATCGGAACATGGCTATTTTTAATTGGTGCAGCCGTTACGCTTATCGTTAGGATTCCCTATTTTAATCTGATGCGCTCCCTTGCCCCTGAACTTGCAAACGCCCAATGCGGTTGGGTGGTTGCGCAATCTCTCCTCTTAATTTTAGCAACTATTTTGATCATTTTTAATGGTTGCTGTAGGCAGAAACGATCAACATCACTTTATCTCATAGCCTTCTTCTGTACACTCGTTAGCACACTATGTGGGCGTATCCTCTTCTATAATCTCTGGATAATACCGATGTGATGTTCGACGCTTTAAACAGGGAACTATTAACTTAA